>NZ_MLJJ01000039.1 GCF_002095575.1 Pantoea septica | reverse complement strand
GACCCCCACCATGTCAAGGTGGTGCTCTAACCAACTGAGCTACGGACGCACTTGGTGCGCTCTAATGGACTCGAACCATCGACCCCCACCATGTCAAGGTGGTGCTCTAACCAACTGAGCTAAGAGCGCAACACGCTGTCAGGGCGACAGCGGGGACGAATATTAACGACACGCCGCAACGCTGGCAAGGGGAAAAACGCTTTTTTAGTGCTGACTGACCAGCAACTGCGCTATGCGTCGTTTTTTTAGACGTAGCAGGACGTTAAAGACGCGGCGCGAAGCGCAGGAGAGAGAAGTCGAAGCCCATCTCTCTCCTGCAACCCTCTCTCTTAGCGTGCCGCACGCGCAAGGATCACCTGCGCGGGCAGCTGTTGCAGGCGGCGAATGCGCCACAGCATCATAATCGCCGCCGAGGTCAGGCCTATAATAAACCCGCACCAGAAGCCCGCCGGACCCATACGCGGCACCACCCAGTCGGTCATCGCCAGCGTATAGCCGCTGGGCAGCCCCAGCAGCCAGTAGGCGATAAAGGTAATAAAGAAGATCGAGCGCGTATCTTTATAGCCGCGCAGAATGCCGCTGCCGATAACCTGAATCGAATCGGAGAACTGGTAGATCGCCGCCAGCATCATCAGCTGCGCCGCCAGCGCGACCACTTCCGGGTTGTCGTTATAGAGCAGGGCAATCTGATGGCGGAAGGTCACGGTCAGCAGGGCGGTTATCGCCACCATACAGACGCCGACGCCCTGCGCGGTCCAGGCCGCGACGCGCGCCTGCTCAGCCGAGCCCTGACCCAGCCGGTAGCCGACACGAATAGTGGTGGCGACGCCAAGCGACAGCGGCAGCACGAACATCAGCGAGCTGAAGTTCAGCGCGATTTGATGGCCCGCAACGTCGACGATGCCCAGCGGCGACACCATCAGCGCCACCACGGCAAACAGCGTCACCTCGAAAAAGAGCGCCAGCGCCACCGGCAGGCCGAGCGAAAAGAGACGCTGCAGCACGGCGCGCGACGGCGGCGACCAGCGAGAGCGCATGCGGATATCGCGCATGCCGCCCATGCGGCGCACCCACAGCCGCATCACCAGGAACATCACCCAGTACACCGAACCTGTCGCCACGCCGCAGCCCACGCCGCCCAGCGCCGGCATGCCGAAGTGGCCGTAGATAAAGATCCAGTTGAGCGGAATATTGACCAGCAGGCCGATAAAGCCCATCACCATGCCGGGTTTGGTTTTCGACAGGCCTTCGCACTGGTTGCGCATCACCTGGAAGAAGAGGTAGCCGGGCGCGCCCCAGAGCAGGGCATGAAGATAGCCTTCCGCCTTTAGCGCCAGCTGTTCGTCGATATCCTGCATGGCGCGAATGACGTAACCGGCGTTCCACAGCACCACCATAATCAGAATGGCGACGAAGAAGGCCAGCCAGTAAGCCTGGCGAACCTGTTCAGCGATACGTTCGCGGCGGCCGGAGCCGTTGAGTTGCGCTACGGTTGGCGTCAATGCAAGCAGAAGACCATGGCCGAATAAAATGGCCGGAAGCCAGATAGAGGTGCCGACTGCGACGGCGGCCATATCCGTGGCGCTAACCGCGCCGGCCATGATGGTATCTACAAATCCCATTGCGGTCTGCGCCACCTGAGCAAGGATGACCGGAATCGCAAGGGCAAGCAATTGACGCGCTTCTGTTAAATACTTCTGCACGTTAACACCTGTTAAAAAAGAAAAGGGGGAATGATCCCGGAGAAATGCGCGGTTAGTGTAGCGGCATTAACGGGATTCACCAAGTTTTGTCATGCTGTGCGTTATATTGCGGCCGTAAAGCGGGCGCGACGCGGAAATAATATCCGCGCGCTAAGCTGTGGTAAGCTAGAGCAAACTTCGCAGAGGCCAAAACTATGTTTACCGGAATTGTGCAGGGCACCGCAAAGATTGTGTCCATTGAAGAAAAAGATCTGTTTCGCACCCATGTCGCAGAGCTGCCGGAAGAGCTGTTGCCGGGGCTGGCGCTGGGCGCATCGGTGGCGCATAACGGCTGCTGTCTGACGGTGACGGCCATTGAAGGCAACCGCGTCAGTTTCGATCTGATTAAAGAAACGCTGCGCGTCACCAATTTAGGCGACCTGCAGGAAGGCGACGTTGTCAATATTGAACGCGCGGCGAAATTCAGCGATGAGATCGGCGGCCACCTGATGTCTGGCCATATTATGACCACTGCGGAAATCTGTAAAATTATCCAGTCGGAAAATAACCGCGAAGTCTGGTTTAAAATTCAGGATCCGGCGCAGATGAAATATATTCTGCATAAAGGCTTCGTCGGTATTGACGGCATTAGCCTGACCGTGGGGGAAGTGACCAAAAGCAAATTCTGCGTCTATTTAATCCCGGAAACCCTGGAGCGCACTACGCTTGGCGCGAAGAAGCTGGGACATCGTGTCAATATCGAGATCGATCCGCACACTCAGGCGATCGTCGATACCGTCGAGCGCGTGCTGGCGCAGCGCGAAGCTGCCGCTCTGCGTCCGGACGTCGAATAAGCATAAAAAAGGCGCTCCAGGCGCCTTATTCAACAGAGCGGCTTAGCGCGCGACGCGCAGGCCGCCTTCTACGCCGCGGCTAAAAACCACCTGCCACAGCTGAATATCGCGAGCGCGAAAGGCGCCGGCGCAGGCGTTGAGATAATAGCTGAACATGCGTTTAAACCGCTCGCCGTACTTTTCGGCCAGCTGCGGCCACGCCTGCAGGAAGCGCTCATACCAGGCCATCAGCGTCGTGTCGTAATCGGCGCCGAAATTATGCCAGTCTTCCAGAATGAAATGCGACTCGCTGGCGTCCGCGATATGGCGCACCGACGGCAGACAGCCGTTGGGGAAAATATATTTATCAATCCAGGGATCGACATTCATATCGGTGCGGATGGCGCCGATGGTATGCAGCAGGAACAGTCCGTCCGGCTTGAGGTTGCGGTCCACCACGTCGAAGTAGGTGGCGTAGTTTTTCGGGCCAACATGCTCGAACATGCCCACCGAAACGATACGATCAAACTGCTGATTAAGATCGCGATAATCCTGCAGCAGAATAGTGACGTCCAGTCCTTCGCAGCGCTGCTGCGCTAGCTTCTGCTGCTCTGCCGAGATGGTAACGCCGTGCACCACCGCGCCGTAGTGGCGCGCGGCATACTCCGCCAGGCCGCCCCAGCCGCAGCCGATGTCCAGCAGCGTCATGCCCGGCTCCAGCTGCAGTTTGCGGCAGATCATATCCAGCTTCGCTTCCTGCGCCTGCTTCAGCGTCTCGGCCTCTTTCCAGTAGCCGCAGGAGTATTGCATATAGGGATCGAGCATCAGCGAGAAGAGGTCGTTCCCGAGATCGTAATGCTCTTTGCCCACGATCCATGCGCGTTTTTTCGACTGTAGGTTGGTGAGACGCGCGGCGGCCACGCGCAGCGTATCTTTGAAGTGGTGCGGCAACTGCTGGTCCAGCTTGTGCTTCAGCACGCGGTGAAAAAACATATCCAGCCGTTCGCACT
Organism: Pantoea septica; assembly: GCF_002095575.1. Classification (GTDB taxonomy): domain Bacteria; phylum Pseudomonadota; class Gammaproteobacteria; order Enterobacterales; family Enterobacteriaceae; genus Pantoea; species Pantoea septica. Next base: position 34,501 of record NZ_MLJJ01000039.1, on the reverse strand, counting down.
CCCACCAGCCATCCATATAAGCTTCGCCAAGACCAAGTGAGCCTTCCTGAATCACGCGCTTAAAAAAGTCAGGCTTTTTAACCTGAATATCCCAGGGGCGGCTGCCGTTGATTTCGATGTCCGCTTTTTCCAGCATTTCGTGGACAATGCGATACCAGTGGTTTTCTTCAAGGCTCACTTCTTCTATTAACGATGAACTCATAGCTTCTCCATCACCTGTCCGCGTTGAACCTGAGAAAAAGAATAGTCAATTTCTCAAGCCTGTGAGAAATGTCACGGATTGCTCCGTGCGCCTGATATCCGACGTTTTACAGAGGATTGGATCTGAAAATCGTTGTCTGACGCAGCAGGAAACGCGCGCGCAGACACCATCCGGGCGATAAGCTTCGCCTAATAATAAAACAATTATGTTATTGATTTTTTGCAGATTTATTGACCTGTTCGAGTATATGCTCAACCAGGTCAGTATTCAACGACTTATTGTTAGTCAGCTAACTATAAAAGTTGCCTTAGTGATTATCCTGGCAGGGAGTGGTAACGCGGACAATATCCATTTGTGCGCTGGCGCGTCGCTGCCAGACGTAGCCCGCTATCGCCAGCGCGATAGTGGTCACCATAATCAGCGTAGTCATCAGCAGCGGCTGTTGTAAACCTGCGGAGACCGCCAGGCTAGCAAGGAAGCAAAGACCGAGCTGCAGAGTATTCTGCAGCGCCGCGGCTTTACCGGTGGCGTGCGGGAACGGCAGCAGCGCATTCGACACCACGATCGGGTAAATGGCGCCGTTCGCCAACGCCATGCCGCAGAAGGGCGCAAGCAGGGCGATCAGATTGTGGCTTCCGGTAAGCGCCACGGCGAACAACGTCGCCACGCTCAGGCTGTAAAGCGCCAGCAGCAAGGGGAGAAGCTTCGCGCCGGCAAAGCGGTTGAGCAGCGCGCGGCAGCCAAATCCGCCCAGCAAAAAGGCGATGGTTTGCGGAATATAGCTGAGGCCGATATCCGCCGGCGTCAGGCCCGCGTCAGCGAGAATAAAAGGTGAACCGGTCAGCCAGGCGAAAAAGCTGGCGGAACAGGCGGCATAGATCAACACGTTGCCGCCATAGACGCCGGAGCGCAGCAGCGAGAAAAAGCCCGGCTGATCGCCCGCCTCTTTCGCCGTCGGGCGGTTGGCGGGCAGGCGCAGCGTGACCAGCATCAGCGCCACGCCGGTCAGCGTCAGCACCAGAAAGATTGAGCGCCAGTGAAAATGGCTAATCAGCCAGGCACCAAGCAGCGGTGCCAGCGCGGGCGAAAGCGCCACCAGCGGCATGATGGTGGCGAACACCTTATTGGCGCGCGCGCGCGGATAGCGATCCACCACCAGGGCCTGCCAGCTCACCGCCGCGGCGCAGACGCCGATCGCCTGAACAAAGCGCAGCGCCAGCATCAGCACTGCATTTTCCACCCACAGCATGCCGGCGCAGCCGAGCGCGAACAGCCCCAGCCCCATCAGCAGAACCGGTTTGCGGCCGATGCGGTCGGAGAGCGGGCCCCAGAAAAGCTGACCGATGGCGAAGCCCGCCAGGAACAGACTCATACTGGCGCTGATAATGCCGGGCGAGGTATTGAAGCTGATCTGCATCGCGCCAAAGGCGGGAAGATACATATCGGTCGCCAGAAAGCCCAGCATGCTGAGCAGGGCGAGGTAGGGCATAAATCCTTTTGATGACAGCATGGTTTTTAATCTCATATTTCGTCAGGCAGGTTAAACGCGGCAAAGTGTAAAAGGGTGCGCCTGCCGCTGTGAAACGTTAATATTTGCAGAGTGCTGTGAAAATTTTTGAAAGGAAAAAGCATGTGGTCCGAATATGCGCTTGAAGTGGTAGACGCCGTAGCGCGCACCGGCAGTTTCAGCGCCGCCGCGCAGGAGCTGCATCGCGTGCCCTCTGCCGTCAGCTATACGGTGCGCCAGCTGGAAACCTGGCTGGCGGTGCCGCTGTTCGAACGGCAGCATCGCGACGTGGCGTTGACCGCCGCTGGCGAGCATTTCGTGCGCGAAGGCCGCGAGGTTATCAAAAAAATGCTCGCCACGCGCAGACAGTGTCAGCAGCTGGCGAACGGCTGGCGCGGGCAGCTCAGCATCGCGGTCGATCGCATCGTGAAGCTGCCGCGTAGCCGCCAGCTGGTGACCGACTTCTATCGCCACTTTCCCGATATGGAGCTGCACATCAGCTATGAGGTATTTAACGGCGTCTGGGACGCGCTGGCCGACGGACGCGTCGACGTGGCGATCGGCGCCACCCAGGCGATCCCGGTTGGCGGACGCTTCGCCTTTCGCGATATGGGCGCGCTGAACTGGCGCTGCGTCGTGGCGCGCCACCATCCGCTGACGCAGCAGCCGCAGCTCGACGACGACGCGCTGCGCGCCTGGCCGTCGCTGGTGCTGGAGGATACCTCGCGCGCGCTGCCGCGGCGCATGACCTGGACGCTGGATAACCAGCGGCGTCTGGTGGTGCCGGACTGGCAGGCGGGGCTGGCGTGCGTGCTGGATGGCTTGTGCGTGGCGATGATGCCGGGCCATCTGGCGCGTCCGCTGCTGGATAAGGGCGAGCTGGCGGAGCTGACGCTGCCTGCGCCCTTTCCGGAAAGTCCCTGCTGCGTGAGCTGGTCCGAAGCACGCGCATCGCCGGCGCTTAGCTGGCTGCTCAGCTATCTCGGCGATGCGCAAACGCTCAATCAGGAGTGGTTGAGCGAGGATTAACGGCGGTAGTCGCGGAACGGGCCGTCGCCGACCGAGCGGCGTTCGATCAGCGTGGGATGCACTTCGATGGTCTGCGACACTTCGCGTTTGCTGGTGATGCGATCCAGCAGCATCTCCAGCGCCTTCTCGCCCAGCTGGGCTTTAGGCTGATGCACGGTGGTCAGCGCCGGAGTGAAGTAGCGCGCGTTGCGCACGTTGTCATAGCCGATCACCGAAATATCCTGCGGCACGCGCAGTCCCATCTCGTCGGCGGCGCAGATGGCGCCCATCGCCATAATATCGCCGCCGCAGAAGATTGCCGTCGGGCGCTGCTTCTGCTGCAGGATCTGCTGCATCGCCTGATAGCCCGATTCCGGCTCGAAGTCGCCCTGTACGATCCACTCGGGACGCACCGCGATGCCCGCTTCCCCCAGCGCTTTCAAAAAGCCCGCATGGCGTCCGCCGCCGGTGTTGCGCTCCAGCTGGCCGGGAATGGCGCCAATATCGCGGTGACCGCGTTCAATCAGGTAGCGTCCCGCCAGATAGCCGCCCTGGAAAGCGTTATCGAGCACGGTGTCGGTAAAGTCGCCGCGCGATTCGCCCCAGTCCATCACCACCATCGGAATATTGCGGTTCTCTTCCAGCATCTTAAGCAAATCGTCCGGGTACTCGGAGCACATCACCAACAGGCCGTCGACGCGCTTCTGCGCCATCATCGACAGATAGGCGCGCTGCTTCTGCAGATCGTTATGAGCGTTGCCGAGAATTAAGGTATAGCCGCGCTCGAAGCAGTGGTGCTCGACCGCCTCGATGATTTCCGCAAAATAGGGCGCTTCGCTGGAGGTGGCAAGCAGCCCCAGCGTTTTGGTGTGATTGACCTTCAGGCTGCGCGCCACGGCGCTGGGCGAATAGTGCAGCTCCTGAATTGCCTGCCAGACGGCGTTACGCGTCTCTTCCGCCACAAAACGCGTTTTGTTGATGACGTGAGAAACGGTGGTGGTAGAAACACCAGCACGTTTCGCTACATCTTTAATTGTTGCCATTGAACAGTCACTCCAGGGCTTTCAATAACCCTTTGATAAATAATTAGTTAAACGATTGCGTCCGCACGGCTGTTTACTATCGCTTTGTTTACCGCCATGCATGGAGGTTCTGGCAGGGTAAAAAGACATAAAACCTTGCGTACGGAGCAGCGCTACGCGACGTTGCGCAACGAAAGAGGGGGATTCTAACAAGGCGGGGCGGATAAAACGAGATCTTTACCCTTGTTCAGCGCAGATGGGGTCGATGTGCGCTATAGCGATGGTCGTTGCGCAAAGCGAAAAAGCCTGCAATGTAAGGGAATTTTAACTTGCGCTATATATTTAAAATAGATATTAAAATTAAATAAATACATCCACCTGCCTTACGGATAAAGAGAATTTTTCTAAAGTTGTTAGCGTCAAAAAAAGAGTATTTAAAGGAAAAATTTTAATTGAAAATAATGCAGGAGGAGTGGTAACTTTTTTTTCATCGCAAATGTGGCGGCTATTCAGGTTTGCTGATCTCGCAGGAGGTAAAACACTTATGGTTTGTTAAATTAACAGCCGACCGTAAAGTTTTTCACCAGGAATGGGTAGAGTTCTGCCTGTATGCGGCTCAATGATATTTTATTAAATCTGAGTAAGTAGTCGAAATATTAATTGGTTTAAAAAAATAACTACACATCGAACAGGCTGCTTCCCGGCGCGGAGGTCAGTAAATAAAAGTAATACCCTGAAAAGAGGACTGAAATAATATGAAATTAACCCATGAGAAAATGAAAGGCCCTGGCAAGGTTTTGGCCACAGTATTACTGGCTGCGCTCCCTTTTTCTTCAGCGATGGCCATAGAAAAAATGGGGGGGACAATATCCTTTAGTGGTAGCGTCGTGACAACTACCTGCGCCATTAGCAGCGACAGCTCTAATATTTCCGTTGATTTGGGACAGGTCCAGGCTTCAATGCTCTCCTCTGCAAATAGTGAAGCTCAGAATAAAAAACACTTTTCTATCATGCTTGAAGGGTGTGAGGCTCAGTCGACGTCAGGGGTATCCGTGGTATTTAGCGGAACGGCTGACAAGAATGATCCAAGCAGTCTTGCTACAGGTCAGAATGGCAACAGTGCGCAGAACGTCGTGATCCGTATCTATGACGAAACAGGTCAACAAATTGCCCTGAACACTGAATCTTCAAAGATTTTGTTAAAAGAAGGGACTAATAAGCTCAATTTTAGCGCGCAGTTTGCCTCCCCACTTGGTGACGCGACAGCGGGTGATGCCAGCGCCACCGCAACCTATACGCTGGTTTATTCATAATAGTTGCAGCCCGGTCTGCGGGCCGGGCGAGCCGGGAGATTGTCATGTCAAGCTGGAGAATTACGCTAGCAGCAGCCCTCACATTAGTCTCATCACTGGCCTGGGGGGGCGGAGTAGGATTGAGCGCTACTCGCATCATCTTCCCCAGCACAGTTGTACACGCTGCGCTGGGCGTACGTAACACCGCCACTGATACAGCGTGGTTGATACAGTCCTGGATTGAAGATGAAAAGGGAACGCGAACGAAAGATTTTATCATTACGCCGCCTCTTTTTCTTATGAATCCCAAGAGTGAAAATATTTTACGCATACTTATTAACCGTCACAGACTACCGGAAGATCGTGAGTCGCTTTATTGGGTGACGGTTAAAGCCATTCCGCAAATGAAAGAAGAAGGGGGATCAAATTCATTGCAGTTTGCTGCTGCAAGCCGTATTAAGCTTTTTTACCGGCCTGAAAGTCTTAATAAAGAGGCGGCTGATGCATGGCGAAAGATAAACTTTAAAAAAGAGCATGGTAAGGTGATTGTTAGTAACTCTACGCCTTTTTTTATTACGCTTGTTAATATCCGACTTGATGATAAGCCTGTCCCCAGTGTGATGGTGACGCCAAATAGCAGTGCTACGTTATCTGCTAACAAGGGACAAACAAAAAAAGTCAGCTTCCAAACAATTAATGACTATGGTGCATTGACGGATAAAACAACGATCCTGCTTTAAAATTGCTTCGATAGGTTAAAAAAGATACCGTGAAAATTAACTATCTGAGTTTTTCAATCGCAATAATGCTGCCTTGGTTTTATCAATCAGCGCTTGCTGAGATGAAATTCAATCCGCAATTTTTAAGCGATGATAATGCCAGGGATGTCGATCTTTCATGGATCGCCAGGGGAAGCGAAATCCCACCGGGTCAGTATAACCTCAGCGTTTATCTTAACCGGTCTTATCTTTTTACCGACCTGATTACGCTCGACTATCCTGCTGGCTCTAAGAAGCCGGAGCTCTGCTTCAGTGAACAACAGATAAAGTCATTAGGGATGATCTCCAGCGAGAAGCACGACATGCCACCGCGAGCCTGTTACTTTCTCTCTCAACGCATTCCAGGCGTAAAAAGCGAGGTAGATGTACGCACGCTTTCGGCCCAGTTAACCATAGCGCAGCGTAATCTGAAAACGCAGCCCCGGGGGTATATCGATCCGCACAGCTGGGATAACGGCATCCCCAGCGTCATGCTGAACTACATCCTGAATGGCTCTTATAGTCATTATGCCGACAGTGAACAGGCGAATAACCAGCGACTATTTATTGGCCTAAACAGCTCGGTCAATTTGGGAGGGTGGCGGCTGCATGATACCAGTACCTGGGCGGCACACAGTAGTGAGAGGCTAAGTCATGTCCGCAGCTGGGCGCAGCGGGATATGTCCGACTTACAGGCGCAGTTTAAGGTGGGCGAAACCTTCGCGTCGCCACAAATTTTCGATCCTGTTGGCTTGACTGGTATGACGCTAGAAAGCGACGAAAGTATGCTTCCCACCAGCCAGCGCGGCTATGCCCCGGAGGTACGAGGAATTGCGGAAGATAACGCCACTGTGACCGTCCGGCAGAATGGTGCCATTATTTACCAGAATACAGTTCCGCAGGGCGAGTTTGTTTTTAAAGATCTTTTCCCGATCGCCTCCGGTGGCGATCTACAGGTGCAGATCGCTGAAGAAAATGGTCGCGTCAGTGAATTCACCGTGCCTTTTGCCAGCGTCCCTAACCTGGTCCGGCCGGGTCAAATACGATACTCGTTGGCAGCAGGCCGCTATCGCAGTGGCTCAAACCAGGATAATCCCCTGTTTTTTCAGGGTGAAATATTTTATGGCTGGGATCACGGCCTGACCTTTTACAGCGGTACCCAGATGGCCAATCGCTATCAGGCGCTGGCAGGCGGATTAGGACAGAACCTCGGAATGCTGGGTGCCTACTCTGTTGATGCTATTCAGGCGCGCAGTCTTCTGGCCGATGACCATATCTATCAAGGTAGCTCTGTTCGGCTGCGTTACAGTAAATTGTTGAACAATGCGAGTACACTACTTAATTTTTATGCCTGGCGCTTTTCGACGCAGCGATTTTACACCCTGAGTGATACCACTTATCAGGGACTCTGGGGAGGCAGTTCAGCGAAGGGCGATCTGAATGGAGAGGAGCGCTTTGACAGCCGTTACGATTTACGACTGGCGCGCAAGTCAAAAAATCAGCTGATGCTATCGCATAATATGGGATCGTTAGGGTCGCTCTCACTTTCCTGGAACCGCCAGACCTACTGGCACAGTGCCAGGGTAACTGAAGGTATTAATGGTGCCTGGAACAACTCATGGGGGGATCTCTCCTGGGGGATAAGCTTTCAGCATAACACCACGTTGTTTGATCACCGTAAAGATAACGTCTTTGCGTTGTCACTGTCATTACCGCTGGGAGAGCGCGCAGATAGCCGCCGCGTAAATTATAGCATGACGCACTCCGCCTCTTCTGGCTTTAGCCAGGGGATAGGCATCGGCGGCTATCTGCCGCAGCAGCCTGAGTTATATTACAACGTAAGCCAGCACTACAGCCGCCAACAGCAGGTTGGTGGCGATGTAGCTTTACAGTATAAAAACGCAGTTGGCAATTATCATGCCAGTTACAGCTATGCCCGGAAGTCTCGCACCCTCAGCTACGGCACAAGTGGCGGGATGGTGCTGCATGAGGATGGTCTGACCTTAAGCCAGCCGCTGGGCGAAACCAATATACTGGTTAAAGCGCCGGGAGCGGCGCATGTGGCTATCCGCAACCACCGTGGCCTCGAAACGGATAGTCGCGGCTATGCGGTTATTCCTTACGCCTCACCTTACCAGGTTAATCGGGTTGAGCTGGATGTCAACACTCTGAGTCCAGAGACGGAGCTGAAAAATCCCGTGGCGAGTACCCTTCCCGGCGGTGGCGCTATGACGCGCGTAGAATTCTCTACGCAGATTGGAAAGAAGGCAATGCTGTATCTCAACTATAAACAGGGACAGGTTCCGTTTGGTGCCACAGCAAGTCTGGTTGGAGAAAATCTGAACAGCAGTATCGTCGGGGACAGCGGCGGCCTCTATATGTCGGGTCTGCCACAGCAGGGGGAGCTTAATGTGCGCTGGGGAAAAGGCGCACAGCAGAGCTGTAAAGCCAGTTATCGGCTTGATAAAGCGTTCTACAATGCAAGGAGCGGGCTCTATTCACAGGAGGTGACATGTTTATGAGGAGGAGCACGATTCTGGTCACGGCAGCCTGGCTGTCGCTGCTAAGCAGCCATGCGCTCGGCTATGACACATTGATCAGAGTCACAGGTTCAGTGCGAGTTAACAGCTGCGTTGTCGCAGCCGACTCGATTAATCTCAATGTCCCAATGGGTACGGTACAGGCTAGCGATCTTTATGCGCCGGACAGTCAGAGGCCGCAGACGCCTTTTGTGCTGAACCTCGAAAACTGCGGTGTCGCTTTTAGCGGCGCGAAAATACGTTTTACGGCGCAGAAAGATGAGAACGACCCCACATTGATTCGCATTGACCCGTCGGGAGCGACAGGAGTTGGCATTCAGTTGCTGGACGAAGAGGGTAACCGCCTGGCTGTGGGCGAACAGACGGCAGCGAAAGGACGTGCCGGTGACGATCGGGTTGCAATAAATTTTTTCGCCCGCCTGGCGGCAACGGGCGCGCCGCTCAAAGCCGGGCCAGTATCTGCAAGTGTAGTCTGGAATGTGGAATATCAGTAAACGCGATTTGACTGAATTTGTTATGCTAAGGAGCTGTAACCGTGCATCATAAGAGTTGTATTAAAGCGGTCATTGGCCTGGGCGCGCTGGCGCTGTCAACCGCATTTTCTAACGCACAAGGTTCAGAGTTCAAACAAAATTTAATATTGAAGCCGCAGAATATCACTTATACCGGTGCGGCAGACACAATCGCACTGGAGCCAAATTTAACTTACGACGCTGTGGTTGAAAATATCTATTGTGGATGGTGGGAAACGTGCTCTAGTGGCACCGTCCAGGCGGCCAGCAGCGCTATACCGACTAACCTGACGCTGAGGAGAGGTCAGAACTATTGCCGCGTTTACCAGGCAGGCATTCCCGGCATCGGCTATATTTTACAAGTTAAAGATCAAGGCGCCCCGGACAATGAATATCAGTGCCTGTCAGAGAACATTTTGAAGACCTATCCTTTTAGCAGCGGCTCTACAAATCCGGCGAATCTAGGCTGGTCAGCTAAATTAGAGTTTGTTAAAACGAATGAGCGTTTGCAGCCAGGCTCTCGCTCGACACCAAGGCTTACAGCTGCGGTTATGACCGGCACTTCTTCATCATCATCTGCGACTGCCAGTATTATTATCGAACCGACCACCTTTGACATAAGGGCAAGAAGCTGCACAGTTTTAACACCGCAAAGCCAGGTTGATTTAGGCGAGATCGATGCGCGTGATCTGCCAACCGAAGGGAGCCTCTCTGCAGCTGTCTCTTTCCAGATTGGGTTAAAATGTGAAAGTGGTGTGGAGCTAAAAATGGTGATGACCGATCAGAGCAAGCCAGGCAATTACTCGTCTACAGTGTCTCTGACGCAAGATTCCAGCGCTGATGGCGTCGGCGTCCAGTTTAGCAGCTACGGGCAGCCGGTGATGCTGGGGCCGGATAGCAGCACCCCCGGAACGCTTAATCAGCGCTATATAACAACCTTTAACAAGGCAGAGACGATAATGCTGCCATTTGAGGCGAGATATGTGCGTACCGGTAATATCAAACCGGGTTCAGCTAACGCGCTGGCCAGCATCACTTTTTCTTACCAGTAGGCTCAGCGAATAGTTTTTGGCGTCATCATACGGCGTGCGCCAATATAGTGACGCTGCCAGTAATCCTCACCCAAGGCGCTAATCTGAATATCTTTGCCGGTACGCGGCGACTGAATGAATTTGCCGTTGCCAAGGTAAACACCGACGTGGTCGGCGGTGCCGCGGCCGTTGATACGAAAGAAGACCAGATCGCCTTTCTCCAGCGATTCGCGTTTCACCGGCGCAGCGTCGCGCAGGTGGTACATTTCGTTTGCGGTGCGCGGAATTCTGAATTTGACCAGGTCTTTATAGGCGTACCAGACGAGGCCGCTGCAGTCGAAACCGGTATGCGGCGAGGTACCGCCCCACTGATAAGGCTTGCCCAGCTGCCCCATTAGCTTGGTCATCGCCGTTTCGCGCGCTTTCTGGTAGCGGAGGCGATGGGACTTGCTCATTTTGATAGTGGAAGTGCCGTCGGTATCCAGCAGCGGGAGATTAGCAGCTTTTGCGGTGCTCAGCGTGCGCTGGCGGCCATAGCGTTTGCGAGAAGACGTAAGGGTTTTTTTCGTGTCGGCGGCGGAAGGGGCAAGCTTAGCCGTTTCAATTTTCTTCTGCTTTTTCAGTTTGAGTTTTTGCGCAGTAGAAGAGCGCGTTTTTTTCGCGCTGGTTTTAACCGGTCGCCGTTTGCGGCGCTCATCTTCGCGCGCGCTTTTTTTCTCCGCCTTGTGCAGGCTGGCGTTAACCGGCGCTTGCGGCGAGGCCGAAGCGATATTCATGAACAGCTGCGCGAAAGCTAATATAAAGAGCGTAATCAGTAATCGCATAGTCCGGTTACAGGGTTAGCGGTTACGACAACAGGCCGTAACGAGGTTAGAAAAATCTGATCGGAGATCAGCGCCGGGGCCATTCTAAGCCAGGTTTTTTTCAAAAGTTAAGCCATTTTTCTATTAAACTGTTACAGGGTTGCATCTGACGCATAAATGAGCGATTTCAGCGGTTTATAGCAGCAAAGTTATTACCAGTTATGAACAGCTTAGGTTTTGATTATCGTCATAAAAACTCAGATCTTTACTAAAGAACTTAACAAACATGGCGGTTTCGCCCGACAAGCGAGAAATTGTCGTTTTCAGTGACGGGGCGAAGTCGCTACAATAAACAAACACGAAGTAAGGAATTAAGGAAGGCAATTATGAGTACTGTAGAAAAAATTCAGCGCCAGATCGCAGAAAACCCGGTCCTGCTGTATATGAAAGGCTCGCCGAAACTGCCAAGCTGCGGTTTCTCTGCGCAGGCGGTGCAAGCGCTCTCTGCCTGCGGTGAGCGCTTTGCTTACGTGGATATTCTGCAGAACCCTGATATTCGCGCAGAGCTGCCGAAATACGCCAACTGGCCGACCTTCCCGCAGCTGTGGGTAGACGGCGAGCTGGTCGGCGGCTGCGATATTATCGTCGAGATGTTCCAGCGCGGCGAACTGCAGTCGCTGATCAAAGAGACGGCGGAAAAGCACAAAGAAGCGGAATAAAAACAGCGCAATAAAAAAGGCCGACGCAAGTCGGCCTTTTTTTATGCCTGCTCCGGCGCCGCTTCCGCGTCGTCGCTCGCCGCCATCGGCAGCGGCCAGCCGCCCAGCCGTTTCCAGCGGTTTACCAGCTCGCAGAACAGCGTCGCCGTCTGCTCGGTATCGTAGAGCGCAGAGTGCGCCTGGGTGCTGTCAAAATCCATGCCTGCCGCTTTACAGGCTTTCGCCAGCACTGTCTGCCCCAGCACCAGCCCGCTCAGCGCGGCGGTGTCGAAGGTGGCGAACGGATGGAAGGGGTTGCGCTTCAGACCAGCGCGACCGGCGGCGGCCATCATAAAATTGAGATCGAAGGTCGCGTTGTGCGCCACCATGATGGCGCGATTGCAGTGGTGATCCTTGATGCCTTTGCGCACCATCTTGAAGATGGCGTGCAGCGCCTCATATTCGCTAATCGCGCCGCGCAGCGGGTTGCTGGGATCGATGCCGGTAAACGCCAGCGCCTCCGGATGAAGCAGCGCGCCTTCGAAAGGCTCGACGTGGAAATGCAGCGTCTGGTCGCGGTGCAGCCAGCCGTCTTCGTCCATTTTCAGCGTGGTGGCGGCGATCTCCAGCAGCGCATCGGTCTGCGCGTTAAAGCCTGCGGTCTCGACATCGATCACCACAGGATAGAAACCTCGGAAACGTTGATTCAGCGCGTTCAGGGAGTTCGTTTCAGACATCAGCATCTCATAGCAGAAAATAGGCAGCGCGCATTATGGCAAAAAAAAGAGGAGGGTGCAGCAGAAGGGAAAGCTTCAGCCTGTCGCAGCGCGCAGACTGAAGCGGCAAACTTAGTTGCCCAGGCCGTGACCGGCGTGTTTGTTTTCGATCAGCTCGATCTTGTAGCCGTCTGGATCTTCGACGAAGGCGATAATAGTTGAACCGCCTTTAACCGGACCCGCTTCGCGCGTGACCTTGCCGCCCGCGTTGCGGATGCGGTCGCAGGTCGCTGCGACGTCGTCCACGCCTAGCGCGATATGGCCGTAGGCGTTGCCGAGATCGTAGCTGTCCACGCCCCAGTTGTAGGTCAGCTCGATGACTGCGCCTTCGCTCTCTTCGGTATAGCCAACGAACGCCAGCGTATATTTATACTCCGTGTTTTCGCTCTGACGCAGCACGCGCATGCCGAGAACGCGGGTGTAAAAGTCGATGGAACGTTGCAGATCGCCAACGCGCAGCATGGTGTGAAGTAAACGCATAACATCCTCTTTTATTAAATCGTCATCTTCTGATGACTCAAACGCTAAGTATAGCGGTGAAAATAGCAAAAAACGGGCGCTGGCGTAACCGTCGTCACGCCAGCGTCGCGCTTAAAGCGTCGGGTAGTCGGTATAGCCTTCCGCGCCGCCGCCGTAGAAGCTCTCCGGGCGCTGGGGATTGAGCGGGGCGTCCTGCTGCAGGCGCGCCACCAGATCGGGGTTGGCGATAAAGTCGCGGCCAAAGGCCACGGCGTCGATCAGGCCGCGCGCAATCAGATCGTCCGCTTTCTCAACGGTATAGGCGCCCGCACCGATAATCACGCCGGGGAAGATCGCGCGCACTTTTTCACGGAAGGCGTCGCTGTAGGGCTTGCCGCCCGCCCAGTCCGGCTCGGAAAGGTGCAGATAGGCGATATTGCGCTTCGCCAGCTCGCCGATGTACCAGAGCGCGGCTTTCTCCTCTTCAGGGCCGTTGTCCAGATTCTGGAAGCTGCCGATCGGCGAAACGCGAATGCCGACGCGGTCGGCGGACCAGTTGGCGATGGCGGCGTCGACCACTTCCAGCGCGAAGCGGCCGCGTTTTTCAATGCTGCCGCCATATTCGTCGGTGCGACGGTTGGAGCCAGGCGCGAGGAACTGATGCATCAGATAGCCGTGCGCCGAGTGGAGCTCCAGCAGATCGAAATCCGCCTCGCGCGCATTGGCGGCCGCCTGGCCGAAATCCGCCACGATCTGTTTGATCTCGGCGACGGTGAGCTCGCGCGGCGTCGAAGTCTCTTCGCGATAGACGCTGCCATCCTCCGCGCGCAGCGAGGTACGCGTACCGGCGGCGATAGCAGAGGGCGCGACAGGCGCTTTGCCTTCCGGCTGCACGCTGTTGTGCGAAATGCGGCCGGTGTGCCATAGCTGAACGGCGCTGTGGCCGCCCGCCTCGTGAATGCCTGCGTTAATCGCTTTCCAGGCGGCAATCTGCTGCTGGGTGTGCAGGCCCGGCGCGCCGGCGTAGCCTTTCGCCTGGAAAGAAACCTGCGTCGCCTCGGTGATGATCAGGCCGGCGCTGGCGCGCTGGCGGTAATATTCGCCCATCAGCGGCGTCGGGATGTCGCCAGGCTCGATGCTGCGCAGGCGCGTCAGCGGCGCCATGAATACGCGATTCGGTACGGTAATCGCACCCACTTTGAGCGGGTTAAACAGCTGGGTACTTGCCATAACAACTCCTGTAGTAGACCGGTCTGCTATAAAACGGCGTTTTTAAAATCAGCGGATTTGCAGCCACTGTTCGAGAGTGCTTAGCGCCAGGCGCAGCGGCTGCGGCTCGCGGGACAGCTTGCTCTGCAGGCTGGCGCCCAGCCACAGAATATAGATCACTTCCGCCATCTCGCGCGGCGCGTAGGGCAGCTTCATCGTCTCCTGCCGCAGCGCCGCTTCGAGCGTTTGCGTATAAACCGCGATAATGCGGCTGGCGCCGCGCTGCAGGGCGTCGCGCATCGGCTCGGAGAGATCGCAGACTTCCGCGGAGAGCTTCACCGCCAGGCAGCCGACAATATGCCCCTGTTCGCTGAACAGCCGCTCGGCCTGGCGAAAGTGCGCCAGCAGCCGCTCGCGCGGGGTGCCTTCGCCGCGCTGCAGCCGCGCCTCGACCTGCTGGTGCAGATGCAGGAAGTAACGCTCCAGCAGCGCCACGCCAAACGCCTCTTTCGAACGGAAATAGTAGTAGAAGGAGCCTTTCGGCACCTCCGCCAGCGTCAGCAGTTCGCTGAGTCCCATTCCGGTGAAACCGCGCTGCAGACAGAGCTGCTCGCCGGTGGCGAGCAGATGTTCACGGGTTTCGGTGCGTTGCTGCGTCTTGTTCATGGCGCTTAAGGTAGTAGACCGATCGGTCAGATGCAACGCTTAGCCCGCTTTTCGGCACGTTCTGATCATGTCGAGCTGCGGCTGATATTCGCTGGTCTGCACGTTGAACATTCCCAGCAGCGTATGGAACAGGTTGTCCTGCGACACCTCTGCCGTCGGCGCCTGCTGGCGCAGACAGGCCTGATTAATGCCGTAGGTCCTGGCGTAATCATCCGACATCCACAGCAGCAGGGGAATATGCGTCTGCTGAGACGGCGCAAACAGATAGGGCGCGCCGTGCAGATACATGCCGTGTTCGCCGAGCGATTCGCCATGATCGGAAAGATAGACCAGCGCCACGTTAAAGCGATCGCTTAACCCCTTCAGCATATCGATGGTGCGGCCGATCATATCGTCGCTGTAGAGCAGAGAGTTATCGTAGGTATTCATCAGCGCCTGATGGTCGCAGTCCTGAATCTGATTGCTGTCGCAGGTCGGCGTAAACTGGCGGAACTGCGGCGGATAGCGACGATAGTAGGCGGGGCCGTGACTGCCCATCTGATGCAGCACGATAATGCCGTCGTTATTCAGGCCGTGGGTATAGTTATCCAGCCGGTGCAGCAGCACGTCGTCGAGGCAAGATCCCGCCTGGCACCAGTCGTTCAGCTTCCACAGCGTCATATCGGTATGCGGCACGCGGTCGCAGGCGCCTTTGCAGCCGCCGTCGTTTTCGCGCCACAGCACGCTGACGCCAGCGTGGCCGAGGATATCCAGCACGCCGTCCTGATGATGCGCCAGATTAGCGTCGTAGTGAGCGCGCGGCATATTAGAGAACATGCAGGGCACAGAGATGGCGGTTTCCGTGCCGCAGGAGGTCGCCTGCGGATAGTAGATAACATTCTGCTTTTTCAGCTGCGGGTTAGTTTCGCGCGCGTAACCGCCCAGCGAAAAGTTTTCCGCGCGCGCGGTTTCGCCGACGACCAGCACCACCAGCGTTTTTTTCTGCTCCGCCGCGATGGTGGGGCCCTTATGCGCGTCCTGCCCGATATGCACCCAGGCCTGGCTGCCTCTCATCCAGCGATTATTGACGTAGTGGCCGACGCCGCTGACGATGTTGGCCGGCGTGACCATTTTGACCAACCCTTTGTTATTGCGGATCAGCGAGGCGTAATCTTTATAGAAGAGCAGCGCCATCAGCAGGATAACCCCCAGCGACGCCGCCATAAACAGCGCGCGCCAGGCGAGATTCATCCACCAGCATTCGCGGCGTTTGAAGCGCGTCAGGAGTATGACAAGGGTCGGCGCCACGCCCATCAGCAGCAGCCAGATAGCGGCGTTGCGGCTGAGCAGCGCGATGGACTCCTGCAGATCGGTTTCAAAGACGTTCTGCACCATATTGGTATCGATAACGGTGCCGAAGCTAAACATAACGTAGTTTGCCGCCGCGCTCGTCAGGATCAGCACCGCCAGCAGCGGCTTGCGCAGGTAAGGCCAGGCGACCAGATTAAAGATCAGGCCGAACGCCGCCGTCAGCACAAGGGGCAGGCTGGCGGCAAAGAAGTAGTCGTGCAGCGATGTATAAGGAATGCGTTCCCAGGCGCGGAACAGAAACAAACCGTTCAGGACCAGCGCAAAGAACAGGGAAACCGCCAAATTAAAGGTGTTTTCGTGACATTGTAACTTTCTTAACTGCATGAGTATCCAGTAAAAACAATTTATCGCCAAAAGAGAATAAAGCTAATAACTTGGGAAAACCTTAACAAAGGCTCAACACTATGCGCGGAATTATCAGTTTAGCCAAACTAATTAGTTACATTTAGTGACGAGACACGCGGGTCGCAGTGAGAAAGGCTTGCGCCTTGAGCTATCTTTAAAGGAGATCATCAGCGATGTGGAGAGCCTGTGGCGGAGCAACTTGAGTTTTTCCCGGTACCCAGTCCCTGTCGCGGCATCTGCCAGGTGGATGCGCGCGGCTACTGCCTCGGCTGCCTGCGCAGCCGGGAAGAGCGCTTCAACTGGATGAAATTCAGCGACGCGCAGAAGCGCGACGTGCTGCGCCTGTGCCATCAGCGCCGCCTGCGTCTGCTGCGCCAGCAGAAACAGGAAGACGATGCCGAACCGCAGCAGCCATCCCTGTTCTGAGCGCTTTTCGTTATACTCCCTGACACTGACTGAAAGAGCACACACAGGGATATCACTATGCTACAAGCGCAACAGATCTCGCCGCAGGGCCCCGCTTTCTCTCCTCTGATCATGGGGTACTGGCGCCTGATGGAGTGGGGAATGACCCCGCAACAGCGCGTCAGCTTTATCGAACACCACCTCTCATTAGGCATCACCACGGTGGATCACGCCGATATCTATGGCGACTACCGCTGCGAAGCCGCTTTTGGCGAGGCGCTGAAGCTGTCGCCCGGCCTGCGCGATCGTCTGCAGATCGTCACCAAATGCGGCATCGCCACGCGCGCGAAGCCGGAACATCGCATTGGGCACTACATCACCGACAAAGCGCACATCGTGCAGAGCGCGGAAAATTCGCTGCGCCATTTCGCCACCGACCGGCTCGACCTGCTGCTGATCCATCGTCCCGATCCGCTGATGAACGCCGATGAGGTGGCCGAGGCGTTTCTGGCGCTGCATCAGAGCGGTAAAGTGCTCCACTTCGGCGTGTCGAACTTCACGCCGTCGCAGTTCGCGCTGCTGCAGTCGCGTCTGCCCTTTACGCTGACCACCAATCAGGTGGAAATTTCGCCGATTCAGCAAAACGTGCTGCTGGACGGCACCCTCGATCAGTGCCAGCAGCTGCGCCTGCGGCCAATGGCGTGGTCCTGTCTGGGCGGCGGCGAGCTGTTTCAGGATCCGCACTATCAGCCGCTGCGCGACGAACTGGAACAGGTGCGTCTCGAAACCGGCGCCGCTAGCCTGGCGCAGGTGGTCTACGCCTGGGTGCTGGCGCTGCCGAGCCAGCCGCTGCCGATCGTCGGTTCCGGCAATCCTGAACGCGTCAGCGAAGCGGTGGCGGCGCTTGAGGTTAAGCTGGATCGCCAGCAGTGGTTCCGCATCCGCAAAGCGGCGCTGGGTTACGATGTGCCCTGAAGCGTAAAGCTGTGTCAAACAGCGGCGCAGATCGGAAATTGCGGCCAGGCTTATCACACCCTGTGGGAGATAAGAGGCAAGCGATAATGAAAAAATCGGTCTTAGCATGTCTGTTTGCGATAAGCGGCGGCCTTGCCGGCAACGCGCTGGCGCAAGAGGTCACACTGCATAAAGTGAGCGCCGAGGGCATCGGCGAGGCGATCGGCACGGTCGATGTCGAGCAGACGAAATATGGTCTGCTGTTTACGCCGAAGCTGAACGGCCTGACGCCCGGCGTGCACGGCTTTCATGTTCACGCCAACGGCAGCTGCGAACCCGGCGTCTCTGAAGGCAAAACGGTGGCGGCGGGCGCGGCGGGCGGCCATCTCGATCCGCAAAAAACCGGTAAGCACCTTGGTCCTTACGGCGAGGGACACCTCGGCGATCTGCCGGCGATCTACGTTGATGAGAAGGGCAGCGCCGACTATCCGGTGCTGGCGCCGCGGCTGAAATCCCTGGACGAGATCAAGGGCAAAGCGTTAATGGTGCATATCGGCGGCGACAACCACGCCGATCATCCGCAGCCGCTTGGCGGCGGCGGCGGGCGCTACGCCTGCGGCGTGATCTAGTGGTTCCTTAACCGACGGCTCCTTATGGAGCCGTTTTATTAACGCTTAGTTTACTTTCCGGCTATGTTCTCCTGATGATTTACCGCCTATGATACTGATTCTATACACTTTCATCTGGTGCGATCAAAGGAGAGAAGGAATGAAGAAAACGGGCGCACTGCTGCTCTGTCTGCTGCTGGCGGGCTGCGATCAACCCAATGAAACCCAGCTCAGGACGGAAGCAGGACGTCAGCTTCAGCGCACTATCGACGCCAGCCCGGCGCGCGCCGAGTGCGAGTCCATCGCGAAAGGACGCGAATGGTTGAGCCACAGCACGCGCAAACGGCTTGAAGAGAAGGGCTGCCAGGATATCTTGCGCAGCGCCACCGAAACCAACTTTGAGCAAACGGCGATCTACCGCACCAGCATGACCATGGTGTGCGGCAGCATTATCGGCAAGAGCTTTACCGGCAGCGAAATCCGCCGGCGTTTTATCTATTCGCCTGAAGAGCGCGAGCTGGTGATTGAGCCGATGTCCGCTAACGATAAAACCCGTTTCGAGCAGCGTAAGACCCTGGCGCAGCTGCAGGCCGATTTCGACCGCCAGCAGCTGCAGTACTGCAAATAGCTATTCCGGCACCGCCTGTTTCAGCTGCGCCAGCGAACAGCGCAGCCGCCATAAAATACCCGCCAGCGTGTTCGCCTCCGTATCGTCCTCCGCCACCAGCTGGCGGATCGTCTCCTCCAGCGTCGTCAGCGTCCGATCGAGCGAGCTGTGCCGCACGCCGCGCGCGCTGATGATGCGCTGCAAATCCTGCAGGCTCGCCTCGCGCATCTGCGCCAGCGCGGTTGACGCAGGCTGCCAGTCGCGCAGCTGCCAGACGATATGCGAACAGTTGAGCAGCACGACGCCCCAGCGCAGCAGCCAGACGCGCGCCTGCTCGTCGCGGCTGCTGCTCAGCTGGCTGATACGATGGTAGATCTGCGATTCGAAGCGGCTTTCGCTCAGGCGCGGACGGCGGCGCAGCTGGTCGAGAAACGCCAGGCGCAGCGCGCGGATATGGCGGCGGCTGCGGCGCGCGTCGGAGCTGGGGCGCAGGATCTGAAACGCCAGCCAGGCGAGCATCACGCCGCACACTTTGGCAATATTGTCGTTAAGAAAGTCAGCGTAATCCCAGCTCGGCGGGTTGGTCACCGCGATAAACGAGCCCATAAAAACAATAAACTGGCCCCAGAGCGCGGCGCGCTGCTTTTGCTGCAGCTTAAACAGCTGCAGCGTCAGCAGCAGCGGAAACAAAAACAGCAGAAACTGCCACAGCTGGGAGATCTGCACCATCAGGCCGAA
The DNA here is from genome assembly GCF_002095575.1 of Pantoea septica. Classification (GTDB taxonomy): domain Bacteria; phylum Pseudomonadota; class Gammaproteobacteria; order Enterobacterales; family Enterobacteriaceae; genus Pantoea; species Pantoea septica. The sequence continues at coordinate 15,011 of NZ_MLJJ01000039.1, read as the reverse complement.
CTTCATCACAAAGCTGAACAGCGACAGCCAGAGCAGGGTTTTCAGCAGCAGGGTGACGCTGCCGCTGGGCGAGGGTGCAGACGAGTAGAGCACGCAGGCGATGGCGGTCAGGGTTAGCGCCGCCGCGCCGGCCGACCATTGCGTGGTGATCCAGAAGGCGCAGCCCGCCACGACGGCGCAAAAGGTGCGCAGCGCGCTCCAGCCGGCTTCGGCGCTGTCGCTCTCCCGCGCCAGCGCGGGCACGGGCGGCGGCTGAAAGCGGGTATCGGCGTCGGCACGGGCCAGCAGGCGGATCCAGCGGCTGACGTTGAGGTACATCCAGCAGAAGTAGCGCAGCCGCTGACAAAAGGCGCGCTGGCGGTAGTCGCCGTCGGCGGCGGGGGTGACGCTGCGCAGGATCCGCGCCAGCCGGTATTTGTCGCACTGCGCGTTCGCCAGCTCCTGCATCAGCGCGTCGATGGCGTCGTAGAGCGGCTGCGGCGCGTCGGGCCAGTTAAGCAGCATGCGGCGCAGGCTGGAGAGCACGCTGGTCAGGCGCAGCTGCTGGTGCAGCACGTAGTTGAGCACGTTGTTCTGGCGGCGAAAGCGGTAGTGGCTCCAGAACGCCTGAATGCGCAGCAGGTTCATGGTGAGAATCTGGCTGATCACCGCTTCATGGGCGGCGCGCACCTTATCGACCTCGGTAGGCTGCAGCAGCAGCCCGGCGTGCTCCAGCAGTCGCGCGTGCATCTTCTGCAAAGAGGCGATCAGCGCCTCGCCGTCCGAGGTGCTCGGCAGCACCATCATCATAAACCCGGCGCACAGAATGCCTGAAATCACCTCGCAGACGCGCGCCTGCGTCAGATTCCAGAGATCCGTCGCATCGGTGAGGTCGACGCTGCTGAAAACGATAATCGCCGCGGTGTAGCCCGCCAGCGAAAAGGCGTAGGCCACGTTGTTTTGGTAGTGGTTGGCGATGCCGGTGCAGAACGCCAGCCAGCCGGCGATAAAAAAGGTGAACAGCCAGGGTTCGTTGAGGGTATGGCCGGCGATCAGCAGCGCGGCGCCTGCGCCCATCAGACTGCCGACGATGCGTCCGAGGCTTTTGCCGATCGCGCCGCCGACGGTGGGAAAGCTGATCACCGCTGCCGATGTCATCGCCCAGTAGGGCTCATCCAGGTCGAGCGCATAGGCGATACTGAGCGCCAGGCACATTGCGATGGCGTTGCGTAGCGCATAGCGCCACTGATTGGCGTCTGCCTTCACCCAGGGCAGCTGGTCCCAGGCCAGCCAGTGCAGATTCATCGCGCGCTCACGGCTGAATGGCGATAGAGCAGGTGGTGCCGGCCACCAGCGGCACATTATCCGGTATCTGCGCCAGGCGAATGCGCACCGGCACGCGCTGCGCCAGCCGCACCCAGGGCACGTTCGGCTTGATATCCGGCACCAGGCCGCTGTCGCTGTCGATACTCTGGTCATAGATGGCGCGGCCGATGCTTTCTACCTCGCCCTGCAGGCGCGCGCCGTTGCTGTAGAGCACGATCTGCGCCGGCGCGCCAGGCCGAATATGGCGCAGCTTGGTCTCTTCGAAATAGCCCATCACGTAATAAGAGTGGCTGTCGACCAGAGCGAAGAGCGGCGTGCCCGCCGTGGCGTAGTCGCCGACGCGCAGCGTCAGGTTGCTGATCCAGCCGTCGGTCGGTGCCGTCACGGTGGTCTGCTGCAAATTCCAGCGTGCCTGGTCCAGCGCCGCCTGCGCCGCTTTGGCGCTGGCCGCCATCGACGCGGCGTTAAGCTGCGCGGCGTCGAGATCTTCGGCCGAAATCACGTTGCGCGGCAGGCTGGCGCGGCGTCGCGCTTCATGCTGCGCCTTCGCCAGGTCGGCCTGCGCCTTGGCCAGCTGCGCCTCGGCGTTGTCCAGCGCAATCTGCCAGGGCACGGTATCCAGCGTCAGCAGCGTCTGGCCCCGGCGCACAAACTGATTATCTTTTACCGCCAGCGAGACGATGCGCGCCGAAATCTGGGGAGTCACCTGCGCCAGCTCGGCGCGGACCTTGCCGTCGCGCGTCCAGGGCGACTGCATGTAGTAGTTCCACATCCACCAGCCCGCCAGCAGGGCGGCCGCGAAGACGATAAGCGTGGAAAAATATTTTACTGCATTGAATTTCATGAGGAGTATCCCTGTCCCAGCAGAAAAAGCCCGGCGGCGACGCAAAGTACGAAAAGCGAGAGATCCAGCAGCGTCGGATGCCAGATATCCCCCGAGTAGAGCCAGCCGCGCAGCAGCGGATGAAGAATAAGCCAGAAGAAGAAGCCGAGCAGGACCGCCTTAAACAGCGGTGGAAAGAACAGCGAGGCGCCGAAGACCAGGTCGGTCAGGGGCCCAGCCGCATGAAAGGGAAAAATAGCCACGCATCATCCTTCTGATATCACCCTGGCGCCGGTCTCAAAAAGCGTAGATGAAGCGCTGGGGCTTCGCCCGGGGTTTGTAATTTGTCCTTTAAACTCGCAGAATAGTGTAAAATCTGGCTTGATAGCTAGCAAGCTAATTATAAGGAGATGGAATGGATACGCCCCTTGGAACGGATTTGTCTCGCCTGGTGCGCATCTGGCGCGCGTTGATCGATCAGCGACTGAAGCCGCTTGAGCTGACGCAGACGCACTGGGTCACGCTGCACAACATTCATCAGCTGCCGCCGGAACAGTCGCAGATTCAGCTGGCGAAGGCGATCGGCATTGAGCAGCCGTCGCTGGTGCGCACGCTGGATCAGCTGGAAGAGAAAGGATTGATTACCCGCTCGACCTGCGCGAACGATCGCCGCGCGAAGCGCATCAAGCTGACGCGTCAGGCGGAGCCGATTATCGAACAGGTTGAGAGCGTTATCGACGCGACGCGCGACGATATTCTTGCCGGCATCAGCCGCGAAGAGATCAACCAGATGGTGACCCTTATCGCCCGTCTGGAGAAAAACATTCTCGAGCTGCAGCATCGGGAAAAATAAAAAAACCGACGCCCAGGCGTCGGTTTTTTTTGCTGAGGCGATCAGCGCGGCGAAACGGTGATCTGGCTGCCGTTGGATGCCAGCGCTACGCGCTGCCCGACAGAGTAACGGCTGGCCGCCTGCTTCTGCACCACCATGATGGTATTGCCGTCATCCTTACGGATTTCCAGCTCGACGCCGTCGGTTTTATTGACTGCGCCCTGCACGCCCTGGCCTGCCAGGCCGCCAGCGATCGCACCGCCTGCGGTGGCCAGGCTGCGTCCGGTGCCGCCGCCGATGGTATTGCCGAGGAAACCGCCCAGCACCGCGCCGCCGATAGCGCCGATCACGTTGTTGTCATCGCCGCCCTGAATCTTAACCGGACGGACCGAGACCAGCGTGCCGTAAGACACGCTCTGAACCTGTTTGGCCTCACTGGCACTGTAGGTATCGCCTGACAGAGTACTGGTATTTGTGCAGCCGGCCAGCGTAATGCCAGCCAGTGCGACAGCAACGAAACGCTTGATCATTTGTAACTCCTTTCTTAAGCAATGCGCCATGTGTATCGCGAAATCCTGCAAACAGTATAAGACACAAAGCAAATTAATCTTAGTCTGAGTAAAACATGGTGAAGCCAAACATAGACTATTAGCGACTAACAAAAATTCAACCAGGCGAGAAAAAAAGTTGCGCAATGTTATTTGTTGCATAAAGTCGGGTAAAGCGTCAGGTAATCGTCGAAACAGGCGCGAGAATTTGCCAGACTGAAAGGCGTTGAATCGCACTTCCGCCACCCAGTAAGGACCAGGAATGAAATCAGGACGTTATATCGGCGTTATGTCAGGCACCAGCCTGGACGGCGTAGACGTGGTGCTGGCCGCCATTGATGAGCATATGGTGGCGCAGCAGGCGAGCTACTGCCATCCGATGCCGGGCGAGCTGCGTCAGCAGATTCTGGCGATCGGCCAGGGCCAGCAGCTGACGCTTTCGCAGCTCGGCCAGCTCGATACGCGCCTTGGCCGTCTGTTCGCCGACGCGGTCAATACCCTGATGCGGCGCGAGGCGCTGGAGCCGAGCGATATCGTCGCCATCGGCTGTCACGGGCAGACCGTCTGGCACGAACCGCAAAGCGACGCGCCGAACACGCTGCAAATCGGCGATAATAATCAGATTGTCGCCGCCACCGGCATTACCGTGGTCGGCGACTTCCGCCGCCGCGATATGGCGCTGGGCGGGCAGGGCGCGCCGCTGGTGCCCGCGTTTCATCAGGCGTTGCTGATGGACGCGGTCGAGCGCCGCATGGTGCTCAATATCGGCGGCATCGCCAATCTTTCCCTGCTCATCCCGGGTCAGCCGGTGCGCGGCTTCGATACCGGCCCCGGCAATATGCTGATCGATGCCTGGATTTGGCGTCACCAGGGCAAGCCGTTCGACCAGGACGCCCGCTGGGCGAGCAGCGGCAGCGTGGTGCCCGCGCTGCTGGAGCAGATGTTGCGCGATCCCTGGTTCGCGCTGCCGCCGCCGAAAAGTACCGGGCGCGAATATTTTAATCTGGGCTGGGTTGAGCGCCAGCTGCAAACTTTCCCGGGCCTGGCGCCGCAGGACGTGCAGGCGACGCTGACCGAGCTGAGCGCCGTCACCATCGCCCACCAGGTGCAGCTTAACGACGGCTGCGACCGGCTGCTGGTGTGCGGCGGCGGCGGCCGCAATCCGCTGCTGATGGCGCGCCTCGCCGCGCTGCTGGCGGGAACCGAAGTGGCCACCACCGACGCCGCGGGCATTCGCGGCGACGATATGGAGGCGCTGGCGTTCGCCTGGCTTGCCAGCCGCACGCTCTCCGGTTTGCCCGGCAATCTGCCCGCCGTAACCGGCGCAACGGCAAAAAGCGTGCTCGGCGCTATCTATCCGGCTAATCCGCTCTACTGACAGTAAGGAGAATCACGATGAAACAGGGGTTAACGCTTGCCGCCGCGCTGCTGCTGAGCGGCTGCGGTCTGCTGCACAAACAGGCTGAAGCGCCGCAAACGCTGCACTATCGCTGCGGCACCCTGCCGCTGACCGTCACGCTCGACAACGCCAGCGAGCAGGTCAGCTTTATCATGGACGGCCAGCCGTTAACGCTGAAGCGGGCGATCTCCGCCTCAGGCGCGCGCTACAGCGACGGAAAATATGTATTCTGGACCAAAGGCGAAACCGCCTTTATCGAACGCGACGATAAAATCGTCGTCAACGACTGTGAATTGCAGCCTGCCAGCCAGCCTGTTCATTTCGAGTAACCCGTATGAGCACGAATTTCACTCTGCAAGATATCGCCAGCCTGCGCCGCGAATATACGCGCGGCGGGCTGCGTCGCAAGGATCTGCCGGACCAGCCGCTGGCGCTGTTTGAAACCTGGCTGCGTCAGGCGTGCGAAGCGCAGCTGCCCGATCCCACCGCCATGACCGTAGCGACGGTGGACGATCAGGGGCAGCCTTACCAGCGTATCGTGCTGCTTAAGCACTATGACGACAGCGGCCTGGTGTTCTATACCAATCTCGGCAGCCGCAAGGCGCAGCAGCTGGCCAACAATCCGCGCATCTCGCTGCACTTCCCCTGGCACTTCCTGGAGCGCCAGGTGATGGTGCTGGGCGAAGTCGAAAAGCTGTCGTCGCTGGAGGTGCTGAAATATTTCCATAGCCGCCCGCGCGACAGCCAAATCGGCGCCTGGGTATCGCGTCAGTCGAGCCGGATATCGGCGCGCGGCGTGCTGGAGGGGAAATTCCTCGAGCTGAAGCAGAAGTTTCAGCAGGGCGAGGTCCCGCTGCCGAGCTTCTGGGGCGGATACCGCGTCAAATTTCACACCATGGAGTTCTGGCAGGGCGGCGAACATCGCCTGCATGACCGTTTCCTCTACCAGCGCGACGACAACGGCTGGAAAATCGACCGCTTAGCCCCGTAAAACAGCGTATTTCTCCTCTCTCAGCGCTGGCACAGAAGTCGCCAGCGCTTTATGCTATAGCCCTCTTTTTTTCTTCCGCACTCAGCGGAAAGCTGTGTACCAGCATAGGTGCAGTCTGATCAATTTGGAGTCAGTGATGACCAGCAGTAACCTGATACAACAATTGCAGGAACGGGGCTTAATCGCCCAGGTAACGGATGAGGAAGCGTTAGCAGAGCGACTGGCGCAAGGGCCGATCGCCCTCTATTGCGGCTTCGATCCGACCGCTGACAGCTTGCATTTGGGCCATCTGGTGCCGCTGCTCTGCCTGAAACGTTTTCAGGATGCCGGACACAAGCCGGTCGCGCTGGTGGGCGGTGCCACCGGTCTGATCGGCGATCCCAGCTTTAAAGCAGCAGAACGTAAACTCAACACCAGCGAAACCGTAGGCGAGTGGGTGGAGAAGATCCGCCGTCAGGTCGCGCCTTTCCTCGATTTCGACTGCGGCGACAACAGCGCTATCGCCGCCAACAACTACGACTGGTTCGGCGGCATGAACGTGCTGACCTTCCTGCGCGATATCGGCAAACACTTCTCTGTGAATCAGATGATTAACAAAGAAGCGGTCAAACAGCGCCTGAACCGCGACGACCAGGGGATCTCCTTTACCGAGTTCTCCTACAACCTGCTGCAGGGCTACGACTTCGCCGAGCTCAACAAACGCCACGGCGTGTCGCTGCAGATTGGCGGCTCCGATCAGTGGGGCAACATCACCTCCGGCATCGACCTGACGCGTCGTCTCCATCAGAACCAGGTCTTCGGCCTGACGGTGCCGCTGATCACCAAGTCCGACGGCACCAAGTTCGGTAAAACCGAAGGCGGCGCGGTGTGGCTCGATGCGAAGAAAACCAGCCCTTATAAGTTCTACCAGTTCTGGATCAATACCGCGGACGCCGACGTCTACCGCTTCCTGAAGTTCTTCACCTTCCTCAGCCTTGACGAGATCAACGCGCTGGAAGAGGAAGACAAGAACAGCGGCAAAGCGCCGCGCGCGCAGTACGTGCTCGCCGAGAGCGTCACGCGGCTGGTGCATGGCGAAGCGGGCCTGGCGGCGGCGAAGCGCATTACCGAGAGCCTCTTCTCCGGCGCGCTGAGCGACATGACCGAAGCGGACTTCGAACAGCTGGCGCAGGATGGCATGCCGACCGTGCAGCTGGGCGCGGACGACGATCTGCAGCAGGCGCTGGTGAATGCCGAGCTGGTGCCGTCACGCGGTCAGGCGCGCACCATGATCGGCTCTAACGCCGTCGCTATCAACGGCGAGAAGCAGTCAGACGCGGAGTACCGCTTCAGCGAGAGCGATAAGCTGTTTGGCCGCTACACGCTGCTGCGTCGCGGGAAAAAACACTACTGTCTGATCGTCTGGCAGTAAGCGCTTCAGGGCCGGTTTCCGGCCCTTTTTTATGGCAGACAAGGGCAAGGCAGTTCAGAACATAATGAAAAATATTCTCGCAATTCAGTCGCATGTGGTATTCGGCCACGCTGGCAACGCCGCCGCCGAATTTCCGATGCGGCGCATGGGGGCCAACGTCTGGCCACTCAACACCGTACAATTCTCAAACCATACCCAGTACGGCCACTGGACGGGCACGGTTATGCCCGCGACGCACCTGACGGAGATCGTCAAAGGCATCGGCGATATCGACCGGCTGAAAACCTGCGATGCGGTGCTGAGCGGCTATCTGGGCTCGGCTGAACAGGGCGAACAGATCCTGGAGATCGTGCGCATGGTGAAAGCCGCCAACCCGGACGCCTGGTTCTTTTGCGATCCGGTGATGGGACATCCTGAAAAAGGGTGCATCGTGGCGCCTGGCGTGGCGGAGTATCACTGTAAATACGCCATGCCCGCCAGCGACATTATCGCGCCGAATCTGCTGGAGCTGGAGATGCTCAGCGAGCGCAGCGTCACCAGCGTAGAAGAGGCGATCGCGGCGGCACGCGCGCTGATTGCCCAGGGGCCGCGCGTGGTGCTGGTGAAACATCTGGCGCGCGCCGGACGTCGCAGCGATCGCTTCGAGATGCTGCTGGTCACGGCGGAAGAGGCCTGGCATATCAGCCGTCCGCTGGTGGATTTCGGCGTGCGCCAGCCGGTCTGCGTCGGCGACCTCACCAGCGGCCTGCTGCTGGTCAATCTGCTGCACGGCAAGGATCTGAAGCAGGCGCTAGAGCACGTTACCGCCGCCGTGTACGAAGTGATGCTGACCACCCACGCCATGGGCGAATATGAGCTGCAGCTGGTCGCGGCGCAGGACGCTATCGCCCAGCCGACCCAGCACTTCGCCGCCGAAGCGCTGTAAACCTGCAGGGCCGATATCGCATCGGCCCCGCTAGCTAGGCTGCGCCTTCCGCCTTCAGCGCCGCCTGCACCGCAGGCCGCTGCGACGTACGCTGAAACCAGGCGTCCAGCGCCGATAACCCTTCCAGCTCCAGCTTCAGCGCATGCGCCCAGCGCACCATAACGTAAAGATAGGCATCCGCCACGCTGAAGCGCAGCCCCATCAACCACTGCTTGTCCTGCAGCGCCTTGTCGACGAAGCGGAATTGCTGCTCCAGCCGGGCGCGCAGCAAAGGCTTGTAGCTGTCGGGCGTATCGGACTTAAACAGCGGCGTGAACGTTTTATGCAGTTCGCTGCTGATAAAGCTGAGCCACTCCAGCGTGTGGTAGCGCGTCAGGCTGCCGACCGGCGCCAGCAGCTGGCGGTCGGGCTTCAGATCCGCCAGATATTGCACAATCGCCACGCCTTCGGTCAGGATAGTGCCGTCATCCAGCTCCAGCGCCGGCACCTGGCCTTTTGGATTGATTTGCCAGTAATCTTCGCTGCATTCGGTGACTTTTTTCATCAGATCGACATTAACCTGCGTGAAGTCGAGCCCGCACTCACGCAGCACGATATGCGGCGAAAGCGAGCAGGCGCCAGCCTTACAGAACAGTTTCATCACGGACCTCCGGATTGCGACAGGATCATTGCAGCTTAATGCCTCGTCGCCGAATTGCCAGTGACCGCGATCAAGCGTTGCCCCTGGCCCGGAAAAGGATAAAAAAAAGCCGGGCGCATGGCCCGGCTGCATGTCACCTGAACGATCAGGCCTGCGCTTTTTCCAGCTCCGCCTGCGGCGTCTGGGCCATGCGGTTCAGCAGCGGTGCGGTCAGCAGCATCAGCACGGCGATCACGCCGGTAACGATGCCGATCTGCTGGAAGACGCTGCTGTAGACGTTCAGCGAGGCGAGCGGATCGGTCACGTTCTCCGGCACGGCCATCAGGCCCGCCACTTTACCGGCGATCATCGCCGCGCCAGCGGTGGTGAGGAACCATGAGCCCATGATAAAGCCCATCAGGCGTTGCGGCACCAGCTGCGCCACCATCGCCAGACCGAGACCGGAGATCATCAGCTCGCCGATGCTCTGCAGCGCATAGCTAAGGATCAGCCAGCTAACCGAGACGATACCGGCATCCGAAGCGAACTTTGCGCCCAGCGGCAGCACCAGGAAGGCGGCCGAGCAGAGCACCATGCCGATAGCGAATTTAAACGGCATCGGCAGACGGTCGCCCAGCTTGTTGTAGACCGCCGCCAGCAGGGGGCTCGCCAGCATAATCCAGAACGGGTTGAGCGCCTGGAACTGCTCGGGCTCGAAGGTAATCCCCAGAATGGTGTGTTCGACGTTGCGAATCGCGAAGAAGTTAAGCGAGGTCGGCATCTGCATATAGAGCACGAAGAAGACGATCGCCTCGACCATCAGCAGAAACGCCACGATCATTTTGCGCCGCGCCGCGCCTTTCAGCGAGAACGCCTCTTTGGCGAAGATCAGGATAATGCCCAGCGCGACCACGCCCAGGGTAATGCGCGCGATAGTCTGGTGATGCAGCAGCCAGGTTGCAATCGCGACCAGCACCACGACGCCTACCAGGGTCATCAGCAGCTTGCTGACGTTGAGCGGCGCGAAGTCCGGCTTCGAGCCGTAGTTTTTCACCAGGCCTTTGCAGAACAGAAAGTTGAGCAGGGTAATCACCAGACCGACAACCGAGAGGGAAAAGGCCACGCTCCAGCCATATTTCGCCGCCAGCCAGGGGGTCAGCATCATTGAGAAGAGCGAGCCGACGTTGATTGACATGTAGAACATGGTGAAGGCGCCGTCGAGACGCGGGTCATCTTTCTCGTAGCAGGTAGAGAGCAGCGAAGAGGGGTTCGCTTTGAACAGCCCGCTGCCTACCGCGATGGTCGCCATGCCGACATAGACCATGCCGACGTCATGACCGGAGAAGGCCACCAGCGCGTAACCCAGCGCCAGCACGATGACGCCCAGCACGATAACGCGCTTGGTGCCCAGCACTTTATCGCCCAGCCAGCCGCCGATAGCCACCAGGCCATAAACCAGCGCGCTAAAAGAGGCGAACAGAGTAATAGAAGCCGCTTCCGACATACCCAGCTGTTTAACCAGGTAAACAGCCATGATGGCCTGCAGGCCGTAGAAACCGAAGCGCTCCCACAACTCAATCGAGAAGATCAGGTAGAAGGCCTTCGGCTGTTTGAACGCATTGAGGCTAACGGCCTCATCAGTGTGTTTGTTTGCAGTTGACACGTGTACCTCAGTTTTTCGCGTACCCTGTTTTACGACAGGAAATAAGTCCGCGTCATGTCAGGATTCCATGCGCGACATTGTTATTAGTAGGGAAAAGCGGCGCCTAATGTGGCTGATAACGCGCATCAGGGCAAGAATTTTTTGAATGCTGAAAAGCCTGGTCTATGTAAGGTTTAAAAACCGATCTAACTTTGTTAAATGGATTTTAATTTCAGCAGAGATAATTCTACCAGAATAAACGTTTGTTTTTCATGAGAAGAGGATAATAATAACCACATAAACTGCTTTACTGTAATTTAACAGGCTAAGGCATCGTCGTTCGGTAATTAACCGGTTCATTATGCTGGATGGAGCTAATTTATCAGCTAATTTGAACAATAAACCAGCATGTTGGCTTCCAGTAATGAGAAAGAACGGGTAAAAGTTGATCCTTCGCACAGAATCACCAATTAATTCATCGGGTAAAACAAGAAAGCGTTTGCGTGCCGCGTCAGGCGCATAAAAATGCGATTTTTACCGTCTCGACATCAAAATAGCGATCCGCTAACCTCGACATTTCCCTTTACAGGACGTATTCATGTCAGCATTAGTAAACCTGGCACTTGTGGGCGATTACCGCGCCAGCGCCGTTGCGCATCAGGCTATTCCTCTGGCTATTGAGCGCGCCGCCGCGCATCTGGGCGCCGCCGTCAGCTTTCGCTGGCTCCCTACTGACCAGCTCGGCGATCTCAGCGCTGTGAAAGAGAGCGACGCCGTCTGGGTCGTGCCGGGCAGCCCCTATAAAAACGATGAGGCTGTGTTTGAAACCATTCGCTGGGCGCGAGAGCGGCAGCATCCGTTTCTCGGCTCCTGCGGCGGTTTTCAGTATGCGGTGATTGAGTACGCCCGCAACGTGCTGGGCTGGCAGGATGCCAGTCACGCCGAGACCGACGAGGGCGGCCGCATGGTCATCGCGCCGCTCAGCTGTTCGCTGGTAGAGCAGCGGGGCGAAGTCAGGTTCGCGCCGGGATCGCGCATCGCCGAGGCCTATGGCGCGCAGTCAAGCGATGAGGGCTACCACTGTAATTTTGGCGTTAATCCCGCCTTCAGCGAGGCGCTGGAGGGGGAGAATTTGCGTATCACCTCCTGGGACGCTTCAGGAGATGTGCGCGGCATTGAACTGATCGATCACCCTTTCTTCGTCGCGACACTGTTCCAGTCGGAGCGGGCGGCATTGCAGGGGAAAGATTCGCCGCTGGCGATTGCCTGGCTACAGGCGGCGCTGGCAGGGCGCTAACGCACGACGGGCGCGGCGCGCCCGTCAGATTTCCGTCTTGTCGGGAAACTCGCAGAGATCTTCAATCAGGCAGGCGCCGCAGCGCGGCTTGCGCGCGACGCAGGTGTAGCGGCCATGCAGGATCAGCCAGTGGTGGCAATCCACCTTAAACTCGGCAGGCACCACTTTCAGCAGCTTCGCCTCTACCTCTTCCACGTTCTTGCCCGGCGCGAAGCGAGTGCGGTTGCTGACGCGGAAAATATGGGTATCTACGGCGATGGTCGGCCAGCCGAAAGCGGTGTTCAGCACTACGTTAGCCGTTTTGCGCCCGACGCCCGGGAGCGCCTCCAGCGCGGCGCGATCTTCCGGCACCTCGCCGCCGTGCTGCTCCAGCAGAATACGGCAGGTCTTGATCACGTTCTCAGCCTTGCTGTTATACAGGCCGATCGTCTTGATATGCTCCTTCACGCCCTCGACGCCCAGCGACAGCATCGCGGCGGGGGTGTTAGCCACCGGATAAAGCTTTGCGGTCGCCTTATTGACGCTGACGTCGGTCGCCTGCGCCGACAACAGCACGGCGATCAGCAGTTCGAACGGCGAGGTAAAATTGAGTTCGGTGGTGGGATGCGGGTTGTTGTCCCGCAGCCGGGTAAGGATTTCTCTGCGTTTCGCCTGATTCACACCGCTTTCCCTGCAGGCGCGTGCGGTTCGGCCGCCGCAGCTTCAGCGGCGCGGCGCGCGGCGCGCTGTTTCAGTTTCTGATCGATCAGGTATTTCGCGGCCAGCAGCATGCCGAGGCCGATAAACGCGCCTGGCGGCAGCATCGCCAGCAGCATCGGCGAGTCGAAGTGCACCACCTCGATGCGCAGCGCCCTGGCCCAGGGGCCGAGCAGCTGATCCGCGCCGTTAAACAACGTGCCGCTGCCGATCAGCTCGCGAATCGAACCGAGGGTGACCATGGCGCAGGTTGCGCCCATGCCGATGGCGAAGCCATCCAGCGCGGCAAGGGGAATGCTGCTCTTTGAGGCCACCGCTTCGGCGCGGCCGACCACGATGCAATTGGTGACGATCAGCGGAATAAAGATGCCGAGCGACTCATAAAGGCCATAGGCGTAGGCGTTGATCAGCATCTGCACGCAGCTCACCACCGAGGCGATGATCATCACGTAGATCGGGATGCGGATTTCCGACGGCACCCAGCGGCGCGAGGCGGAAATGGCGCTGTTGGTGATGGTCAGCACCAGCGTGGTCGCCAGGCCGAGTCCCAGCGCGTTGGTCGCCGTCGAGGTGACGGCCAGCAGCGGGCAGAGCCCGAGCAGCTGCACCAGCGCCGAGTTGTTTTTCCACAGGCCGCCTACCAGCAGGTTTTTGGCTTCACTCATTTGCGTCTCCACATTCGGGCAGCGACGAGACGTTGCCGCTCAGCGTTTCAATCAGTAGCGCGGCGCGCTTAGTGGCGTTAACCACGGCGCGCGGCGTAATGGTGGCGCCGGTAAACTGGTCGAACTCGCCGCCATCTTTCTTTACCGCAAAAGCTTTGTCATCGGCGCCGTGCACGACTTTGCCGTTAAAGCTGTTAATCCAGTCTGAGATCCGCAGCTCGATCTTGTCGCCAAGCCCCGGGGTTTCATGATGTTCGATAACGCGTACGCCCAGCACTTTGCCGTGAAAATCGGCGCCGACCAGCATCTGTATCGCACCAGAATAGCCATCCGGCGCGGTGGTCTCAAGCGCGGCCGCCACCGGCGCATCGCCCTTGCGCGCCAGATAGAGGTGGTGCGGCGCGGCGTTGCCCAGCGCGGCATCGGTGACAAGGTAACATTCGCGCTGAATCTGATTATCGTACAGCTCGACCGGCACCACCTGATCCAGCAGGTTTTTTTGATTCAACGCTGTCTGATGGGCAATGGTCGGTTTGGTTACGTAGTTCACCACGGCGGTCAAACCGGTGGTGAACACCGCGAACAGCGCCAGGGTAACGGCGTTTTTACGGATAGTCTCAAGCATCGATCACTCCTTGCGATGGCCGTAGACGCGCGGCTGCGTGTAGTAATCGATTAACGGCACGCAGATATTCGCCAGCAGCACGGCAAAGGCGACGCCGTCAGGGTAGCCGCCGAAGCTGCGGATCAGCCACACCAGCAAACCAATCAGCGCGCCGTAAAGCAGACGCCCGCGGTTGGTGGTGGAGGCGGTAACCGGATCGGTGGCGATGAAAAACGCGCCGAGCATAGTGGCGCCGGAAAAGAGATGGATCAGCGGCGTGTTAAGGCTCTCCGGCGAGATCAGCCAGCCCAGCGTGGCGCAGAACGCCAGCGACAGCAGCATCGCCGCCGGAATATGCCAGCGAATGGCGTTTTTCCACAGCAGGAACAGGCCGCCGGCCAGATAGCCAAGGTTGATCCACTGCCAGCCGAGGCCGGCCAGCACGCCGGTATAGATCGGCTGCGCCAGCAGCTGCTCCGCGCTGTGGCCGGCGCGCAGGCCGGTTTTAAACGTATCCAGCGGCGTCGCCTGGCTGACGCCGTCGACGCCGAGCTGCAGCTGCTGCATGGTATCGCCCGCCAGCGTATGGCCGGTAAAGATCATGCTCAGCGAATCAAGCAGGCCTGGTTTCACCGCCTGCAGCGCATCGGGCGGCAGCCAGCTGGTCATCTGCACCGGGAAGGAGATCAGCAGCACCACATAGCCGACCATTGCCGGATTGAAAGGGTTTTGTCCCAGGCCGCCGTAGAGCTGCTTGGCGATAACGATAGCGAACAGGGTGCCGATCACCACCAGCCACCAGGGCGCAAGCGGCGGCAGGCTAATGCCGATAAGCACGGCGGTCAGCAGCGCGGAGTTATCCGCCAGGCTGGGAGCGATCGGCGCCTTGCGCAGCCGCATAATGGCCGCTTCCGCCAGCCACGCGGTCAAGACCGCCAGCAGCACCTGCAGCACGCTGCCGTAGCCAAAGAAATACCATTGCGCGGCGAAGCCGGGGACGGCCGCCAGCACCACCAGCAACATAATGTTGCCGGTGCTGCGACGGTTATGGGTATAAGGGGAGCTAGCGATACGAAAAGCCATTTATTCCTCAAACGTCGACGGCGGCTGCGCTTTACGCGCTTTGGCCCGGGCGATAGCGGCAGCGACGGCTGCCTTGCGCGCGTCTTCCGACGGACGCGCATCACTGTTTGCAACGTCGAGGGTCACGACGTCCTTTTCTGATGCCTGCGCGGCAGCGGCTTTTTTCGCTTT
>NZ_MLJJ01000038.1 GCF_002095575.1 Pantoea septica | reverse complement strand
GCCCCCCTGCGCAGCCGACAACCCGCCGGCGGGCGAAACTCGCTCAGCCCCCCTGCGCAGCCGACAACCCGCCAGCGGGCGAAACCTGCTCAGCCCCTGCGCAGCGGACAACCCGCCAGCGGGCGAACCCCGCTCAGCCCCCTGCGCAGCAGGTCAATCGCCGGGCGCGCGCCGCGCGCAAAAAGCAAGCGAGACCGCTACCCCGCACCGCCCCCAGCCGGTCTGCTGCCCCTTATTACCTTTGATTCTGACCTATAGCCAAATTCCCAGTCCGGAAGATAGACGCGCCTGCGCCTTGCCACTAAAGTGGAGATTCACCACTACAGGAGCGCGATTCCGCATGACCTTATCCCCTGCCCTGCTCGACAAAGCCCAACACTGGCGTCATCAGCTGCACCGCGAACCGGAACTCGGTTATCAGGAACATAAAACCAGCGATCTGGTCGCGCAGGAGCTGGAAATGTCGGGGCTGCAGGTGCATCGCGGGCTGGCAGGCACGGGCGTGGTCGGCACGCTGCGCAACGGCGACGGCCCGGTTATCGGGCTGCGTGCAGATATGGATGCGCTGCCCATCACCGAAAAAGGCAGCCCGCAATGGCGCTCTGCGCGTCAGGGCGTGATGCACGCCTGCGGCCACGACGGCCATACCGCGATCCTGCTGGCGGCGGCGCTGCAGCTGACGGCCACGCGTCGCTTTCGCGGCACGGTGCACTTTATCTTTCAGCCCGCCGAAGAAAATCTGGGCGGCGCGCGCAAAATGGTCGAAGAAGGCCTGTTTCAGCGCTTCCCCATGGATGCGATCTATGCGCTGCATAACTGGCCGGGCATGCCGGTGGGATCGCTGGCGGTTAATCCCGGCGCGATGATGGCGTCGCTCGACTCGTTTGAAATTACCCTGACCGGCAAAAGCTGCCACGCGGCGATGCCGGAAAGCGGCGCCGATCCTATGGTAGTGGCCGCCGAACTGATTCTGGCGCTGCAAACCATTCCCTCGCGTCGTCTCTCGCCGCTCGCCTCGGCGGTGGTCAGCGTCACGCAGATCCACGGCGGCGAAGCGATTAACGTCATCCCGGAAACGCTGGTGCTGCGCGGTACGGTACGATGTTTGCAGACCGACGTACGCAACAAGGTACGCGGTCTGATCGAGGAGTTTGTCACTACCCTGCCGCGCCCGTTCGGCGTCAGCGGCGCTGTTCACTGGTTTCCCGGCTATCCGGTCACCGCCAACCACGCCGAACCCGCTGAGCAGGTACGCATGGCGGCGCAGCAGATGCTGGGCGAAGAGCAGGTTCACTGGCAGGTGAATCCCTCTATGGCGTCGGAAGATTTCGCTTGCATGCTTAATGTCTGCCCCGGCGCCTATTTCTGGCTGGGCGCCGATGGCGCGACGCCTTCTGCACCGCTGCACAATGCCGAATATGACTTTAACGACGCGCTAATCCCGCTGGGCGTGACGTTCTGGCAGCGCCTGGTCGAACAGGCGCTGCCGCAAGGCTAACTTAAAATCCGGCGTCGCTGAGGCGCGCCAGCCCCTCCTCCAGCGACGCGCTTTCTCCGCTGGCGCGCAGGCAGCAGGCGACTTGCAGACGCAGCGCCTGCGGCACCGGGCGCTCACCTTTCAGCACCATTTCTGTCCAGCGCGCGGTCGTCTCGGCCGATTTATCCGCCGGCAGCTCCGGCGCCGCTTCCGGCTGACGCTCGACCCAGACTTCCGCTTCGCGTCCTGCTCCGGAAATAAAGCCGATCGCCGGACAGCGCAGCGGACTGGCGTAGACTTCGCCTTCCGTGCCGTTCAGCAGAATGGCGGGCGCGTCGATATCGCTAAAGAATTTCGCCACGCGCGGCACATACTCCGGATGCGATACGCTGGAGAGACGCAGCGCGTCGCGTTCCCCGAACGGCGTCGCCAGCTTCACCAGCGTATGGGCGCTGCTGCGCACCCCCATCCGCCAGCGCAGCGAAAGCTGCTTCGCCATCGGCGGGCAGAGATGATCGATGGTGATAAAAGCGAGGCCGCCCTGGTCCAGCGCCGCCTGCGCCTGCTGCTGTGTGGTCACCGCCGCAATGCCGAGCGCGGCGAACACCGCCTCGCTGGTGACGCGCGTCGGATCGTCGCTGACGCCGTGCACCAGCACCGGAAAGCCCAGTCGATTCAGCAACAGCGCCAGCAGCGGCGTCAGATTGCCCTGACGCCGCGCGCCGTTGTAGCTGGGGATAACAATGGGCTGCGGACGCTGCACGGGCGCCTGCAGCGACATCATGCGCGCCTGCATCGCCTGATAAAAACCGCGCATCTCCTCTTCGCCTTCGCCCTTGATGCGCAGCGCGATGAGAATGCCGCCCAGCTCCAGCTCCGGCACTTCGCCCGCCAGCATCGCCGTATACAGCGCCTGCGCGGTGGCGAGGTCGAGATCGCGCGCGTGATTTTTGCCGCGTCCGATCTCTTTAATCACTTTGTTCAGTTCCATTCTTCGCTTCCGATCGGGGGCCGCGCCAGGCGGCGGCCAACAGTTAGTCAGTGGTTAACGCTTCGCCGCCGGCCGCCGGGTGGGGCGCCGTTTGTTACCAGCCAGCGCCGGCGCGCGTTTCACCTTCAGCGCGGCGGGCGCCTCCGGCTGCTCGATAGGAAAAACCGGCAGCGCGGCCAGCAGGCGGCTGCCGTAGGTTTTGCTCAGCAGCCGACGGTCATATATGACGATTTCGCCGTAGCATTGATGACTACGGATCAGGCGGCCGACCTGCTGGATCAGCGTAAAGGAGGCGCTCGGCAGGCTTTGCACCTCAAACGGGTAGCGGTTCAGGCTCTTTAGCCATTCGCCTTCGGTCAAAATTACCGGACTGTCCACCGGCGGAAAAGCGATTTTATGAATATGCACCTGGCTCAGCAGCTCGCCTTTTAAATCCAGCCCTTCAGCGAACGACTGCAGGCCCACCAGAATGCTGGCGTCGCCCTTCGCCACCCGTTTACGGTGCAGCTCTACCAGGCGCGAGCGCGGCTGATCGCCCTGCACCAGCATGGTCAGGCGCAGCTCCGGCAACTGGGCGACGAACTGCTGCATCGCGCGGCCGCTGGCGAACAGCACCAGCACCCCTTTGTGCTTCTCCGCTTTCATCTGTTGACGGAAAAAGGCCGCCATTTCGGCGATATGCTCCGCTTCGTTAGCCAGCAGCGGCTCATAGCGCATCTTCGGGATCACCAGCTTGCCCTGCTCGACATGATTAAAGGGAGAGTCGAGCGCCACGAATCGGTCGCCGGCTTTCTCGCTCAGGCCCGACATCTCCTGCAGGCGGCCGAAGCTGTTGAGCGAGCGCAGCGTAGCGGAAGTCACCACCACATGAGGGATTTTGCGCCACAGCAGCTTCTCCAGCTGATCGCTGACGCGAATGCCGGCGCAGTGAAACAGCAGATGCGCCTGGCCGTCGCGCAGCTCGCGCGTGATCCACTTCGACACCGGCGCGCCCGACGCTTTCGGCATTGCCGCCAGCCGCCACAGCTTGCTGACCGATTCGAACCAGCCGAACTGGCGGTTAAGCTGCAGCAGATTGCGGTGCAGACGCATCAGATCGACGCTGCCGGTCTGTTCGCTGAGGGCGTTAATCAGTCCTTCCGCCAGGCCGCGCAGCGCGTCGCTCAGCTTGAAGAGGCGCGCGCAGAGGGCCAGCAGCTCTTCAGGCAGTTCGCCGAGCACAAAGCGAAACTCGCCCGGCTGGTTGTCGGCGGGCAGCAGCGGATTGAGCGCCTGGCTCAGCGTGGTGAGCAGCTCGCGCAGTTCCTCGCAGTGCGCCTTGAGACGCTCCGGATTGCTGAGCGCCGGCGGCGATTTCGGCCGCATCTGCGTCATAATGCCCTCGACCAGCCGCACGAAGAGATCGAGCTGCAGGCTGCTCCAGCCGGGCGTGATGTCGGCGCTCATCTCCAGCGCGTCGCGCGCCACCTCCGGCAGATGGTGGCCTTCATCCAGCACCAGCATCAGGTGTTTCGGCGGCGGCAGCACCGACTCGTTCTCCATCGCCGCCATCACCAGCGCATGATTAGCCACCACCACATCTGCCTGTTCGATTTCACGACGGGCGACGAAGAAGGGGCATTCGCGATACCAGCGGCAGTGCGAGCCGAGGCAGCTCGCTTTGTCTGTCGAGAGACGCTGCCACAGGCTGTCGCTGATATTCTCTTCGCTGTGATCGCGCAGTCCGTCCCAGGCGTAGCTGCCAAGCGACTTCTCCAGCCGCCCGCACTGCGTTTGCTCTTCCTGAGTGCTGCTTACCGCCTCGTCGTCGAGATAGAGCAGCAGATCGCCCTGCTGGTCATCGCTGGCCGCCAGCGCCGCCAGGTTGCGAGGGCAAACGTAGCGCCCGCGCCCGAAGGCGGCGGTGAAGGTAAGATCGGGAATGATCTTTTTCAGCAGCGGCAGATCTTTGGTAAAGATCTGATCCTGCAGCGCCACGTTGGCGGTGCTGACGATCAGGGTCTTCTCTTCGGCGCGGCTCGCCGCGATGCCGGGGATCAGATACGAGAGGGTTTTGCCGACGCCGGTCGGCGCTTCAATCGCCAGGTGGCGCGCGTCGTCGCCCGCCAGGCACCTTGCCACTTCGGCGATCATCTGGCGCTGCGGCGCGCGGGGAATAAAGTCCGGCACCTGCTGCTGTAGCGCCTTATACCACTGCGCTATCTGGCTTTTTATTGCTGCTGTCAGGGCCATAGTCGTTTACCGCCGGGTGAAAATGGCCTGTATTTTTACACAGTAATCCGCCAGCGTCAGCTTTGGGGCGCATTTTTTCGCGCCGTCTCGAAGAATTGCGCAGCGGAAAAATCTGGCCGTAGCCAGCGGCCGGGCTTCAGCGCTATGGTGGCGCATTACCGCCGTTCTCATAAGGAAAGAGAGATGATTTTCCCCCGCCGCGCCTTTGCCGCTATCTGCGCCCTGCTGTTCTGGACGGCGCAGGCCGCCGCGCAGCCGACGTATCAGCTGGAGCAGGTAGTGGAGCTGAGCCGCCACGGCGTGCGTCCGCCCACGCCGGGCAACCGAAAAGAGATCGAGGCCGCCACGCAGCGCCCCTGGACGCTATGGAGCACGCGCGACGGCGAGCTGACCGGCCACGGCTACGCGGCGGTGGTCAATAAAGGACGCTGGGAGGGCGAACATTATCGCCAGCTCGGCCTGCTGACGGCTGGTTGCCCGCAGCCGCAGGATATTTACGTGCGCGCCAGCCCGCTGCAGCGCACCCGCGCCACCGCCGAGGCGCTGGCAGACGGCGCCTTTCCCGGCTGCGGCGTGCCGGTGCACCACGTTATGGGCGAAGCCGATCCGCTGTTCCAGACCGACGCCTTCGCCGCGACGGCGACCGATCCCGCGCAGCAGCTGGCGGCGGTCACGGCAAAGGCGGGCGACCTGGCCGCGCGCCAGCGGGCGCTACAGCCCGCCATTCAGGCGCTGAGGCAGGCGGTATGCCTCTCTGACGCCCCTTGCGCGCTGTTCGATCGGCCCTGGCAGATCCGCCAGAGCAAAAGCGGCCACGCCTGGATCGCCGGCCTGAGCGTAATGGCGAGCATGGCGGAGACGCTGCGCCTCGCCTGGAGCGAGAACCTGCCGCTCAGCCAGGTCGCCTGGGGCCATATAACCCGCTCCGCGCAGATCGCTGCCATTCTGCCGCTGCTGACAGCGAAGTACGACCTCAGCAACGACGTGCTCTACAGCGCGCGAAAGCGCGGCTCAATCCTGCTGGATACCATGCTTAACCATATTGCGCGGGATGACGCTGAACCAAACGCGCGCTGGCTGCTGCTGGTCGCTCACGACACCAATATCGCGATGGTGCGCACCCTGATGGGCTTTAGCTGGACGCTGCCCGGCTACGCACGCGGCAATATCCCGCCCGGCGGCAGCCTGGTTTTTGAGCGCTGGCGCGATAACGCCAGCAACCAGCGCTTCCTGCGCGTCTATTTTCAGGCGCAAAGCCTGGATGATCTGCGTCGTCTGCAGCCGATTGACGCCGCGCATCCGCTGCTGCGCGAAGAGTGGCGGCAGCCGGGGTGCCACGCGACGGCGGAGGGGACACTCTGCCCGCTGGCGAGCGCCGTGCGCGCCCTGAGCCGGCAGATTGACCGGCGGGCGGTGACGCCTGTCAGCTATGCGCTGCCCTGATCATCCAGCCGCTTGCCCAGGCACTGCGATTGCGGCATCGCGGCATAAGGTCCGTACGCGGCAACAGGCTGATAGCCGTGGCGTGCGTAAAAAGCCAGCGGCGCCGGGATGATCCGCATCTACACGCCCGACCGGGATCATGGCAGGGACGTCAGCCGCTTAAACATCACCGTTGTCGCCTCCAGCTCGCCCGCGATCGATTCGGCGTAGCCTGGAATCGAGCCGGCGATCTGCCAGCCGAGCGACAGATAGAGCTGCGTGGCGACGTCGCCGCTGCGGGTGTCCAGCACCAGCAGCGTTTTCCCCAGCGCCTGCGCGCGCTGCTCGGCCAGCTGCATCAGCTGGCGCGCGATGCCCTGACGGCGGACGGCGGGATGCACCAGCAGCTTGTTTATCTCTGCGCGATGACGGCCGTTTGGCATCACCGCTGCGCTCAGGGTTAGCGTGCCGACCACCCGATGGTGCTGGCGCGCGACGATAAGTTCGTTCTCGCCCTCGGCGAGGCTGGCTGCGCGTTGCTGCCAGAAACGCGCTATCGCCGCGCGGTCCTGCGGATCGGTAAAGCCGATACTGGCGCCGTCCGCCACGCACGCCTGCAGCAGATCGCTGAGGAAGCCCTGCTCGTTGCGCGCCCGATCGGCGTCAATCCATTCATAAGTCGTCATGGTTTGCACACCACCAGCACATAGCGCGCGCCGTCGGTAAGATGCGCCTCGAACGCCGAGCGGCCGGTCAGATGAAAACGCAGGCAATCGCCGCTCTGTAAGGTCCAGCTCTGCCCGTCCATGATGATGGTCAGGCCGCCCTGCTGCAGCCAGATATGCTGCTCCAGCCCCTGAACAGGCGGCGCATCGTAATCGATGCGCGCACCCGGCCGCAGCTGCCCTTCTACCAGCTCTGCCCGAAAGTGGGCGGCCGGCGGCGAAACGTTGCGGCGCACGAAGCCGCTGGCGTCATCGCACCATACCGGCTGCTGTTCCGGCGTCAGCAGCAGATTGACCGCCTCTTCCACTTCACTTAACAGCCGCGACATGGTAAGACCATAAGCGACGCACAGGCGATTCAATAAGGCAGCCGTTGGGCTGGTTTCGCCGCGCTCAATACGCGACAATGACGCCCGGCTGATGCCGGTCGCCGTGGCGAGCTCATCCAGCGACCAGCCGCGCTGAACGCGGAGTTCCGCCAGGCGAGCCGCAAGGCGTTGTTCAGTCTCTTCAGTCAGCATCATTCTCATCTCATATTTGGGAATAGTATCTCAAATATGAGATTAAGCGTGAAACTGCGCCAGGGTCAACTTGTACACTTAAAAAACATTTGTACAAGTTGATCCTGTTGGTTAAGGTTAATGGATCGCAGTCAGGAAGTTTGGGGAAGTTATGGCCTTTTACAGTATCGGTGACGTCGCCGAACGCTGTGGAATAAACCCGGTCACGCTGCGCGCGTGGCAACGACGTTATGGCTTGTTAAAGCCGCAGCGATCGGAGGGTGGACATCGTCAGTTTGATGACGAGGATGTGCAGCGCATCGAAGAAATTAAACGCTGGATCGAAAGCGGCGTCCCGGTGGGCAAAGTCAAAGCGCTGCTCGAAGGCGAAAGCGTAAACGTGCACGACGGCTGGGTTAACCTTCAGGAAGAGCTGATGAGCGTGCTGCGGCACGTCAAACCGTCAAAGCTGCGCGCCAAAATCGCTACGCTCGGGCGAGAAAACCCGGTAGACGCTCTTATCGACCACGTGATTATGCCAGTTCGGCAAAAGCTCGGTCTGGATCAGAACACCGCGCGCGTGATGAGCAGCCTGCTGGACGGCGCGCTGATTGATTACGTTGCTTTCTGTCTGGCAGGCAGCCGTAAAAAAGCGGGCAAAGATGCGCTGATCCTCGGCTGGGCGGTAGAAGACCGCACGCGCATCTGGCTGGAGGCCTGGCGGCTCTCGCAAGAGGGCTGGCGGCTGGACGTGCTGGCTGAGCCGCTCGATCTGCCGCGCCCAGAGCTTTTTCCCGGTCAGACTATTTTTGTCTGGACCGGCAAAAAGCTTACGCGTCGCCAGCAGGAACAGCTGACGCACTGGCAGGAGCAGGGATATACCATACGCGCCCACGAAACGCGCTTTCAGTAAAACGCACGCAGGGCCCTTTTCGCCTCGCCCTGCCCGCGTTATTATCCCCGCCTTTCCGGCTTTAATCAGGTTTCCGCATGAACTGGCAAAAAATCTTCTTCGCAACGCTGTTTTTCATTATGGCCGTCGGCGGCACCGGCGGGCTAATGCTGGTCGGCTACACCCTTATTCTCCACTCACGCTAAGCCAGCGCTGCAGGCGCTCAAACAGGCGGTCGCTGACAATCGCCAGCAGCGCCACCAGCAGCGCCCCCTGAATCACATAGGCGGTGTTAAAGCCGCTCAGGCCGATAATTACCGGCGAACCGAGACTCTCCGCGCCCACGGTCGAGGCGATGGCCGCCGTGCCGATGTTAACGATCACCGAGGTGCGCACGCCTGCCAGTATCACCGGCGCAGCCAGCGCCAGCTCGACCTGCCACAAACGCTGCCATGCGCTCATGCCGACGCCGTCGGCGATCTCCCGACTGCTGGCGGGCACGCTATCGAGTCCGGCCAGCGTGCCCTGTAAAATCGGCAGCAGGCCGTAAAGCAGCAGCGCCACCACCGCCGGCCAGACGCCGAACCCCATCACCGGCACGGCGATCGCCAGCACCGCGACCGGCGGAACGGTCTGTCCGGCCGCCACGATGGTTTCTACCAGCGGCCGAAAGCGCCGTCCCGCGCGCCGCGTAACCAGCACCCCGCCGCCGACGCCAGCCAGCAGCGCCAGCGCGCTGGCGGTCGCCACCAGGAAAAGATGCGCCAGCGCCAGCTGTAGAAAGCTCTCCTGCTGGTAGAGCGGCCGCGCCTGCTCGGGGAACCACCAGGCGAAAAGCGGCCCGCTGTAGGGCAGGCCGAGCAGCAGCGCCATAAACAGGAGAATCAGCCACAGCAGCGGGTCTTTCAGCCAGCGCATCATTGCCCCTCGCGCAGGGTCAGCAGATCGCTGAAGTAGAGCACGCCGAGCGGCTGCTGGCGTTCATCCACCACCGGCAGCTTATCGGCGCGCCGGGCGATAAAGTGCGACAGCGCTTCGCGCAGCGACTGCGCGGCTGCCAGCGGCTCGCCCTCCAGCCACTCGCCGCGCCGCGCCGCATTGCCGACCTGCCCCAGCGACAGCAGACGCACGCCCAGCTCGCTTCTGCCGAAGAAGTCCTGCACAAAGTCGTTTTTCGGCTGCGTCAGCAGCGCGGCGGGCTTGCCCTGCTGCACAATCTCCCCTTGATCCATCAGCACGATGTTATCCGCCAGCGTCAGCGCCTCGTCGATGTCGTGCGTCACCAGCACGATGGTGCGGCCCGACAGGCGGTGAATGCGCAGCATCTCCTGCTGCAGCGCGCCGCGCGTGACCGGATTGAGCGCGCCGAAGGGCTCATCCATCAGCAGCACTTCAGGGTCCGCCGCCAGCGCCCGCGCCACGCCGACGCGCTGCTGCTGGCCGCCGGAGAGCTGATGCGGCAGACGCCGCGCCAGATGCGTATCCAGACTGAGCAGCGCCAGCAGCTCGTCTACCCGCGCGCGGATGCGGGCTTTCGGCCAGCCGAGCAGCGCAGGCACGGTGGCGATATTTTTTTCCACCGTCCAGTGGGGAAACAGACCGATGGACTGAATGGCGTAGCCCATGCGCCGGCGCAAATCGCGCGCGTCAAGCCGGCGGATCGACTCGCCCGCGAACAGGATCTCGCCCTCGTCGAACTCCACCAGGCGATTGATCATCTTTAGCGTGGTCGATTTGCCGGAGCCCGAGGTGCCGAGCAGCACGCTAAACTCGCCCTCGCCGATCTGCAGCGACAAATCTTTCACCGCCGCTTTGCCGGCGAAGTGCTTACTGACGCCGTTAAAGTGAATCATGGGTTCTCTCCAGCAGGGAAATCAGCAGGCGGAACAGCGCGTCAATCACTACCGCCAGCGCAATCACCGGGATCACCCCCAGCAGCACCAGGTCGAGCGCGCTGCTGAGCAATCCCTGAAAAATAATGGCGCCGAAGCCGCCTGCGCCGATCAGCGCAGCGATCACCGCCATGCCAAGCGTCTGCACCACCACCACGCGCAGCCCGGCGAGCCAGACCGGTAGCGCCAGCGGCGCGTCGACGGCGAAAAAGCGCTGCAGCTGACCCATGCCCATGCCGCGCGCGCTTTCGCGCACGTCGCGCGGCACCTGCTGCAGCCCGGCCACCACGCTGCGCACCAGCGGCAGCAGCGCATAGAGCGTCAGCGCGATCAGCGCCGGCGCCATGCCGATGCCGCTGACGCCCCAGCTTTTCAGCCAGGGAAAGGCGCTCGCCAGCCCGGCCAGCGGCGCGATCAGCAGACCGAACAGCGCCACCGACGGCACGGTCTGAATAACGTTCAGCACGCTGAAAACGCCGCTCTGCCACGCCGGACGCCGGTGCAGCAAAATGCCGAGCGGCAGGCCGATAAGCAGCGCAGGCAGCAGCGTGCCGCTGAGCAGCGCCAGATGGCGCGCCAGTGCCGCGTCAAACACCGCGTGGCGGTTGGCGTACTCCTTTAGCAGCGACAGCGCGTTCAGCTCGCCGCTAAACAGCATCAGCAGCGGCAGCAGCCAGATCTGCAGATTAAGCAGCAGTCGCCAGAGATTATTGCGCGTCAGCGTGCGCGCCAGCTCCGCGCCCAGCAGCAGCGTGACGCCGCACGCCAGCCACAGGCCGCCGCCGAAACTGGTGCGCGCCAGCGCGCTGCCCTGCGCCGCCAGCCGCGCCGCCTCGTGCCCGCTCAGCCAGACCATGCCGGTCAGTAGCGCGTCGCAGGCGAGCAGCATCAGCGCCAGCGCCGCACGCGTCGGGCGCGCCCACAGCAGCAGCCAGAGCGCCGCCAGCGGCAGCGCCAGCCAGCCGGCGTCGCTAACCTGCCCGAGCATCAGCGGCTGGCCGGAGACCAGCCGGTTCGGCGCGTAGCTGAGAAACGGCAGCCAGTAGAGTGCCAGGCTTAACAGCAGCAACAGCAGCAGCGCAACCGGCTGGCGCCGCGCTGCCAGCATCGCATCCCGCGACAAAGCCATGATTTACAGCAGCTTCTGCTGCTGCAGCCATTCGCTCGCCACGCTGCTGGCGTCCTGGCCTTCGACGGCGATCTTCGCATTCAGCTGCTGCAGGGTTTTCTCATCCAGCTTGCTGAAGACCGGCTTCAGCCAGCTTTCGATGTCTGGCCAGGCTTTCAGCACCGCGGCACGGATCACCGGCGTCGGCGCATAGATCGGCTGCACGCCTTTAGGATCGCTCAGGGTTTGCAGGCCCAGCGCCGCCACCGGGCCGTCGGTGCCGTAGGCCATCGCCGCATTGACGCCGGAAGTCTGCTGCGCCGCCGCCTTGATGGTTACCGCCGTATCGCCGCCCGCCAGCGAGAGCAGCTGGCTCTGAGTCAGCTTGAAGCCATAGGCTTTTTCAAAGGCCGGCAGGGCGTCGCCGCGCTCGATAAATTCCGCCGAGGCCGCCAGCTTGAAGGTGCCGCCTTTTTTCAGGTAGCGGCTGAGATCGTCAAGCGAGCTAAGTTTGTTCTGCTGGGCGACATCCTGGCGCACCGCGATGGTCCAGGTGTTGTTCGCGGGCGCAGGCGTCAGCCATACCAGCTGATTTTTGTCGGCGTCGAGCTTTTTCACCTTTTCATAGCCCTGACGCGCGTTTTTCCAGGCGCTATCTTTTTCGTCGTTAAAGAAGAAAGCGCCGTTGCCGGTATATTCGGGATAGATGTCCAGCTCGCCAGCGGTGATGGCGCCGCGCACCACCTGGGTGGTGCCGAGCTGGATTTTGTTCACCGTTTTCACGCCGTGCTTTTCCAGCACCTGCAGGATCACGTTGCCCAGCAGCGAACCTTCCGTATCGATTTTCGAACCCACGCGCACGGGATCGGCGGCCTGCGCCGCGCCTGTCGCCAGCAGCAGCGCGGCTGCCGTCAATGCCAGAAAACCAGACCTTGCCATAAGGTGTTCCTTTAATTCGGTTATTTGTGAGGTGCTTATAGAGAATAGTCGTTTCGTCATGCATCGCTTAACACATTGCCTGAAGCGTGAAGTGTCGCGCCTCAACTTTTTCATACTGTTATCGGCTCGGTTATAACTGAAAAGAATTTACGTCCAGACGTCTGGACGGTAAGCTGTCCGTTCACTCACAATAATCACAGACAACATTATGACCGACCTCACTTCATCTTCCGCCCACGTGGCGTTAACAGGGAACCGGCCCGAAGGCGAAACGCAGTGGATCCGCAGCGCAGCGGACGTGTCGCGCCTGATCAACAGCGGCGACGGCGCGCGCAATAACGCGCGCATCGTGGTGGCGATCGCGCTGGGCGGCGTGTTTCTCGATGCTTACGATCTTGGCGCGCTGGCGTTCGGCATCAAGGATGTGGCGCGCGAGTTCAACCTCACCCCGACGGGCACCGGCATGGTCGCCTCCGCCATTACCTTCGGCGCCATCGTCGGCGCGCTGATCGGCGGCTACCTCACCGATAAGATCGGCCGCTATCGCGTTTTTATGGCGGATATGTTCTTTTTCGTGGTGGCGGCGCTCGCCTGCGCTTTTGCGCCCAATGAGTATGTGCTGGGCGGCGCGCGCTTTGTTATGGGGCTGGGGGTCGGCATCGATCTGCCGGTGGCGATGGCGTTTCTCGCCGAGTTTTCCCGCCTGCGCGGCAAGGGCAACAAGGCCGCCAGCGTGGCGATGTGGTGTCCCACCTGGTATGCGGCGATCAGCATCTCCTATCTGCTGGTGCTGCTGCTCTATGCGGTGCTGCCGGAGAGCCACACCAGCTGGCTGTGGCGCCTGATCCTCGGCTTCGGCGCGGTACCGGCGCTGATTATTATCGCGATCCGCAGTCGCTATATGAGCGAGTCGCCGGTTTGGGCGGCCAATCAGGGCGATCTGAAAGGCGCGGCCGCCATTTTGCGCAGCGGCTGGAACATCAACGCGCAGGTGGCCGATGATGCGTCAACCACGCCTGTCCAGCCGGCGCGTCGCGCCAGCTGGCGCAACTACGGCGCGCTGCTGCGCGGCGTCTACCTGCGCCGCACGCTGCTGGCGACCATCACCTCGGTCGCCTCTTCTTTCGCCTATAACGCGGTGGCCTTTGGCCTGCCGGTGATCATCACCAGCTTTTTCGCCCAGTCAATGCTGAGCACGATTCTGGTGTCGCTGGCGCTCAATTTGCTGTTCGCCTTTGTCGGCGGCGTGCTGGCGGTGCGGCTGGTGCCGCGGCTGGGCGCCTGGAAGATGTCGGTGGCGGGCTACGCCTGTCAGTGCGTGGCGCTGCTGGGTCTGGCGCTGATCGGGCGTCCTGAAGGCGGTCACGAGGCGGGCATCGCCATTGCGATGCTGGCGCTGTTTCTGTTTGGTCAGGGCTTTGGCCCTGGTTCGCATACCATGACCTTCGCTTCGCTCAGCTATCCGACTTCACTGCGCGGCGTCGGCGTCGGTTTTAACCAGACGCTGATGCGCGGCAGCTCAACCGTTTCGCTGTTTCTGTTTCCGGTGCTGGTCGCCGCACTGGGCACCGGCGTTTTCTGGGTCATTTTCCTTGCGCCGCTGGCCGGTCTGCTCGCGCTGCTGGCGATCCGCTGGGAGCCCTCGGGCTACGATGTGGACGCGGAAGATTTTGCCGGACGTTAAAAAAGCGCGGTCGCGTTGAGTGCTCAAGCGGGAGGAAAGGGACGCTTTGCTCTTCGGTTCCTCACTCCCGCTTACGAGATAAGCGCGATCTGAATCCCGTCAGATAGGCCATTCAGGCCGGCATGCTCAGCGCATTCAAATAGGCGGGTATGCGCGGAAAGGTGTAGAGAAACCAGGGGGTGAACTGCTGCGGTTCGTCAAGCATCGCGCGCTGGATGTCGCTCACCGAAAGATAGCGCCAGTCGTCCGCTTCCTGGGGATTAGGGGTCGGTGGCTCATCGCTGATGGCGAAATAGACATGGCCATACTCATGCTCAATCAGGCCATTGCTGAGCGGCAGGTTATAGCTCAGCTCGAAGACCGGCGTCAGCGACAGCTCCAGTCCCATCTCCTCGTATAAGCGACGCTCCGCCGCCTGCTGCGTCGGCTCCGCCGGATAGGGGTGCCCGCAGGTAGTATTGCTCCACAGCCCGCCGCAGTGATATTTGCCGCTGGCGCGGCGCTGCAGCAGCAGTTCGCCGGACGAATTAAATACGTAGACCGTGACCGCCCGGTGCAGCAATCCCTTCTCATGCACTTCCAGCTTTTCCATTTTACCGGTGGGACGATCGAGATGGTCGACGAGAATAACTTCGATAGCAGACATGAGGATTCCTTAAGATAACTCTTACTATTCTGGCACATCCCTGCCGTTTCATGCCGCGTGAATTCGTGCGGTTTCGCGCAAAAAAAACGGACTCGCCTGCGCGAGCCCGTTCGTGACGCTTACAGGCGGAAGCTTTGCACTACCTGCTCCAGCTGCACGCTCTGCTCTTCCATCGCCTGGGCAGCGGCGGAAACCTGCTCCACCAGCGCGGCGTTCTGCTGCGTCGTGCCGTCGAGCTGGGTAATGGCCACGTTGACCTGCTCAATGCCCATGCTCTGCTCGCGGCTGGCGGACATGATTTCGCTCATCAGCGTGGTGACGCTGCTGACGCCCTGCATCAGTTCGTCCATGGTCTCGCCCGCCTGCTCCACCAGCTGGCTGCCGGCGTCGATGTTGGCCACCGACTCTTCGATCAGCTTTTTGATTTCGCGCGCCGAGTTGGCCGAACGCTGCGCCAGGTTGCGCACTTCAGAGGCGACCACCGCGAAGCCGCGGCCCTGCTCGCCTGCCCGCGCCGCTTCTACCGCGGCGTTGAGCGCCAGGATGTTGGTCTGGAAAGCGATGCTGTCGATAACGCTGATGATATCGACCACTTTACGCGACGAGTGATGGATCTCGCCCATGGTGCTTACCACCTGACGCACCACTTCCGTACCGCGCGCCGCCACCTGCGACGCATTGCCCGCCAGCTGGTTGGCGTGAGTGGCGTTGTCGGCGTTCTGGCGCACCGTGCCGGTCAGCTGCTCCATCGAGGCGGCGGTTTCGACAATCGAGCTGGCCTGATCTTCGGTGCGTGACGAGAGGTTGGCGTTGCCGCTGGCGATTTCGCGCGATGCGGCGGTGATCGCCAGCGCGCTGTCGCCGACCTGACGCATCAGCCCCTGCAGATAGCCGATAAAGTTGTTGAAGCTCTGCGCCACGGCGTTGAACTCCGGGCTATTGCTGGTCGGCAAACGCTGAGTCAGATCGGCTCCGCCCTGCGCCAGCGCGTCGATATTGCGATGCAGCACGTTAAGGCGCTGCATCATCGAGCGGATAAAGCCCAGCAGCACCAGCAGCAGCACGATCGCCAGCGGGATCTGCACCAGGCCGAGACGCGTCAGCATGCTGTGCGCCTGCGCGGTGAGCAGGCTGGTGGGCACGTCGCTGGCCAGATACCACGGGCTGCCCGGAATAGCCTGCAGGAACAGCGTATGTTCGCCATCCTCCCCGTCAAAGGTCGTCTCGGTCGGCTGCGAGCCCGCGCCGCTCAGCAGACCTTTCAGCGGCGCCGCCATCGACAGTTGCAGATCGGTCAGGTTTTCCAGCTTCGGCGTGCCGTCTACCAGCGCAGCGTTGCCCACGACTTTGCCGTCGGCCTCGACGATCAGCACACGCCCCTGAATGGCGTCGCCCATCTCTTTCGCCAGATGGTTGAAAAAGCCGAGGGTGACGTCGATGGTGGCGACGCCCCAGACGGTGCCGTCGCGATAGATCGCCATGGCGCAGTTGGTGCGCGGCTGCGGGCTGGCGGCATCCTGATAGGCTTTCGCCCAGGCGCACTGCCCTTTCGGTGCGGCCATACCGTCTTTGTACCAGGGTTGCTCCCAATATTTGTCGGCGGCGTCGGAGTTCCAGTAGGTGTTGACCTGCAGCTGGTTGCTGGCGTTGCGCGCGAAGAAGCTGCTGTCTTTCTCTTTCGCCGGATCGCGACGGTTGGGCAGCGGCCAGATGCCGCCGCCAAAGACGTTGCTGTCCTGATACTGGTTCACCAGCGCCGGCAGCAGCTGGTCGATGGCGGGACTCTCCATTACGCTCGCGGCTTCGGTGATGGCGCGCTGCTGCGCCTGCACGCGGTTCATCTGTTCCACGATGCCGGTCGCCAGCGCGTCAACCTGGTAGCGCACCAGCTGGCTCTGATTGGCGGTCAGCTGCGGCGCGATAAATTGCTTAATGACCACTACGGTGATGAGCATCAGAACGAGAAAAAAGAGTACAAGAACCGCAGTAAAGCGGGACTGAGTTGTTTTTAGCATCTGCTTTCCCCTGGCAGAAACGGCGCGATTGCCTGATCAGGGTTAACGGCGCAGCAGCAGGTAACTTGAGGCGCGCGAGATCACAAATTTAACAACTCGTTGAGAGAGGTGATTATTTAGTCACTAACGACTTGCCAGCGCGCTGGGCAAACAGCGCGCTGCCGTCAGATTTCGCTTTCCACTACCTGCTGGCGCGGACGGAAGATATGGTTATTGCCCGCCGCCATCAGCAGATCCGCCAGCTGCTGACCGCCCAGCTCATCCGCCTGCGCGAACAGGCGCTCCGCTTCGGTGATCGGCGTCGCCCACAGCAGATTAGGCCGATCGCCGTCGCGCTTCGGCAGGTTAAACTGCGCGCTGTCGTCCGCCAGCGCGTTGGCCAGCAGAAAGCTTTCAAAGCCGACCGGCGCCACTTCCGACGCCAGCGTATGGCCTTCGCCCAGCCAGGTGAGGCGCGCCCAGGGCAGATGGGCAAACTCCGCCAGCGCGCTCGCCATCTGCACCGCATTGCCTTCGGTCATCACTTCGCCATCCACCGCCATCGCCAGCTCAACGCGGCGATACTGCGGCGCCAGTTCGTCGAACAGATAGTCGACCTGGGGCATCGGGCGAATGCTCATGCCGAGCGTGAGAAAATACCACACGCCCTGGTGCCAGTGCTGGGAGATCGCCATCGGCGGCCAGCTGCCCTGATCGATGGCGTAATACTTCACCGACTCGCCGAACTGCGCCTGATAGCGCTGCAGCAGCGCCTGCTGCACCCGATCCCACTCGTTGCCGTCGTGCCAGTCGCGCCAGAACTGACGCTGATGCTCCGCGCGCGCGTAGTAGTCGTTGGTGGAGGCGGAGCCGAGCGGCGCGGTCAGCCGGTTTTTTTTGATGCAGCCGGCAGAGAAGCTGACCTGTTTATCCTGGTAGAGGCTCCAGCCGGGGATCACCGCCAGCAGCTGGCCGTAATACCACAGCGCCGCGCCGTCGTCGCTCGGCTCCCACAGCACCTGCAGGCCCGCCGGATCGAGCGGCGGCTCCGCCTCCAGCGTGCGGCAATACTCGGCGCTGAGCAGCGGCGCGATGCCCTGCTCCATCGCCGCGCGATCTTCCTGCGCCGGCGCCGGCAGCAGATTGCGCAGCCAGCAGCCGCGCACCGCATACTGGCTGCGGAAGAGATCCGTCGGCCAGATGTAGAAGTAAGCGGTGCGCTCATCCTGTTCGACAATCGCCGTCAGTGTATGTTGCTGATTGTGGACCTCAGCAATCAGAGGTTGGTAAGTCATAGCGCCTCGACAAAGCTTAGGGATCCATTTCCCCGAGATTAGAGCAGGATCCCCACTGCTGCCACGTGAGACAAGGGTAAAACTCTCAAAGTCGGCGCAATGCGCCTGCGCAAGGGTAAGCAAAAGTAAAGCGGATAACGCGGCGCGGCGCGGAAAAGCGCAACGCCGCTAAAGAGTGAGCAGCCCGGATGGTGAAAGTCTATTCGCGTTTCTGAGGCGCAGCCGCGTGCTAAGGTCGAGCTACCCTTTTTATCGGAGGCGCATGATGCAGTCCGTTACCGATTTCGCCTGGCGCGAGCTGGTGGTTCTCGCGCTTTTTCTCTGGCTTCTTTATCGCTACACCACGCTTACGCTGGCGACCACGCTGATAGCGGTCGGCCTGGCGACGCTTATCCTGCTGCCTGCCGATCTCGTCTCCGGCCTGCTGTCGCTGGCCGCCATCGGCGCCGGTCTGGGCCTGGCGGCGCACCGCCTGCAGCAGCGTCGGACGGCGCAGCGGCGACAGGCGCGCGCGCCGCGCAGCTATATTCGGCCGCACGACGAATTTCATCGTTAATCTTCGGTTATCTTTCCTGCCGCCGCGCTGTTAAGCGGCGGCACAGCGTCGGCAGACCGGCGTGCGGAAAAGGTTAAGAAGGCGTTAAGGCTGGCGTCCCATACGCAGCATGGCGCGATGGTATGCGCCGCGCGTGATCGACCAGCGCAAGGTTTTCGCCAGCAGCCGCATCTCGGCGTCGAGCAGCGCGCGCGACAGCGGGCTAAAGCGATAGCCGGACATCTGCTGCGCCCAGCCGGGGAGCAGCGCCATGCCCGAATTCAGCATCACTTTCATCGCCGGCTTCGCCTGCCAGCCTGGCGCAGGCGCCTCGCGCAGCAGGCGCGTCACCTCGGCGGTGCGCTCGTCATAGCGCAGCTCGCCGCGCATATCCTGCAGGTATCGCCCCACCGCCTCGACGCTTTTCGGCACGCCGGTGGCCCCCAGCGCTTCGGCGATCAGCGCCGCTTCCTGGTAGTAGCGATCCTGCTCCGCCAGGCTGAGCTGCGGATTTTTAAAGCGCAGATGAGCGGCGAGAAAAGCGCTGGTTTCGGCGACGTGCACCCAGGTGAGGAGACGCGGGTCGCTGGCGGCGTAGGGCTGGCCGTAATTGTCGACGCCGCTGACGCGCAGATGGATGTTTTTTAATGCGCTCAATCAGCAGTCGGGCGTCGTGACGATTGCCGAAGGTGGTCACGGCGATGAACTGGCTGGTGCGCCGCAGGCGGCCCATCATATCCTGGCGGAAGTTGGAGTGATCCCAGACCCCCGCCAGCGCGGAAGGATGCAGCATCTGTAACAGCAACGCGCTGATGCCGCCGCACAGCATGGCGGGAAAGTCGCCGTGCACGCGCCAGATCACGCTGTCGGGGCCGAACAGGCCGGGATCGCCGGGCGGCTGCGAGATATCGAACTCATTAAGCGCCAGGCCGTTAACGCGAAAAACCTGGTTCTGGATACGGTTGCGAATGCTGTTCATTAGGTTGCGGTTGGCCTGGTGTGCTCGCTGCTCCCGGCCGCAAAGCCGGGAGCAGCGTATCGTACAGCGTCAGAGATAGTCGAACTGCGCGTTCTGGGTGCGTACCGAATCCAGCCCGATCATCACATTGACCTTGCCTGGCTCCGCTACCTGCTGCATCTGCTGGTTCCAGAACTTTAGCGCGTCCACGTCAATCTTAAAGCTGACCGTCTGCGATTCGCCTGCTTTAAGCATAATCCGCTTAAAGCCGCGCAGCTCGCGCACCGGACGGCTGATCGAGGCGACCGGATCGTTCAGGTACATCTGCACCACCGTCGCGCCGTCGCGGTCGCCGGTATTGGTCACCGTCACGCTCGCCTCGACCGTGCCGTTGCGCGGCATCGTGGCCGCCGACATTTTCACCGGCGAGACGCTGAAGCGGGTATAGCTCAGCCCGTAGCCAAACGGATAGAGCGGGCCGTTCACCGAATCATAGTAGTGCGAGGTGTATTTGTTCGGCTTGGCGAAGTTGTAAGGACGGCCGGTCGGCAGATGGTTGTAGTAGAGCGGGATCTGCCCCACCGAGCGCGGGAAGGTGATCGGCAGCTTGCCGGACGGATTGTAGTCGCCGAACAGCACGTCGGCGATGGCGTTGCCGCCTTCCGTGCCGCTGAACCAGGTTTCCAGCAGCGCGTCCGCCATGCGATCCTCATTGACCAGCGTCAGTGGTCGGCCGTTCATCAGCACGATCACCAGCGGTTTGCCGGTGGCCTTCAGCGCCGCCAGCAGCTTCTGCTGGCTGGCTGGAATGGCAAGCTCGCTGCGGCTGGAGGCCTCATGCGCCATCCCCTGCGCTTCGCCGACCGCCGCGACTACCACGTCCGCCTGCTTCGCCTTTTCGACCGCCTCGTCAATCAGCGCCTGCGGCGAGCGCGCGTCCACCGACACCGCCTGCTCATAGAGGTTGAGGAAGTCCTGAATGCCTTTGTTGTCGCTGATGTTGGCGCCTTTCGCATAGAGCAGCGTCGCTTTGCCCGCGGTGGCGTTACGCATGCCCTGCAGCAGGCTCACCGACTGCTTCGCCACGCCCGCTGCCGACCAGCTGCCCATAATGTCGCGCTGGCTATCCGCCAGCGGCCCAATCAGCGCAATGGTGCCGGCGCGCTTCAGCGGCAGGGTTTCGCGCCGGTTTTTCAGCAGAACGATGCTCTTGCGCGCCACGTCGCGCGCTTCGGCGCGGTGCAGGCGGCTTTCGGCGTTGGTATCCTGCGGATCGCTCTCTTTCGGACCGAGATGGCTATAAGGATCGTTGAACAGCCCCATATCATATTTCACGTTCAGCACATGGCGCGCCGCGTCATCGATCTCCGCCATGCTCACCGCGCCGCGCTTCACCAGGCCCGGCAGATATTTGCTGTAATACTCGTCGCTCATGCTCATGTCGATACCCGACTTCAGGGCGACGCGCACCGCATCCTCGGGATCGGTCGCCACGCCGTGCTTGAGCAGCTCTTTAATGGCGCCGTGGTCGCTGATGGTGATGCCTTTGAATTTCCACTGGTCGCGCAGCACCGTTTTCAGCAGCCAGCCGTCGGCGGTGGCGGGCACGCCGTTAAGCGAGTTAAGCGCCACCATGACGCCGCCGCTGCCGGCGTCGAGCGAGGCTTTATAAGGGGGCAGATAGTCCTGGAACAGGCGCTGCGAGCTCATGTCCACGGTGTTGTAGTCGCGTCCGCCTTCGATGCCGCCATAGGCGGCGAAGTGTTTGACGCTGGTCATGACCGCATAGCGATCGGCGGGACTTTTGCCCTGCATCGCCTTCACCATGGTGCTGCCCATTTGCGAGGTGAGCCAGGTGTCTTCGCCGAACCCTTCGGAGATGCGGCCCCAGCGCGGTTCGCGGCTGACGTCGACCATCGGCGCCCAGGTCATGTTCAGCCCGTCGTCGGCGGCTTCATAGGCCGAGACGCGTCCGACCTCGCTGACGGCGTCGAGATCCCAGCTGGCGGCGAGCCCCAGCGGGATAGGGAAAATGGTGCGCTGGCCGTGCACCACGTCATAGGCGAAAAACAGAGGAATTTTCAGGCGGTTGAGCTGCATCACCTGATCCTGCATGGCGCGAATGTCCTGACGCGTCACGGTATTGAAAATCGCGCCGACCTGACCTTTCTGTATCATGTCGCGAACCGCCGTTTTCGGGGTGTCAGGCCCCACGCTGATCAGCCTGAGCTGGCCGATTTTTTCGTCCAGCGTCATTTTGGTCAGGAGTTGATTAACGAAAGCGTCGCGCGCCTGCGCGTTCATGGGATGCGGTCCCGTCAGCTCGTCGGCCAGCGCGGGTTGCAGAGCGAGTGAGACAGCGAGACTAACAGAGTAAATCCATTTCATCAGGTCGGGTTCTCTTAAGTAACTGCGCAATATCGAATAAACAGGCGGCAGTGTGCCACAAGTTGAGGATAGCAGGTAGCCGTCAGCGTCACACTGCGCCGTGGTTTTCCCTGACGTGCTACAGTAATGGCGCCATGTAATGACAAGGGAGTTGCACATGATCCATCCAGCGTCTCATTCCGCTTTACTCTCCGATCTGCGCCGCCACGTTGGCGCCTCCCACCTGCTTACCGATCAGGAGCAGACCGCGCGCTACCGCAAAGGCTTTCGCTCCGGCGAAGGCGAGGCGCTGGCGGTGGTCTTTCCCGGCACCCTGCTGGAGCTGTGGCGCGTGCTGCAGACCCTGGTCAGCGCCGACGCCATTATCCTGATGCAGGCGGCCAATACCGGTCTGACGGAGGGATCGACGCCCAGCGGCAACGACTACGATCGGCCGGTGGTGATTATCAGCACGCGGCGTCTCGATAAGCTGCAGCTGATCGACGACGGCAAACAGGTGCTCGCCTTTCCCGGCAGCACCCTTTATCAGCTGGAGAAAACGCTGAAGCCGCTTAACCGCGAGCCCCATTCGGTGATCGGCTCCTCCTGCATCGGCGCCTCGGTGCTGGGCGGCGTCTGCAATAACTCCGGCGGTTCGCTGATCAAACGCGGCCCGGCCTACAGCGAGATGGCGCTGTTCGCCCAGGTGGACGAGCAGGGCAAGCTGAAGCTGGTGAACCATCTCGGCATCGATCTCGGCGCGTCGCCGGAAGAGATGCTCGGCCGTCTGGACGATGAGCGCTGGCGAGCGGAAGATGTGCAGCACGACGGACGCCACGCCTCCGACCCCGACTATGCCGACCGCGTGCGGCACGTTGACGCCGATACGCCGGCGCGCTTCAACGCCGATGCGCGTCGGCTATTTGAAGCCTCCGGCTGCGCGGGCAAGCTGGCGGTATTCGCCGTGCGGCTGGATACCTTCCCCAGCGAACCGCAGCAGCAGGTGTTCTATATCGGCACCAACGATCCGGCGGTGCTGAGCGATATTCGCCGCCATATTCTCGCCCACTTCACCCATCTGCCGGTGGCGGGCGAATATATGCATCGCGATATTTACGACATTGCCGAAGTCTACGGCAAAGATACCTTTCTGATGATCGACAAGCTCGGCACCGACAAGATGCCGCTGTTTTTCACGCTGAAGGGCCGCGTTGACGCCTGGCTGGCGAAGCTGAGCTTCGTTAAGCCGCACCTGACCGATCGCCTGCTGCAGCGCGTCAGCGCCCTCTTTCCGGCGCATCTGCCGAAGCGCATGAAGCAGTATCGCGATAAATACGCGCATCACCTGCTGCTGAAGATGTCCGGCGCGGGCGTCGACGAGGCGCGCGACTATCTGAAAGAGTATTTCCGCGAAGGCGGCGGCGCGTTTTTCGAGTGCGAAGGCAAAGAGGGCGCGCACGCCTTTCTGCATCGTTTCGCCGCGGCGGGCGCGGCGGTGCGCTATCACGCGGTGCACGCCGACGAGGTAGAGGATATTCTGGCGCTCGATATCGCGCTGCGACGCAACGATCGCGACTGGTTTGAAACCCTGCCGCCGGAAATTACCCAGTCGCTGAGCCATCGCCTCTATTACGGCCACTTTTTCTGCCACGTTTTTCATCAGGATTACATTGTGAAAAAAGGGGTGGACGCGCATGCGCTGAAGGAGCAAATGCTGGCGCTTTTAGAGGCGCGCGGCGCAGAGTATCCGGCGGAGCATAACGTCGGCCATCTTTATCGGGCGAAGCCGCAGCTGGCGGAATTCTATCGTCGGCTCGATCCTACCAATACCTTTAATCCGGGCATTGGCAAAACCAGCAAGCGTAAAGGCTGGGCGGTGAAGCAGCCTTAGGTGCGCTCTTCTGAATAAGCCTCTGACTGGGGGGCTTATTCCCTGCGCCAGCCGATGCGCAGCAACTTATTCAACCCGCTAAATTAATATGGCCTCTCTGCCGTTATCGACGCGCCAAATTAAATAAAAAAAGCCCGCATCAATACATATTATTAACAGGCCTGCCCTTTTTGACCGTTCTAATTTTGCGTAGCTGCTCACAGCAAGCACGCCACTCAATTGATAATTCGCGTCGCGAAAAATAGGATCGGCACGACTTTAAATCAGGCCTCTTATTATTTTCCATTCCAGGAAGGAATGATTATGACTACCTCCTGTAAAAACTACGTCACGAGTTTTATTTTTCTTTTTCTTATCCAGGGCACCTCTACTTTCGCCGCGCCCGCTCAGCCAGCCGGTTTTATTGAAGCCTCTTCCGTTACCGGAACGCTTTATTACTGGCAGCGTCAGCGCGACAGAAAAGATCTGCTCACCGACAGCCCGCATTACGGCAAATACCAACAGAATCTTCATCATGCCACATTTAACGCCGCACTTGATTATCAGTCGGGTTTCGCCGCCGATATCATCGGCGTCGATGTCGGCGTTTTCAGCGCGTTAGAAATATTCGACGGCGGCCCTGCGGCGCCCAATGAAATTGGCTTTAGCGATGCGCGCACGCGCTGGAATGAAAAATGGAGCGGAGATAAAAACGGCGCCAGCATTTATAAAGCCGCGCTGAAAGGAAAATATAACGATTACTGGCTGCGCGCAGGCTATATTCAGCCGACAGGTCAAACCTTGCTGGCCCCTCACTGGAGCTTTCTGCCTGGCACCTATCGCGGCGTTGAAACAGGCGCGAAATATCATTTCGCCGGTGCCGGCACGTTATCTCTTTCCTATATGTGGAGCGACAAATATAAGGCGCCCTGGTATACGCGCCTGTACGACTTCCGTCAGGCCGACGGTAAAACCGGCGTCAGCTATCTGCACTCCATTGGCGCTAAATACGCCTTTAACGACAGGCTATCGCTGGAGGGCGCATTTGGTCAGGCCGCTCATTATATGGATCAATATTTCACCCGGCTCTCCTGGAACCTTCCGCTGGCGGGCAACGATCTGCGCACCAGCTATCAGTTCTACGGCGCGCGCGATAAAGCCGACGGCGGCGCAAGCAACGTCAACAGCGTCTATGACGGGCTGGCCTGGCTGCAGGCGATGACGATCGGCTACACCCTGGGGCCGGTCGATCTGCGGCTGGAAGGCACCTGGGTCAAGGCAAAAGGCAATCAGGGCTTTTTTTTACAGCGCATGACGCCCGGCTATGCCAGCTCCAATGGACGTCTCGATATCTGGTGGGATTCCCGTTCTGACTGGAACGCCAATGGAGAAAAAGCGCTTTTTGCTGGCGTCATGCTGGATCTTTCGCCGTGGCGTCTCGATGGGTGGAAGGTCGGCACCTCTTACGCCTGGGGCTGGGACGCCAGGCCATCAGGCAACCCCGCTTTCGATCAGCGCCAGCGCCTGCGGGAATCGGCATGGAATCTCGATTTGGCCTATACCATCCCGCAGGGTCTCGGCAAAGATACGCAATTCAAACTGCACTATAGCCGCTACGACAATCACTCCAGCCTTCCCAGCTACAGCGGCGGCTACGGCAATATCTTCCAGGATGAACATGATGTGAAATTTATGGTGATTGCGCCTTTCACCCTGCTTTGAGGCCTGTCGGCCCGTTAAGTCTAAGGATAGAAGATGAAGAAAAGAGCAACACTCAGCGTGATAGCCGCCAGCCTGCTTAGCCTGACGGCCTACGGCAATACGCCAGACCAGCAGGTCGTCGATCAAATCAGCGCATTCGGCGTCAGCTATAAGGTAACGGACAACCAGGCGGCAAGCCACGGCGTCGATTGCGCCGCGCTTGGCGCCGACTGGGCCGCCTGCAATCGCGCCACCATTACGCTGACCAATAACGGCCCTGCGCTGAGCAGTAAGAACTGGGCGATCTACATGAGCAACGTCCACCAGACGCTGCGTGTAGAGAACGATCAGTTCAAAATGACTCATCTGGTCGGCGATCTCACTCGGCTGGAGCCCACCAGCAAGTTTAAAGGTATCGCCGCTGGCGAGTCGGTAGACATCCCCATTATCAATGAGTACTGGCAACTTTTTATCACCGATGTGATGCCGCGCTGGTATGTCACCGCTGGCGATGCCGCGCCAAAAATCATCCGCAGCACCGATACCGAGGATCTGACGCGTTTCGTCGAGCCCTTCGGCGCGCAGTGGAAACGCACCGCCGATGACCAGAACGTGCTAATGCAACCCGCCAGCCGCTTTGATAAAAACCGCGATATCACTCCCCTGCCCGCCGCTACGCTACGCGGGCAGATTATCCCAACACCGCTCAGAGTAGAGGTGCATGACGCGGATGCCGATCTCAGCCGCGGCATCGCTCTGCAACTCAATGGCCTTAGCGCGGAGAGCCACGCGGCGCTTAACCAGCGTTTCGCCCGGCTCAATGTCCCGGAAAACCCGACAGGCTATGCGATTAAGGGGGAAATCCGGGCCGGCGCCTTTAGCGGCGCGCTGGCTCGACCCGGCGCATATCAGCTGGAGATCAAAAAGGATGGCGCGCAGATTATCGCCTTTGACCCCGCCGGACTCTTCTACGGCGCAATGTCGATTCTGTCGCTGCTGCCTGCGCAGGGCGCGCCGCAGATCGCCACGCTGACGGCGAGCGACGCGCCGCGCTTTGCCTACCGCGGCGCATTTCTGGACGTGGCGCGCAACTTCCACAGCAAAGCGGCCGTATTACGTTTACTTGATGAGATGGCCGCCTGGAAAATGAATACTTTCCACTTTCATCTCAGCGATGACGAAGGCTGGCGTATTGAGATTCCCGGCTTGCCGGAGCTGACAGAGGTCGGCGGCAAACGCTGTCACGATCTGAGCGAACAGCGCTGCCTGCTGCCGCAGCTCGGCTCCGGTCCGTTCAGCGACAACAACGGCAGCGGCTACTTTAGCCGCGCCGACTATATCGAGATAGTGCGCTACGCCAGCGCCCGCCACATTACCGTGATTCCAGAGATCGATATGCCCGCGCATGCGCGTGCGGCGGTTATAGCAATGGAAGCACGCTATCGCCGTCTGATGCAGGCGGGCGATGCGGCAGGCGCCAGAGAATTCCGCCTGCTGGATCCCACGGACAGCTCCAACACCACCTCCGTGCAGCTCTACGATCGCACCAGCTACCTCAACCCCTGCCTCGATTCGTCCGCTCGCTTTGTCGATAAGATCGTCAGTGAATTTCAGGCGATGCATCGTGAAGCGGGCCAGCCGCTCTCAACCTGGCACTTTGGCGGCGACGAGGCGAAAAATATCCGCTTTGGCGCAGGCTACAGCGACCGCAAAGCGCCAAAGCCGGGCACCGGCCTTCGGGACTGGAGCAAAGAAGATAAACCCTGGGCTAAATCTGCCGCTTGCCGGGCCCTGGTGAAAGCGGGCACGGTAAAAGATCTCGCCCATCTGCCAAGCCACTTCGCGCTGAAAGTCAGTCAGTTGGTCAATCAGCACGGCATTGAACGCATGCAGGCCTGGCAGGACGGATTGAAAGACGCAGAAGACGCGCAGGCTTTCGCTACCTCGCGCGTAGCGGTTAATTTCTGGGATACGCTCTACTGGGGCGGGTACGACAGCGCAGCCGACTGGGCGCAAAAAGGCTACGATGTCGTGGTCTCGAATCCCGATTACCTCTATCTCGATTTCCCCAGCGAGGTGAATCCCCTTGAACGCGGCTATTACTGGGGCACGCGCTACAGCGATGAGCGAAAGGTGTTTAGCTTCGCGCCGGACAACCTGCCTCAGAATGCGGAGACCTCAGTAGATCGCGACGGCCGCTCCTTCAGCGCCAAATCGGACAAACCCTGGCCCGGCGCTTACGGCCTCTCTGCGCAGCTGTGGAGCGAAACGGTGCGCACCGATGCCCAAATGGAACATATGATCTATCCCCGGCTGCTGGCGGCGGCCGAACGCGCCTGGCATCGCGCCGAGTGGGAGCTTGATTACCAGCCCGGCCGCGAGTTTAGCGGCGGCAAAACGCGCTGGGTCGATCAGAGCCTGCTTAACAAAGACTGGCAGCGCTTCGCCAGCCTGCTGGGCCAGCGCGAACTGGCGAAGCTTGAACGCGCTGGCATCCCCTGGCTACTGCCGCAGCCCGGCGCCAAAATCGTTGACGGCGTGCTGGAGATGAATGTTGAACTGCCCGGCCTGCCGCTAGAGTACAGTACAGATAACGGCGCCAGCTGGCGGCGCTACTCCCCTGATGAGCGCCCTTCCGTCTCCGGGCCGGTTAAGGTCCGCACCCTTAGCCCAGACGGCAAGCGATTCAGCCGGGTGGAAACACTCTGACTGAAGAATAAAAAGAAGGCTTCCCTCTGGAAGCCTTCTTTTTACGCGTAAATCAGGGCAGCGGATCGGCCGCCTGCTCCGCCATCTGCTGGCGGCGCTCAATAATCATGGTCTGCGGCGTCGACAGCACAATGCCCTCTTTGCGCAGGCGCGTCAGAATATCGAACAGCAGGTCGCTCTTCGCGCCGGAAATTTGCCGCTGACTGGCGACGTTGCCGGTGACGCTCAGCACGATGCCCTGCGCCGTCAGATCCTTAAAGGAGACCGACGGCTCCGGCGTGTCGAGAATACGCTCGTTCTCGTTATAAACCTCCAGCAGCAGCTCGCGCACCCGCACCGGATCGATATTGAGCGGGAAGGTCAGCGTAATGGTCACTACGCCCTGCGCGTTGCCCATAGTCGCGTTGCGCACGTTCTGCGAGATGAACTGCGAGTTGGGCACGATCACCGTTGATTTGTCGCCCAGCTGGATCTCGGTGGCGCGCACGTTGATGCGGCGGATATCGCCCTCGATGCCGCTGATGGTCACCAGATCGCCCACCTTTACCGGCCGCTCGGTCAGCAGGATCAAGCCGGAGATAAAGTTCTTTACGATCTCCTGCAGGCCAAAACCGATACCTACCGACAGCGCGCTGACGATCCATGCCAGCTTGTTCCACTGCAGGCCCATAATCGACAGCGTCAGCAGGATCACCAGCACGT
The DNA here is from genome assembly GCF_002095575.1 of Pantoea septica. Classification (GTDB taxonomy): domain Bacteria; phylum Pseudomonadota; class Gammaproteobacteria; order Enterobacterales; family Enterobacteriaceae; genus Pantoea; species Pantoea septica. The sequence continues at coordinate 10,632 of NZ_MLJJ01000038.1, read as the reverse complement.
AGCCGATATTGCTGAACAGCGTGATCAGCGATACGCGCATGCCGGCGTCCATGGTGGTCTTCGGCAGGAAATCGTTGTCGAGCCAGCGGCGCACGCTGCGCAGCACGTAGATGCCCACCACCAGACAGATAATCGCGTTGACCATGTGCGCCGGCACGATGTTCAGCGACTCCAGCCCTTTGCCGCCCCAGAACTCAATCGCTTTTTGCAGCAGCTCGATCGGCGTCGACGAGGCGAAGGTGCCGTTAAGCAATGCCAGCGCCACAAAGCCGATCAGCAGCGTTTTGCCCAGCGCGGCCAGCAGCGTCGCCGCCTGCTGCAGATGGCGCTCGTCGATGTTGAGCGAGGTTTGCAGCCGTCGGCCGGTCAGGCTGTTGACGGAAAAGAGGCTCTCGCAGCCGTCATTGACCAGATGGCTGAGGAAGTAGAACGAGCCGAACAGAATGCCGCACCACACCACCTCGTAACTCAGGAAGCGTGCCAGCGTAACGTAGCCAATAATCAGCGACAGCAGAATGGCGACCGCGGTCAGCGTCAGCGCCATCTGAATCAGCCCCACCAGCGTTGAGCGCACTTCCGGCGCATTGCCCTCCTGGGCCATGCGGCGGCGCACGCGGTTGGTGCGCATGCTGATCGCCAGCGCGGTGCTGCCGATTAGCAGCGCCGTCAGGCCGTTGGCGAAAATCGTGGTGTTCAGGCTGGTGCCGACGGTGTAGTTAAAATTCTCTACCGTCTGGAAAATAAACACCAGCGCGGCGGTAATCGGCGGGAACGGCTTCAGCGCCATCGCCACCTCGTTAGAGAGGGCGGGCAGACGCCAGCTCGGACGCCGCGTCGAGAGAAAAGCCCGTCCCAGACCGGCGATCAGGCCGCAGAAGACGCTGAGCTTCACCAGACTGACCACGAAGTCCTGCACGTCGCCGGAGACCTCATCCCGGCGCGCGAACGCCAGCGCGGTAAAATTAAAGGTCAGCACCACTGCCGCCAGCGTGGTCAGGGCGATCGCCGCGGCGAGGAAGCTGCGGCGCAGCCGCCCTTCCGGCATTTTGTGGATGCTGATCCAGGCGAGGAACTCTTCGCTGTAGCGGCGTCCCAGCGTCATCACCAGCATCGCCGCCAGCAGCCAGGCGACGGTGCCGAAACGGTAGCCCGGCTCCCACGACAGCGCGGCGGTATCCTGCAAATCCTGCAGGAAGCCGTCGATCTTCTCGTTGTCGAGATCCTGCTTCACAAACAGCGGCGCCCAAAAGCGCGGACCGAGAATACTGCCAGAGTTAAGCGCCAGCTGGGTTTTCATCAGATCGCGGCGCAGGTTGGTGATCTGCGATGAGAGCATCAGAGCGCTGTTTTTAATGCCGTCCGCCTGCTTGATCTGATCGTCCAGCTTGCTCTTCTGCGACTCCAGCGAGCTGCGCTTGCGCGTCACCTCCGGCGTCTCTTTCACGCCGCTGTCCGCTTTAGGCGCGGGGCCCAGCACAGCCAGCTGCGCGTCGAGCTGCTGACGCTGCGGCTGCAGCGCCTGCGCGAGCGTATCGGCGTTGCCCGACAGCTCCAGCGCCAGCTCGTTGAGCTGCGTCAGCTGGTTTTCGTTGGTCTGCCCTGACACCTGACCTTTGATCTTGTCGAGGACCTTCTGCATTTTCGGCAGTTCAACCGCCGCGTTCACTTTGGGCGCGGCGTCAGCTTGCTGCGCGGCATCGGCCGCATCGTCGTCTGCCATGCTGCAGAAGGGGAACAGCGTCGCCGTCAGCAGCATCAGCAGCGGTAAAAAGAGGCGTAACGTAAACATATAGAGGTTCCAGCACAAATTCAGTCGAACGACCATCGCGTTGGCGCGTAGTTTAGGGGCAGGCGCACCGGGAAACTATAGGAATGCTGGCCGTTCTCGTCGAACAGGTTGCGGCGTCCGCGCGCGGACGCCGGTAAAGGGTTATTCCACCACCGCCGCGCCGTGGACGTTGTTCACCACCAGCCCCGCCTTCTGTTTTTTATAGGCGAGCGCTGCCGCCGGCACCGGCGCAGCCTTGCCGGTTTCCAGCCAGTCGCGCAGACGGTTGGCGTCGGCGAAGTGGGTATATTTGCCGAAGGCGTCCAGCACCACCAGCGCCACCGGCCGGTTATTGATCGTGGTGCGCATCGCCAGGCAGTGTCCTGCTTCGTCGGTATAGCCGGTTTTGGTGAGCTGAATGCGCCAGTCGTTTTTATAGACCAGATGGTTGGTGTTGCGGAAAGGCAGCGCGTAGCTCGGATGGGTGAAGACCGCGGTCTGTTCTTTCGTAGTGCTCAGCTCGCCCAACAGCGGATAGTCGCGCGTGGCGCGCAGCAGCTTAACCAGGTCTTCCGCGCTGGAAACGTTCTGCGTCGACAGGCCGGTCGGCTCAACGTAGCGCGTATGGGTCATGCCCAGCGCGCGCGCTTTGGCGTTCATGGCGCGGATAAAGGCGTCGTAGCCGCCGGGATAGTGATGCGCCAGGCTGGCCGCCGCGCGGTTCTCCGACGACATCAGCGCCAGCAGCATCATATTGCGGCGGCTGATTTCGCTGTTGAGCTTGACGCGGGAAAAGACGCCGCGCATTTCTGGCGTGTGGCTGATATCCACCGAAATTCGCTCATCAAGCGACTGCTTCGCATCCAGCGCCACCATCACCGTCATCAGCTTGGTGATAGAGGCGATAGGCCGTACGCGATTGGGATGGCTGGAAAACAGCACTTTCCCGGTGTTGAGATCGACAATCATCGCGCTGCCTGAGGCGATTTGCGGCTCGGCGACCGGCGCCAGCTGAGAAAGAGACGTAGCCGCCTGCGCGGGCGCGATAGCCGCCTGGCCGCCGAACAGCAGCGCCAGCGAAAGCAGTGAATAGCGAATGGTTACAGGCATCTTATAAAAAGACCGATTAAGATAGTACGCCGTGTTTTACACAGGCCGCCCGCCGCAGATCCGACCACGCGGAGGCTGGCAGCAGCATAATACGCGGAAGCGTAAGAAATTTCCTGGCGAGAATGTTTCCGGGCGTTAAAAAAAAACGTCCCGGACATTTCTGTCACAGGACGCTTTGCGCAGCGGAGCGCTTTATCCGCCGTCGGCGCGGTTGGCCGGAAGGTTAAAACAGCCGCGGCCCGTAGCCCCACAGCACCACGGTCAGCGCCAGCAGCACTTCGAATACCAGCACCCCAATCGCCAGCGTCGAGCCGGAAAAACGCAGGCTCTCGTCACGGTCGATATTCAAGAACAGCGGAATGCCGATATAGAGCAGATAGCCGGTATAGACCAGCGCCAGCGCGCCCGCCAGCACGCAGAGCCAGACCAGCGGATAGAGCGCCACAATGCCGCTCAGAAACAGCGGCGTGGCGACATAGCCGGCGAAGACCGTACAGCGCTGCACGCTGGGCCGCTGCGGATAGTCGCGCGCCATCCAGTGAATGACGCGGCCCATGACCGCCACGCCGCCTAAAATAATCAGATAAAAGAGCACGCCGAGCGCAATGCCGGTCAACAGGTTTAGCTGAACAAACTGCCCATCGCCCAGATTCCAGCCCAGCTGCGTAGTGCCGATAAAGGCGCAGATCACCGGGATCGCCGCCATCAGCAGAACGTGGTGGGTGTAATGGTGCGAAACGCTTTCATTCTCTTGCTTGATATCGCGCATTTCCCGATCGGGATGCGCCATAAGACCCCAGACATGATTCATATCATCACCTCGCAGATGCGAAAGGCCGCCCAGAATCCGCGTCGCCGATCCCTCAGGCAGCATTCCTTGAAGTATAAACGGCATTGCTGCTTTTGTAGCCAGCGCGAGGAAATCGGACGAAAAATTGTGATCGAACGAGCCGGCTGCCTGAAGGATTGGCCGAAGCGGTATAGAATGTAGGAATCGCTGACCGAACAGGGAGTTTACTTTTGCATTTCGATATCAACGGATTAATCACGCAATACGGGTATCTGGCGCTGCTGATCGGCTGTATCGCCGAAGGGGAAACCTTTACGCTGCTGGGCGGCGTGGCGGCCCATGAGGGGTTGCTCAACTTTGTCGGCGTGGTGCTGGCGGCGATGGCCGGCGGCATTATCGGCGATGAACTGCTCTACTGGATCGGCCGTCGCTACGGCACGAAAATTCTGCGCAAGCTGAAAAAACATCAGGACAAGGTGCGTAAAGCCAACCGGCTTATCCAGCGTCATCCCAGCCTGTTCGTTATCGGCGTGCGCTTTATGTACGGCTTCCGCATTATTGGCCCAATCATCATCGGCGCCAGCCACCTGAAGCCGCTGAAATTTCTGCTGCTCAATATTATCGGCGCTGCGATTTGGGCGACGATTTTCGTCGCCCTGGGCTACTTTGCCGGCGGCATTATCGCCCCGTGGCTGCACAAACTCGACCAGCACCTGAAGCATATTCTGTGGCTGGTCGCGGCGGTGGTCTTCGCCTTCGCCCTGCGCTGGGTGATCCGTCGCTGGAACACCCGCCGCGCCGGCTAGATATCTTTGCCGCCGTAAAATTGCGGATTGGCCAGCATAAAGCCGCCGTCGACGATAAACGATTGCCCGGTGGTGTAGCTGGCCCACTCTGAACAGAGCCAGGCCACCAGGCTGGCGATTTCACGCACGTCCCCCGGCCGTCCAATCGGGATCTCCGGCGTTTTGATTTTCTGCGCGTCGCCGTCACCCATATTGTTCATCGGCGTGGCGATGGCGCCTGGCGCCACCGAGTTCACCAGAATATTGTGTTTAATCAGGCTGATGGCCATCGATTTAGTCAGGCCGCCCATGGCGTGCTTCGCCGCCGTGTAGGCGACGGCGTCGGGCAGCGGCGTATGCTCATGCACCGAGGTGATGTTGATAATGCGTCCGCCGTCGCCCTGCTCCACCATTTTGCGCGCGGCGATCTGCCCGCAGATAAAGGCGCCGTCGACATCGACGCTGAAGACCTTGCGCCACTCCTCAAACGGCGTATCGAGGAATTCCGATTTGGCGTTTGCCCCTGCGTTGTTGACCAGCGCGTCGATGCGGCCCAGCTTGTCGATCAGCGCCGAAAGCGAGCGGCCGCCCTCTTGCGGATCGGCGAGGTCGAGGTGGATCAGTTCCGCGCGGCGGCCTTTGTCGCGCACCAAACGCGCCGTCTCCTGCGCGCCCTCTTCATCGGAACGCCAGGTGATGCCGATATCGTAGCCTTGCTCCGCCAGCATCAGCGCGCTGGCGCGGCCAATGCCGGAGTCAGATGCGGTAACGACGGCGACTTTGTTGTGTGGTGTGGTCATGATTGCCTCCTCAGGGTATCGGGTAAGCTGAAGTATAGAAGCAATCCGGTGATGTCCAGCCGCAGCCGCTTATGCCGCTTTGTCTATAGTTAACAGATTGCCCGCTATGGAGATGAGGATGAGCACGATAAAACGCCCGATCGAAGATCACGGCATCATTGGCGATCTGCGCACCTGCGCGCTGGTAGCCAACGACGGCACCATTGACTATCTCTGCTGGCCGGCGCTCGACAGCCCGTCGGTGTTCGCCGCGCTGCTCGACAGCGACGACGCCGGGCTTTTTTCGCTGGCGCCGGAGTGGGAAAACGTGCGGCGCCAGCAGCTCTATCTGCCCGACACCAATATTCTGCAGACGCGCTGGCTGGGTGCGGAAGGCGTCGCGGAGATCACCGACTATATGCCTATCTGCGACGACGAGAAAAAGCAGCCGCGCCTGGTGCGCCGGATCAAAATGGTGCGCGGCAGCGCCTGGTTTAACATGCGCTGCGCGCCGCGTCACGACTACGCCCGCGCCGAAACCCGCGCGCAGGCCGCCGGCGACTGCATCGATTTTTACGCGGAGAATCAGCCGACGCTGCGGCTCGCCGCCACCGTGCCGCTGGTCTGCGAGGCGGACGCCGCGACGGCGCGTTTTGAACTCCAGTCAGGCGAGCATGTCGAGTTCGAGTTCGGCAACCAGGATGACCCGCGCATCGGCGATGTCGCTACGGAAATCTGCTTCGAAGAGACCCTCGACTACTGGCGGCGCTGGAGCAAAAAAAGCAACTACAGCGGACGCTGGCAGGAGATGGTGCAGCGCTCGGCGCTGGCGCTGAAGCTGCTGACCTCCAGCCAGCACGGCTCTATCGCCGCCGCCGCGACTTTCGGCCTGCCGGAAGAGCTGGGCGGCGAGCGCAACTGGGACTATCGCGCCTCCTGGATCCGCGACGCCTCGTTCAGTATGTATGCGCTGATGCGCCTCGGCTATGTCGACGAAGCGAAAAACTTCACCCGCTGGGTCGGCCGCTGCGTCGAGAACAGCCACCACGACGAGATGCGCCTGCAGGTGATGTATCGCCTCGACAGCGGCATCGAGCTGCACGAGATCGAACTGCTGAACCTCTCCGGCTACGCCGACTCGCGGCCGGTGCGCATCGGCAACGACGCCTGGCAGCAGACGCAGCTCGATATTTACGGCGAGCTGATGGATGCGGTCTACCTGGCGAACAAGTATGGCGAGGCGATTTCGGAGCGCGGCTGGCGAAACGTGGCGCAGATGATCGATATGGTGTGCGAAAGCTGGAACCAGCCCGACGCCGGGATCTGGGAGATGCGCGGCGAACCTGAACATTTTCTTCATTCACGCCTGATGTGCTGGGTGGCGCTGGACCGCGCGCTGCGCCTCGGCATGAAGCGATCGCTGCCGATGCCCTACGCCCGCTGGGACAGCGCGCGCAGCGAGATCCGCGCCGATATCTGGCAAAATTTCTGGAACGCCGAGCGCGGCCATTTCGTCTCGACGCGTCACGGCAACCATCTCGACGCCTCAATGCTGCTGATGCCGCTGGTGCGCTTCGTCGGCGCGACCGATCCCGAGTGGCTGTCGACGCTCGACGCCATCAAGCGCGAACTGGTGAGTGACGGAATGGTGCGCCGCTACAATATCGACGAGACGCCTGCCGACGGCCTGAGCGGCTCAGAGGGCTCTTTCGGCGCCTGTTCGTTCTGGTATGTGGAGTGTCTGGCGCGCGCCGGCCGCATCCACGAGGCGCATTTCGAGTTTGAGAAGCTGCTGAGCTACGCCAATCCGCTGGGGTTGTACGCCGAGGAGTTCGACAATCACGGCCGCGCGCTGGGCAATATGCCGCAGGCGCTGACCCATCTGGCCCTGATCAGCGCCGCCTTTTTTCTCAACCGCAAGCTGAGCGGCGAAGTGACCTTATGGCAGCCCTGACCGGCTTCGTTATCGCGGCAAGGAGGCCCGATAACACAGCTGGATACCTAAAGTCTGCGATGGCTGCTAAAATCCTGATTCACAACATCGAAACAATGCCCATATAATGTGCAGCCGGCCACGCTGACCGGTACGGGTTCGATAAACTGACAAGCCTGCTAACAGGCCATAACGACTTGTAAAATATGAAAATGATTCGCGCGTTCGCATCAATGGCTCTGGCGCTGGCTGCATTCAGTCAGTCCGCCTTCGCTGTGGTTTACCCTTTACCAGCCGCCAACAGCCGTCTGGTTGGGCAAAATATTGAGATTACCGTCCCTCAGGACAACAAACTGCCGCTGGAAGCCTTTGCAGCGCAGTACCAGATGGGCCTCAGCAATATGCTGGAAGCCAACCCGGGCATGGACGTCTATCTGCCGCAGGCGGGTAAAAAAATGATCATTCCGCAGCAGTTGATCCTGCCTGACGCCCCGCGTGAAGGCATCGTGATCAACAGCGCGGAAATGCGCCTCTACTACTACCCGAAAGGCACCAAAACCGTTGTGGTTCTGCCGATCGGTATCGGCGAGTTAGGTAAAGATACGCCGATCAACTGGACGACGACCGTACAGCGCAAGAAAGCGGGCCCGACCTGGACGCCGACCAAAGCGATGCACGCAGAGTACGCCTCGCGCGGCGAGAACCTGCCGGAAGTCTTCCCGGCCGGTCCAGACAACCCGATGGGCCTTTACGCGCTCTATATCGGTCGTCTGTACGCCATCCACGGCACCAACGCCAACTTCGGTATCGGCCTGCGCGTCAGCCACGGCTGCGTGCGTCTGCGCGCCGACGATATCAAATGGCTGTTTGAGAACGTGCCGGTCGGCACGCGCGTGCAGTTTATCGACCAGCCGGTTAAAGCGACGGTGGAGCCGGACGGTTCGCGCTACGTAGAGGTGCATAACCCGCTCTCTACTACCGAAGAGCAGTTCAACTCGCGCGAAGTGGTGCCGATCACCCTGACCTCTGCGGTAACGAAAGTGATCACCGACGCCAGCGTCAGCCAGGATCAGGTCAACGCGGCGATTCAGAACCGCACCGGCATGCCGACCAAAGTCAACGGCGTTGCCGACAGCGTGCAGACCGCGCCGACCGAAGTACCGGAAGCGCCGGGCGCGCAGCCGAAAGAAGAGCCGATGACGCCGGTTACGCCGCAGGGCGCGAACGTTGTTGACCCGAATGCCGCACCGCAGGCGCAGCCTGCTGCTCCGGCTCCGGCTCCGGTTAATAATCCTTCGTAAGGGTTGTTGGTTCATCGCTGTTTTAAAAGCCCGCTTCTGCGGGCTTTTTTATTCTGAGGATTTCGACATGAGCGCTTTCCATCAACTTGCCGCCAACAGCCTGCGCGGCGAGCTTGTCTCTATGGCCGACTACGCCGGCAAGCTGGTTCTCGTGGTCAATACCGCCAGCCACTGCGGGTTTACGCCGCAGTACGCAGGTCTTGAAAGGCTTTACAAGAAGTACGCCGACCAGGGGCTGATGGTGCTGGGTTTTCCCTGTAACCAGTTCGGTAAGCAGGAGCCCGGCGGGGCCGACGAGATCGCGCAGACCTGCCACGTCAACTATGGCGTCAGCTTTCCGATGTTCGAGAAAGTGGCGGTCAACGGCCACTTAACGCACCCGGTGTTTGGTTATCTGAAAGAGGCGCTGCCCGGCGTGCTGGGCGGGCGCATTAAATGGAACTTTACCAAATTCCTCATCGGGCGCGACGGCAAACCGCTCAAGCGTTTTGCGCCGATCACGCCTCCCGAAAAAATGGAAGCGGCTATCCGTGCGGCGCTTGAGAGCTAAGCGCCAGGGTAATTTGAATCAGTTACTCTTAGCGTCATTTTGTCGCCTCTTCGTTCGAAGCGGCCATAAGTCTTTGTGAGCAGGTAGCTCACTGGTACCTGCTACCTGTAGAGATTGATTCTGACGTTCAACTCTACTGCCAACTAAAAGAAGCTTTTCGAGGACTAAATACCAGCGAAGCTTTACGCCAGCTTTCACACTGAAGTACCTTTTCAATACACTGCACTGGATAGAGATCATCAGCTGGCGAAAAACGCTCAAAATTTGAAGCGGCAGTCAGGCGAAATTGATGCCGCACACTTAATTCTGTTTTTCCATCTGCAAGTAGCATCCGTTCACAATCCAGGCGAGCTTCATAAAAATCATCAGGAAGTCCTTCCAGCATGCAGCCCTGTGCCCAGCTCAATAGCTGCTCATCGGAGTAGAGCGCTGCAGTTTGCACGCTGGATTCGTTACGCTTTTCGAAAAGACGCTTTAGGGTATTAATAAATGAAGTCATCACAACGTATCCTTTTTAGAAATCATAAGCTCTATCGACTCGTGGAGACAATAATTTAGCTCACTTTATCGGTAGCCTAATTAGCAAAGATACTCAGGTGGTTCGGCAGACCAGACAGTTAAAAGGGGGCCAGTAAAGTTATGTCCGCTTTGTGCCAGGAGCGGCTATTGGTCCTTTATTCAATGTACTGGCTGAAGCGTAAGAGGTAGCCATCCGGATCATGATTCATGGCCAAGATTTCATGTTGGATACTCAAACCTGAGGAAGATGCTTATATGCGGACGATTGTTATTTTGCCCTACGATGATAAATGGCTTGAGATGTTTGAAGCTGAAAGTTTACTGTTAAAGACACTGCTCGGTGGCGTGGTTAAAAGCATCTATCATATTGGCAGTACGTCTGTGCCTGGACTCTCAGCAAAGCCCGTAATCGACATAATGCTGGAAGTCTCCGACATCAATGAACTGGATACCTATAACTCTGCAATGGCCCGCGCCGGGTATGTTGCTCGAGGGGAAAACGGGATTTCGGGGCGGAGATATTTCATTAAGGGCGGTGAACAACGTAGTCATCAAGTGCATGCATTTACTGCTGGAGATATGCAGGTATTAAGGCATCTTGCTTTCCGTGATTACCTGAGAAAAAACAGAGGCATTGCTGAGAAGTATGCAGAGATAAAACACGCAGCAGCATCCCTCAGTAAAAACGATGTTCATCGCTATAGCGCGCTCAAAGCAAATTTTATAGAAGATCATTTAAAACGTGCGCTGAATGGCCGGGAACTTTAGAGATAGATTTCGTGGCCGAGATGCTATGTTCGATATAAGGGGCATACCTAACGTCAGATGCAGCAATCCCCTCAACATCGCACTTTCCCCTCACCTCCGCGGCCTTCTCAGCGCCAGCCAGCCCGCCACCACGGTAAACGCCAGCACCACCAGCACCAGAATCAAAAAGCCGTGCGGATTGCCCGCCAGCGGGATGCCGCCGACGTTCATGCCGAAGAAGCCGGCGACGATATTGATCGGCAGCGCCAGCACGGTGATGACCGTTAACAGAAACAGCGTGCGGTTGCTCTGCTCCATCAGGCGCGCGGCGATCTCCTCCTGCAGCAGCC
>NZ_MLJJ01000037.1 GCF_002095575.1 Pantoea septica | reverse complement strand
ACTGGGCGCTTTTTTTCGTTCAGGCAGGCTGAAATGTCTGACGTGCAGGATGAGAACCTGCGCAGGTTCGACTGAATCGCCGGGAGCGATTCAGGCTGATGCAACGCATCACCCGGAGGGCGAGGCCCGGACGGGCCGAGGCAAATCCTGCACGACCCACCAATTCAGGAAAAAGCGCCTTATGGGCGCTTTTTTTGTTTTTGTGCTGTGCCTTTATTGCAGCCACGCCATAGCATGACAGGTACAGGGGTTGCAGACCCGAAAAGCAAAGCGTCCGAGCCGGCGACAAAAACGCCGGGAGCGTTTTTGAACAACGCAGCGCGTTGGCCCGTTTACGGGCGCACCTCAAGGATGAGGTGCGTAGCCGCGAGGCCGACCCACAGGGAGGTGGGTTTCCTTTGCGATCGGGTCCGCTACCTCTGCACCGCGCACAGACCTTTCAGCGGCCGCGTCGCATCTCATACCTCACGTCGCTTTCTTTGGCTTTACCACAGCCAGATTCTCCCAGATATGCATCACCGCGTAGCTGCGCCACGGACGCCACTGCTGCGAACGCGCTTCCGCTTCGGCGGGCTTCAGGCCGCCCAGATTATTACGAATGGCGATGTCTTCCTTGGGGAACGCGTCTGGCCAGCGCAGGGCGCGCATCGCGATATAGTGCGCCGTCCAGGGACCAATTCCCGGCAGCGCCACCAGCTGCTTCATCACCGTCTCCGGCGACTGCGTGGCGTTAAAGCGCAGCGAGCCTCCGGCGCACGCCTGCGCAAAGGCGATGATGGCGCGTGAACGCGCGCTCACGATGCCGAGCGGCGCAACGTCATCCACCGTCAGGCCGGCGACGCGCTCTGGCAGCGCGGCGTAACGCGTCAAATCGGAAAAGGGCGTCACGCAGGGCTCGCCAAAGGCGGCGGCGAAACGGCTGCTCACGGTGGTCGCGGCCTTCACCGTCACCTGCTGACCGATAATGGCGCGCACGCCAAGCTCAAAGGCGTCGAATGCGCCCGGCACGCGCAATCCCGGGTTGCGCGCCAGGCTCGGCGCCAGCAGCGCATCCTGCGCCAGCCGCGCGGCGATAAGCTGAGGCTGCGCGTTAAGATCGAACAGATCGCGCAGGCGGCGCAGCAGCAGCGGCAGCACCGGCGTCAGTGAAGTGGAAAACGTCAGCTGCAGCGCGTGCTTCTGCGGCAGATGCGACACGCTAACCCAGCCGCGGCAGCGGCCCAGCGCCACGGTGCGCCGGTAAGCGTCATCCTGCACCGCCTCGACCTCTTTCATCAGGTGGGTCTGCAAAAAAGCCAGCATCGCCTCCCAGTCGTACGGCGGACGATAGACCATCAGCAGGGTAGTGCTGTCGCCCGGCTGCGCGCGCGTCGAGGCGCTGGCCCCCTTGCGCAGCGCGCTCGGCGTCATGCGGTAGCGCGCCTGAAACACATCGTTAAAGCGGCGCAGGCTGCTAAAGCCGCTGGCGTAGGCGACATCCGTCACCGGCAGCTGCGTTTCCGTCAGCAGCTGCTTCGCCAGCAGCATGCGCCGCGTCTGTTTCAGCTCCAGCGGCGACACCCCGAGCTCCTGCTGCACGATGCGGCGCAGCTGGCGCAGGCTGACGCCAAACTCGGCGGCAATCGCCTCCAGCCCTTCGCTCTCCTCCAGCATGCCCTCCTCGATGCGCTGAATCAGCCTGTCCGCCACGCGATGAGGCTGATCGACCGGCGCGTTGCCCGGCGCAAGCTCGGGGCGACAGCGCAAACAGGGGCGGAAGTGGGCCTTCTCCGCCGCTTCGGCGCTGGCGAAAAACAGACAGTTCTTCTGCTGCGGCGCTTTCACCGGGCAGATGGGGCGACAGTAAATGCCGGTCGAGGTGACTCCGACGAAAAACACCCCGTCAAAACGGGTATCGCGCGAGGTTAGCGCCTGGTAAGCAATCTCAGGATCGAACATGGGGACTCCTGCAAATAAACAGAGCCTATACCCGCTTTCTGATGCAGACTCGCTGTTTTCGGACAGCAAAGCAGTTTAGTCTGATGGCCGAAAACGGCCAGCGCGCAGTGGCCAAAATGCGACAATAGCGGATGTCTCAAACAGGGAGAACGGCATCATGTATCACTACAAACTTGTCTCCACGCCGGTGGGCGAACTGAAACTGGTGGCGAGCGATCGCGGACTCGCAGGCATACTCTGGAAAAACGACGACCCGCACGGCGCGCGCTTTCTGCCGCAGACGCGCGACGAGTCGCATCCGATTCTGATTGAGGCGGAGCGCCAGCTGCGGGAGTACTTTGCCGGCGAGCGCCGCTGCTTCACGCTGCCGCTCGATTTCGTCGGCACCGAGTTTCAGAAAAAAGTGTGGAACGCGCTGGTGGCGATCCCCTTCGGCGAAACCCGCAGCTACAGCGAAATCGCGCGCCAGATCGGCCATCCGCAGGCGGTGCGCGCGGTCGGCGCGGCGAACGGCAGAAATCCGATCTCTATCGTCGCGCCTTGCCATCGCGTCATCGGCGCCAACGGCAAACTGACCGGTTTTGCCGGCGGTCTGGAGGTCAAAGCCTTTCTGCTCGATCTGGAAATGCCGCAAAAGGCGGTCGTGCTGCCGCTGTTCGCCGAGGAGCCTTCGCCGCCGCGCGCATAAAAAAGAGCACGACACCGCCGCATGTTTCCGCTATCGTGTTTAGCATATAAAACACGATGGCGGAATGGACGTCAGTTTTCGCCATCATTAGCGATTTTCGTTCATTTGATAAAACGAGAGCGGTGTGATGAGTGCTTTATTCGATACAGAGAGCGCGGCCTGGCCCTTTCCCGCGAAACCCGCCCGCCTCAGCGGCGACGAAAAAGAATTTTACCTGAGTAAAATCAAACGCCTGTTAAAAGAGCGCGATGCGGTTATCGTGGCGCATTACTATACCGACCCGGAAATCCAGGCGCTGGCGGAAGAGACCGGCGGCTGCGTGGCGGACTCGCTGGAGATGGCGCGCTTCGGCAGCGCGCATCCGGCGTCGACGCTGCTGGTGGCGGGCGTGCGTTTTATGGGCGAAACCGCCAAAATTCTCAGCCCGGAGAAAACCGTGCTGATGCCAACGCTGCAGGCGGAATGCTCGCTCGATCTCGGCTGCCCCCCCGACGCATTCAACGCCTTCTGCGACGCCCATCCCGACCGCACCGTGGTGGTCTACGCCAACACCTCGGCGGCGGTCAAAGCGCGCGCCGACTGGGTGGTCACCTCCAGCATCGCGGTAGAGCTGATAGACCATCTCGACAGCCTGGGCGAAAAAATCATCTGGGCGCCGGATCGCCATCTCGGCCGCTACGTCACGCAGAAAACCGGCGCGGACGTGCTCTGCTGGCAGGGCGCCTGCATCGTGCATGACGAATTCAAAACGCAGGCGCTGCTGCGTATGAAAGCGCTCTATCCCGACGCGGCGGTGCTGGTGCATCCTGAATCGCCGCAGGCGGTGGTCGATCTTGCCGACGCGGTCGGCTCCACCAGCCAGCTGATTCAGGCGGCGCAGCAGCTGCCGCATCCGCAGATGATCGTGGCGACCGATCGCGGCATCTTCTACAAAATGCAGCAGGCGGTGCCGGAAAAAACGCTGCTGGAAGCGCCGACCGCAGGCGAAGGGGCGACCTGCCGCAGCTGCGCGCACTGCCCGTGGATGGCGATGAACGGCCTGAAGGCGATTGCCGAAGGGCTGGAGCAGGGCGGCGAGCAGCATGAAATAGAGGTTGATGCCGCGCTGCGCGAGGCGGCATTATTGCCGCTCAACCGCATGCTCTCTTTCGCTGCGGATCTCAAACTGAAGGTAAAAGGGAACGCCTGAGGAACCGATGATGGATTTTTTCAGCACAAGCAATATCCTGGTCCATATCCCGATCGGCGCGGGCGGCTACGATCTTTCGTGGATTGAAGCCATCGGCACGCTGGCGGGGCTGCTCTGCATCTGGCTCGCCAGCCTGGAGAAAGTGATCAACTATCCGTTCGGCCTGATCAACGTCACGCTGTTCGCCGCCATCTTCTTCCAGATTCAGCTCTACGCCAGCCTGCTGCTGCAGCTCTTCTTTTTCGTCGCCAACGTCTATGGCTGGTACGCCTGGAGCCGACAAACCGACGATCGCCAGGCGGCGCTGAAAATTCGCTGGCTGCCGCTGCCGAAGGCGCTGGGGTGGGGCGCGGTCTGCGTTATCGCTATTGCGCTGATGACGCGCTATATCGATCCGGTCTTCGCCTTCCTGACGCAGATCGCCGTGTCGCTGATGAACGCGCTCGGCCTGCAGGTGACGATGCCGACGCTGCAGCCCGACGCCTTCCCGTTCTGGGACGCCAGCATGATGGTGCTCTCCATCGTGGCGATGATCCTGATGACGCGTAAATATGTCGAGAACTGGCTGCTGTGGGTGGTTATCGACGTCATCAGCGTGATGATTTTCGCGCGCCAGGGCGTCTACGCCATGGCGCTGGAATATGTCATCCTGACGCTGATCGCCCTTAACGGATCGCGAATGTGGATACAGAGCGCGCGCCAGCACGGCTCGCGCGCGCTGGCGCGTCAGTGATGATGCGCCTCTTCGCCGTGATGATGAGGGTGATGCGCCGTCGCTGAGCCGCCGTCGAAGCCCAGCTCGCAGTCGGGCGTGGCGCACGGCTGATACTCCATCTGCACCGTGGCGTGGCCAATCTGATACTTCTGGTGCAAATAGCGGTGGATACGCTGCAGCAGCGCATCGTGGTCATACGGCGGGATCACGTGCACATGCAGCGTCACCACAGGCTTTTCGCCAACCTGCCAGACGTGCACATGGTGCACATTGCGCACTTCCGGAATATTCAGCGTCAGGTCGCGCGCCAGCTTCTCCACGTTAATCACTTCCGGCGCGCCTTCCAGCAGCTCGTGCAGGCTCTCGCGCAGCAGCGACCAGGCGCTGCGCAGCACCAGCAGCGACACCAGCAGCGACAGAATCGGATCAATGGGCGTCCAGCCGGTATAGAGGATAACCAGCGCGGCGACAATCGCCCCAACCGAACCCAGCAGGTCGCCCATAACGTGCAGCGCGGCGGCGCGCACGTTGAGATTCTTCTCTTCGCTGCCGTGGTGCAGCAGCCAGAACGACAGCATATTGGCCAGCAGGCCCGCGATCGCGATGCCGAGCATCAAACCGCCGGTCACCGGCTGCGGCTGATAAAAGCGACGCAGCGCCTCCCAGACGATCAGCGCGGTGATCACCAGCAGGGCGATGGCGTTGACGAAGGCCGCCAGCGTGGTAAGACGCAGCAGCCCGAAGGTATGACGGGCGTTGGGTTTGCGCTGGGCGAACTGCACCGCCAGCAGCGCCATCAGCAGCGCGGCGGCGTCGGTAAGCATGTGCCCGGCATCGGCCAGCAGCGCCAGCGAGCCGGAGATCCAGCCGCCGACCGCCTCCGCCAGCATAAAGATTGCCGTAACGGCGAAAGCGGCCGCGAGGCGTTTGCGATTGCCCGCCGGCGCGCTGTGAGCGTGGTTATGAGCCATAAGAGTCCAGTTTTATCAGTAACCTGTTGGTGAGTAATAGTAGCAAATCCCATTCGTCCGGCGCGTCCTGCTGCGCTTTGGCCCGATCCGACAGTCGCTGGCTGAGTTCGGCGCCTTGCTCCAGACCGATAAGCAGCCAGCTTCCCTTCATGCGGTGCGCCGCTTCCGCCAGCTGCGGCCAGTCGCGCGCCGCGCGCGCCGCCGTGATGCGCGCCACGTCGTTGTTCAGCGCGTCGCGCAGGGTGCGGCTGAGCCGCGCCAGAAACTTCTCGCTCCTCTGCGCCAGCTGGCGCAGGTTGTCATCCAGCGCCGCCAGCGGATCCTGATCGAAATGCGCCAGCAGCGCGGCGAGATCGCTGAGCTGCACCGGCTTAATCAGCACGCGCTCGTTCGCCTGTAGCGGCAGGCTGAGCAGCTGCGCGTCGGCGGAACAGAGCACCCGCATCGCCGTTCGCTGACGCTGACGATCGCGCCGGCGCAGCAGCCGCAGCAGCAGCTGGCCGTCCGGCCGCGGCATCATCTGATCGATAAACAGCAGATCGTAGGGCCGTTCGGCATCCGCGCGGAGCAGGGCGCGCCCGTCGGCAAAGCAGTCCGCCTCGACGGCGAAGCGCGCCAGCTGCTGCTGCAACACCATCAGGTTGGCCGGATGATCGTCGACGATGGCGCAGCGCAGCGCGGCGTAGCGCGGCAGCACGGCGCTCTCCTGCGGCGCGGCCTCGCAGCGCGCCAGCGGCAGCGTCACCGTGACGTCGGTGCCGCGGCCGGGCTGCGAGCGCAGCGCGATATCGCCGCCCATACGCTGCACTATCTCCCGGCAGATAAACAGGCCGAGACCGCTGCCCTGCACCGACACCTTCTTGCCCGACGGCGCCTGGTACCAGGGATCGAACAGCTTGGGCTGCTCTTCCGGCGGAATGCCGCTGCCGCTGTCGCGCAGGGTGAAGATCAGCTGTTCATCGGCGGCGAGCGTCAGGCGTATCTCGCCCTGAGCGGTAAACTTCAGGGCGTTGGTCATCAGGTTGTTGATGACCTGCTGCAGCCGATCAGCGTCGATCAGCACGCGCTCCGGCAGCGGCGTCAGCGCCTCGACGATCAGCGTCGGACCGCCGGCGCGCATCAGCGGATGATAAAAGCGCTGCTGCTGCGCCAGCCAGGCCTCCAGCGCCAGCGGACGCGGCGCGAGGGTAAAGCTGTTGCTCTCGATGCGCGCGTGATCCTGCAGATCGTTCAGCAGCGTCAGCAGCGAGCGGGCGCTGCTGTAGACCAGAGACAGGTTGGCGGAGCGCGCTTTTTCCAGCTCCAGCAAGCCGAGGATCGCCTGCATCGGCGTGCGCAGTTCATGACTGACGGTAGCCAGGAACTGGCTCTTCATCGCGTTGGCGCGCTCGGCCTGCTGGCGCTGGAGACGTTCGCGCCGCTGCTGCCAGTAGCGGCGCGCCAGCAGCAGCAGCAGCACGACGATGGCCGCGCCCGCCGCGGCCAGCACCAGCTGGGGCAGCGCGCGCATCGTCATTGCATTGCCCGGCTGCGGCGGCGTCAGCCAGCCGTCGCGCATCTGCCGCTGGGTATCGACGGGAATTTGCTGCAGCGCGCGGTTGATCAGCGGACGCAGCAGCGGCTGGTCAGCGGCGACGCCCAGCGCTACCGGCCAGGCGATATCGCTGGCGGCGAAGGCGAGGCGCAGCCGATCGCCGTAGCGCGCGGCGATGCGCCAGCGCGCCGACAGCACGTTATCGACCAGCGCGTCGATCTGTCCGTTCGCCAGCGCCTCATACAGGCTGGCGCGATCGGCAAATACCTGCGGGGTCACCTCGGGGGGCAGCAGCCGCGTCGCGACGTCGTCGCGCAGCATGCCGACCCGCTTGCCCGCCAGATCGTGCCAGCGGCTGAAGCTGGCGTCGCGCCGGCTGTAGATGCCCCACAGGGCGCGCCAGACCGGCAGCGTGGCGTTCTGCGCCGCGTCGCCGCTGAGCGGCAGCGTCAGTCGCAGCATCACCTGCCGCTGCGCCAGCAGTTCGTCCGCCTGCTGCGGGCCGGCGACCCAGCGCGGCGCGAAGCGCACGCCGCTGCTCTGCGCGATGGCGTTCAGCAGATCGACGCTGTAGCCGCGCGCCGCGCCGTTGCCGTCACGGTAGCTCCAGGGGGCGTTGTCGCTCTCCGCGGCGTAGTAGATCACCGGATGGGCGCTCAGCCAGGCGCGCTCTGCCGCGCTCAGCATCAGGGTTTGCGTATCCTGATAGCGCGGCAGCGGGGCGCTCCAGCGCGACTGCAGGGTGGTTGCCAGCTCGGCGGGCAGCTGGCGCAGGCTCTGGTTCAGCCAGTGGATGAGCGCGGCGTCGCGCGCAAAGGCGCGCAGCGTCAGCTGGCCGACATCCAGCTGCGAAGCGATCTGATAGATTTCGCCCTGCTGCAGCTGGCTGAGCAGAAAGCTGGCGCTGATCTCATCCGCCACCACATAGTCGTTTTGCTGATTAAGCAGCGTCGAAATCGCCTGCAGGTCGTTGCTGTAGGTGCGCCAGCGGTGCTTTTGCGCCACCGACGCCGGCAGCTGGGCCAGCGTGACCTGGCTAATGGCGAGCTGCGCGTTCTCGCTGTTGAACATCACGGCGCGCGCGTTGCGCTGGCTGCGATAGATGCGCAAGGGACTGCTGAACCAGCTTTCGCTGTGCAGCACGCCCGCCGGCAGCGGGTTCGGCAGTGCGCCCAGCGCAAAATCGATCTGGCCGCTCTGCAGCGCCGCCATCAGCTGCGCACGATCGGCGAACAGCCTGAGGGTGAACCGGGCGCCGGTAAGCTGATGCAGCGCGGCCAGCGCGTCGGCGTCAAGGCCGTAGAGCTCGTCGCCGACGCGCATCGTCCAGGGGGCGTTGCTCTCCTCCAGCAGACCGACCTGCAGCGTTTTGCCCTGCATCGCATCGGCGCCGCTGACCGGCATCATCATCGGCAGATCCAGGCTGCTGACCGGCCGCAGCTCGGCCCGGGCCAGCGTAGCCGTCAGAGCAAGCAACAGCAGCAGCAGGAATCGCCTCACTGCTGCGCTTTCCACAGATCGGCCAGCTCCACCACGGAGCGCGCGCCGGTTTTTTCCAGAATGTTCTTTTTATGGGTGCTGACGGTTTTGTTGCTGATATGCAGCTGCTCGGCGATCTGCAGATTCGAGAGGCCAGTTGCCAGCAGCGCCAGCACCTGCTGCTCTTTGCTGGTGAGCGGCAGGGTGGAGGCGTTCACCTCAGGCGGGAAGGCGGACTGACCGCCCAGCACCGCAAGGATCGCGCTCAGCAGCTGCTCCATTCGCTGGCTTTTGACCACGTAGCCCGCCGCGCCCAGCGCCTGCGCGCTGCGCACATAGTGGCTGCCCTGCTGCGCCGAATAGATCAGCACGGGAATCTGCGGGAAGTGGATTTTGAGGCGACGCAGGATTTCCAGCCCGTCGCCGTCCGGCAGGCCGATATCCAGCACGATAATGTCGGTAGGCTGCGTCAGCAGCTGACGCGCCTGCTGTTCGCTGGCGGCGGAACGTAAAAGGATAGGAAAGGGGGCGCGATCGAGCGCGGCTTCCAGCGCCACTTCGACCAGCGGGTGATCGTCTATTAACAACAGCGAGGCCATGAACGTTTCCTGACAGAATTCATCGCCCCAGCATAGCGGAAGTTAACGCAGAGAAAAATAATGGAGAGCCGAAGCTCTCCAGAAGATATTACTGCGAGGTGCCGTCGGTCTTGCGGTCTACCGTGCCGCCGCCCTCTTTGGTTTGCACCTTGCTGTTAATATCCGGGCATTTGCCGTCTTTACACTGGCTATTCTGGTCCATCTCATTGGCGGACATATTGCTGCCGCTGGTGGTGCCGCCGTTAGCCGCAGGATTCGTATTGGTGTCGGTATTATTGATTTTGCTGTTGTCGACGTTGTTCGGCGGCAGATTCTGTTTCGCGCCGCCCGCCGCCGCGCCTGCTTCAGCCGCCTGGTTAGCCGTACCATTATTGTCGGCCATTGCCGCGCCGCTGCCTAAAGTCATTGCTGCCGTCAGAAAGATAATTGCAAACTTATTCATCATTATGCTCCTGTAATCAATGATAGCTGCTGTTTTGAACCCGATGGTGCAGTTTGACGCAAAGAAGTTCCGGCGAAATTTAATTTCACCCAAAGGTCGTCCGGAAGGGATAAATAATGTAAGCGAAGCGTTCCTCAGTGCTTACATATAAAAGCCTAGTTGAGAACCCTATAAATGCAAATCTCACGCATGCATTTAAGAGGCGCCCTGAATTTACACTCCGGACGCAACGGGATAAATTGGACGGGTTGTGCCCGACGCGCGTTGGGCCAGGAATAAATGGAATGATTTATGAATTACCAGAATGATGATTTACGTATTCGGGATATTAAAGAGCTGTTGCCGCCCGTTGCGCTGCTGGAAAAGTTTCCCGCTACCGATAATGCCGCGCGCACCGTTGCTCGCGCGCGTGACGCTATCCATCAGATTTTGCAGGGCGAGGACGATCGTCTGCTGGTGGTGATCGGCCCCTGTTCGATTCACGATCCGCAGGCGGCGAAAGAGTACGCTTCGCGCCTGCTGAAGCTGCGCGACGAGCTGAAAGACGAGCTGGAAGTGGTGATGCGCGTCTATTTTGAAAAGCCGCGCACCACCGTCGGCTGGAAAGGACTGATCAACGATCCCTACATGGACGGCAGCTTCCAGCTGAACGACGGGCTGCGTCTGGCGCGCCAGCTGCTGCTGGAGATCAACGACAGCGGCCTGCCAGCGGCGGGCGAGTTTCTCGATATGATTACGCCGCAGTATGTGGCGGACCTGATGAGCTGGGGCGCTATCGGCGCACGCACCACCGAGTCGCAGGTGCATCGCGAGCTGGCGTCAGGGCTCTCCTGTCCGGTCGGCTTCAAGAACGGCACCGACGGCACCATCAAGGTGGCGATCGACGCCATCAACGCCGCCGGTTCTCCGCACTGTTTCCTGTCGGTGACCAAATATGGTCATTCGGCGATTGTCGAAACCAGCGGCAATGCGGACTGCCATATTATTCTGCGCGGCGGCAAAGAGCCGAACTACAGCGCGCAGCACGTCAGCGCGGTGAAAACCGGGCTGGAGAAGGCGGGTCTGCCGCCGCAGGTGATGATCGACTTCAGCCACGCCAACAGCAGCAAGCAGTATCAGAAGCAGCTGGAGGTGGCAGATGACGTGGCGGCGCAGATTTCTGGCGGCGAGCGCGGCATTATCGGCGTGATGATCGAGAGCCATCTGGTCGAGGGCAACCAGAGCCTGGAGAGCGGCGAGCCGCTGGTCTACGGCAAGAGCATTACCGACGCCTGCATCGGCTGGAGCGACACCGACAAGGTGCTGCGCCAGCTGGCTGCCGCCGTGAAGCAGCGCCGCGGCTAATTAACAGCGGTGGAGATGCTGGAAACGCGAACGGCATAAATCGAAGAGCAAAGCGTCACGCGCCAGGGACGGCGCGTGCCGAGCTGGCAGGGATGCCGTCTTTTGCGTCTTTGCGATCGGTTTATGCCGTTCGCGTCAGCGCCCCGATCCGCAGCCATAAAAAAGGCCAGACAATGTCTGGCCTTTTTGCATTTCAGCTCACGCTTACTTTGCTTTACCCTGGTTAGCGACGGCGGCGGCTTTCGCTGCGATTTCGTCGGCATCGCCCAGATAGTAGTGTTTGATCGGTTTGAAATTCTCGTCGAACTCATACACCAGCGGCACGCCGGTCGGGATGTTCAGCTCAAGGATCTCATCTTCGCTCATGTTGTCGAGGTATTTCACCAGCGCGCGCAGCGAGTTGCCGTGTGCGGCGATGATCACTTTCTCGCCGCTCTTGATGCGCGGCAGAATGCTCTCGTTCCAGTAAGGGATAACGCGATCGATCGTCAGCGCCAGGCTCTCGGTGGTCGGCAGCTGCTCAGCGCTCAGCTTCGCATAGCGCGGGTCGTGGCCAGGGAAACGCTCGTCGTTGCGATCCAGCTCCGGCGGCGTAACCGCGAAGCCGCGACGCCACTGTTTCACCTGGTCGTCGCCATATTTGGCCGCGGTTTCCGCTTTATCCAGCCCCTGCAGCGCGCCGTAGTGACGCTCGTTCAGACGCCAGGATTTTTCTACCGGCAGCCAGGCCTGATCCAGCTCATCAAGAACATTCCACAGAGTGTGAATGGCGCGTTTCAGCACGGAGGTGTAAGCGAAATCAAAGACGAAACCTTCTTTTTTCAGCAGCTGACCGGCTGCTTTGGCTTCGGTGCGACCTTTATCAGAAAGATCCACGTCATACCATCCGGTGAAGCGGTTTTCCTGGTTCCACTGACTTTCGCCGTGGCGGACCAGAACCAGCTTAGTTACGGCCATAGTTAACTCCTTAACTCTTTGATGTTTCTACGATAATGGAAACCTTGCTGCAACCAACCCGACGCGCGCGCCCGGCGGCACATGGATAGCGCCATACCATAGCGGAAAACGGCGCAGGGTGTAAGCCTGTCGGCGACACACTGCGCGTTTTTCAGGCGGCTCAGCGCGGCGTGAAGCGGTAGCGCGTCACCGACTCCCAGCGCTCGCCCGGCTGCAGCCAGCATGAGGGCTGTGGCCACTCAGGATGATTCGGCGAATCGGGTAAAAATTCGCTCTCCAGCGCAATGCCCTGGAAAGCAGTATAGCTTTCCTGTTCGCGCGCGCGCGTTCCCGCCAGATAGTTGCCGGTATAGAACTGCAGCGCGGGCGCGGCGGTGGTCACGGTCAGCTGCAGTTCGCCGTCGGCGGACCAGAGATGCGCGGCTGGCTGGCTGGCGTCACCGGCGCTGTCGAGCAGAAAAGCGTGATCGTATCCTTTCACTGCCTGCTGGTCGGCATCGGCGAGAAAATCCTGCGCCACAATCTTGCCCGCGCGAAAATCGAAGCTGGTGCCCGCCACCGCTTTCAGCGGCGCGTTGGGAATACCGTCGCTGTCGACAGGCAGATAGTGTTCGGCCAGCAGTTGTAAGCGATGCTGGCGCGCGTCGCCATGATGCGCATCAAGATTAAAGTAGGCGTGGTTGGTCAGGTTGACCGGACAGGGCCGATCGACCTCCGCCTGATAGCTGATCGACAGGCAGTTGTCGTCGTCCAGCTCATAGCGCACCTGCGCCAGCAGGTTGCCGGGATAGCCCTGGTCGCCGTCCGGCGAGTCGAGCCGGTAAACCACGCTGTTCTCGCTTTGGCTGACGATCTGCCAGCGGCGCTTGTCGAAGCCCTGCGGCCCACCGTGCAGCTGATGCTCGCCCTGATTCGCCGTAAGCTGAATAGCCTGCCGCGCCAGCGTCGCCTTGCTGATGCGGTTGGCGTAACGTCCGATGGTGGCGCCGAGATAGGCGTCCTGATGCAGATAGTCGGACGGCGTGGCGCAGCCTAGCAGGGTTTCGCGCACGCTGCCGTCGCGCATCGGCACGCGCGCCGACAGCCAGGTGGCGCCCCAGTCCATAAAGGTCGCAACCATGCCGCTGGCGTTGCGCAGCACGGTAATGCGCCAGGGCTGACCGTCTGGCGCGTGTGAATTAACGTCGCTTAGCATTGGCCCGCTCCTTCTGAGGCGGTGCAAACGTAAAAGGTCTCTTTAATGCCGGTTTTCGCTTCATACTGTTCCGCCACCGCCGCTTTCACCCGATCCACCAGATCGAACGGCATCAGCGCTACCACGCAGCCGCCGAAGCCGCCACCGGTCATACGCACGCCGCCGCGATCGCCGATCTCCGCCTTGACGATCTCAACCAGCGCATCGATCGGCGGCACGGTGATTTCGAAGTCGTCGCGCATCGAGGCGTGCGACTCTGCCATCAGCTCGCCCATGCGTTTCAGGTCGCCCTTGCTCAGCGCGTCGGCCGCCTCCAGGGTACGCGCGTTCTCCGTCAGCACGTGACGCACGCGTTTCGCGACCTGCGGATCCAGCTCATGCTCCACCGCTTTGAACTGATCGATATCCACGTCGCGCAGCGCCGGCTGGGCGAAGAAGCGCGCGCCGGTTTCGCACTGCTCGCGACGCGTGTTATATTCGCTGCCCACCAGATTGCGGCGGAAATTGGAGTTGATGATCACCACCGCGACATCTTTCGGCATTGAAACCGGGCGAGTGCCAAGGGTGCGGCAGTCGAGCAGCATGGCGTGATCTTTCTTGCCCAGCGCGGAGATCAGCTGGTCCATGATGCCGCAGTTGCAGCCTACGAACTGGTTCTCCGCCTCCTGACCGTTGACGGCGATGGCCGCGCCGTCGAGCTTCAGGTGATAGAGCTGTTGAAACACGGTGCCAACCGCCACTTCCAGCGACGCCGACGAGCTGAGGCCCGCGCCCTGCGGCACGTCGCCGGCGATCACCATATCAACGCCGCCGAAGCTGGCGTCGCGCTGCTGCAGGTGTTTCACCACGCCGCGCACGTAGTTGGCCCACATCGGCTCTTTCACGCTGAGGATCGGCGCGTCGAGCGAGAAGCTGTCCTGCTGATTATCGTAATCCACCGCCACGACGCGCACCTGACGATCGTCGCGTTTCGCGCAGGCGATAACGGTCTGATAGTCGATGGCGCACGGCAGCACGAAGCCGTCATTGTAATCGGTATGTTCGCCAATCAGGTTTACGCGGCCCGGCGCCTGAATGGTATGGGTCGGGGCATAGCCGAAGGTCTCGTTGAAAATCTGCTGCGTGGTGGTTTTTAACATTGTTGTGCCTCGCGGAAATGAATATCGCTAACGGCGCGCAGACGTTCTGCCGCCTGTTCCGCCGTTAAATCGCGTTGGGTTTCAGCCAGCATTTCGTAGCCGACCATAAATTTGCGAACCGTCGCCGAGCGCAGCAGCGGCGGGTAGAAGTGCGCGTGCAGCTGCCAGTGATCGTTTTCTTCGCCGTTGAACGGCGCGCCGTGCCAGCCCATGGAGTAGGGGAAAGAGCACTGAAACAGGTTGTCGTAGCGGCTGGTCAGCTGCTTAAGCGCTTTCGCCAGATCGGCGCTCTGCTCCGGCGAGAGATCGTTGAGGCGTTTGATATGGGCTTTCGGCAGCAGCAGCGTCTCGAACGGCCAGGCCGCCCACCAGGGCACCACCGCCAGCCAGTGTTCGGTCTCGACCACGGTGCGGCTGCCGTCGCTCAATTCGCGCGCGGCGTAGTCTATCAGCATCGGCGAGCCGTGCGCGGCATAGTAGGCGCGCTGATGCTCATCTTCGCGCTGCGCTTCGTTAGGCAGAAAACTGTTAGCCCATACCTGGCCGTGCGGATGGGGATTGGAGCAGCCCATCGCCGCGCCCTTGTTTTCAAAAACCTGCACCCAGGGATAGTGCTGGCCGAGATCGGCAGTCTGCGCCTGCCAGGTTTTTACCACCTCTTCCAGCGCGGGCAGCGACATTTCCGGCAGCGTTTTGCTGTGGTCGGGCGAGAAGCAGATCACCCGGCTGGTGCCGCGCGCGCTTTCGCAGCGCATCAGCACGTCGCTGCTCTCCGGCGCTTCCGGCGTATCGGTCATGAGCGCGGCGAAATCGTTAGTGAAAACGTAAGTGCCTTTATAATCAGGGTTTTTGTCGCCGGTGACGCGCGTGTTGCCCGCGCAGAGGAAACAGTCAGGATCGTGCGCCGGCAGCTTCTCTTGCGAAGGGGTTTCCTGCGCGCCCTGCCAGGGACGTTTGGCACGGTGAGGCGAAACGAGAATCCACTGATCGATCAGCGGATTGTAACGGCGATGCGGATGATCGACCGGGTTAAATTTTTCCATGTTGAGTCCTGGTTAACGTCAAAAAGCCAGACAGGCAGGGTTAAAAAGTAGCACATCAGCGCCCGGTAAAGCGTGATCAAGTCTGGATAAATGGAATCGTTTACACAAGCTGAAAATTCTTATTCAAAGCCTTTTCTGTATGAATGATGAGTTGAAAAGGGCTAAGCAATGGTAGCGGTTACATGAGGAATGCGGGCGGGAGTAAGCGGACGCCGCCAGGCGGCGTCGCAGGCATTAACGCAGGCTTTCCTGCTGGTAGGCGTAGCCCTCGGCGGCAGGCACAAAACTGAGTCGATGGGTAATGCAGCGCGGCGCGTCTTCGGCGTGGTGCGAAACGAACAGCAGCTGGGTACGGCCTTCGCCGATAAGGATATCGACGAAGCGGCGTACCAGCTGGCGATTGATGGGATCCAGCCCCTGCAGCGGTTCGTCAAGGATCAGCAGCGCCGGATGCTTCACCAGCGCGCGGGCGATCAGCACCAGCCGCTGCTGGCCCCAGGAGAGGCTGTGGAACGGCGCGTCGGCCAGCGCGTTATCCATACCGAGCAGCGCCAGCCACTGCCGCGCCAGCGCCTTCTGCCGCTCCGAGGCTGCCTGATAGAGGCCGATGGAGTCGAAGAAGCCGGAGAGGATCACGGTGCGCACGTTGACGCTGACGCGATAATCCAGATGCAGGCTGCTGCTGACGTAGCCGATATGCTGTTTGATATCCCAGATGGTTTCGCCGCTGCCGCGTTTAGTGCCGAAGAGCCAGAGATCGTTGCTGTAGCCCTGAGGATGATCGCCGGTCACCAGGCTCAGCAGCGTCGATTTTCCGGCGCCGTTAGGCCCGACGATCTGCCAGTGTTCGCCGGCGTTGACCTGCCAGTTCAGCCCGTTGATCACCGCTTTGTCGTTGTAGCAGACCATGCCGTTGCGCAGGATGACGCGCGGCGTTACCTGCGCCAGCGGCGGCAGCTGGTCAGGGGCATCCGGCTCCGGCAGGGCCATGCCCTCCAGCCGTTCGCTGTGCGCCAGCTGCGCCACCAGCGCTTCCGCCAGGATCGCGTCGCGCGCGCCGACGTGGGTCAGGGTGCACTCCGCCAGCACGCCAACCTGCTGAATAAAATCGGGGATGTCGTCAAAGCGATTGAGCACCAGCACCAGCGCAACGTCGGGCTGTTGCAGGTTCGCCAGCGTCTCCGTGAGGCTGGCGCGCGAGGCGACGTCAAGGCCGTCGAAAGGCTCGTCGAGGATCAGCAGATCGGGCTGTTTCATCAGCGCCTGGCAGAGCAGCACCTTGCGCGTCTCGCCGGTTGAGAGGTATTTAAAGCGCCGCTTGAGCAGGTAACCAATGGCGAACCGCTCCGCCAGCGCCTGCGCGCGCGCCTCGTCCCGGACCTCATCCTGGATAATCTCCAGCGCGGTGCGGCCGGTATCGGTTTCGCCTTCGCTCAGCAGATCGGTGTTGTTGCGTTCCCATTCGTCAGCGACCAGCTTTTGCAGCTGTTCGAGCGACAGGCGCGTCGGGCGCGCGAACCGGCTGGCGAAGTCGCCTTTTTCCGGCGCCAGTTCGCCTGCCAGCGCGCGCGCCAGCGACGATTTGCCGCTGCCGTTGGCGCCGACGAAAGCCCAGCTCTGGCCGCCCGTTAGTCGCAGATCGTTCAGGTTCAGTAATCGGGTGTCGCTAAGACGAAACGTGCCTTGCGAAATTTGCAATAATGCCATGATGCGTTCCATTTTATGCACTGTAATACCGGGTTGTACCCAGTGCTGTCGGGGAAGTCAAATCACGGCGCGCAGGTCAGAGCAGCGTAGCGATAATCGCGTGTTCGGCATTAAAACTTGCCGTGACGGCGTCGCCAGGCTGCAGATTCTGCTGCTGCACCTGCTGGTTAGAGAGCGTGGCACAGAGCGTTTCGCCGCTCGGCAGCGTCATCAGCACTTCGCTCATCTGCTCGCCGGGTTCAATCTGGCTCACCTGCGCGCTGAGCTGGTTATCCGCCTGCGACGCCTCGCGGCCGACCTGAATCCATGGCGCTTTGATCAGCACCAGCACTTCTTTGCCCGCCTCAAGCTGCAGGCGCGCCACGCTGCGCTCGGTCAGCGCCACGTTAAGCTGCGTGGCGCCGTCGGCCAGCCGTACCTGAAGATGCCGCACCACATGCTGTTGGTCATGGGCCACCACGGTGCCGAACAGCTGGTTGCGCGCGCTGGTTTGTAGGGAAAAGCGCGCGATCGTCGCCAGCAGGCTGTCGAGCGGCACCGAGTCGTTTTGCAGCGCGTCGAACGCCTTTTGCTGAATCTGCTCCAGCAGCTGGAACAGCTGGATAAGCCGCTCGCCGTAGCGCGTCAGCTGCGCGCCGCCGCCGCCTTTGCCGCCGGTCGCGCGCTCGACGAGAATGTCGTCAGCCAGCTGGTTCATTTCATTGATCGCGTCCCAGGCGCTTTTGTAGCTGATGCCTGCCAGCTTCGCGCCCTGGCTGATGGAGCCGGTTTCGCGGATGCGTTTCAGTAGCGCTATACGGCGCGGATCGGCGAACAGCTTCTGCTGCAGCCGGATGGACAGGGAAAGTTCAGCCTGCATAGTGGCGTCTCCAGAACGTGTGAATGCAACGATCATAGCGGGGAGCGGCGTAAAAAGTAAAAGCACGAAAAGGGCAGTGCGTTTTTTTCCTCAGACGTTACAATCACTTTTTTGCTTTGCTGAGTGAGACTTCCATGCTGGAACTGTTAAAAAGCCTTGCTGTAGCGGTGATTATGGTGCCGGTGGTGATGGCGATTATGCTGGGCCTGATTTATGGCCTGGGCGAGGTGTTCAACGTCATCTCGAAATTCGGCCGCCGCGAACACGCTTCACGCTCTACCCGTTAATTCCCCGACGCCCGCCCGAGCGGGCGTTTTTATTGCGCCTGCTCAACCTTCTCCGTTTCCTGCCGATAATTTTTATCACGCTGTCCTGCGCGCGTTGTATCATTGCCTACGCAACGCATAACTGGAGAATGCCCATGTCATTTCGATCCTGTCGCTGGGGACTTGCCGCCGCGCTGAGCGTCACGCTGGCCGGTCAGGCCGCCGCCGCTGAGAAAGTCACCGTCTTCGCCGCCGCGTCGTTGACCAACGCGCTGCAGGAGATTGCGACGCAGTATAAAAAGAAAACCGACGTAGATGTGGTGTCGTCGTTCGCCTCCTCTTCTACGCTGGCGCGTCAGATTGAGCAGGGCGCGCCCGCCGATCTCTTTATCTCAGCGGACCAGCAGTGGATGGATGACGCCGTAGCGAAAAAGAGCATGGAGGACGCCACGCGCGTGACCCTGCTCGGCAACGAACTGGTGCTGGTGGCGCCACGCGGCGACAGCGCGAAGCCCGTTACGCTGAATCAACAGACCGACTGGAAAAGCCTCTTGAAAGGCGAGCGTCTGGCGGTCGGCGATCCCGATCACGTGCCTGCCGGCATCTATGCGCAGGAAGCGCTGCAAGCGCTGGGCGCCTGGGAGCAGGTTTCGCCGTCGCTGGCGCGCGCCAATAACGTGCGCGCCGCGCTGGCGCTGGTTGAGCGCAAGGAGACGCCCTACGGTATCGTCTACGGGTCGGACGCGGTAGCCAGCGATAAAGTGCAGGTTGTCGGCACTTTTCCGGCATCCAGCCACAAGCCGGTGGAATATCCGATGGCGGTGGTAAAAGCGCATAACAGCGCTGCGGTGAAGGCGTTTTATGACTACCTGAAAGGGCCGGAAGCGGCCGCGGTGTTTAAACAGTACGGATTCTCCCCGAAAGCATGATACTCAGCGATCCCGAATGGCAGGCGGTGGTGCTTAGCCTGAAAGTCTCCAGCATCGCGGTGCTGTTCAGCCTGCCGTTTGGCATCCTTACGGCCTGGATTCTGGTGCGCTGCCGGTTTCCAGGCAAATCGCTGCTCGACAGCATTATTCATCTGCCGCTGGTGCTGCCGCCGGTGGTGGTGGGCTATCTGCTGCTGATCGGTCTGGGCCGACGCGGCGTGATTGGCCAGTATCTCTACGACTGGTTCGGCTTTAGCTTCGCCTTTAGCTGGCGCGGCGCGGCGCTCGCCTCCGCGGTTATCGCCTTTCCGCTGATGGTGCGCGCCATCCGGCTGGCGCTGGAGGCGGTGGATATGCGGCTGGAGCAGGCGGCGCGCACGCTCGGCGCCGGGCGCTGGCGCGTCTTTTTCACCATCACGCTGCCGCTGACGCTGCCCGGCATTATCGTCGGTACCGTGCTGGCCTTCGCCCGCTCGCTGGGCGAGTTCGGCGCGACTATTACTTTCGTCTCCAATATTCCGCAGGAGACGCGCACGCTGCCGCTGGCGATGTTTACCCTGATTGAAACGCCGGGCGCAGAGGGCGCGGCGGCGCGGCTGTGCGCTATCGCCATCGCGCTGGCGCTGCTGTCGCTGCTGATCTCCGAATGGCTGGCGCGCTGGGGCCGTAAAAGGATGGGCGCCTGATGCTGACGCTGAACTTTTCGCAGCGGCTGGGGGATCACCAGCTTGATATCGACGCGCAGATCCCGGCGAAAGGAATTACCGCGGTATTCGGCGTCTCGGGCGCAGGCAAGACGTCGCTGATCAACGCCATCAGCGGGCTGACGCAGCCGCAGCGCGGCGTCATCACGCTGAACGGCCGTGTGCTGCTCGACGTCGAAAAGAGCGTGGTGCTGCCGCCGGAAAAGCGCCGCGTCGGCTATGTGTTTCAGGATGCGCGGCTGTTTCCGCACTATCGCGTGCGCGGCAATCTGCGCTACGGCATGTCGCCCGCGATGAAAGGGCAGTTCGACGCGCTGGTGGCGCTGCTGGGGCTGGAAACGCTGCTGGATCGCTTTCCGCTGTCGCTCTCCGGCGGTGAAAAGCAGCGCGTCGCCATTGGCCGCGCGCTGCTGAGCGCCCCCGATATTCTGCTGATGGACGAGCCGCTCGCTTCGCTCGATCTGCCGCGCAAGCGCGAGCTGATGCCCTATCTGCAGAAGCTGGCGAAACAGGTCGAGATCCCGGTGCTCTACGTCACCCACAGTCTCGATGAAATTTTGCAGCTGGCGGAAAACGTGCTGGTGCTCGATCGCGGCGGCGTTAAGGCTTTCGGCCCGCAGGAAAAAGTCTGGAGCAGCAGCGCGATGCGGCCCTGGCTGCCGGTAAGCGAGCTGACCAGCGTGCTGCGCGTGCAGGTGCTGGAACATCATCCCGACTATCCCATGAGCGCGCTGTCGCTCGGCGACCAGCATATCTGGGTGAGCCGGGTTGACTATCCGGTGAAAACCCCGCTGCGTATCCGCATCGCCTCGGCGGACGTCTCGCTGGCGCTGCAGCCGCCGCAGCTCAGTTCGATACGCAATATCCTTCCGGCGCAGGTGGTGGAGCTGCTGGAGGTGGGGGATCAGGTCGAGGTGCGTCTGCGCATTGGCGTCAGCGAACTCTGGGCGCGCATTTCGCCCTGGGCGCGGGATGAGCTGGGCATTCGGCCAGATCAGTGGCTCTATGCCCAGATTAAAAGCGTATCGGTTGCCGCCTGATTACAGCAGCTGCTGCGCGATCACCTCGGCGATGCCCGGCTCAAGGTTGGTGCCGATCACCTGCTTCGCGCGCGCCTTGATCGCCTCGTCGGCGTTGCCCATCGCCACGCCCAGCCCGACGGCTTCCAGCATGCTGAGATCGTTATAGTTGTCGCCGAAGGCGATCACCTCCTGCATCGAGAAGCCCAGCGAGGCGACCCATTCCGCCAGCCGCTTGCCTTTGCTGTTGCCGCGCTGCGCGATATCCACCTGATCGTGCCACGACCATTCGCACGCCAGTCCCAGCTCCGCTTCCACACGCGTCGCAAACTGCTGCAGTTCGGCAGTGTTTTCATGGGAAAGCGCGAACTTCCAGATCGCCTGCGCGTCGCGCGCCGCCTGCGCCAGGTCCGGCACCTGAACAAACAGCGGACGCTGATGCGGCGGCAGCGATTCCGCCCATTTCAGCGTGCGTATTACGTGGCCGGTAGGCGTCTGATAGAGCATCGCATCGTCGACGTAGAGCAGGCCGTGAATCTGCTGCTCATCCAGCATCTCAATCACGCGCAGCGCCTGCTCCTTATCCAGCGGATCGGCAGCCAGCACCTTTTTTGCCTGATAATCATACAAATAGGTGCCGTTGCAGCAGATTGCGGGTGTATCGAGTTCCAGCGCCTGATAAAAAGGGTGGATGGCGCAGTGGTGACGGCCGGTGACGATAGCCACCTTGACGCCAGCCTGACGGGCGCGCTTCAGCGCCTCGATAGACTGGTGCAGAATGGTTTTCGCGGGCGTCAGCAGGGTGCCGTCAAGGTCGAGGGCGATTACGCGATAGCTCATGGCTTATTCCGTGTGAAAGGATTAAAGAGGCATCGAGTCTACACCCGGGCGCGGGCCTGAGACAAAAAGCAGGGCACAAATGATTCCGGCGCACCGTGGCAAAACAGGCTACAGTGAGCCACAGATAAAAACTGACAGGCTGCGAACAAGGAGAATGCATGAAACAAGTCGTTTATACCGCCAGTCCCGAGAGCCAGCAGATCCACGCGTGGCGGTTAGATGAAGAGGGCGCACTTTCGCTGTTGCAGGTGACGGACGTCTCCGGCCAGGTTCAGCCGATGGTGGTCAGCCCGAAGAAAGATTTTCTCTACGTCGGCGTGCGCCCGAACTTCCGCGTGCTGGCGTTCCGCATTGCCGCCGACGGCACCCTGAGCGAAGCGGGCGAAGCACCGCTGCCGGGCAGTCCGACCCATATTTCCACCGATCGCGCCGGCAACTATCTGTTTTGCGGCTCCTATAACGACGCCTGCGTCAGCGTCAGCCCGATTGGCGATGACGGCCTGCCGCAGGCGCCGTCGCAGGTGATCCGCGAGCTGGACGGCTGCCACTCCGCCAATATCGACAACGCCAACCAGACGCTGTTCGTTCCGGCGCTGAAGCAGGATCGCATCTGCCTTTATTCCCTGAGCGCCGACGGCACGCTGGCGCCGCGCGCGCAGGCGCAGGTCAACACGGTAGAGGGCGCCGGTCCGCGTCATATGGCGTTTCATCCCAACGGCAGCTACGCCTACTGCGTCAACGAACTCGACAGCACCGTGGACGTCTGGGCGCTGAGCAACGCGCGCGGCGAAGTTGAGCGCGTGCAGTCGCTGGACATGATGCCGCCGGGCTTTAGCGAAACGCGCTGGGCGGCGGATATCCATCTTACCCCCAACGGCCGCTTCCTTTACGCCTGCGATCGCACCAGCAGCACTATTACGGTGTTCAGCGTCAGCGAAGATGGCGGCCTGCTCTCTATTGAGGGCTATCAGCCGACGGAAACCCAGCCGCGCGGCTTCAATATCGATCACAGCGGGCGTTATCTGGTGGCGGCTGGTCAGAAATCGCACCATATCGAGGTGTACCGCATCAGCGAGCCGCAAGGCTTGCTGACCCCGCTGGCGCGCTACGCGGTGGGCCAGGGACCGATGTGGGTGGTGATCCACCCGCTCGATTAAGAAGAGACCTCAGGCGCAGCGGGGCCGGCCCCCGCGCGCCTTTAGCTAAATGGCAGGACGCCGCGGCAGAATCAATATCGACCCCTTCAGGCTGTGACAGGATAGGCGGATTGTTTTTTTGGAGTCAGGAACGATGAAGAAGAAAAACCGCATGCCCACCCCGCACGACGCTGCGTTCCGGCAGTTTCTCGCCCAGCCGGAAATTGCCCGCGATTTTATGTTGATCCACCTTCCGCCTGAACTGCGCGCCGTCTGCGATCTCAGCACGCTAAAGCTGGAGTCCGGCTCGTTTATTGAGGACGATCTGCGACACTATGTCAGCGACGTGCTCTACAGTAGACGCCAAAGCTTTTGTTCACGCGCTGGCACAGCGAATGCCGCAGCAGCAGGAGGAATTGATGACCATTGCAGAACAGCTTGAACAGAAAGGTATCGAAAAAGGGATTGAAAAAGGTATTCAGCCTGGTCGTCAGGCGGGCCGCAACGAGGGCAAGCTTGAAGTCGCTCGACGCTTGCTGGAGATGGGCATGGCCAGCGAGTCAGTCCAGGAGCGACCGGCCTGAGCGAGGCGGAGCTGGCGCAAATCCGTCACTGATCCCTGGCGTAGCGGCGCCGCTTATCGCGCGCCGCCTTCAGGCTCCGTTACGAATAGTTCACCGTAATGCTGGCGCTCGCCAGCGCATGGAAATGCACGTTAAATCCGACCATTGCGCCGCTCGCTTCGGCGTCCACCTCGATCGTCTCGACATCCAGCGCATGCACGGTAAAAATATAGCGATGGCTTTCGCCCTGCGGCGGCGCCGCGCCGCCGTAGCCGGCTTTGCCGAAATCGGTGCGCGTCTGCAGCGCCCCCGGCGGCAGCATCGCCAGGCCGGAACCGGCGCCTTGCTCCAGCAGTTGGGTGCTGGCGGGAATATTCACCACCACCCAGTGCCACCAGCCGGAACCGGTCGGCGCATCGGGATCGTAACAGGTTACGACGAAGCTTTTAGTGCCTTCCGGCGCATCGTCCCACGCCAGGTGCGGGGAGATGTTGTCGCCCTGATAGCCCATGCCGTTAAACACCTGGCGCTCCGGCATCTTGTCGCCGTCGTTAAAATCATTGCTGAAAACGCGCATCTTCTCTCCTCGGTTGTTATAAACCTTCAGTATCAACGCTTTCCATCTTAGCGAAAAAAAGAGGCGGTTCCAGCCGTTAGCGACGATCAGGCGCTAAAGTGCGCCTCCCGCGTCACCGCCTCGGCAATCGCCTCGGTCAGCTGGCGTAGCGCCTGCGGCGTAATGATATAGGGCGGCATCAGGTATATCAGGCGGCCAAACGGACGGATCCAGACGCCGCGCTCGACGAAAAAGCGCTGCAGCGCGGCCATATTTACCGGACGGCGCGTCTCAACCACGCCGATAGCGCCCAGCACGCGCACATCCGCCACCTGCGGCGCGGCGCGCAGCGGCATCAGCTCATCGCGCAGCTGCCGTTCAATGCGCGCCACCTGCTGCGGCCAGTGGCCTTCGTTAAGCAGGGCGAGGCTCTCTGCGGCTACGGCGCACGCCAGCGGGTTGCCCATAAAGGTCGGCCCGTGCATAAAACAGCCCGCCGGACTGTCGCTGATGCCGTCGGCGACGCGGCGCGTGGCGAGAGTTGCCGCCAGCGTCATCATGCCGCCGGTCAGCGCCTTGCCGACGCAGAGAATATCGGGCGTCACCTCGGCATGCTCGCAGGCGAAAAGCTTGCCGCTGCGGCCGAAGCCGGTGGCGATTTCGTCGGCGATCAGCAGCACATCATAGCGATCGCAGCACTCGCGCACCCGCTGCAGATAGCGCGGATGATAGAAGCGCATGCCGCCCGCGCCCTGTACGATCGGCTCGAGTATCACTGCCGCCAGCCTGGCGTGGTGCAGTTCGATCAGGCGAACAAAGTCATCCGCGTCGCGCTCGTCCCAGATATCGTCAAAGCGGCACTGCGGGGCGGCGGCGAAGTGGTGCTCCGGCAAATAGCCGCGCCACAGGCTGTGCATCGAGTTATCGGGATCGCATACCGACATCGCTGCAAAGGTGTCGCCGTGATAGCCGCGCGCTAGCGTAAGAAACTGCTGGCGCGTTTCACCGCGGCCCAGCCAGTACTGCATCGCCATTTTCATCGCCACTTCCACCGCGACCGAGCCGGAATCGGCGAGGAAGACGCACTCCAGCGCGGCGGGCGTCATCGCCAACAGCTGGCGGCAAAGCGCCACCGCCGCAGGATGGGTAATACCGCCGAACATCACATGCGACATCTGCGCCATCTGATCCTGCATCGCCCTGTTCAGCCGGGGATGGTTGTAGCCGTGGATCGCCGCCCACCAGGAGGACATGCCGTCCACCAGTTCGCGGCCGTCCGCCAGTTGCAGCTGCGTGCCCTGCGCCGCGACAACCGGGTAGCAGGGCAGCGGATCGCGCATCGAGGTATAGGGATGCCAGATATGCTGGCGATCAAATTCAGCGTCCTGTGGGGTAAACATGATAGTTGTAAACCAAAATAAAAAGATTTAGTTTACAAGTATAACCACGTTAACTGTCGGGATGACACCCTTTTTTTGGAGTAGGCAATGGCACAACACTGGACTCTGGCGCAGGCGCAGGCGCTGTTTGATAAACCCTTTCTTGAGCTGATGTTTGAGGCGCAGCAGGTTCACCGCCAGCATTTCGACCCGCGTCAGGTTCAGGTCAGCACGCTGCTGTCGATCAAAACCGGCGCCTGCCCGGAGGACTGCAAATACTGCCCGCAAAGCGCCCGCTACAAAACCGGGCTGGAGTCCGAACGGCTGATGGAGGTGCAGGAGGTGCTGGCGTCGGCGCGTAAAGCGAAAGCGGCGGGCTCGAGCCGTTTCTGCATGGGGGCGGCGTGGAAAAACCCCAACGACCGCGATATGCCTTACCTTGAGCAGATGGTGCAGGGCGTGAAGGCGCTGGGAATGGAAACCTGCATGACGCTCGGCACGCTAAGCGAGCGGCAGGCGCAGCGCCTGGCGGGCGCCGGGCTCGATTTTTACAACCATAACCTCGACACCTCGCCGGAGTTTTACGGCAGCATCATCACCACCCGCAGCTATCAGGAGCGGCTGGATACGCTTGGCAAAGTGCGCGATGCCGGCATCAAAGTCTGCTCGGGCGGCATCGTCGGGCTGGGCGAAACCGTAAGCGATCGCGCCGGGCTGCTGGTGCAGCTGGCGAACCTGCCGACGCCGCCGGAGAGCGTGCCGATCAATATGCTGGTGAAGGTCAAGGGCACGCCGCTGGCGGATAACGACGACGTCGAGCCGTTTGACTTTATCCGGACTATCGCCGTGGCGCGCATCATGATGCCGACCTCGCACGTGCGTCTCTCGGCGGGCCGCGAGCAGATGAGCGAGCAGACCCAGGCGATGTGCTTTATGGCGGGCGCCAACTCGATTTTCTACGGCTGCAAGCTGCTCACCACGCCGAACCCGGAAGAGGATAAAGACCTGCTGCTGTTCCGCAAGCTGGGCCTCAACCCTGAACATACTCATACCGCGCACGGCGATAACGAACAGCAGCAGCAGCTGAGCGAGCAGCTGTTCCACGCCGACACCGAACAGTTCTACAACGCGGCGCTGTGATGAGCTTCTCCACGCGTATGGCGGAGGCGCTGGAGACGCGCCGCGCCGCTGACGGCTGGCGGCAGCGCCGGCTCATCGCGCGCAACGATACCCGCACGCTGCAGGCAGAGGGAAAGAGATACCTTCACTTCTCCAGCAACGACTATCTCGGCCTGAGCCGGCATCCGACGGTGATCGCCGGCTGGCGTCAGGGCGCGCCGGGCGCTGGCGCGTCGGGACACGTCACGGGCTACAGCGAACGCCACGCCGAACTGGAGGCGCAGCTCGCCGACTGGCTCGGCTACTCGCGCGCGCTGCTGTTTATCTCCGGCTTCGCCGCCAATCAGGCGATCGTGCATCTGCTGGCGCAGAAGCAGGATCGCATTATCGCCGATAAGCTGGCGCACGCGTCGCTGCTCGATGCGGCGGGCCATACGCCCGCCGCGCTGCGCCGCTTTCACCATAACGACGTCGAGAGCCTGACCCAGCGGCTGGCGTCGCCGTGCGATGGCGAAACGCTGGTGATCACCGAAGGGATCTTCAGCATGGACGGCGATAGCGCGCCGCTGGAGGCGATCGCCGCCGCATCCCGCCGCGCCGGCGGCTGGCTGCTGGTGGACGACGCCCACGGCATCGGCGTGGTGGGCGAGCAGGGACGCGGCAGCTGCTGGCAGCAGGGCGTGAAGCCGGAGCTGCTGGTGGTGACCTTTGGAAAAGCCTTTGGCGTCAGCGGCGCGGCGCTGCTGTGCGACGACGCTACCGCCGACTATTTTCTGCAGTTCTCGCGCCACCTCATCTACTCGACGGCGATGCCGCCCGCCCAGGCGAGCGCGCTGCTGGCGGCGCTGCATGAGATTCAGGGCGGCGACGCGCTGCGTCAGCGGCTCCGCGACAATATTCAGCGCTTTCGCCGCGGCGCGGCGGGCTTGCCCTGGGCGCTGATGCCTTCGGAAAGCGCAATCCAGCCGCTGATCGTCGGCGAAAACGGCGCCGCGCTGGCGCTGTCGCAGCGGCTGGCGCAGGCGGGCTGCTGGGTCAGCGCCATCCGGCCGCCGACCGTGCCGCCCGGCACCGCGCGGCTGCGCATTACCCTGACTGCCGCGCACCGGGCGGAGGATATCGACGCACTGCTGGAGGCGCTGCATGACGCTGCCGGTTAATAAAGCCGCGGTGGCGCGCGCCTTCGGCCGCGCGGCAGGCCACTACGAACAGCACGCCGAACTGCAGCGGCGCTGCGGCGACGCGCTGCTGGCGCTGGCGCCGCCTCTGGCCGATGGCGATCTGCTCGACGCGGGCTGCGGCACCGGCTGGTACAGCCGCCTCTGGCAACAGCGCGGGCAGCGCGTCGTGGCGCTCGATCTCTCGCCGCAGATGCTGCGGCAGGCGCGCAGCCTCGACGCGGCGAGCGGCTATCTGGCGGGCGACATCGACGCCTTGCCGCTGGCGAGCCGGAGCGTCGATTGCGTCTGGAGCAATCTGGCGGTGCAGTGGAGCAGCGACTTGCGCACCGCGCTGCAACAGTTCGCCCGCGTGCTGCGTCCCGATGGCGTCATGCTCTTCTCGACGCTGCTGGCCGGTTCGCTGCACGAGGTCCACGCCGCCTGGCGGTCGCTGGGGCCTGGCGAGCACGCCAATCGCTTTTTAACCGAGGAGCAGGTGCGCGCGGCGGGCGCCGGGCTCAACCTTCGCTTCATCCATCAGACGCAGGTGATGCATTTTCCCAACGCCCTGAGCGCAATGCGATCGCTGAAGGGCATCGGCGCCACCCATCTGCACCAGGGCCGGGACGGCGCGCCGCTGACGCGGCAGCGGCTGGCCCAGCTTGAGGCGCTGTGGCCGCGCGATGCGCAGGGCTGCCGTCTGACTTATCAACTGCTTTTTGGAGTCACGCAACGATGAAATGGTTTATTACCGGCACCGACACCGAGGTGGGCAAAACCGTCGCCAGCGGCGCGCTGCTGCAGGCGGCGGGCGCGGCGGGCTATCGCACCGCCGGCTATAAGCCGGTCGCCTCCGGCTGCGACGTGACGCCGGAGGGGGCGCGCAACGGCGATGCGCTGGCGCTGCAGCGCTACAGCAGCCTGGAACTGCGCTATGAGCAGGTTAATCCGCTGGCGTTTATCGAGCCGACGGCGCCGCATATCGTCAGCGCGGAAGAGGGCAGGCCGATCGCGTTTGAAATGCTTTCACAGGGGCTGCGCGCGCTGGAGGCGCAGGCGGATTGGGTGCTGGTAGAGGGCGCCGGCGGCTGGTACACGCCGCTGTCGGAGACGCACACCTTTGCCGACTGGGTCGCGCAGGAGCAGCTTCCGGTAATCCTGGTGGTCGGGGTCAAACTGGGCTGCATCAACCACGCCATGCTGACCGCCGATGCGGTGCAGGCGCGCGGCCTGCGGCTGGCGGGCTGGATCGCCAACGATATCGAGCCGCCGGGCAAGCGGCATCAGGCCTATATGGCGACGCTGAAACAGCGCATTCCCGCGCCGTTTCTCGGCGAAATTCCCTGGCTGCCCGATGCGGCGGCGCAGGCGGATTGCGGCCGCTTTATAACGCTGCCCTGCTAGCGTTCAGTTCACCGTTAGCCACTTATTGATGGTGAGATCGTCCAGCTGCGCCACGCGACCCTGCGCGACGTTGCGACCGCGATGCAGCAGCAAAAAGTAGTCGGCGACGCGGCGGATCAGGGAGACGCGCTGCTCCAGCAGCAGCACGGTCAGGCCGTAGTCGAGATTCAGGCGACGGATCAGGTTGCCCATCTCCTCTTCCAGCCAGGGCGACATGCCGTCGGTCGGTTCGTCGAGGATCAGCAATCTGGGCCGCAGCACCAGCGCGCGCGCGAGCGCCAGCTGCTGCTGCTGGTCTATGGGCAGTTCGCCGCTGCGCTGCTGTCGCAGGGAATAGAGCGCTGGAAACAGATCGAACACCATCTCGGGGATGACGTGCGGTTTGTCGCTCTGTCCGCTGCCCGCCAGCAGGGCGATCAGCAGGTTATCCTCTACGCTCATCTGCGAGAAGATATGGCGGCCCTGCGGCACATAGCCGATTCCCATGCGCGCGCGCTGTTCGGCCGGCTGCAGCAGCAGATCGCGCGGCGGCGAGCCATCTTCCTGCCAGGTCATCGACCCGCTGTTAATCGGCAGGCGACCCATGATGCAGTTCACCAGCGTGGTTTTGCCCATGCCCGGACGGCCCAGCACGCCGGTGCAGGTGCCGGGCGGCAGGTCGAGATCCACATCCCACAGGATATGGTTCTGTCCGTAAAACTGATTCACCGAACGTAAACTCAGCATCTGACTCTCCTCTTGCAGATCTTGCCTGAATGCTTCCGCTCTTTGACGTCTGGCAAACAAGTCTTCAACGGTGGCGGTAGCGCGAATGTCGCCTTGCCTTACTTTCCTCAACCCTCGCGTTAAATGCTGCAATTACCGGGCCAGGATCACCTTACAGGCCAGGAAGCGCCAGCAGGGCGTAATTAGCCTGTAAAAGATGAAAAATGCTTAACAATTGCTACGGGTAATCAGGGCGCTGCACTTTCACGGTGCTGATGACTTGACGTTTCTGGTGCAGCCGGGCTGCGGCACGGCAGCTTGTTGAATTTAACTGGTCTTAAAAGCGGTCGCGGCTGGACGAAAATTCAGCGGCGGGCTGAAAAAGCATAGTTAACCGCCACGTTTCCGGCAGGAATTTAAGCGGAAAAATTTTTTTTTCACGCGGCTGGCTTAAGCACAAAAAATTATGCACAGCTGATGGCGAAAGGGCTGCCTTTAGTTATCCACCATTCCTGTGGATAACCTTGTGCATTAGACAGTGAAAACAGAGCGCAAGCGAGGAAATACGCGGCCTGGTTACATAATGCTGAGAAACTGGGCTTTTACCTTATTATTTTACAAATCAGGTAGTTATTAAAAAACAAGCCTGCGAATTTTCCGCTGCGTAACAGAGCTGAAATTTAATGACGCTCTCTTGACAAATGTTATAAATCCACTCCGGCTGGGGATAACCTTGCGCAACGGCGAAAATGTTGTCGCGTTGTTACAGCGAGCGAGAGACCGCGCCGCGCCAGCGTCTCACTGTGCCGCGTTACTGGTAATTTATCCAGTATTATTTTCTGGCAAAATCGCCACGGCAGAGTAAAATGACTCGGCTAGCCGCCGCATTCTTCAGCAGGAACCGCATCTCATGAGTAAAGTCTTTAAACTAAATTCCGCCTTCCAGCCCTCCGGCGACCAGCCTGAGGCGATTCGTCGCCTCAAAGAGGGGCTGGAGGATGGTCTTGCCCATCAGACGCTGCTCGGCGTAACCGGCTCCGGCAAGACCTTTACCGTCGCCAACGTCATCGCCGATCTCAACCGGCCTGCGATGGTGCTGGCGCCCAACAAAACGCTGGCGGCGCAGCTCTACGGCGAGATGAAAGAGTTCTTCCCCGACAACGCGGTGGAGTTCTTCGTTTCCTATTACGACTACTACCAGCCCGAAGCCTATGTGCCGAGCTCCGACACCTTTATCGAAAAAGACGCCTCGGTAAACGAACATATCGAGCAGATGCGTCTTTCGGCCACCAAGGCGCTGCTGGAGCGTCGCGACGTTATCGTGGTGGCGTCAGTTTCCGCGATTTACGGCCTGGGCGATCCCGATCTCTATCTGAAAATGATGCTGCACCTGACGCGCGGCATGC
This sequence comes from Pantoea septica, assembly GCF_002095575.1. Taxonomy (GTDB): domain Bacteria; phylum Pseudomonadota; class Gammaproteobacteria; order Enterobacterales; family Enterobacteriaceae; genus Pantoea; species Pantoea septica. The sequence continues at coordinate 9,933 of NZ_MLJJ01000037.1, read as the reverse complement.
TTATCGACCAGCGCAGCATTCTGCGCCGTCTGGCGGAGCTGCAGTATGCGCGCAACGACCAGGCGTTCCAGCGCGGCACCTTCCGCGTGCGCGGCGAAGTGATCGATATTTTCCCGGCGGAGTCGGAAGATACCGCGCTGCGCGTCGAGCTGTTCGACGAAGAGGTCGAGCGGCTGTCGCTGTTCGATCCGCTTACCGGTCAGATCCTTTCTACCGTGCCGCGCTTTACCATCTATCCGAAAACGCACTACGTGACGCCGCGCGAACGTATTCTGCAGGCGATGGAAGATATCAAAGTCGAGCTGGCGGATCGCCGTCGGGTGCTGCTGGAGAACAACAAGCTGCTGGAAGAGCAGCGCCTGACGCAGCGCACCCAGTTCGATCTGGAGATGATGAACGAGCTGGGCTACTGCTCGGGCATTGAAAACTACTCGCGCTACCTCTCCGGGCGCGGGCCGGGCCAGCCGCCGCCGACGCTGTTCGACTACCTGCCCGCCGACGGCCTGCTGATTGTGGATGAATCGCACGTCACCATTCCGCAAATTGGCGGGATGTATAAGGGCGACCGCGCGCGTAAAGAGACGCTGGTGGAGTATGGCTTCCGCCTGCCTTCCGCGCTCGATAACCGCCCGATGAAATTTGAAGAGTTTGAGGCGCTGGCGCCGCAGACTATCTACGTTTCGGCGACGCCGGGCAACTACGAACTGGAGAAGTCGGGCGGCGAGGTAATCGATCAGGTGGTGCGTCCGACCGGCCTGCTCGATCCGCTGCTGGAGGTGCGTCCGGTGGCGACGCAGGTGGACGATCTGCTGTCGGAGATCCGCAAACGCGTCACCATCAACGAGCGCGTGCTGGTGACGACGCTGACCAAGCGTATGGCGGAAGATCTCACCGAGTATCTCGAAGAGCACGGCGAGAAGGTGCGCTATCTACACTCAGATATCGATACCGTCGAGCGTATGGAGATCATCCGCGATCTGCGTCTTGGCGAGTTCGACGTGCTGGTGGGGATCAACCTGCTGCGCGAAGGGCTGGATATGCCGGAAGTGTCGCTGGTGGCGATCCTCGATGCGGACAAAGAGGGCTTCCTGCGCTCTGAACGCTCCCTGATCCAGACCATCGGGCGCGCTGCGCGTAACGTCAACGGCAAAGCGATCCTCTACGCCGACAAGATCACCAACTCCATGGCGCGCGCCATCGAAGAGACTGAACGCCGTCGCGAGAAGCAGCAGAAGTACAACGAGGAAAGAGGCATTGTGCCGCAGGGGCTCAACAAGAAGATCACCGATATCCTCGAGCTGGGGCAGAACGTCGTCAAGACGCGCGGCAAGGCTAAAGCCAACAGCCGCGGCGCCGCCGAGGCGGATGCCAGCTATCTGGCGCTGACGCCGCAGGCGCTGCAGAAGAAGATCCACGAGCTGGAGTCGCAGATGCAGCAGCACGCGCAGAACCTGGAGTTCGAAGAGGCGGCGAACGTGCGCGACAAGCTGCATCAGCTGCGCGAACTCTTTATCGCCGCCTCGTAGCGGCTTAGCTAAACCGCTGAATGGCGTGTTCCAGCGCCAGGCGCAGCAGCTGGCGGTCGTGACGATAGGGAATATCGGCGGCCTCCAGCGGCTCGCGCACGATCAGGCGGTTTTCCACGCCGGCGGTATCGGCGGCCGGGCTGACCACCACCGCGTCAATCACCCGTTTGCCGATATATTTCTCCATCATGGCCAGCTTATCCGCCACCGTCAGGCTGGCGGCGGCTGGGCTCAGCTCGCGTCCCAGATTGCCGATAAACACCATGGTGGCGGGCGTACGGCGCAGCGCGCGCGCCATCTCCTCCATTAAGAGGCTCGGCATCAGGCTGGTGTAAAAGCTGCCCGGTCCGATCAAAATAAGGTCCGCTTCGGCAATCGCTTCCAGCGCCTCGCGGGTCGGCGCCACGTTCGGGTGCAGCATCAGCTCCTGCGGCGGCTGTGTCATGGCGTCGATATCGGTTTCGCCGTAAACCATGTTGCCTTCGCTGTCTAACGCCACCAGATCGACCGGCTGCTCCGACATCGGGATCAGGAAGGCGTCGACCTTGAGCAGGTTGCGAATGATATTGATCGCCTCCAGCGGCCTGACGCTGAGGTGATCCAGCGCCTTCAGCATCAGGTTGCCCAGGTTGTGGCCGGAGAGCTCGCCGTTGCCGGCGAAGCGATACTCGAACATCGCCGACGCGACGCTCGGCTCAGTAATCAGCTGGTTAATGCAGTTACGCATGTCGCCCCAGGCGATGCCGCCTTCGGAACGGCGAATGCGTCCGGTAGAGCCGCCGTTATCGGTGGTGGTGACAATGCCGGTCAGGCGCGAGCCCAGCGGCGACAGGGCGGACATCACGCGCCCCAGGCCGTGTCCGCCGCCCAGCGCCACCACGCGATCGAGGTCTGCCAAAGTTCGGTTCATATTTCCTCTTTACACCCGCTGCCGACTTACCGTAACGGCGTTCTTTTCAGCGGGCCATGTTAACTTTACTGCCGCGAAAATGCGGCGAAAAAACGTTATGTATCAATATATATAGCGCACGTAGTGGCTGGCAGAGCGGTAAAATTCGCGCTACCATTTGCCAACCATGTCGTCCATGTGGGCGACATACACTCAAAGCCTGAACGCCTAAGTCAAATGATAGGGGGTTCAGGCCGCAGCCGACGCGCTGCCAGGGTGCAGAAAGAAATGCCTGCATCTCCCGTATTTGGAAAAGGTGTTCTGGTGTCACAATTTACTGATGCATTTGCACGTCGGTTTTATTACCTGCGTCTCTCGGTGACGGATGTCTGTAACTTCCGCTGCACCTACTGCCTGCCCGACGGCTATAAGCCGCAGGGCGTGAGCAACAAAAGCTTTCTCTCGCTCGATGAAATTCGACGCGTCACGCGCGCCTTCGCCGCGGCCGGCACTGAAAAAGTGCGTCTGACCGGCGGCGAGCCGTCGCTGCGTCGCGATTTTACCGACATTATCGCCGCCGTGCGGGAAAACCGCGCCATTCGGCAGATCGCCGTTACCACCAACGGCTATCGGCTGGCGCGCGACGTCGCCGCCTGGCGCGCTGCCGGGCTCACCGCGCTGAACGTCAGCGTAGACAGTCTCGACGCGCGCCAGTTCCACGCCATTACCGGACAGGACAAATTCCATCAGGTGATGGCGGGCATCGACGCCGCCTTCGACGCGGGCTTCCAGCAGGTCAAAGTCAACAGCGTGCTGATGCGAGACCTCAACAGCCGCAGCCTGCAAACCTTTCTCGACTGGATCCGCACGCGCCCGATTCAGCTGCGGTTTATCGAGCTGATGGAGACGGGCGAGGGCGGCGCGCTGTTCCGCGACCAGCACGTTTCAGGCGCGGTGATCCGCGATCGGCTGATCGCCCAGGGCTGGCAGCGCCGCGAGCGCGGCCGCAGCGACGGCCCGGCGCAGGTCTTTTACCATCCTGATTACGTCGGCGAGATCGGCCTGATTATGCCCTATTCGCGCGATTTTTGCGCCAGCTGCAACCGTCTGCGCGTCTCGGCGCACGGCAATCTGCACCTTTGCCTGTTCGGCGACAGCGGCGTGCCGCTGCGCGATCTGCTGGTTTCCGACGCGCAGCAGGCGGAGCTGCAGGCGCGCATCGCGCACAGCCTGGGCGCGAAGAAGCAGACGCACTTCCTGCATCAGGGCAATACCGGCATCACGCAGAACCTTTCCTTCATCGGCGGTTAATCTCAGGAGCGAGTCAATGGGCAAATCTACGGGTGAATTTATTCCGGTCAACCTGGCGGTGCTGACCGTTTCCGATCGACGCGACGCCAGCAGCGACACCTCCGGCGACTATCTGCGCGCTGCGGCGCACGAAGCCGGCCACGTGGTGGTCGATCACGCCATCGTCGGCGAAGATCGCTACCGCATTCGCGCCATCGTGTCACGCTGGATAGCCAGCCTGGATGTGCAGGTGGTGGTAATCAACGGCGGTACGGGGTTCAACGCGAAAAACATCACGCCAGAGGCGATTGAGCCGCTGTTCGATCGCAAAATAGAGGGCTTCGGCGAGCTGTTCCGTATGTTCTCCTGGGAGGATATCGGCGGCTCGACGCTGCAGTCGCGCGCCCTGGCCGGCATCGCCAACGGCACGCTGATCTTCGCGGTGCCGGGTTCCACCAGCGCCTGCGAGAGCGCCTGGGAGCGCATTATCGCCGACCAGATCGACGCCCGCACCGGCCCCTGTAATTTCGTTTCACACTTAAAGAAGCTGTAAGCCATGCAACTGACACATATTAACGCCGCGGGCGAAGCCCATATGGTCGACGTCTCCGCCAAGGCGGAAACGGTGCGCGAGGCGCTGGTGCTGATGGCCGCCGAGACGCTGCAGATGATCGTCGACGGCAGCCACCATAAAGGCGACGTCTTCGCCACGGCGCGCATCGCCGGCATTCAGGCCGCCAAGCGCACCTGGGAGCTCATCCCGCTCTGCCATCCGCTGATGCTGAGCAAGGTCGAAGTCAACCTGGTGGCCGAGCCGGAACATCAGCGCGTACGCATCACCTCGCTTTGTCGCCTGAGCGGCAAAACCGGCGTCGAAATGGAAGCGCTGACCGCGGCGTCGGTGGCGGCTCTGACCATCTACGACATGTGCAAAGCGGTGCAGAAAGATATCGTTATCGACCAGCTGCGCCTGCTGAGCAAAAGCGGCGGCAAGTCCGGCGATTTCCAGGCGGTGTCCCATGATTAACGTGCTGTTTTTCGCGCAGGTGCGCGAGCTGGTGGGCACCAGCGCGCTGGAGATGCCTGCTGATTTTCCCGACGTGGCGACGCTGCGCGACGCGCTGGCGCAAAAGGGCGATCGCTGGGCGCTGGCGCTCGACTCAGGCAAACTGCTGGCCGCCGTAAATCAGACGCTGGTGCCGATGTCGCATCCCCTGAAGGCAGGCGACGAAGTGGCCTTTTTTCCGCCGGTCACGGGAGGCTGAGATGGTTACGCAGATACGCGTCGGTTCGGCGCCCTTCAGCATGGCCGACGAGTACGCCTGGCTCTCCGCCTCTGACGCTGACGGCGCGGTGGTGACCTTTACCGGCAAGGTGCGCAATCACAACCTGGGCGACAGCGTCGCCGCGCTGACCCTTGAGCACTATCCGGGAATGACGGAAAAAGCGCTGCACGAGATCGTCGACGAGGCGCGTAGCCGCTGGCCGCTTCAGCGCGTCAGCGTGATCCACCGCATCGGCGAGCTTTTTCCCGGCGATGAGATCGTGTTCGTCGGCGTCACCAGCGCGCACCGCGGCAGCGCCTTCGCCGCCGCGGAATTCATCATGGACTACCTGAAAACCCGCGCCCCGTTCTGGAAGCGCGAGGCCACCGACCAGGGCGATCGCTGGGTCGACGCCCGCGACAGCGACCATCAGGCCGCGCAGCGCTGGGATTAAGGCTTGCTGAGCTGCTCCGCCGGACCGAAATGGGTATGGCCGTGAGCGTGCTCGCCGCCGCCGGAGACGCGTTTTAGCTGGATCACCTCGCCGCGCTGCCAGGCGTTAGCGCCCGGCACCACCGGCTGGGTGACGATATCGGCGCGCGACGCCCGCAGCTTGCGGCTGTCGATATCAAAACGTTTGTCGCGATCCGCCAGCAGGCGATTATCAAGCTGGCCGTCGGCGGTAAAGCCCATCATCAGCGCCGGAATGCCGATCGGCAGGGTTTTGTCGCGATCGGTATGCCAGGTGTGCCAGGTTTTGCCGTAGGTATTGGCGATGCGCGCCATCAGCGCGTGGTCCGCCGCCTGCGGCAGGCCCGGGGCAATCAGCGTGCCCGATTTAACCTCAAAGTCGTGGCTGTGCCACAGCTTTTTCTCTTCCGGCGGCAGGGTCTGATAGAGCCGCGCGCTGATAATATACTCCACCCCCATCAGCCGCGCGTCTTTGGTATTGCCGTCGTAAATCACCGCCTGCATCACGTCGTCGTTCAGCACCGTCACGTAGTGGTGCGCCTCCATCTGGCCATTCTGATCGCCGTTATAGAAGTGAAAGCCGTCGAGATAGGTATTAATCGCCTCGATGGGCGGACGCGACTGCAGCAGGTCTGCGCCGGTGGCGAGCGCTTTCATTTTTGCCGAGGTGGGCGCGCCGGGCGAGGCGACCTGCGCAGGCGTATTATTCGCGCCGCAGCCGCTGAGCAGCAGGGCAATGGCGGCACCGAGCCAGAGTTTTTGCATAACTATTTCCTTTTACGCGAGAAAACCTCAGCCTGGCTGAGAAACGCCGATACGCAAGCGCGACGGCAACGCGGGAATTTACGCCTCGTCTGATGGTTTGTCCGCGCTTCGGTGCTAAGGTAAGGGTTTTGTTTTCCTGCAAGGACCGCTATGTCAGTTTCCGCATCGCTCAAACGTTTCTCGCTGCTCGCCGCGCTGGTGCTGGCGGGGTGCAGCACTAAAAAAACGCCCGAGGCGCCGGCGCGTCAGCCGGCCGACGTCAAGGCGCAGATTCAGCGTCTGCTGCCCGCCCACGTCAGCGACAAACCGGGCTGGGCCACCGATATCTATACCTCGTTCCGCACCCAGCAGATCGACCCCAGCGTCAGCAATCTGTGCGCCGCTATCGCCGTCGCGGATCAGGAGTCGAACTTCAGCGCCGAGGCGGCGGTGCCCGGTCTGCCGAAAATCGCCTGGGGCGAGATCGACCGCCGCGCGGCAAAGGTGCATGTGCCGGCGTTCCTGGTGCGCACCGCGCTGATGATTAAATCCTCTAACGGCGAAAGTTATGCGGCGCGGCTCGACAAAGTGCGCAGCGAAAAAGAGCTGAGCGCCATTTTCGACGATTTTATTGATATGGTGCCGATGGGGCAGAAGCTGTTCGGCAACCTGAATCCGATTCATACCGGCGGCCCGATGCAGGTCAGCATCAGCTTCGCCGAGGCGCACGCCAAAGGCTATCCCTGGCCAGTCGACGGATCGATCCGCCGCGAGGTCTTTACCCGCCACGGCGGCATGTACTTCGGCATTATGCATCTGCTTGGCTATCCGGCGGACTACAGCAAGCCGATCTACCGCTTCGCCGACTTTAACGCGGGCTGGTACGCCAGCCGCAACGCCGCTTTTCAGGCGGCAGTGGCGCGCGCGACCGGCATGAAGCTGGCGCTGGACGGCGATCTGATCCTCTATGGCTCCGACAACGCGGGCGCCACCGAGCTGGCGGTGCGCACGCTGGCGAAGCAGATCGACATGAGCGAGAGCGCCATTCGTCGCGACTTGGAGAAAGGAGAGCAGGCGAGCTTCAGCGACAGCACGCTGTGGAAGCAGGTCTTCGCGCTGGCGGACAAGATGGCCGGCCGCCCGCTGCCGCGCGAGATGCTGCCGGGCATTAAGCTGGAGAGCCCGAAAATCACCCGCAATCTCACCACGGCCTGGTTTGCGCAGCGCGTCGACAGCCGCTATCAGCAATGTTTATCGCGCCGCTGAGGCGCGCATTGTGGGGCAGTTGAGCCATGCTGTGCCACAATTAGGCATGTCCGTCGGCTTGCCGACGCCTTTTCACTCACATGAGGTGCATCATGGATCGATATCCACGCAATGATTCTCTGGTGCAGCCCGCGACAAGCGGGTTGCAGGTTTTTATGGCGCAGGTTTACGGCTGGATGACCTGCGGGCTGCTGCTCACCGCCTTCGTCTCCTGGTATGCGGCGGGCAACGAGCGCATCATGTTCTTTATCTTTTCCAACCGCATGACTTTCTTCGGTCTGATTATCGCCCAGCTGGCGGTGGTGTTCGTGCTCTCCGGCATGGTGCATCGCCTGAGCGGCGCGGTGGCGACCGGGCTGTTTATGCTCTATTCGGTGCTGACCGGCCTGACGATGGCCAGCATTTTCCTCGCCTATACCTACACCTCGATCGCCAGCACCTTCTTTGTGACGGCGGGGATGTTCGGCGCCATGAGCTTTTACGGCTACACCACCAAACGCGATCTGAGCCGCTTCGGCAGCCTGCTGTTTATGGCGCTGATCGGCATTTTGCTGGCGTCGCTGGTGAACTTCTGGCTGAAGAGCCCGGCGCTGATGTGGGCGATTACCTATATCGGCGTGGTGGTGTTCGTGGGGCTGACCGCCTATGACACCCAACAGCTGCGCCAGATGGGCGAGCAGATCGACGTGCGCGACCGCGAGTCGCTGCGCCGCTATTCGATTATGGGCGCCCTGAAGCTCTATCTCGACTTTATCAACCTGTTCCTGCTGCTGCTGCGTATCTTCGGCAACCGTCGCTAAGGAACCGGGGCGCCATCCCGCCAGCCAGGCCGGGATGGCGCCCTTGCGTACTACGCGCTCTTCTGCAATTTCTGTTCATTCTTCGCGCGCAGATGCTTCGCGCGACTCTCCAGCATCAGATAGAGTACCAGCGCCAGCAGCAGCGGCAGAATAAAGTAGAGCACGCGATAGGCGAGCAGCGCCGCGATAATGGTGCCGTGTGAGGCGTGTTGTCCGCTCAGCAGCGCCAGGAACACCGCCTCCAGCACGCCGATCCCGGCTGGAATATGAATAATCACCCCCGCAATGCTGCTGATTAGCAGCACGCCGAGCACGATAGGGTAATCCACCTGCCGCGCCAGCAGCAGCCAGATAATCGCCCCCATCACCAGCCAGTTGGCGGAGGAGACCGCGAACTGAAACAGCGCCATGCGCAGCGACGGCAGCTGCAGCGTCTGACGCCGGATGGTCCATTTGCGGCGCTTTGAAAAGGCGCAGGCCCAGAGGAAGACCGCCACCACCGCCAGCAGCGCCACGCCGATAATGCGCAGCGTGGTCTCGCCGATAAACCAGCCGCCGGGAATCGGCACCATGCCCGCGCTGAACACTACGCCCGCCAGCAGGATATAGCCGAGCCAGTTGGTGGCGATGCTGAGCGAGAAAATACGCGTGATGGTCGCGCTGTCCAGCCCCAGCCGCGAATAGAGCCGGTAGCGCATTGCCACGCCGCCGACCCAGGTGCTTAACGTCAGGTTGAAGGCGTAGCAGATAAACGACACCAGCATCACCTGTCGCTTCGCCAGCTTATGGCCGCAGTAGGCGCGGCCGATCAGGTCATAGCAGCCATAGGTCAGGTAGCTGACGATCACCAGCGCGACCGCGCTCAGCACCGCCAGGCGGTTATAGTTGACGATAACGTTGTAGACATCTTCCCAGTTAACTTTGCGGGCGTAGACCACCAGCAGCACAATTACCGCGATGAAAAAGAGCCAGGTCAGCAACTTCTTCGCCAGCTTCCACTTTGGATGTTTTTCCGCCATCAGGATTTCGCCCCTTGATTGTCTGTTTCGACACGGTCCTGCGTTTCCATTTCCGGCTGAACCGGCGGATCGACCTGCGCAATCAGCGGCGTGTGCGCGGGCAGCCAGCCGGCGATAGCCGGGAAATGGCGTAAGAAGTGAAACACCACCACGCTTTTGGTCAGCTGCCACCAGTTGCGCGGCGGCAGGCGATCTTCCTGCACGCGCTGGCAGTCTTTCGCCAGCAGCTGCTCCAGGTTATCGCGCAGCGTCTGGTTAAAGTCGCGATCGTAGATAATCAGATTGGCTTCGAGGTTGAGCGACAGGCTCAGCGGGTCGAGGTTGCTGGAGCCGACGGTGGCCCACTGGCGATCCTGCACCGCCACCTTGCCGTGCAGCGGACGGCGGATATATTCGTAGACTTCGACGCCGGCATCCACCAGATAGTTATAGAGCAGTTCAGCGCCAACTTTAACGATCGGCATATCCGGTTCGCCCTGCACGATCAGCCTGACCCGCACGCCGCGCTGCGCCGCGCTGCGCATCTCGCGCAGCAGGCGGTAGCCCGGGAAAAAGTAGGCGTTGGCGATAATCACATCCTCTTTCGCGGTGCGCAGCATATCGAGATAGTGCTTTTCAATATCGTCGCGGTGGTCGTCGTTGTCGCGATAGACGAACAGCACC
>NZ_MLJJ01000036.1 GCF_002095575.1 Pantoea septica | reverse complement strand
TTCATCGAATAAACCTACCTGCTCGAATACAGCACGCTTAACCATAAAACAGAATCCGTGTACCAATGGGACTCTCACCAGTTCCTGATCCCAGTTTCTTTCGAAGTAAAGGTCAATGTCCGTAGGGGATAATTCTGCAGGCAAAACATTGATCGCAGTCTGCCCTTCAGACCCGGTTATAGAGGGTACTGATTGAGTACTTGCTGCATTAGATAATGGTCCTACTACACCCAAGTTAGGCTGATTGTTTAGTGCGGAGCAGAGTTTATTTAATGAGCCTGACGGAACAATAGTGTCACTATTTAGTAACAGAACGTTCTGATTATTACCTGACCGAATACCATTATTTGATGTTTTAGTATAGCCGAGACGCTCTTCCTGTCGCAATAAAGTGACAGAATTTTGCGCCGCATACTCCTCCAAAAATAGTCTAGTTTCGTTATCAGAAGCGTCATCCACTAAAATAATATGTGCCGTTGATAAAAACTCAGCAAGTGAGTCAAGGCAAGCACGAACATCCTCTAAAGCATTATGAATACAAACAACAATATCCAGGTTTAGTTGTTCGCCATCTACACTGGTTGAATTTATAACATTTATATCATGAATCTTTTTTGGAGAAGGTTGATACCATGAAGAATAGATGTGTGGTTTGGGCCCCCACTCATTAATGCCATGAAGAAATAATGCAAATTCATGCGAATCACGCGTTGACTGCTGTTCATCCAGCAGAGGTTGCCATGTGACCTTTGCTTCTTTCAAAGCATAACCAATACTTAGTTGATCACGTCGACTGAAATTATTTATTTCATTCCACCAGATACGCATGAAATTATGGATTTTTTCGTCACGGGCATCCATTACTAAAACATTGCTCTCTATAAGTAGTTCAAAGCGAAGATTATGAATATACTCATATCGGGCTGTTTGCTCTTTTACTACATCTACATCGTCAAGCTCCCAGGAAATAATCTCCGAAGCTTCTTCAAATAAATCATTCCTGACTGGATGTTGAATGGCTCCTAATGTATGTGAAGAATTTGATACTCTTTGAACAATTTCCGTAATCTTTACGTTAACTTCAATATTTGCATCAACCCATACAACATAATCATAGCCTTCAATGTATTTCAGCAAATTGGTTTTTATGTAGCGTGCAGTACGACGTGGATCAGCGTCAATGTAAGGGGGCTTATAAATCTGGAAAATCCCATATCCATCTGATAGCGTGTCAGAGAAACAATAGTAATCGACTTCATTTTCAAGATACTTTGGTAAAAATAGTGAATCAAAGTTGCCGATAATTGCAGTAACAAAAGCGATTTTTGATTTTTTCTGTAATCTTACACTTCTTTCTTTTTGATAGGTCAAGATATCATCACTGCGATCTTTTTCGAAATGAGGTAAAGTATTATTTTCGAAAGTCGCAAATCTTTCTTTATCAAAGTAGTTTAAAAGTCGATAATCTCGATCAACAAAACTTATTCTTGTCGTATAATTTTGCAGAAGAGGCAACACCCCAAACAATCGTTCAAATCCATGTGCCAAGGTGCCATCAAATTGGCCTTGTTCCTCGTCAAAGTCACTAATTTCATATTTCCCATCTAATATTGACCTATAGGCTTCAGATCTGGCCCAAAAGAAGGAGCCAGCCGGATAATCAGGGCAATAAGTCATATCGTATTCTAACCCAAGATTTTGTAGTTGCTTTTCAACTATTGAGCCATTCCCCCCCCACTGTGGTTGTCTGGTCACTGCATGGAAATACGCGGGAAAAAAAGCCCCCAAGCGCTGATCATCATCAAAAGCATTTAGAATTTGTGTCACTATAGCTCTATTTCCGAGAGTATAGTGAAGGAGGAATCTGCGCCATCCTCTAGTTTTAGACTGCGGGGATTTCTTTGAATGTAAGTGAAGAATAAGATCGTAATTAAGAAGTTCCTGTCCAAAAACAACAATAAATGGATAAATATCTCTTCCAACATTTTTTGTTTCTTTAACAGTTATCTTATTTAACAGCTGTAAAGATGTAGTAAAAATATCTTCGCAGTCAGGAGCGTTATATTTACCTTCAGGAATTGAAATAAAGAGGTCAGATTCAACAGGAATGTTATCAAGATACTTAATAAACTCTTGGGCAAGGTCAATGTAATAAAGATGTAAATGCACACCTATTCTTTTAGAGAATTTATCATTTAGACGAACATCAGCGTCCATCAATAGCGGAGCGTCTTTGGCTCCATATTCAGAAGGCCCATAGCGGAAATATGGTGCCTCAAGCATGCGTGGTCTGGCGCAAGGTTTGCGACCCTCAGCGCAGCCATATAAAAGGAAATGTTCTAATGGATCAATGCCAACAGCTGCAACGTCAGGATACTGTTCAACATACCATTTTTCGTCAAAGTCTTGCGCATAAAGTCGAGCCAAAGATGAGAATCGACCCTCAATGCGACCGTACTGAATGTAATGATTTAATGCGCTAAGACCTGCGCTTTTAACATCAGTATAAGTACTGAGATACCATTCTTCATCTAAATCAGGTGCGCATGCATTTTTTAATGCTTGCTCTGAAGGATAACGTCCTTCATATCGACCATATTCCAAATAATGCGTGTAGGGATCAATGCCGGAATCGCCTATATCAGAATAATTTGAGAGATACCATTTTCTATCGAAATCCACAAATTCCCCATTGGGGACTTGTGGATTATCACTTATTTTATGTTGGCGCTGTGAAATATAAAAACGCGCTTTCCGAATAAAATAATTTATGAGACGCCTAAGAAATCTTAGTGGCTTAGTCACGCGCCATGACGTAGAACTCAAAATTTTTTGTATTTCTTCTTGTCTGAGGCTGAGTTTGCTATCCGTTACAACGTTAATTTCTTGCAGTTCAATGTTTCTTTCTTGTATCTTAACGTTACTTTCTTGTAATTTAAGTAGTTCCGATCTTAAATAATCATTTTCATCCAGACGGATTTCCAGATTTTGACGAATATTTGATATTTCTGATTCTAAATCACTATTTTTTTCATTTAAATCATTTGTTTTATCTAGTACATCTTTTATCTTACCAAATGCATCTTTAAGTTCTAATTTCTGACGGTCAAATTCAAGCTTAATTTTTTTACTTCGTACTCATCAGCACAAGCTTTTCCCAATCTTGAGAAAATTGTTTGAATATGCCTGACTTTATTGGCATTATTATCAGCAGAAAAAAGTTGAATCATCGTGGCAGTTTGATCTGCCCCTACACCTATAATTGTTAAGCCATGTCCGTGTGAAAATTCAAAACAAGGATATTTTTTTCTTAATTCAGATACAAATTTGTAAACACCAAAATCGTCTTTACGCACATTACTATCGTGAAATACCACAACACCACGATTAGATAATTTAGGAAGCCAGACCTCAAAATCATTTTTCACTGCTTCATAAGTATGATACCCATCAATATGGAGCAGATCAATTTCACCCTCAGAAAAATGCTCTGACGCTTCATCAAAAGATGTACGCATAAGCGTAGAAAAACGAGAATATAAATGCTTATTATGCGACTCGACTGAGCTATAAACATTCTCCCCATAAAACCCCGCATGCTCATCCCCTTTCCACATATCCACCGCATAACTTTTCGTGGATAGATTTAATTGGTCTATCGCCTGACAAAATGCAAAGTACGACGAGCCATAATGTGTACCGAGCTCAACTAATACTCGTGGTCTGTGAGCGTTAATCAGCCAGAATGCAAATGGAATATGCTCATGCCAGGCAGAAAGGGTGAGTTCGACCGGACTCATGAATGATATAGTATTCAGTGAATAATTAGGATATCGATTTATATCTTCAGTTAAGATCTGTAAATCACTAAATAAATCAATCGATGAGTCAACGTTTTTTTTGGATGAGTTCATTTCTTCCTTAAATCCCAAAGGTAGCCTTAAAAAAAAGAAATTACAACCCACGCTTAGTTTTCGCATAAATGAATTATGATTCATAAGAGTGGGAGTAGAAAGATAGTAAAAATAATATTCGTAATTCACGAAAAATAATTATCACCATAAAAGTGAAATAATAAAATAAGGCTTCATAAAGAAGCCTTAAAAGTAAGAATGTTAATCAAGCCATTCAGTATGGAACACACCTTCTTTATCGACACGCTTGTAGGTATGCGCACCAAAGTAGTCACGCTGCGCCTGAATCAGGTTAGCAGGCAGTACTTCTGAACGATAACTGTCGTAGTAAGCAATCGCTGCAGAGAAAGTCGGTGTCGGGATGCCGTTTTGAATGGCGTAAGAAACTACATCACGCAGCGCTTGCTGATACTGATCGGCGATATCTTTGAAGTACGGAGCCAGGAGCAGGTTAGCGATGCCCGCATCTGCTTCATATGCATCAGTGATTTTCTGCAGGAACTGGGCGCGGATGATGCAGCCAGCACGGAAGATCTTTGCGATTTCACCGTATTGCAGATCCCAGTTATTCTCTTCTGAAGCTGCACGCAGTTGAGAGAATCCCTGTGCATAAGAGACGATTTTACCTAAATAGAGAGCACGACGAACTTTCTCGATAAAATCTGCTTTGTCCCCGGTAAATGCTTTAGCCTGCGGGCCGCTCAGTACTTTAGAGGCCGCTACGCGCTGGGTTTTCAGCGAGGAGAGGTAACGGGCAAAGACAGACTCGGTGATCAGTGACAAAGGTTCGCCGAGATCCAGTGAACTCTGGCTGGTCCATTTACCGGTGCCTTTGTTAGCAGCTTCGTCCAGAATAACATCAACCAGGTATTTACCCTCTTCATCTTTCTTAGTGAAGATGTCTTTGGTGATGTCGATCAGGTAGCTGCTCAGCTCGCCGTTATTCCAGTCGGTAAAGGTTGCAGCCAGCTCTTCGTTGTTGAGACCCAACGCGCCTTTCAACAGTGCGTAGGCTTCTGCAATCAGCTGCATGTCACCATATTCGATACCGTTGTGAACCATCTTCACATAGTGACCTGCACCATTTGGACCGATATAGGCCACACAGGCTTCGCCATCTTCAGCACGTGCCGCAATCTTATCAAGAATTGGTGCAACTAGCTCATATGCTTCTTTCTGGCCGCCAGGCATGATAGATGGTCCTTTCAATGCACCTTCTTCACCGCCGGAAACGCCGGTACCGATGAAGTTGAAGCCTTGATCGGATAACTCTTTGTTGCGACGAATGGTGTCTTTATAAAAGGTGTTACCGCCATCGATTAGGATATCGCCTTTATCCAGATGTGGTGTCAGTGAAGCGATGGTCTTATCGGTTGCTTCACCCGCCTGAACCATCAGTAGAATGCGACGTGGTTTTTCCAGCGATTCGACAAACTCTTCAACGGTGTAGAAAGGAGCAAGCTTCTTGCCCTGGTTCTCAGCGATGACTTCATCAGTCTTTTCGCGTGAACGGTTGAAGATTGAAACAGTGTAACCGCGGCTCTCAATGTTAAGAGCTAGGTTGCGGCCCATAACTGCCATACCTACAACGCCGATCTGTTGCTTGGACATTTTTTACTCCTGTCTGAAGTTACCATCACAAACTCAGATTTGTGATTGAAGTGCAAATATGTTAACCCATCTGTCTGCATTTGAAGTAGTCAATGGTGCGCTTATCAAACACTCAAAAACT
Organism: Pantoea septica; assembly: GCF_002095575.1. Classification (GTDB taxonomy): domain Bacteria; phylum Pseudomonadota; class Gammaproteobacteria; order Enterobacterales; family Enterobacteriaceae; genus Pantoea; species Pantoea septica. The sequence continues at coordinate 37,141 of NZ_MLJJ01000036.1, read as the reverse complement.
ATGCAGGTTTAGGTATTGGCTAATAAATCGCCTCTTTGTATATTCGATTTAAAATAAAGTGGTAGTACTTCTTCAGGCGAGCCGTCCATTTTAACGGTGCCATGCTCAAGCCACAGAATTCTTGTACAGGTTTTCCTTAACAACTCATTACTGTGACTGGCAAGAATTAAAATTTTGGTCGAATTGATAATATTAGTTAATCTTGTTTCAGCTTTCTCTTTAAAGCCTTCATCACCAACAGATAGCCACTCATCCATTAGCAAAATTTCTGGTGTGAAAATTGTACTGACACTAAACCCAAGGCGCATTTGCATACCAGATGAGTATGTTCTGACTGGCATATCAATAAAATCGCCAAGATCAGTAAAATCAATTATTTCTTCAATGCGCGCCTCAATTTCTTTCTTTCTGAGGCCCAGCAGTGCACCACGAATGAAGATGTTTTCTCTTCCTGTAAACTCCTGATTTATACCAAGAGAAATTGAAATTAATGAACCGATATCTCCAGTAATGGTGGCCCGCCCGCTTGTAGGGTGATAGACCTTACTAAACATACGCAGTAACGTGGTTTTACCAGCACCATTATGCCCAATTAAGCCAACTCTCTCTCCATCTTTAATCTCAAAATTAAGATTATTTAAGGCAGAAACAACCACTTTTCCGTCATGCTGACCAACTTTTCCACCTGTGGCAAAATTTATGAAGTTCTTTTTTATAGATCTTGCGCGCGCATCGAAAATAGGGAAATCAATGCCGACATTTTCAAATTTAATAGTTGCCATTGAATTATACCCAATAAGGAACACGATATTTAAATTTACTGGTCATTGAAATAGAAAAAGTTAAACCAACTACTGCCATTACAGCTGCGATAATATAACTGCTTGTCATCGGCACCTCACCTAATAGAGGGCTGCGCACTAAATCAATAAGATGGTAAAGCGGATTGAAATTTAGCAATACAGCAGCAGAACTATGAGATAGTAGCTTAGGCATCCAGATCACAGGTGTCAGATAGAAAATGACTTGCATGATACTCATTACAATTTGTGTCATGTCACGAAAACGAGCACAAATCATTGAAAGGACCATAAGTATCCACGTTAAATTTATTACAAGCAATATAAAGCCAGGGACCGCTAACAGCACAGTCCAGCTTAGGCTTTTATGCACAGCAAGTAATACAAACGGGAAGATAACAATGTTATGAAGGAATATTAAGAAATTTTTCCAAACCACGCGCATGACATGTACATGTAAAGGTACTGGTAACTGCTTAATTATACCTTCAGATGAGATTAAGGCATCACATCCTTCAGAGATAGAGCTAAGAATAAATGTCCATGTTATCAAGCCCAATGTCAAATAAGGTAAAAACTCTCTGACGTTTGTTTTAAATAAATTGCCGAATACTAATCCCATAGTGGTAATCATTACGGCCATACTGATAGTAATCCAGAATGGCCCCATTTTGGAGCGTTTATAACGCATGCGGATGTCCTGACCGCCCATTACTTTCACAACATGGAAACTTTTCAAAGCAGAGGTGAAATCATCCCACCCGACTGATTTTTGCTTATTCGACATTACAAAATTCCAAATTGGTATGCCAGACGGTTTAAACCGACGAGGAACTTATCACCACAAAGGCGAGCTAGTATTAAAGTCATAAACTCTTCTTGCTGTGACTCATCAAGTTGATCTCTAAGCTTGATAATGTCATTCATGCTGCATACGCAACGGAACATTAAATCCAGCTTTATAATTGGCAAGCCAATGTGGTGTAAAGCCAGGCAATTGACATGAATTTGAGAACCCATGGTAAATTCATCAAGATATAGGGCTATAACACGTTGTTTGAACGCTTTATCAAGAATGATTTCATTATTACTATAAGTCCTGAAGAAGTTTACAGCTTCCAGATAATCAATATTTTTAGCCGCTAGCGTCGTCATATCCGTAGTCGAAGATTTAGCCACTAAGTTGTTTTGTTGGTAAAACCCTGGCTCAGGAAGATGCTCATACTGAATCAAATATTTATTATAATATGAAGATAATATTTCATCATTAGCAAGCATCTCTGTTATAGAACGGTTTGCCCAGCCTCTAACACCCTCACGTCGGTAATAGTAATAATTTTTGTAAAAATCATGATTTTCTCTTAACTGACGCTCCATGAAAGATACATTGAATAGCGATTTGAATTCCTGCTCAGAACTGACCAGAGATTTAAGCAGTTTACTTAAACCGAACTCACCTCGCTTGATTACCAGGGGTCTCACATTTGAAGCTTTGTAGTCATACCAGAATTTTTTAAACTTATCATTTCTGGTTATTTTCCCTGCCATAGAAATACAGAATGAACCTAAATGATGAGAGTGCTGACTATTCTCTGTCGCTCCTAATACTTCGACCTGACTTTCAAACAAATTTCTGACAAAATCAGCCAAACCTATTTTTGAGAAAAAAACGCTATCATTGATTATAAGAAGACGTTCACATTTTTCTTGAAAATTATTTTCAAAAAAATACTTCATCCCAGTTTTGTAGCTGCCAAAATCCCTACCATAATTATCACGTTCGATGTAAACATCCGCTAAATCATTTGGATAATTAACTTCATCAAGCTTTAACGTGTTAACCGCAACAATGAAAATATTGTTTCGTTTAGCCTCTTGCAACAGTTCAAGAGTATCATTTCTTAGCGATGTTTTTTCATAGAGAGCAATAAGCATTATCTTACCCCCTACAAAATCCCTTTTAATTATTACATTGGTATATTTTTTTGTCTTAATACCATCGCGAATTGACAGAACACCATAGTAACAATAAATCACTATCTTCAGAAAAAATCTGATAATCATAAAAACTATTCGTTTCATATTTACACCATCATTGGTTAAATCAATTTTCTAAAGACGTTCATGATAAAAAATGCACATGTCTCAACGAAGCTTTGCCTATAAAAACCGCCAAATATAAAACCAGCAATCCTTTTTACCAGACCTTTTTTTAGCGAGTTGAACCTAACATAATTGGTCTGATTTTCATTTGGCATTTTCTCTTTAATACAATCCAGCGCTATGCAGTTCATTTTGCTCCAGGTTTTGAATTCCCCAGCAAAAAGTCGATTAAATCTTTTAACTTTTGACAGCAAACTGCTGTTACTTCCCACAAGATTACCTCCATGCTGTCTGTAAAGGATTTTAGGTTCTTTATCATAAATAACAGCGCCATTCATAGCACTGCAGATAATGTAAAGAATCCAATCGTGGGAGACAATTTTTAAGTCGACAGGAAACGTTTCAAAAAGTTGCTTTAATCCCCGACTAAATACCATGGTATTTCCGCCAGCATAGCTCTGTAAAAGTGCATTATTGAAGCTTAATGCTTTCGTAAAGCACGGTGAATAACCTATAAAATTTCCATATGAGTCGATTAATTTAGTGCGCGAGCCATATAATTTGTATTTGTTTTGCGGCACTGAGTTTAATTGCATGACAGCAGTTTCAAGCTTGCCATCCAGCCAAATATCATCTTGATCACAGAATGCATAAAATTCGGAAATTATATCGCTACGTTGCAACATATTTAGAAAGTTCGCTGCAAACCCTTTCCCTGGTCCTTTATGTAGTACGACTTTATCAGGATAGCTTAGCGCAAATTGCTCAATAATTTTACAGGTACTATCTGTTGAACCATCATCAGAAACTATAAGCTTCCAGTTAGTGTACGTCTGTGAAGCAATTGACTGAAGTTGCTCTGCTAAATATTTCTCACCGTTGTAAGTACCCATCAGAATACTCACTTTACCTTTATTGCTCATCATCGTTAGCTACATAAAAAGGATGCGTAATTAACGCATCCTTAGTTTTAGGAATCAATCAAAGGTTACTGCTTGTGAAAATTTTATTCCGTTTTTATCTTTCGCGGAAAGAGCAGGACTATCACCTTCAGAGATCGGCCAATTGATATTCAGATATGAATCATTCCATAGCAGAGAATGCTCATGATGAGGATTGTAATAATCGGTGCATTTGTAAACAAACTCAGCACTTTCAGAAGTTACATAAAAACCGTGAGCGAAACCTTCTGGTACCCATAGTTGCCGCTTATTTTCAGCTGAAAGGTATACGCCCACCCATTTCCCAAATGTAGGTGATGACTTTCTCATATCAACAGCCACATCAAAAACTTCGCCTGCAACTACCCGTACAAGCTTGCCTTGAGTATTTACAGTCTGGTAGTGCAAACCACGCAAAATTCCTTTTGAAGATTTTGAATGGTTATCCTGAACAAAAGTTCGTGGTGAAACTTGTTCTTCAAATTTCTTTTGCTGCCACGTTTCCATGAAGAAACCACGTTCATCACCAAATACTGATGGCTCTATAATCTTAACGTCAGGGATTTCTGTATCAATAATTTTCATTATAGCTTCCCGTTGTACAAGGCCATCAAATATTTACCATAATCATTTTTAAGTAGCGGTTTCGCCAGCTCTTTGAGCTTTTCAGCATCAATGAATCCCATACGAAATGCAATCTCTTCCGGGCAAGCAACTTTTAGCCCTTGGCGGGTCTCAATAGTTTGAATGAAGTTGTTTGCTTCAATCAGACTTTGATGCGTGCCGGTATCCAACCACGCATGGCCACGGCCCATAATAGAAACCGACAGCTCGCCTTTCTCCAGATATAAATTGTTGATATCGGTAATTTCCAGTTCACCACGTAGAGAAGGTTTTAGATTCTTCGCCAATTCAACCACGCTGTTGTCATAGAAATACAGACCAGTCACGGCATAACTGCTTTTCGGCTCTGTTGGCTTTTCTACCAGTGAAATGGCTTTGCCAGATTCATTGAACTCCACAACGCCATAGCGCTCTGGATCATGAACATGATAGGCAAAGACCGTCGCACCCTTCTCTTTATCAGATGCATCTTTAAGCTGCTTATGCAAATCATGACCGTAGAAGATGTTATCGCCAAGTATCAATGCGCAATTATCGTCACCAATAAACTCTTCACCCAGAATAAATGCTTGTGCCAGACCATCCGGTCTTTCCTGAACAATGTATTTCAGATTAAGACCCCACTGAGAGCCATCACCTAACAGGCTTTCAAATCGAGGGGTATCTTGCGGAGTACTGATGATCAAAATGTCACGGATGCCTGCAAGCATAAGCGTGCTGAGCGGATAATAGATCATCGGTTTGTCATATATAGGCAGAAGTTGTTTACTTACCGCCATTGTAACCGGATAGAGGCGCGTACCTGAGCCGCCTGCAAGAATTATTCCCTTTTTACTTTTCACAACGTTACCCTTAGAATTTTACAGTACCTGAAATGACTCAGTCATATAGTTCATTCAACATACGAATAACACCTTGTTGCCATTCCGGCAGTGTTAAACCAAATGCGGTAGTCAGTTTTTCAGTATTGAGTCTAGAGTTAGAAGGACGCTTAGCGGGTGTTGGAAACGCTGTAGTATCCACAGTATTAATTGCAGTGATCTTTAGTGGCAGTCCCCTCTCCCGGACATACCCAATAACCAATTCTGCATACTCGTGCCAGGTTGTAACGCCTGAGGCAATTAAGTTGTAGATCCCTGCTTTTTCTGGCTGAGCCAAAGTTGCTTTGATTGCATGCACGGTACAATCAGCAATCAACTCGGCACCAGTTGGTGCGCCATACTGATCGTTAATTACAGATAGCGTTTCTCGTTCCTGTGCCAAACGGATCATGGTCTTGGCAAAATTGTTGCCTTTTGCCGCGTATACCCAACTAGTGCGAAAGATGAGATAGTTAGGCACATGCGCAATTATTGCCTCTTCGCCCTGCCGCTTAGTTTTGCCATAGACATTGAGGGGAGAAGTGATATCGTCTTCCCTCCACGGGCGCTCACCGCTGCCATCGAAAACATAGTCGGTGGAGTAATGAACCAGCAAAGCGTTCACATCACGCGCTGCACATGCCAGCGCCTCCACACTGACGGCATTAATCAACTCGGCATTGTGCAAGTCACTTTCTGCCTTATCTACAGCGGTATAGGCCGCAGCATTCACAATCACGTCGGGTTTGATATCCCGCACCGTTTTCGCAATGCCTTCTGGATTTGTCAGATCACCACAGTGGTGGCTTGAATGACGGTCCAGCGCCACAACCTTACCCAGCGGAGCCAAGGCACGCTGCAATTCCCAGCCTACCTGCCCATTTTTACCAAAAAGAAGTATATTCATTAGCTACGCTTCTCGTAGTTTTCTTCGATCCAGTTCTGATATGCACCGCTTTTTACGTGTTCAACCCACTCTGAATTGTTGAGGTACCATTCGACCGTTTTCTTCAGGCCCGTTTCAAAAGTCTCTTCCGGTTTCCAGCCCAAATCCTTTTCAATTTTAGCGGCATCGATCGCGTAGCGACGATCGTGACCCGGCCGATCCTGAACGTAAGTAATCTGGTCGCGGTAAGGCGTTTCTTTTGGACGCAGTTCATCTAGCAATTCGCAGACTTTCATCACAACATCGATATTTTTCTTTTCGTTGTGTCCACCAATATTATACGTGGTGCCAGTTTTAGCATTTTTAACTACGGTATAGAGCGCACGCGCATGATCTTCGACATAGAGCCAGTCGCGAATCTGGTCGCCTTTACCATAAATAGGTAAAGGTTTGCCTTCCAGCGCATTGCTGATAATCAGCGGAATGAGTTTTTCCGGGAAGTGGTAAGGACCATAGTTGTTTGAGCAGTTAGTCACAATCACTGGCAATTTATAGGTGCGCCCCCATGCGCGAACCAGATGATCGCTGGCTGCTTTAGTCGAGGAGTAAGGACTGCTGGGTGCATAAGGGGTTTCTTCGGTAAACAACGGCAAATCGCCGTCCATTTCATCCGGATGCGGTAGATCACCATACACTTCGTCAGTAGAAATATGGTGGAAACGAAATGCCGCTTTTCGTGCTTCAGGCAATGCGCTCCAGTATTGACGGGTCGCTTCTAATAGTGCGTAGGTGCCCACCACGTTAGTCTGAACAAACTCAGCCGGGCCGGTGATTGAGCGATCTACATGGCTTTCAGCGGCCAGATGCATGATGGCATCAGGCTGAAATTCATTTAATGCTTCAGTGATAGCCTGGCCGTCGCAGATGTCGATCTGCTTAAAGGTGTAGCGTGGATTGCTGTTCACCTCTTTCAACGATTCAAGATTGCCTGCATAGGTAAGTTTATCAACGTTTATGACTTCATCATTTGTATTGTTGATTACATGACGCACAACCGCTGAACCGATAAAACCTGCACCACCAGTGATAAGAATCTTCATAACGTGTTTATTCCTGACAAGCTATCTGAGGCATAGGCGCCTGAATAAAAAGCAGACAATCATAAGAGTTTTCAGAGCATGCTACCGCCCCTGGGTTACAGCTCCCACGATGCTGATTATCTTTGACCGAATGAGTTCACTGATCACGTAAATCCGCTACATAATCAGCATTTGGTTGATTGATATCACTTTATTAATGAAATTATTTAAGTGGGTTTATCATTCAACAATCGTAAATTCTATCACTGAGGTATAGCTATTACGAATAAAATGCGTTTATGTCACAGGTGTTAGTTCAACTAATGAGCATTTATAGAGGCAAGCGATGATTGCTGATGCATCAGGGTGATGCAATCAGAATAGTGAGAAAGGTCTGATAAGATAATTCAAATCAAATATAAGAAAGGCGAACCTGAGTTCGCCTTCTTTTCAACTACCTAAACCCATTCGGATTCTTACTCTGCCAGTTCCACGTATCCCGCATCATCTCTTCAATCCCGCGCGTCACGCGCCAGTCCAGCTCTTTATCCGCCAGGCTCGCATCGGCCCAGAAGGCCGCCAGGTCGCCGTCGCGACGCGGTTTGATCTCGTAAGGAATCTGCTTGCCGGACGCCGCTTCAAACGCCTTAATCATCTCCAGCACCGAGTAGCCTTTACCCGCGCCGAGATTGTAGGCCTTATAACCTTCAACCTTCGGTAAATGGTCAAGCGCTTTCAGATGCCCTTCCGCCAGGTCGACGACGTGAATGTAGTCGCGCTGACAGGTCCCATCCGGCGTCGGGTAATCGCCGCCGAACACGCCGAGCTGCGGCAGACGACCGATTGCCACCTGCGCGATATAGGGCAGCAGGTTATTGGGAATGCCGGTCGGGTCTTCGCCAATCTCGCCGGACTCGTGCGCGCCTACCGGGTTGAAGTAGCGCAGCGCGATGGCTTTGAATTTCGGTTCGGCGAAGGCGAAGTCGCGCATCACCAGTTCAATCATCAGCTTGGAGGTGCCGTAAGGGCTGGTGGTGCCGCCAATCGGCGTGGTTTCCACGTAGGGAACCGGGGCGTCAGCGCCGTAAACGGTGGCCGAAGAGCTAAAGATAAAGTTATAGGCGCCAGCGGCGCGCATCTCTTCCAGCAGCACCACGGTGCCGGCAACGTTATTCTCGTAGTACTCCAGCGGCATGCGGGTCGACTCCCCTACCGCTTTCAGCGCGGCGAAGTGAATCACCGCCGCGATATCGTTGCTGGCGAACAGATCGCGCAGGCAGGCGCGGTCGCGAATATCGCCTTCAACGAAGGTCGCTTTCTTACCCGCCAGCTTCTCAACGCGATTAATCGCCTCGCGCGAGGCGTTGCACAGGTTATCCAGTACTACAACGTCGTCGCCGCGCTGCAATAACGCCAGCACCGTATGCGAGCCGATGTATCCCGCCCCGCCCGTTACCAAAATAGCCATGTGTGCTCCTGTCTAAGCTGCCGCGTCGGTGCGCGGCAAAACGTGAGAAAAAGTTATTTTGCCAGAATTTTCTCAATGGCGGCGCGGAATTCCTGCCCCATGCCGTTGCTGCGCAGGCCGTAAGAAACGAACGCCTGCATATAGCCGAGTTTACGACCGCAGTCGAAGCTGCGACCCATCAGCAGCGCGGCGTCCACCGGCTTCTTCTGGCTCAGGCTGGCGATAGCGTCGGTAAGCTGAATACGGCCCCAGGCGCCCGGCTCGGTGCGCTCAAGCTCGCCCCAGATATCGGCGGAGAGCACATAGCGGCCGACGGCAGCCAGATCGGAGTTCAGCGGGGCCGGCTCTTCAGGTTTCTCGACGAAGTCGGTGATGGCGCTAACGTCGCCTGGGTTATCCAGCGGCTGCTCGGTGGTGATGACGGAGTACTCAGAGAGATCGGCGGTCGGCATATGCTGCGCCAGCACCTGGCTATGGCCGGTCTCTTCGAAGCGCGCCACCATAGCGGCAAGGTTGTAGCGCAGATGGTCAGCGGTGGAGTCATCCAGCAGCACGTCCGGCAGCACCACGACGAAGGGGTTGTCGCCGATCATCGGGCGGGCGCACAGAATAGAGTGGCCAAGGCCCAGCGGCTGCGCCTGACGCACGTTCATAATGGTCACGCCCGGCGGGCAAATTGACTGCACTTCGCTCAGCAACTGACGTTTTACGCGCGCTTCGAGCAGCGCTTCCAGCTCGTAAGTGGTATCGAAGTGGTTTTCCACCGCATTTTTGGAAGCATGGGTGACCAGCACGATCTCTTTGATGCCTGCAGCAACGCACTCATCAATGATGTATTGAATCATCGGCTTATCAACGACAGGCAGCATCTCTTTTGGAATTGCTTTCGTCGCCGGGAGCATATGCATACCGAGACCCGCAACCGGGATTACTGCTTTAAGCTTGGTCATATTTTTTCCATTTCATGAAGTGAATACGTGCGGTCGATTATGCAGGATCGGCCAGAACTGCAAGTATAATCTTTATCCGAAAATCCGACACTAAATGCCTGTCATCCCTTAGAAATTCATCTTTTTCCCACTGTTCAGGCGCGCCATAAAGTGAGCAAAGACAAGCGCTAACCGCCGGGTTAAAACCTGCGTTAGTAATGCCGTTCGGCGAAGGTTGATGCCAGGCTAAAAAAGACTCGGGCGGCACGCTGGCCGCCCGAGAGGAAACGCGCCGATCAGAGCCAGCCCTCAAACCACTCCGGCTTAACGAACAGGTTGAAATGGCTTACCAGCGCGATGACCGCGATGAATATCGCCGATACCGACACCCACTGTCGCGCGTAGGGCATAAAGCGGATGCCGATCACCGGCTTGATAAAGAACGGGTGGGCGAAGGCGGAGATCAACACCTGCGAGATCGACAGCGTCAGCGCCACATAGAGCACGTTCGGCCAGATAAAGGTGGTCGCCAGCACCGCCAGCACCACCAGACTCGCCACCACATTCCAGTAGAACTCGACGCTGGTGCGCCCGTTCGCCTGCGAAATCGCGCCGGTCAAGCCGCCCATCGGCCGCAGCATGCCGAACAGCAGCATCAGCGGGATCAGATGGTAGACCTGCTCGTGCGATGCCCCATACAGCACGCGCACAATCACCGGCGAGAGAATGCCGATGGCGAGGTACATCGCGCTGCTGAACAGCATGATGACGAAAGTGCCCTTCAGGAACAGCTTTTTCAGCTGCTCCGGATCCTGCTGCTTCTCGGCGAAGCGCGGCAGCGCCAGGCGGTTGATTACCGGTGACACCAGCTTGAGCGGCTGAAGGATCAGCTCTTTCGCCAGCGAGTAGATGCCGAGCATCTCGGCGCCCATCACCTTGCCGACAATCAGCGCATCCGCCTGGGTGCGCAGTTGGTTAATGGTCTGCGAGCCGAGCTGATAGATGCCGTAGCGCACCGCGCTGACAAAGGTGGCTTTGTCAAACTCCCAGGTCGGCCGCCACGACTTCTCGCCGAAAGCGATCAGACAGAGGATGCGGGTAAAGGCGTTGATAAACAGGCCAAGGATCGCCGCAGCCACCGTCAGCGAGGTAAAGTAGAGCATCGCTACGGTACAGGCGAAAGCGAACAGCTTGGTGGCCATCTCGATTTTCGCCAGCAGCACCATACGTTTGGTTTTGATGTAGTGCGCCTGATACTGCGACAGGTGCCCCAGCACGAGGAAGTTGAGGCTGGTGAGCATAATCAGCCCCACCAGCTCCGGCAGGTGGTAGAACCAGGCGATGGGCCAGGCGACGCCGATCAGGATCAGACCGGTTGCCAGGCTCAGCGAAACGTTGACCCAGTAAATGGTGCTCTGCTCGCGTCGGCTAATCTCCTGGCGATGCACGATATAGCTGCTCATCCCCATATCCTGCAGCACGGTGGCGACCGCCAGAATCGCGTTAATTATCGCCAGCAGCCCCAGCTCGTGCGCTTCCAGCTTGCGCGCCAGCACGCTAAGCTGCAGCACCTGCAGCAATGCGGCAAAACAGGTACTGCCAAACAGCCATATCGCCTGTTTTTTCAAACCGCTCACGCCAGCTGCTCCAGCAGCCTCGCCAGCTCGCCGTAAGCGATATGTTGGTTGAACTCCGTTTCGACCTTGCGGCGCGCCGCCGCAACGACCGGCGCGACGTCGATATCGCCCTGAGAGAGCCTGAAGAGCGTATCGGCCAGCGCCTCGGCGTCGTTTTCCGGCACCAGCCAGCCTGAAACGTTGTTCTCAATCAACTCCGGAATGCCGCTGTGGAAGGTGGATACCACCGGCAGCCCCACCGCCATCGCCTCCATCAGCGCGACCGGAATGCCTTCCATATCGCCATCGGCGGCGGTTTTCGACGGCAGCAGGAAGATATCCGCCTCGCTCAGGGCGGCGCGAATCTCCTCCTGCGGCTTAAAGCCCGGCATGCTGACGCAATCCTCCAGCCCGGCGTTGGCGATATGCTCGCGCATCATCTGATCCTGATCGCCGTTGCCGATAATGGTGAACTCGAACTGGCCGCCGCGCTGCTTCAGGATCTCGCTGGCCTTCACCGCCACATCAAGTCCCTTTTTCTCGGTGAGACGCGCCACGGAAACAATGCGCAGCGGCGAGTGAAACGCCTGGCGCGGCTCGAAGTTGAACTTCTCCGGCTCGATGCCCATGCGCGTGACGTGGATCTTCTCCGGCGGGCAGCCCATCTCGATCAGCTTGCGCTCCCACAGATGGCTAATCGGCAGCAGCAGCTCGCTCTGTTCGAACAGGTTGACGTAATCCTGCTTATGCTCCTCCAGGATATGGCGACGCGAAATATCCGCGCCGTGGAACACCGTCGCCTGTTTGCCTACCAGCACGCCCAGTTCGCGCAGCTTATTGGCCAGCGCGCCTGCATAGCCGAAGTGCACCAGGAATACGTCAGCGGTATAGGGCTGGCGGGTATTCGCCACGATAGAGGGCAGCAGCAGCTTGCTGGACTGCGCGCCGTAGCGACGCACGTTCAGCGAGCGGATCAGCGCCGGTTTCGCCACTTTCGGCAGCACCAGCTTCAGGCGCTGGTTGAGCTTGTCGAGGTTCGAGACCTTCTCTTCCGGCAGCAGATAGTGGGTGCGCGCCGCCAGCTGATATTCGTCGAAGGCCGCGTGACGGTTCACCAGATCGCCTGGGAACACGGAGATAATCTCGACGTCGTAGCCGGCGTCGATAAAATGGGTCACCTGGTTCAGCACGAAGGTCTCAGAGGCGACCGGGAAACGCATGGTGAAAAAAGTCAGTTTCATAGCATTACCCCAATACGTTGAGGATCTCTTCTGTGATCCGGTTACCGACTTCGCGCTCGCGCGCAACCGCCGTATCGATCTGCTGCTTGATGCCGTCGTAATTCGCCAGCACCTCTTTTACTTTGCCGATCAGCGAGCCGTCCATCAGGCTCTTCACGTCGGTCGCCATCTGCGGCAGACCGAGCTGATTCATGACGCCCATCGACTTGTGTTCATAGTTGATAGCCACGGCGGGCGTGCCGAAGTTCATGGAGATGATGGCGGAGTGCAGGCGCGTGCCGATGGTGAGATGGCAGCGGCTCAGCAGAATGCCCAGCTCCAGGTCGTTGAACTCATCCATGATGACGTGGTAATTCTCCGGACGCTCGACGCTGTCGCGCAGCGTCAGCGCCACCATGCGATCGTCTTTGGCATAGCTGTCGATGCCGGTGCAGGTGGAGAAGGCGACCACCTGATAGCCTTCGGCGATCATCGCGTTGATCACGCGGCCAAAGGCGGCTTCATACTCTTGCTGCGTCACGCCCAGGCGCTTGTCGAACGGCGCCAGCTCGCGCACGGTAATGGCGATGGTTTTGCGGCTGCTGATGATGTTTTGCCAGTGCAGCAGGTTATGGCTCGGCTGCTCGACGCTGCGCGCGCGCACCAGAAAGGCGGTGTCGACGCCCGGCGAGACTTTCCGCGTGGTGACGCCATCTTTTTTCATCAGGTCGAGGCTGACCGACTCGCGCAGCACCAGGCTATCGACGCGGTCAAAAACAAAGTTAGCCAGCGCGTTGACGCGTGGATTCTGAAAAGGGCCGACCGAATGGCCGATCAAATAGATCGGCTTTTTCGCCATCAGGGCGCAGAGCGCATGGTCGAACTGCGTCACGCCGTAAAGATCGACGAAGAAAGAGCCGCCGACCTGGATAATGGCGTCGTACTGCTTCAGGCTGTCGGCGAAGGTTTGCAGATGCGCCGGTACGGCAAAGGATTTAAACGGGCCGCCTTTGCCGAGATGCGCCATCATAATGTTCGGCATCAGTCGGTTGGCGACCTTGCGCTTTACCGTGCCGATCAGCCCCTTCGCCGCTTTGCTGTTGTGCAGAAACAGCGAGTCCTGCTGAATCTCCTGCTGGAGCAAATACCCAGAGCTCGTTGGATAACGGCTGATCACATCAATCTCTATGTCACTGCGGGCGGCATGTATTGAATCGATCAGCCCGCGGAGAATCGCGCCATCCCCGCGATTCCCACACGTGTGGTTGCCCACCAATAAAATTTTCATCAACAACTCCGAAAAATTTCTTTTAATTTTTTACCCGGACGGAACCTCTGCGATGCGTCGGGTAAACAAGCCGCCCTGTCCTGACGGGCAAAGTAAACTCTGCGTTCAAAAAAAAACCAATATGCAAGCTAAAGAAAGCTCCAGAGGGTGCTGCTCGCGCGCCTCCCTGCGCGCGATAAACGGTTATTAGCCCTTCAAGGCGAAATAGGGCACGGCGCACTGTTCGCCGTTAATCACCATCGAGATAAAGCCTTTCGGCTTGCTGGTGTCCACCTGCCCGGCGTCAAGCGCGCGCGACGCCAGCAGCAGATCGCCCTGCTCGTTGCCGCCGATGCCCGCTTTGCCGTTATGCAGGCTGAAGCGCTGCGGCGCCGCCACGTTGCCGGACGGCGGTGAGGCTTTTTCCATGCTGGCGCTGACGCGCGCACAGCGGCCGGTGGCGAAGCGGTCTTTGCTGGTGGTCTTCATCAGCACCACCGCCGACGGCGTCCAGCCCGCCAGCTTCACGAAAATACGCACTTCGCTGTCGTTGGCGGCGACGTAGCGCACCTCGACGACCGGACTGCTGCCCTCCGCAGACCAGCTCGCTTCCGCCTTGCTCTTCTTGCGCTGCACCTGGATCACCGCGCGGCCGCCGGTGGAGCGATCGGCGATCGGGTTCATCAGCGGCTGGCTGGTGCTGCCGTTGCTGAACTCCGACTGGCCGAAGATTTCGATCTCCCAGGCGTCGCCGACAGAGGGCGAATAGAGCGTGCCCAGCTCAAACCACGTCTGCTGGTCGCTGTTGTTCTCCAGCCGCCAGCGCGAGGTGATGTAGTTGTATTTCAGGCTGCCGTCGATGGCGACGCCGTATGACTCCACGCGCGTCGATCCCATCTCCCAGACGTTGAGCCAGCGTTCGCCCTGATCGGAGTTATCGATCCAGCTACCGGACTGTAGATTGGTCTGGCGCATATTGAGGCGCGAGTTGTGCGCAATCAGCGGGTTTTTGCAATCTTCCAGGCTCAATGCATCGACGATCCACTGGCCGTTGGAGATGTCGCCCGGATGATCGCAGTGCTCGATCCAGCCATTATGAATAATCGACTGGCTGCAGCGCGGCAGGTTGAGCACCATGCCGCCGCGGCAGTTCTGCGCGTTGAAGTTGGAAAGCTCGATAGCGGTGCTGTGATCCCAGGCGCCCGCCTTGCGGCCCGACCAGCCCGCTTTGATCACGTCGCCGGTGCAGCGCGAGGCGTACCACTGGTCGATTTTACAGTCGAGCGTATCCAGCAGGCTGAGCGCAGTGCCGCCCACCGCGTTAAAGCGCAGGCAGGCGCCGCGGAAGAACTGGCCGCCGTCGCAGGTGTTGCGAAACAGCCCCTGTTTATTGGGACGCTTGTCGCTGTTGCCGTTGAAAATCAGGTTAGAGATCTCGACCCAGCGCGCGTTGACGTCGAAGATGAACTCCGACTGGCCGTCGGAGACGATGGTGGTGGCCGGGAAGTAGCCGAAGTTGACCATCGCGCCGGAGATACGGAAAAAGCGGCGCCCTTCGCTGCCGAAATCGCAGGCGGAGACGAAGAAGGTGCCGGCGGGAAACTGCACGCAGATAGGCTGCTGCGCCTGTTCCGACCACTGGTACATCGCCTTGATGGCGGGCGCGGCGTCGGTTTCGCCGTCGGCGATGGCGCCGAAGTCGAACAGCGACAGGCGGTTGAAATCGTCTACCACGCGGCGCCAGTGAAAGCCCTCGCCGGCGAAGTTCACGCCGCCGTCGTCTTTCACGCTCTGGAAACTGCCGACAAACTCGCCGCCGCCCACTTCCATTCCTTCATGCCAGCTTTTCAGCTTGATTTTCGCCCCTTCGAACAGCGGGCGGGTTTTGCGCAGCTCTTCAACCGAGGCGATCTCGCCAATCAGCTGATAGCCGCCCGGCTGCGCCAGACGCTGGCTGAACGCCGCCTGTCCCGGTCGGCTGACGTCGGGAATGTTAAATAGCGTGTTGCCGTCTTTGTCTTTCACCGTCATCGAGTGCGACGGATCGGCGATCAGCGCGGCGTTGTCGTGAACGAAGCGGGCGAAGCTGCCTTTGTTGAGCGCGATCGGCTGGGTGATTTGCGCCAGCTTGCCGCTGTCGTCACGCAGAAAAACCGGGATCTGGTTGCCAGCCTGGCTGGCGTCGCTGCCCGCCTTGCCGATCCAGAGCTGCCCTTCGAAGCCCTGCCAGAACTGCGGCGGCATGGCGTAGAGGTTCTCCGGCGTCAGAATCGGCACGTCGCCTTTCGGCACCGCCGCCGGGTCGACCGCTTTCAGGGCGACGCCGCTGGTTTTCGCGGCGTGGCTGGAGAACGCACTGACGGAGAGTGCGGCAACAATGGAGGAGGCTGCGCTCTGCAAGACTTCTCTTCTTTTCATGCATCTAATCCCGTAGTCGATGGGGCCGCGCAATGGGCCATAACAGTGTCCCCTGAGGCACGTTGCAATCAGGCCCGTCCCTTGCCGCTGTTAAACCAGCGCCAGCCAGCTCTGCTTGATCTGCTTACCGTCGAATTTCAGCGCGGTAATTTTAGTTTTCTGACTCATGGCGTAGAAAAGCGCGTCGTCGCTGGCGAGCTGGTCCATGCGCGCCAGGAAGGTCGCTTTGTCGTTCATCGGCACCAGGAAGCCATCTTCGCCCTGGTTGATAATTTCCTGCGGACCGGTTGGGCAGTCATAGGCCACCACCGGCAGCGACCAGGATTTAGCTTCGAGCAGCACCAGCGGCAGCCCTTCATAGCGCGAGGTCATCAGCGCCATGTCGCTGTCGCGGTAGTAGTCGTTGATATTGCTGACGCGGCCAGCGAACTTGACGCTGCCGGTGATGCCGAGCGCCGCCGCCTGATCCTCCAGCTGCTGGCGCAGCTCGCCGTCGCCGGCGATCACCAGCGTCCACTCCGGATGGGTTTGCGCGAAGTCGCGCCAGATATCGAGCAGCAGATCGAACCCTTTCTGGTGATCGAGGCGGCCCACCGCCAGCGCCTGTCGGCTACGCGAGGTGCGCTCAAACGCTTTGTACACCACCGGATTGGGAATTTGCTTGCTCGGAATGCGCCAGCGGGAGAAGACCTGATGGTCTTTGTCGGTCAGGACGATGACCCGATCGTAGTAGCGCAGCAGCAGGTACTTGAGGAGTTTGATCGGTTTGCTGAAGGAGTTGATGGCGATATGTTCGCAGGCATAGGCCTTGAAACGCTTCTTCTTGCCGGAGAGCAGGCTCCAGAAAGCGAACATCACGCTCAGACGGCCCATGCTGATCAGAAATACGCTGTCGACCTCTTCGCTGTGAATGCGTCTGACAATGCTTTTGATCGGATTGCTGTGTCCCTCGAAGCTGACGATCTCTTTGACGTGCTCAAAGGGATAAAAGGTTTTACCGCTGCCTTCCAGCGAATAGATGGTGACGTCGTGCGTTTCGCCCAGACACTCGGACATAAAGTTGCAGATGTTCTCAGTGCCGGCATACGAATAGGCATCTTTGATCACCAGGACGATTTTTTTCATTTAACGCTACCCACCTCAAAAGAGTAAAAAGACAATCCTGTTATCGATGCTTAAGGGTAAACAGTACGCCGTTCACCATATACCAGCCGTAATAGTAATAGATTTTTAAAGGATTGTTTTTATAGATAATTCTTAATAATTCCAGGTGCCACTTCGCCGCTTTATTCTTGTTGCGCGAAAGGGAATCGCCTAATTCGTAATAGTTGACGAGAATGCTCTGAATCACGCGCGCCTGTTTGTAGCGGGTGAAGAGTTCGTAGAGGAACAGGAAGTCCTCGTGCCCTTTACGCTGGAAGAAAATCCCCTGCGGCGGACGGCGGAAGCAGACCGAGGAGAAGCAGACGCGATACTGCTTCTTCACGAAGTTTTCCTGCTGAAGGTAAGGTTTGCTATAGGTGATGTCGTGATCGGCGTTTTTGGTTTTGTAGTGATATTCGGTGATCACGAAATCGTCGCCAGAGGCGATGGCGGCCGCCTGCTGCGCCAGCTTGTCGACGTGCCATTCGTCGTCGCTGTCGAGGAAGGCGATAATCTCCTCTTTCGCCGCGCGCAGCCCGACGTTGCGGGTCTCCGCCGCGCCGAGGTTTACCTCGTTGTCGAGAATGGTAATGCGCGGATCGTTACAGTGCTCGCGCACCAGCGCCAGCGAATCATCGGTAGATTTGTCGTTGATCAGGTAAAGGTGCCAGTCCGGCCAGGTCTGGTTCATTACCGACTGCACGGCGCGTAAAACCGTCTGGCGTGCGTTATACATCGGCATCACAATGCCTACGGTGCCAACATGATTCGTCATATTCATACCTGAATAAAAAAAGTGTCGTTCCGGGAAAACGCTCCCGCGTCGGGGAGCAAGATAGAGTCAGGAAACCGCTTTTTCACCGCCCAGCCGCGCCCTTAACTTGTCTTTCACGCGGTTAAGGAAGTAGGACTGGTTGTCTTTGTTGGTGAGAAAGAAGTAGCGCGCGAAGGTCAGGCTCGCCATCAGCGACTTGCCGTCCATTTTGTAGCGCAGCGGCAGCTTAAAGGCTTTGTAGGTGTCGATATCGCGCGCGGTCAAATGCGGCTTCATGGCATCCAGCCAGAAAAGCGAATATTTCACCGATTCGCCTTTATGCTTGGATCCAAATTTCGTCACCAGATGGTAGGTGGCGAGCGGGCGCGCGATCATCACGAACTCATAGCCGAGACGATCGGCGCGAATGCAGAAGTCGTAATCCTGATGACGGATGTAGCGCGTATCGAACTGGATGCGCGCGGCATCCTCACGCTTCAGCACGATGGTGCTGGTCTGGATAAAGCCGTAGCAGCCGAAGAGATACTCCGCCACGGTTTCGTTCTTGCCAGGCGTCTGCATCGGCATCACCTTCAGGAAGCTGCCGTCCTGATAGATGTTCACCTGGCTGTAGATCACGAACTTGCTTTTGCCCTGCGCTTCCAGCTCCTGGATTTTACGGCTGGTCTCCAGCAGCTTGTCGGCGTGCCACTCGTCGTCCGCGTCGAGAAAGCTGATGTAGTCCCCTGTCGCCAGCTCGATGCCTTTATTACGCGCGCCTGCGCCGTTCAGTTTCACCTCGGAGAGCACCAGGTTAATGCCCAGATCCTGATAGCGCTCGCTGTTGACTACTTCCGCCAGCGCCGCCGCATCGGCGGATTTGTCGTCAACGATAATCACTTCGAAATTGCGGTAGCTCTGCGCCTTGACGCAATCCAGCGTCGCGACGATCGACTGCGACGCGTTATACGCGGGGATTACAATGGAGAAACGAATGTCCTTCATGCCAGTACCTCTTAAAAACAGGGCTGAAATCTATAAAAAACGCGCTGCGTGCCGCGCGGCGGCGCCGGACGCAGCCGCGATAATCAGTAAGGGTTACCGGTGCGATCCTGCTTGGTCGGCGCAACCTCGGCCGCCACCTTCTTCTTGTTGCTGCTGCCGATAAAGGGCTTTTCAACATAGAGGTAGGTCATCTTCGCCACGTAGAACGACAGCACGAAGAACAGCGTGGAGATCAGGGTGTAGACCACCATGTTATGCGGCACCATGCTGAGCGGGATCTGCTTAATGAAATAGAGCACCACGCCATGGATCAGATAGAGGCTGTAGCTCACCTCGCCGATCGACATCAGGGTTTTGTTCTCCAGCATGCCCAGCAGGTTGTTGCCGCTGCTCACCACGAAGAAGATCGCCGTCAGGCAGCAGAGGAACACCAGATACCAGAAGGCGTTGCTGGTGAAGGCGAGTGCGAAAATCGCCAGCAGGATGCAGGCCACGCCCGCGACGCGCGACTGTTTAAACACCGCCAGCCGGTCGCGCCAGGTATAGGCGAAGTAGCCCATCGCGAAGCCCAGCACCGGACGCGGGTCGGTATAGGTTTTGCCCCACAGGCGCAGCGCCACGGCGACGCAGAAAATCGCGCCGATGGAGCCGAGGATCAGCAGGGTTTTGTACTTGCCGCTGGTGGCGCGGTTCACCACGAAAATCAGCGGGATAGAGAGATAGAGCAGCCACTCCAGACGCAGCGTCCACTCTACGCCGGCGTTGACGTCGGCGGTGAGAAAGTCGCCCATATGATAGCTGCCGACGAACAGCAGCCAGAGCACGGCGTCGGTTATGCTGTGCGCGTTGATATGCAAACCGCCCTGCGCCAGGCCGACCAGAATGATCACCAGCCCGGAGAACCAGAACATCGGCACGATGCGGCGCACGCGCGACTTCAGCAGCTTCCAGATGAGCAGGCTCGCCGGCATGCCGTCGTTATCCAGCCAGCGATAGAACAGAAACGCCGAGATCATAAAGAACAGCAGTACGCCGAACTTACCGGCGTTGACGAAAAAGTTGCCTTCGGAGAACCAGACGAAATAGTCCTTATCGAAGATCCAGTTGCCGTCGAGCGAGTAGAGATAGTGCACCAGATGGGAAAAGGCGACGATGCTGGCCAGCAGCGCGCGCAGACCGGAGATGCTTTTGATGCCGCTGCCGTTGTAAACGCCTTTATGGAACCCGGTCACGCGCAGAAAGAGCAGCGCCAGACAGAACGACACCACCATGATTAATACGTACATGACAACTCCTGTAGCCACAGAGTGAGGTTGGGTTTAACTGCCGGGCTGCGACAGCTGTTTACCGAAGTTGGCACTGATGACGTCGAAGGTCTGCTGCGCTTTTAGCTTATAAAGCGATTCGGACGGATGAATGCAATCCGCCGACATGCCGCTCTGCCAGTCGCGCTGCGCCTTTATCGCCGTCCACTGCTTCACGACGGGCACCCCTTCCGCCTTCGCGACCTCATTGAGCTGATAGACGTAGGGCCAGACATTCCAGCGCTCGACTTTGCCGCAGATAGGGTTCGGCTCCTGCAGCACCACCAGCTTGTTGTGCGCCTTCGCCTCTTTGACCAGCGCGGTCATAATGCGGCCATACTCTTCCGGGCTTTCCAGATGGGCGTTCTTGTCTTTAAAAAAGTAGTGACGCGCATCGTTGATGGCATAGTTGAGCAGGATCAGCCGCGCGCTGGAGTTCGCCATGCGCTCGCTCCAGCCGCTGGGATCGTCCTTGCCCTTGTTGTAGAGCAGTTCCGCCGCCTGCGCGCCCGGCACGCCGTGGTTTTTCACCTCGATAGCGTCGCCATATTGGCGACGCAGCATTTTTTGCAGCCAGGCCATCTCGTTGCCCGGCGCGATGATGTTTTTCCCGCCGGAGGACATCACGCCCGCCGTGGTGGAGTCGCCGTAGGCGTCGATAATAAAAGAGCCGCGATCGGCGGCCTGCGCGAAGCAGGAGGCCGAAAGGATGGCTGCAGCAATAAGTGATTTAGTCATGTTACCTCCCCGGTTAATGGAACAGCTTGAATCCCTGAGCAACTTCATAGCCGACAACGGCCTGCTTCAGAGAAATCGTGTTGTAGTAGAGGTAATAGACAAGGAAGAACGCGAACATCGCGAACATGGCCGGCTTGAGTATCGGGCGAACCTGATACACCAGCGAGGCTAAAATAATCGGCTCGACCTGCAACAGGTAGTTAGAGAGGCGCGCGCCCGACGAATAGTTATAGAAGAAGATACGGATGCCGCCGCCGATGGCGAAGGTCAGCACCAGCAGGTAGTTAAGGCGATACTGCTGGTAGTTATATTTTTTAATCTCGTTGCTCAGCAGGAAGTAGACGAAGATAAACACCAGCATGATGTTTTTCAGGTTCGACACCGAGAAGATGCTGCCTTCGCCCGCGTTGGAGGTTTCGTTGCTATAGCCTTCCGCCCTCTCCCCCAGCGACCCCATGTGCGCCGAGATCAGCGAGATGAAGCTGGTGCCGCCGACTTTCGAGGCGGGAATGCTCAGCAGAATAATCGCCACCGGCCACCAGCGGGAGTCGCGGATAAACAGGAACGGCACGATGGTCACTACCATTACCGCGGTGTTGTGGCTGAAAAACGACAGCAGGGTAAAGGTGAGCGCCATCCAGTAGCGCTTGAGGTAGATATACCAGATCACGCCGAGGAACAGCGCCGAGCTGAGGCCGAAGCGGATCTGGTTCATATCTTTGTTGATAAAGATATGCGCCGAATAGAGCGCCAGCGCCAGGATCGGATAAGGCGACATCTTCTTGAAGAAGACCGCGTTAACCGCCACCGCCAGCAGGCAGAAGATAAACAGGAAAATGTCGGCGTTGTGCGACACCAGGCTGGTGAGATACGCCAGCACGAAAATCAGCGGTTCATAGCGGAAAAACGCCACTGTCTCACTGAAGCCGTTCACCTGAATGCGGTTGATAAAGTCGGCGAAAAAGCTGCGGTACTGATAATCATCCATGCCGGTGCCGAGGCCGCGGATACCGCCGAACACCACCAGCGTCGCCGCGGCGATGCAAAGCAGATAAGTCAGGATGTGCGTAGTGCGTTCGTCTTTTTTCAGCAGGATTTCTACGATCGAAATCAGCAGCAGAAACCCTGATATATACCAATATGGAGCCATGGTGTGATTCCTTAATTCCACACGTTGCCAGCTGACAGGCGTTTACGCCTCTGCGCAAAGCCGCGCCTGAAGGCGCCTGCCTGTTGCTGAACCATTCTGTTATGGGCGCCCGCCCGGTTATGCGTGTTATGCGTGGCGTCTGGCGCGAAACACAGAATCACCTGTGTACATCGTTGCGTGTCGTCTTTAACAGACGATAAAAGGGGCGGTCTTGCCGCCCCGTTAATCGTCAAAGTTTAGCTTTTGGTCGGCTTGCCATATTCGTAGTCGTAATAGTCGTAGCCATAACCGTAGGCATTGGCGGCTTTACGCACCACGGCGTTCAGGATCACGCCTTTGATCTCAATGCCGTTCTGCGCGAATCGCTTGAAGCTGACGTCGATCTCTTTCGCGGTGTTGGTCTCAAAGCGCGCCACCATCAGCGAGGTGCCGGCCAGCTTGCCGATAATCGAGGCGTCGGTGACGGCCAGAATCGGCGGCGTATCGATCAGCACCAGGTCGTAGTTCTTGCTCGCCCAGTCCAGCAGCTCGCCCATGCGGCGATGCATCAGCAGCTCCGACGGGTTCGGCGGCACCTGGCCGCGCGGCAGGAAGTCGAAGCCATAGGGACCGCGCTGAATCATCGCCGGGTTGAACTCGGTTTTGCCGGAGAGCACGTTGGAGAGACCAGACTTGTTGTCCGCGCCGATCAGGTCGTGGGTATAGCCGCGACGCATATCGCCGTCGATGAACAGCACGCGCTGACCCGCTTTCGCCACCAGCGTCGCCAGGTTGGCGCAGATAAAGGTTTTACCAATGCCTGGGCTCGCGCCGGTGATCATCAGGATATTGTTTTTCGCTTCCATCATGGCGAAGTGCAGGCTGGTACGCAGGCTACGGATCGCTTCGATAGAGAGGTCGGTCGGGTTGCCCAGCGCCAGCAGCGTTTCGTGCGGGTCGGTCTTCACTTTATGACCGCGACGCGCCAGCGCTTCGGTGTCTTTCTTACGCTGCCATTCAGAGAGCGGCACGCTCGCATAGACGTTCATACCCAGCTCTTCCAGCTGTTCCGGGTTCTCGATGCCGTGATGCAGCAGCGCCTTCAGCAGCACAAGACCCACAGAGACAACCAGACCAAGCAGCAGGCTGGCGGCGATGATCAGCGTTTTCTTCGGCGCGACCGGCGCGTTAGCCGTTTCCGCGTTATCGATGATACGCACGTCGCCGACGGTGCTGGCTTTACTGATGCCCAGCTCTTGCTGACGGTTCAGCAGCTGCATGTAGATCTCCTGACCCGCCTGTACGTCGCGCGTCAGACGCAGGATCTCTTGCTGAGTCTGCGGCATCTGGGAGATTTTCTTGTTCAGCTGCGCCTGCTCGCCTTCCAGCGTTTTGCGTTTTTCCAGCAGCGCGCGGTAGGTCGGGTGGTCTTTGGTGAACAGCTGCGACACTTCAGCTTCGCGGAAGGTCAGCTCGTTCAGCTGGCTCTGCACGCTGACAGAAGAGTCAAGCGCCGATTTCGCTTCCAGCGACATATCGACCGATTCGTTCTGACGGCGGAACGCGTTCAGCTTGTTCTCAGCGTCGTCCAGCTTGGCGCGTACCTGAGGCAGCTGGTTGCGCAGGAACTCGAGGCTCTTCTCAGCCTGCTCGGATTTGCGCTCGACGTTTTGCAGCAGATAGTTGTTGACGATCTGGTTCAGCACCTGGCTGATGTGCTCCGGATCTTCGCCCACATACTGCAGACCCAGCACGCCGGTGTCTTTGCCTTTATCGGCGACGGTCAGGTTCGCCAGCACGGAATTGATCGCCTGCAGCTCGTTCAGCTTGGTGACGGTGAAGCTGGTGCCCTCTTCCGCCTGAATGCCGCTGACCAGCATGGTGATTTCGCCGTGCTGCTCCAGACGACCTACCTGGCCTTTAAACAGCTCGTCGCCATCTTTGGTCACGGTATAGGTTGTCGGGCTGTTGACTTCCAGCTCAACGCTGCGCTTGTCGACGGTGCGCGGGATATCCAGACGGGAGATCGCGATCTGCGCCGGCTTGTTGCCCATCAGACGCGACAGGCCTTTACCGATAATCGGGAAGTATTTCTGCTCGACCACGGTATCCAGACCGAGATCGCTCACGGTCTTGCCGATGACCATGCGCGATTCCAGGATCTGAATCTCGGTATCCGACTCCGGCGTCGCCGGCATCAGGGTTTGCAGATCCGAAAGCACGGAGCTGCTGTTTTTCTGCTCAACCTGCACCATGGCGTCGGCGCTGTAAATCGGCGTTGCAAAGAGTGTGTAGAGCGTTCCCACCAGCATAAAGAAGGCGGTTACGGCGACAATGATCCAGCGATGATCGATCAGCTGTCCCAAAAGGTGGCCAAGATCGAATCCCGTCGACTCCTCTCTTGGCGCGGTCATAACCTTATTTTTAATATTCATGGATAATCCCAACTATCGGCTTAATACGTTGACCCATTTCTGGGTAGCGTTTTCCAGTAACCCGTAAACCTCTTCAAAGGCCTCACGACTTTTTCTATACGGATCCGCGATTTCCTGTTGGTTGAGCCAGTGCCCAAGCAGCATGGTTTTTCCGCGCGCGGCTGGATCGATGCGATTGACCTGTTCGATATGACGTTTTTCCATCACCAGAATCAGGTCGAAATCGCGGCACATACTGGCGGTTAACTGCTGCGCGTGATGCCCCTCCAGCGAGAGGCCATGACGCGCGGCCACCTCGCTGGCGGTTTGATCCGCCGGATAGCCCTTGAGGGCGCTGAGCCCCGCCGAGGCGATACGCTTGTCCGGCAGCGCGCGCTTCAGTAAGCGCTCTCCGGTAGGAGAGCGGCAGATGTTGCCGACGCAGACCACTAACACGGAGCTAATCATGGCTAAACCTAGTTCGACCAGTTGCGGAAACGTAGCGCCGCCTCGCTCGCGTCGTTGATGCCGGCGATGGTCGGCAGCAGCTGCGAAATCACGCGGTTCCAACGCGTCAGCGGCGTCGAGGTGACATAGACGATATCGTAAGGTTCAAGTTGGAATTCGGTACCCATGACCATCGCCGCCGCATCTTTGGTGTTCAGCTGATAGATGTTGGCGATTTTGGTGCGGTTTGTGCCGCGAATCGGACGGATAACGAATACGCCGGTGGCGTCAGCGGCAGTCTGATCCATACCCTGGGCGTTGCCCAGCGCTTCCGCCAGCGTCATGCCGCTGCGGTCCATTTTCAGCGTCGACTGCTGACGCACTTCGCCCATCACGAAGACTTTGAGATCGTCGTTGCGCGGCACGTAGAGGATATCGCCCGGATAGAGCAGGTGGTTCTGGCTCAGGTCGCCGTTCTGCATCAGCGCCTGCAGCGAGATGCGCTGCTCGGTGCCGTTGTGCGTCAGCACCACGTTGCGCCAGTCTGCGTCCGCCGCCAGGCCGCCCGCGGCGTTGATGGCGTCGAGCACCGTCAGCGGCACGTTGGTGATGGGCTGCTGACCCGAAGTGGTCACGGCGCCGGTCACGTAGGTTTTCTGCGACTTAAAGGAGGCGATGCTGACATCAACCTGCGGGCTCTCGATATACTGCGCGAGGCGACGCGCGATCTCGCCGCGTACTTCGGTGACCGTACGGCCAACCACGCGGACCTTGCCGATATAGGGATAGAAAATGGTGCCGTCGGAGTGCACCCAGTTGCCGGTGTCGCTGGCGCTGCGGTACTGGCCGGCCGGCGTGGTCAGCTCTGGGTGATCCCAGACGGTCACGTTAATGACGTCGCCGATGCCGATGCGGTATTCATAGTTCTGAATTTCATTCTGCAGCCCCGGATTGGCCTGCGCCACCAGCGGCTTGGGTCGCATCTGCTCGACCAGGCGCGGCGTTAACGGGAAGACATTGACATATTTGTCGATGTCATAGTTGCTGTCCTGCTGCTCAACGACATCTTTTCCGCTAGTGGAAAGGTGTTGGCCTGGAACAACCGTACACCCTGAGAGAAATGTGGCGGATACCAGCATAGGTATCAATTTCGTTTTGATTGTAATCATCTAGATCTTCGCTATCAGTTATTGATTGATAGAGGCGAAAACGCCGCTGTGTAAGCGCTGAAAAAAAATAAACTCGCCAGCCTAAGCACTGAAAATGCCTGTCATTATCACTTGCTCCCTAACTCTTTTTTGTTGCTACCGTTTAACTGGACGGAATAAGCAAACGCACTGCCTTGCCTTCTGCATCAATTAACGGCTTCCTTCAGCCACTATAATGGCGGCTATCGCCAATGACGTTGCCAGCAGCGGCGCCAGGAACCAGGGAGCGTGCATATTTCGCTCCCCGCACTCGCCTGCTATCAATACGCCCCATCGCGCTTCAGTACGACACCGACCGTTTTGAACAAAATGGCGATATCGTTCCACAGCGACCAGTTTTTTACGTACCACGAATCGAAGTAGACGCGCGTTTCGTAATCAACGTCGTTACGACCGCTGACCTGCCACAATCCCGTCATGCCCGGTTTCGCCATCAGATAGTAGTCGACATCCCCGGCATAACGGCAAAGTTCATCTTCAATCACCGGGCGCGGACCGACGAGGCTCATGTCGCCGCGCACCACGTTCCACAGCTGCGGCAGCTCATCCAGGCTGGTTTTGCGGATGAAGTGGCCGACCCTGGTGATGCGTGGATCGTTTTTCAGTTTGAAATCTTTATCCCACTCGGCGCGCGCCACCGGATCGGTGCGCAGCACCTCTTCCAGCACCTCTTTGGAGTTGATCACCATCGAGCGGAACTTCAGGCATTTGAACTTGCGGCCGTTCATGCCGACGCGTTCGTGTCCGTAAATCGGCGGTCCACCGTCGCGGCCGACCAGAAAGCCGAGCACCAGCAGCGCAGGGAGCAGCATAATAATAATCGACAGCGCGCCGACGATATCGAACGCTCGCTTCAGGAAGCGCGAGGTACGCTTCGCCAGGTTGTTATTAACGCGCAGAATCATCACTTCATGGCTGAAGATATAGGCCATGTCGGTGCCGTAAAGCGGCACGCCGCGCAGCGTCGGGATAACGGAGACCGAGCGGCAGTTGTGTCTCGCCAGGTTCTTCAGCCACAGGTCGCGATACTGGCTCTGCTCATACTCGACCGCCACGATGAACTGCGTTTCGCTGTGGGTCAGGTTCCAGAGTTCCGCCTCTTCGCGCAGTACCGGCACGCCGGAGATGCTCGCCTGCGGACAGGTGCCGTCTACGTCGTAAAAGGCGATAACGTCGAAACCCATGACCTCTTCGCTCTGCAGCGCCTGCCAGGCTTCCTGCGCATTTTTGCTGCTGCCGATGATAATGGTCTGCTTTTTCCACAGGCCGTAATGATTGAGCAGATGTTTAACCACCGCGCGCGACAGCGGAATCAACACCAGCGCCAGCACCCAGGTCAGCAACCAGACGAAGCGCGACATCTGCCACTGCGACAGCGCGGTAATCGACAGGTCGATAACAGAAAAAATAAGAATGGTACGAAAAACTTCTTTCAGCTCGAACCAGAATGGTTTGCGGTAGGTAAAGTGACGCAGCCTGACCCAGAACCATCCGACGCAAATTACCGACAGGAGAATATGCGTAGCTATTTTCAGATGCAGATCTTTTTCAGAAATATCTGCCAGCGGCGAATCAGACATCATATTAATTAACGCCAGCGCTATAAATAAAGCGGCGTTAAAACAAATTAAATCCGAAACGGCCAACAACAATTTAGTGAAAAGACTTTTAAACGTAATTTCAGTATCGCGCATATTTAACTCTTTATTTTATTTCCTTTAACCCGTGACGCCCTGAGCTGTGTAATAATTGAGCGAATCAGTCTCTCGTCGACATATGCGTAACTGAGGGGAGTTCCTGGGTGCGTTCACATCAGTTTCCTTACCAAGAAAACAAGAAAATCATGATGAATACCAACAGATTACTCTGACTTAACCTGGGGTGACGCACTGATTATTTTCTAAACATAAAAGGCGTTTCAGGCACGCTACCGCCCTTGGCTGTCGCTGCCAATACCGCTTTTGATATCCTGTTTCCGGCCTGTCTTTCCCGGGCCGGTTGCCTGATGCATACCCACGGGACAGATCACAATTCACAACATTGGGTGCCAAATCAGTGGGCGAATATCAACATAAGCGCAGACTTTTAACAGCACGTTGCTATACTAGTTATTACTGGCTTCTTTACAAGTAGGCCCCGCCGTCCCCTGACTATTTTAGGAAAAAGACTACCAGCAATTAGTATTGAGGCCCGCCATCCGGCAAAAATGAAAGTGCAATACCCTGCGTAAAAATCAGATTATTACCATATTCGCCACGCTAATAAATTCTTCCGCTGCCGTGATACATTCAAAATCGATTCATCAATAATTCATCGGGTCGCCATCATCTCCTTTACCTAATTCTGGCCCGGTGCTGAAAGATATCGGACGCTATCCTTTCATTATTGTCTGTGGACGCGCTAAACCTCGGGCGCGACAGCCTGTTGTGCCCTTCTCTCTGCTCCACTATCCTCAGACTTTACTGACTTCGATATATTCAGGCGGCTAAGGCATGTTGGAGGTGTTTGCGGATCCCTCGCTATGGGCGGGGTTAATTACGCTAATCGTTCTTGAACTGGTGCTGGGGATCGATAACCTGGTCTTCATCGCTATTCTGGTGGAAAAACTGCCCGGCAAAGATCGCGACCGGGCGCGCGTTATCGGTTTATTGCTGGCGTTGCTCTGCCGTTTGCTGCTGCTGGCGTCGCTTTCCTGGCTGGTCACCCTGACGCAGCCGCTGTTTACGCTACGCGGCCATCCCTTTAGCGCACGCGATCTGCTGCTGTTGATCGGCGGTCTCTTCCTGCTCTTTAAGGCAACCACCGAGCTGAATAGCAGGCTGGAAGGTCAGGATCACGACGACAATCAACAAAAGCGCGGCGCTAAATTCTGGCCGGTGGTGGCGCAAATCGTGGTGCTGGACGCCATTTTCTCGCTGGACGCGGTGATCACCGCCGTCGGCATGGTGAATCAGCTGCCGGTGATGATGACCGCCGTGACCATCGCGATTCTGCTGATGCTGCTGGCCAGCAAGCCGCTGACGCGCTTCGTCAACCGCCACCCTACTATCGTTATTCTCTGTCTGAGCTTTCTGCTGATGATCGGCTTTAGCCTGGTGGCGGAAGGACTCGGCTTCGTGATTCCCAAAGGCTACCTTTATGCGGCGATCGGCTTCTCGATCGTGATTGAGGCGTTTAACCAGCTGGCGCAGCGCAACCGCCGCCGCGCGCTGTCGGCCGGCCGGCCGCTGCGTCAGCGCACTGCGGAAACCGTGCTAAGGCTGCTGCGCGGCGAAGCGGACCACGCCGAGCTGGACCCGCAAAGCGCGATGCTGATTGCGGACAGCGATCGTCACGCGCTGTTTAACCGGCAGGAGCGGGTAATGATCGCCCGCGTGCTCAACTTTGCCCAGCGCCACGTCAACAGCATCATGACCTCGCGTCACGATATTGAACATATCAATCTGGATGACGACCCGGCAGAGATTATGGCGCGGCTCGACCGCAATCAGCATACGCGTCTGCTGATCACCGACCAGAGCAACGAGCTGCTGGGCGTAGTGCACGCCATCGACCTGCTGCATCAGTCGCTGCATCATCAGTCGCTGGATTTGCGCGCGCTGGTTCGTCAGCCGCTGGTGTTTCCCGAGCGGCTGACGCTGCTGCAGGCGCTGGAGCAGTTCCGGCAGGCGCGTACCCATTTTGCCTTTGTGGTGGATGAGTTTGGCTCGGTGGAGGGCGTGGTGACGCTGAGCGATTTGATGGAAACCATCGCCGGCAACCTGCCCCTTGAAGGCGAGGATCTCGACGTCCGCTACGACGTGCAGACGCAGGGCGAAGGCCACTGGATCGTTAACGGCAATATTCCGCTGGAGGATTTAGCGCTTTACGTCAGGCTGCCGCTGGATGAGCGACGCAGCTATCACACGCTGGCGGGTCTGCTGATGGACAGCCTGCAGCACATTCCCGAAGAGGGTGAGACGTTGCAGGTCGGCAGCTACCAGCTGCGCACTCTGCAGGTGGAGAATCATCGCGTGCAGAAGGTGGAGATCCTGCAACAGCCGCAGGATCCCGATTACGAAGTGTGACTTACGGCCGCAGCAGCTTGCGCAGGCTATCGTTGTCGCCGTTTTTCGGCTGGCGGTCCAGCCACTGATTCAGACGCGACTTCGCTTCACTCTGCAGCTGCTGGCGCAGCACCTGATCGACCGGCAGCGAGTACTGCACATTATTCCAGCTGCCGTACATGCGCAGCGGAATCGCCTGCTGCGACAGCAGCGCGACCACCTTGTCGTCGCCTTTCCAGCCGGTGAGCGTCAGGCCGAAGGTAACATCCAGCTGCTGCGTCGGCATATTGACCTTGCCGCCGCCCTGCAGCTTGAGCCGATCGCCCTCGCCTTGCAGATTCGCCAGATGCAGCACGCCGTTATTCAGCGCCAGCGTGCCGCCAAGCTGGCGGATCCCCTGGTCGGCGCTCTCGTCGCTGCTGACCCGGTCGCTGGCGCGCGCCACCGCGCGACGCACCATCTGCTGCAGGTTAAGCTGCGCCAGCTTAACCTCGCTGGCGTTCAGCTGCGCTTCGCCGCGCCAGCGACGTTTGGCCGCCTCCAGCGAAAGGCCTTCGCCGCTCAAGCCGCCCTTAAGCGAAACGGCGCCCTGAACGGTCTGCGGCATGTCGAAGGCGGCGAGCAGGGGTTGAATCGCGACATGATTCAGCACCGGCTGCAGCGCGACGCGGGTTTCCGGCTGGCGGATATCAACGGTGCCCGGCACGGAGAAATCGCCGTCGCCCAGCTTGCCGCTCAGCGCGCGCAGCGCGATAAGCCCCTGCTGGTTAGTGACGCCCAGCGCAAAGTCCTGCAGCGACAGACCGCGCCACACCGCGCTGTCCGCTTTTAAATCCACTGTTAAATTCACATCGTTAAGCGGCGAATCGATATTATTTTGCACCCGCGGCGCGGCAATGACAGGCGCATGCGCCACCGTGGCGTGCTGCGTTCCGCTGTCGCTCGCCTGCGGCGCATTCGCCATCAGGTTATCGAAGTTCAGCCGCGTGGCGTGCAGCTGAAGCGCAAGCTGCTGCGGCGGCGTCAGCGAACCGGTCGCCTCGCCCGACAGCGCGCTGTCGTTGGCGCTCAGCTGCATCTGCGTCAGCGCGAACTGCTGCGTCTCTGCGCGCCAGCTGCCCTGGGCGCTCAGCGTGCCTTTAACGCCCTGCGGCGGCATATTGGCGCCGCTCAGCGCATAGTTAAGCTCGTCGATTTTGCCGCTCAGGCGGTGCGGATACTGCGACGCGTCGAGCTGGCCTTTCAGCGACAGCACGGCGTTGCGCTGATTGCGCGTCAGGCTGGTGCTGAGCTCGATATTCGCCAGATGGCGCGCGTCCTGATTGAGGTTGAGGTTGAGGTTGCGGAAATTGTACTCGTCGCCGCCCGGCTGACGCCAGATCAGCAGGCTATCGGCGACGCGCAGCTGGCTGATATCGAATGACCAGCCGCTGGCCGGCGCGTCGGCATTGCTGCGGCCGGGCGCAACCGGGGCGTTTTGCGGCTGCTGCGGCGCGCTTTCCGGCGTGGCTCGCACCACGGCGTTGCTCAGCATCACCTGGCTGACGCTGAGCTGGTGCGACAGCAGCGGCCAGAGATTGACGTCGAGACGCATATTTTCCGCCGTGACCAGCGGTTGCGACGCGCCGGGGGCGGTCAGGCTCATACGTCCGGCCAGAATGCTGAGCTTAGGCCAGACGTGCCAGCGCAGATCGCCGCTCACCTCCAGCCGATAACCACTACGTTGCTCGACCTGTTTCACCATGTAGGATCGAAAATCGTTTGGATTGACCAGCAGCACCAGCGCGGTCATGCCTGCAACGATGACCACCAGTAAAATGGCCAGCGTGGTTATCACTCTTTTCATCACATCCCCATGTTCGCGGTTTAATCTTTGTCGATACGACTGGCGACAGCACCCTGCTGTCCGCGATATTTGGCGTCTTCGCGACGGTTGTAAGGCCGCGCCGCCGGACCGGAAAGCGGCTCGAAGCTCAGCGCGCCGATCAGCATGCCTGGACGCAGCGCCAGCGGCAGCTTGCCGGAATTATAGAACTCTAGCACGATGCGGCCCTGCCAGCCGGGATCGATACGGTGCGCGGTGACGTGCACCATCAGCCCGAGCCGCGCCAGCGAAGAGCGGCCGTCCAGCCAGCCAACCAGATCGTCCGGAATGGTGACCGATTCGAAGGTCACCGCCAGCGCCAGTTCGCCGGGATGCAGGAAAAAGGCTTCGCCTTCCGGCAGCACGATCTCATCGCTCATCACGCGATCCAGCGCCGCGCTGACCTCATCTTTCGGACCGCTTAAATCAATAAAGGCAGCCGTGTGGCCACGGAACGTCCGGAACTGGTTGCCCAGGCGCACGTCTACGGTCGCCCCGTTAATGCGCTCGACCGGCGGACGCGGATCGATCGCTAGCCGGCCGTCATCCAGCCAGGCTTCAATATCGCGGTCACATAATCTCATTAACCTGTCTCCATGATATGAGTGTAGCGAACCGCCTGAAACTCGCATGGCAGGCGGCTCGCCGCGCGTCAGACCCGACGCGTCTATTCGAAAAACTGGTTGATCCTGGACTTAAGAATATCAATGGCGATACGGTTTTTCCCGCCGCGCGGCACGATAATGTCGGCGTACTGCTTAGAAGGTTCGATAAACTGCAGGAACATCGGACGCACGGTTTTCTGGTACTGGCTCATCACCGAATCCATCGAGCGGCCGCGCTCGTTCACGTCACGCTTCATGCGGCGCATCAGGCAGATGTCGAGCGGCGTATCGACGAAAATCGAGAAGTTCATCTCCTGACGCAGGCGCGCGTCGGTCAGCAGCAGGATCCCCTCCAGAATAATCACTTTGTTCGGCTTCAGGTGAATGCTGTCGCGGGTGCGAGTATGCTCGACGTAGCTGTAGACCGGCAGATCGATCGCCTGGCCCGCTTTTAGCGCCTGCAGATGCTGCAGCAGCAGATCGTGATCCATCGCGCTGGGATGGTCGTAGTTGGTTTTTACCCTCTCTTCCATGGTGAGGTGGCTCTGGTCCTTGTAATAAGCATCTTCCGGGATGACCCCGATATGCTCGTCACCAACCTGATCACGGATTTCACGATAGAGCGTGCTGGCGATTAAACTTTTTCCGGATGCGGAGGCACCGGCAATGCCCACAATCACGCACTGATGAGACTTGTCAGTCATACTTTTTTTAAGACCTGATACTGGAGCCTGCGCTGTACGCGGATTAGGCGTTTTGACGCAGGACGGAATGGAGAGGGTTTAGTAGCCGCTAAGTATAAGGATTTCATTCTTTTGACGCCAGAGAAAAGCCGCTCGCTCCATTTCAGAATTTCCCCTTTTCAAACCGAAACCATTACCCGATAAACTACCTGACAGATCTGTTTTTACTTATGCGGCTGGCGCATCAGGCGACGGAAGCGCGTTCCGCCCCGGCGATGGCGCGGGAATATTACTGCCGGCCCACAATAAAGGAAGCATATGCACTGGAGAACACTGACCTATTTCGGCGACAGCATGCTGCTGATCCCGACTGCGGTAATTATCGCCCTGATCCTGCCGTGGAAGAGCGATAACCGCCGCACGGTCTGGTACTGGCTGCTCGCCTTCGGCCTCGCCGGCCTGCTGGTGAGCTTGTCGAAAATTCTGTTTCTTGGCTTCGGCATCGGCAGCGCCCGTTTCAA
The DNA here is from genome assembly GCF_002095575.1 of Pantoea septica. Classification (GTDB taxonomy): domain Bacteria; phylum Pseudomonadota; class Gammaproteobacteria; order Enterobacterales; family Enterobacteriaceae; genus Pantoea; species Pantoea septica. The sequence continues at coordinate 3,069 of NZ_MLJJ01000036.1, read as the reverse complement.
CTTCACCGGCTTCAGCGGGCACAGCGCGATGTCGGCGACGCTCTGGCCGGTGATGCTGTGGCTGGTCTCCGGCCGCTGGCCGAATCCGCTGCGGCTGCTCGCCATCGGCGTCGGCTATTTTATTCCGCTGATGGTGGGCTTCTCGCGGCTGGTGATCCACGCGCACTCCGCCAGCGAAGTGGCAACCGGACTGCTGCTGGGCTTTAGCCTTAGCTCCGCGTTTTTGCTTAGCCAGCGCCGTACCGCGCTGAAGGGCTTTAGCTGGCCGCAGGTCGGCGCGGCCTTTTTAGTCCCGCTGCTGCTGATGGGCCACGGACGCATCGCCACCACGCAACAATTTCTTGAACGTTTCTCCGCCGATCTGGCCGGGCTGGAAAAACCCTTCACCCGCGCCGATCTCTTCCGGCAGTAGCCGCGCTGCGCTCTGTTGCGCCGCAACAGAGCCAGTCAATTCGTTGAATAACGCCCTAATTTTATTTAACAGACCCATGGCGGCGCCGATGTGCTAGCATGCCCGAAAGAGTATGACTGGCGCATTTTTCGTCATCCAGACGCCGTGCGCGCTGCCGGGTTAGTGAATGAGTATTGAACTATTGTCCTCGCCGGACAAACCGCAAAATCGCCTGCTGAGCGCGCTGATTCTGGCCGCGCTCGCCTTTCTGCTGACGCTTTTTTGCCTCGAGCTGATTGTCTTCAGCGGCCGCATTTCGCCTGTCTGGTTCGCGACCGCGCTGATGACCATCGTCGCCTTTCGCTCCCCTTCCCGCCATGCGCCGCTGCTGCTGTTGGGCTGCGCGGCGGGCACCGGGCTGGCGAACGCGCTGATCCTCGGGACCGATCTGGCGAATCTGAAATTTACGCTGCTCAACGTGCTGCAGGCGATGGTGGGCGGGGCGCTGCTGCGCGCGCTGCTAAAGCGTGAGGCGCCGCTGAACTCGCTGCACGACTGGCTACGCTTCGTGCTCTCGGTCGGCGTGCTTACGCCGCTGATGGGCGGCCTGCTGGCGCTGTGGATGCTGAATATCAGCGGCAGCGGCACCTTTTCTTTTCTCTCAACCTGGGTGATTTCCGAAATTATCGGCATGCTGGCGCTTGGTCCGGTGCTGCTGCTGCTGCCCTGGCCGCTGCGTCCCGCCGCGATCAGACCGCGCCGCCTGGCGGAGTTCCTCTTTACCCTGCTGCTGACGACGGGCGCGAGCTGGCTGGCGCTGCGTTTTATGCCCTGGCCATTCACCTTTATCGTGGTGCTGCTTTTCTGGTGTGCCGTGCGGCTGCCGAAACGCGACGCGTTTCTGTTGTTTCTGCTGAACGCCTGCGCGATATCGCTGATCCTGGCGCTCGGCCTCGCGACGGTCGAGACGCGCGGCGAGGTGCCGGGTCAAATCGCCAGCTGGCTCCCCTTTCTGCTGGTGCTGATCCCGAGCCACGTGATGGCGCTGGTGATGGACGCCTTCCGACGCGAAAAGCACCACATCAGCGAAAGCGAAACCCGCTTTCGCCACGCGATGGAATATTCCGCCATCGGCATGGCGCTGGTATCGCCGCAAGGAGGCTGGCTGCAGGTCAATAACTCTCTCTGCCTGACGCTCGGCTTCCCCGACGCCGAGCTGAAAAAGCTCACCTTCCAGCAGATTACCCATCCCGACGATCTGGAAAACGATCTGCAGCATGCCGACAGGCTGCTGCGCGGCGAGATTGACGCCTATACCATCGAAAAACGCTATTTCCGCAAAAGCGGCGAGATCGTCTGGGCGCGCCTGACGGTATCGCTGGTGCGCGACGACGCGCATCAGCCGCTCTACTTTATTTCGCAGATTATCGATATATCGGAGCTGAAACAGAGCGAGCAGGTGAACCGGCATCTGATGGAGCGCATTACGCTGGCGAACGAGGCCGGCGAAATCGGCGTCTATGAATGGAACCTGACGCGCAACGAGATGATGTGGGACCGCTATATGTATCGGCTGTTCGGCCTCCCCGCGCACCAGCCGCCCAGCCGCGAGCTATGGCGCAGTCAGGTGCATCCGGCGGATCGCGAGCGGATCGACCGCGCGCTGCAGCCGTCGGAAAAAGTCGACGTTTTCGATATTGAGTATCGCATCCAGCGCGCCGACGGCGTGCGCACCCTGCGCACCCAGGCGCGCCGTTTCTTCAACCAGGACGGCCGCATCGAACGCATGCTGGGCATCTGTCAGGACGTGACCCACCTGCGCAACCTTACCGACGCGCTGTTTCAGGAAAAAGAGCGCATGGCGATTACGCTCGACTCTATCGGCGAAGCGGTTATCAGCACTGACAGCGACATGCGCGTGACCTTTATGAACCCGGTGGCGGAAAAAATGAGCGGCTGGCGGCAGGAAGAGGCGGCGGGCGTCCCGCTAAGCGAGCTGCTGCATATCACGCAGGGCGTCCACGGCGAGCCGGTGGAAAACCAGCGGCTCCGCCGTCTGCCGACGGAAAAAGTCGCGCCCGATCTGGATGACGAACTGGTTCTGCATGCTGCCGACGGCGGCGTTGTGGAGATCCACTACAGCATTACCCCGCTGCGCACGCTGCAAGGCGAAGAGATCGGCGCGGTAATGGTGATTCAGGACGTCAGCGAATCGCGCCGGATAATGCAGCGCCTGAGCTACAGCGCGCTGCATGACACGCTGACCCGGCTGCCGAATCGCGCCAGCTTCGAGCGTCAGCTGCAGCGTTTGCTAAGCGACGCGGTGACGCGCGGACATCAGCATGTGCTGGCGTTTATCGATCTCGATAAGTTTAAGGCGGTCAACGACAGCGCCGGTCACGCAGCGGGCGATGCGCTGCTGCGCGAACTCGCCGAGCTGATGCAGCGCCATCTGCGCGGCGCCGATTTCCTGGCGCGGCTCGGCGGCGACGAGTTCGCCCTGCTGATACCGGAATGCGCGCTATCGCAGGGGGGCGAGGTTGTGCAGCGCCTCGTCACGGCGGTCAATAGCTACGCTTTCAGCTGGCAAGGCGGCACTTATCAGGTGGGCGCTAGCGCCGGACTGACGCAGATTGCCGCCGACAACGGCATCGGCGCGGAGGTGCTGTCGCAGGCGG
>NZ_MLJJ01000035.1 GCF_002095575.1 Pantoea septica | reverse complement strand
GGGAAAATACAGCCGCTCAGCGCGGTCGCCAGCGCCACGACTGCGGCAAGTTTAACAATGCGTACCATAACAACCTCAGGATGGATGAAATCGGGCTGAGTGTATGAGCGGCAAACCGGGGCGACAAGAGAGAATTCTCTGACTCAGGGCGGTATTAACCCTTGTATACCAGGCTTAACAATTTACTGGCACGAAAGTGACACAAAACCGGCGTCCGGGCCGTTTACCCTGCCAGGACCGTTAAAAAATTGCTCCCTTCGTTAGCGTGTCGCTCTTTACAGTCCGCGGGAAACACTTCATTGTGAGCGCAATACAATTTAAGGATACTTCTATGCCGACGCCGCCGATTTCGCTGAGTCAACTTCTTGCCCGCCGTGACTGGGAGAACCCGGTCATCACCAGTCTGCATCGCCTTGACGCCCATCCGCCTTTCGCCAGCTGGCGCAGCGAAGAGCCGGCGCGCGACGAGCACCCCTCTGCCGCGCAGCGCAGCCTGAACGGCGCATGGAACTTTAGCTATTTTAACCGCCCTGAAGCGGTGCCTGAGAGCTGGCTGCAGCAGGATCTGCCCAACGCCGCTACGCTGCCGGTCCCGGCCAACTGGCAGATGCACGGTTATGACGCGCCCATTTATACCAATGTCCAGTATCCCATCGCGGCAACGCCCCCTTTCGTGCCGGAAGAGAATCCCACGGGATGTTATTCGCTCACATTCAACCTGGACGACCGCTGGCCTGAAACGGGGCAGACGCGCGTCATTTTCGACGGCGTCAGCTCCGCCTTTTACCTGTGGTGCAACGGCCGGTTTATCGGCTACTCCCAGGATAGCCGCCTGCCCGCCGAATTCGACCTTAGCGCGGCGCTGGTGCGCGGCACGAACCGACTGGCGGTGATGGTGCTGCGCTGGAGCGACGGCACCTGGCTGGAGGATCAGGATATGTGGCGCATGAGCGGCATTTTCCGCGATGTCTCGCTGCTGCATAAGCCGACGCCGCACCTGGCGGATATCCAGCTGGAGACGCAGCTGAGCCCGGAATACCGCAGCGCGGATCTGGTGGCGCGAGTACGCGTCACCGCTCAGGACGCCGCATTGCGTTTGCGGCTGACGCTGTGGCGAGAAGGCAAGCGGACGGGCGTCATCGAGCAGCCGCTCGGCAGCGCGATTATCGACGAGCGCGGCCACTATGCCGATCGCGCCGAGCTGCGCCTGCGCGTCGAGGCACCAGCGCTGTGGAGCGCCGAAACCCCGACGCTCTACCGCGCCACCCTGGCGCTGCTCGACGCGCAGGGCGAAACAGTTGAGGTCGAGGCGTATGATGTCGGCTTTCGGCGCGTCGCCATCGAAAACGGCCTACTCTGCCTGAACGGCCAGCCGCTGCTGATACGCGGCGTAAACCGTCACGAACATCACGCGGAGAGTGGCCAGGCGGTGGACGAAGCATTGATGCGGCGCGACATCGAACTGATGAAGCAGCATAATTTCAACGCGGTGCGCTGTTCGCACTACCCTAACCATCCGCTCTGGTATCGGCTGTGCGACCGCTACGGCCTCTACGTGGTCGACGAGGCCAATATCGAAACCCACGGCATGCAGCCGATGAGCCGCCTGGCAGAGGATCCCCGCTGGTTCGCCGCCTTTAGCGAACGCGTCACGCGCATGGTGCAGCGCGACCGCAACCACTGCAGCATTATTATCTGGTCCCTGGGCAATGAGTCGGGGCACGGCAGCACGCACGATGCGCTCTATCGCTGGGTGAAAAGCGCCGATCCGACGCGCCCCGTACAGTATGAAGGCGGCGGCGCCAACAGCGCGGCGACCGATATTCTCTGCCCGATGTACGCACGCGTCGATGAAGATCAGCCCTTCCCCGCCGTGCCGAAATGGTCGCTGAAAAAGTGGATCGGCCTGCCGGGCGAAAACCGGCCGCTGATCCTGTGCGAGTATGCGCACGCCATGGGCAACAGCCTCGGCGGTTTTGCAAAATACTGGCAGGCGTTTCGTCAGTTTCCTCGCCTGCAGGGCGGCTTCGTCTGGGACTGGGTCGATCAGAGCCTGACGCGCTACGATGAAAACGGGCAGCCCTGGCAGGCCTACGGCGGCGACTTCGGCGACAAGCCTAACGACCGCCAGTTCTGCATGAACGGGCTGGTGTTCGCCGACCGCACGCCGCATCCGGCGCTGTTTGAAGCGCAGCGCGCGCAGCAGTTCTTCCACTTTGCTCCGGACGCCAGCGCTCCCTTTAGCTTTACCGTCAGCAGCGACTACCTGTTTCGCCGCAGCGATAACGAGGTGCTGCGCTGGCGCGTCGAGCAGCAGGGCGAGGTGGTCGCGCAGGGCGAAACCGCGCTGGATATCGCTCCGCGGGGCATGCAGCGCATCTGCGTTCCGCCGGTGGCCAATCTTACCGGCGAGTGCTGGCTAAACGTCGCCGTACACCAGCGCGCCGCCACCGCCTGGTCTGACGCCGACTGGCGCGTCGCCTGGCATCAGTGGCCGCTACCCGCCGCGCTGGCGCTGCCGCCGCAGCCGAGTCCGGGCGAGCCGCCGACGCTCAGCATTGAGGAGGCAGCTATCGCCGTCACGCACCGCAACCAGCGCTGGCAGTTTAACCGCAAAAGCGGCGAGCTGACGCAGTGGCTGGTCGACGAGCAGGCGAGGCTGCTGTCGCCGCTGCAGGACTGCTTTATCCGCGCGCCGCTCGATAACGATATCGGCACTAGCGAAGCGGAGCGCGTCGATCCCAACGCCTGGTCGGAGCGCTGGAAAGCGGCCGGCTTCGACGCCATGACCAGCCGCGTAGAGCGAACAGAGGCGGAAAGGCTGTCGGACGCAGTACAGATCAGCGTGCTGCACGGCTGGTACGCCCAGGGCCGGCTCGCCTTTCTCAGCCACAAACGCTACCGGTTCGACGCGCAGGGCGACATGCATCTGGAGGTTGAGGTAGAGCAAGCCCCCGACGCGCCCGCGCCGGCGCGCATCGGCCTGCGCTGTCAACTCGCCGCCGCGCCGCAGCAGGTTGCCTGGCTGGGGCTGGGACCCCATGAAAACTATCCGGACCGCCAGCTGGCGGCGCAGTTCTCGCGCTGGCAGCTGCCTCTCGACGCGCTGCATACCCCTTACGTCTTTCCAGGCGAAAACGGCCTGCGCGGCGGCACGCGATGGCTGGAAGCCGAAGGCTGGCGCGTCAGCGGCGACTTCAGCTTCTCGCTGAGCCGCTACAGCCTTGAGCAGCTGCGCGACGCGTCGCACCGCCATCTGCTGCGCGCGGAGCCGGGATGCTGGCTGCATCTGGACGCCGCGCATATGGGCGTGGGCGGCGACGACTCTTGGAGCCCGAGCGTCAGCGCCGAGTATCTGTTGACTCAGCGTCGCTGGCGCTATGCGCTGCGCTTTTCCCCTTCGGCTCCAGCACCGTGCGCGGACGACGGTAAAAGCGCTTCAGCAGCAGCACGTTAACCAGCACCACCAGCGCGGTGGCGAAGAAGACCCAGCGGTAGCCGGTCAGCGCCGACACCGCCGCGCCGAGCAGCGGGCCGGCGACGTTGCCGAGATACATAAAGGACTGGTTGTAGCCGAAGATACGGCCGGTAATGTTGTCGCGCGAGTGGCGCACCAGCAGTGTCTGCACCGCCGGCATCATCGCGCCGTCGGCAAAGCCGAGCAGAAAGCGCAGCACGCCGAGCTGGGTGGCGCTGGTGACGAAAGACATGGCGACGAGCAGCAGCAGCGACGCCACCATGGTCGCCAGCAGAATTCGCTGGGTGCCGATACGGTCGCCCAGCCTGCCCAGGCGCGGCGCGGCAATCAGCGCCGAGATGCCCGGCAGCGCGGCGATCACCCCGCTGAGAAAGGCGATGTTATCCGCGGTCGGCGCCAGTTCGCGCACGAACAGCGTCAGAATCGGGTTAACCGAGCCGTTACACATCTGGATCACCATGGTGGTGACAAACAGGCAAAGCATGAGCCTGGGATTGTCGAGCGAAGCGAACACCTCGCGCCCGCTCAGCTTGTCCTTTTTACTCACCGGCGTATAGCCGGTCTCTTTGATCAGAAACAGCGTCACCAGGAAACTCACCAGCAGCAGCGCGGCGGTAACGATAAAGACCATGCGCAGGCCGACCCAGTCCGCCAGCAGTCCGCCGAGCATCGGCCCGAGGATCACCCCGCCGATCTGGCCGGTCGAGACGCAGCTCAGCGCCCAGCCGCTGCGGTCGCGCGGCACCTGCGCCGCCACCAGCGCCATGGCGTTGGGAATATAGCCCGAGGTCAGCCCCATCAGCGCGCGCAGCAGCAGCAATTGCCAGGCCTGGGTAACGAAGGCCTGCAGCAGGATCACCACGCCCATGCCGAAAGCCGCGCGCAGCAGCATCAGCTTGCGTCCTTTGCGATCGGCGAGACTGCCCCACAGCGGCGCGACGGCGGCCGAAATCACAAAGGTGATGCTGAAGGTGAGCCCTGACCAGAGGCTAAGCGCATCGCCGCCTTTGATGCCGAGCTGTTCGATATAGAGCGGCAGAAAAGGAATGATCTGACTGATGGCAAGGCCGGTGAAAAAACAGCCGAACCAGACTGAGATAAGATTGATTTTCCAGGATTCAATTGTGCGTGGCATGAGCAAACGGGCGCTGACAGAGGGAGGTCACAGTCTATCAACGGCGCTCTGTCGCTGAGCGACAAATGATGGCACGAAAAGAAAAAAACCGTTTTTTGCTGCGTCAGGCCTTTTTCACTGCCGTATATAGGCTGTTAGCGCTTTTTTGCAGTGAATGTCGATGGCGCAGCTGGCTGTGTGTCAGCAGAGATGAAAAAATATGTCAGCCTGTTACTGACAAGTTCTGACGTCGGTTGTATGTTTAAAAAAACGCCAGTTTCTCTGGCGCAGGTGCGGCTTTCCGGCTGCGCTAACGCCTCCGCCACTTCCCGTCGCGGCGAGGTCCACCGTTATCCATCACGTTGACTATCACGCTGCGCTGCGCAGACCGTGGCAGACGCGCCGTCGCCTTAGCGGAGGTGAATATGAGAGTTCAAAACAGTGCCAGCCGTGCGATTGTGGACTATTTCAACAGCCCCGCCTGGAGCGCCCCACAGGAGTCCGATCTGCTGGCGGTGATCCTGCGCGAGCTAATGGAAGCTGGCGAGCCCGCCACCAATAAAGCGGTGATCGCGCGGGTTATAGAACGGCTGGAGGTAGAAGGCGACGCGCGCCGTCTGGAAAATTATCGTCAACTGCTGGCGCAGTTAATGGAAACCGGTTCGTCGGAATAAGCGAAAAAAATTCCCGCCGAAGCGGGAATAAACAAGACGAGCATTGCATATTGAGAGTGACGAGGAAATCTCTGTTATCCGCGATCCATCCTCGCCCCCCTTGATGACCAGCACATGACAATGCGACGCTTTTTTTATGACGCCTTAGCCGCAGTAGACCTGGCTGATAACGTCGTTTTTGTCCGCAAGGAAGTTGAGGCGATGCAGATTGAAGTCCATCGTGACCGCGCTGTTCCAGCGAATGGCCCGCACCGGCGTCTCCAGACGCAGGCTGCTGGCGGCGCTAATCGGCTTGCCGACGTAGCTCTGATACTGCGAAGCGCCGCAGGTGTCGCTTGCCGCATCCGCGTTTGCTGCGGTGTTATCAGGTTTATTCGCTGACTGGCAGGCGGTTAAGGCGAACATGCCCAGCGCCAGCAGCGCTTTTCCATAATATTTCACGTTTTCTCCTCATGAACGTGGGGAACTCGCCCCAGAGAGTAGCAAAGGCGAGCGGCAGGCTTAAGCCTCAGGCGCTAAAAAGATTGCCGCAAACAGCCGGTTTACGGCGTTGCGCGCCGGATTTTTCGGATAAATCGCACTTACGGAACAAAACCTCCACGCTGGAGCGCTAAAATTATTAGGACTTTTCTGAGGAGGATCGTATGGAACTGGCAATTTTCGTGGGCTTTGCCGTTCTGATGACCACCGTGGCGGTCAAAGTGCGTTAAGCCCGAATCGGTTGAGATGGGGTTTCCAGAAGCGCAGCAAAGTCCGCCAGCGGCACGGGGCGTCCCAAAAAGTAGCCCTGCCCCTCTTCGCAAGAGAGCCGTTTTAGCTGGTCGAGCTGCGCTTCTGTCTCAATCCCTTCCGCCGTAATCGTCAGCGCAAAAGCGTGCGCCAGCGCGATAATGCCTGCCACCACGGACTCCGCCTGCTGCGACTCTGGAAAATCCTTCATCCAGGAGCGATCGATCTTCAGGCCGTTAAACGGAAAGGTCTTCAGATAACCCAGCGCCGCATAGCCGGTGCCGAAATCGTCTACCGTCAGCCTGACGCCGAGCGCGCGCAGCCCCTGCATCACTTCCAGCGCCTGCTGCGGATGCTCGAACGTTACGTTTTCCGTGATCTCCAGCTCCAGCCGTGTGGCGGGTAGCCCGCTGCTCGCCAGCGCGAGCGCGACGCGCTGCACCAAATCCTTCGTGCGAAATTCTACCGGCGAGATATTGACTGACACATAGCGATCCGCGCCCCAGGCGCTGGCGTCGCGGCAGGCGCGCCCCAGCACCCAGTCGCTGATGGCAACGATCAGGCCATTCTCCTCCGCCAGCGGAATAAAGCGATCGGGCGTAATCGGCGGCCCCTCCTCGGGCTGCCAGCGAATCAGCGCCTCCGCTCCCGCCAGCCTGCCGCTTTGCAGCTGATAGCGCGGCTGGTAATGCAGGCAAAACTCGTTATTGAGCAACGCCTGCTCGATGCGTTTCGCCATCTCGCGCTTATGCTCGCGCTGGCTGGCCATATTACTCGCGTACCAGACCCAGCGGTTGCGCCCCGCGGCGCGCGCTTCGTTCAGGGCGATATCCGACATGCGCAGCAGCGCCTCGGGGTGGCTGGCGTCCTGCGGCGCGCAGGCGATGCCGATGCTGGCGGTGAGATAGTGCGCATGCTGCCCGGTGTAGATTGGTTGCTGCACCTCCTGCAGCAGCCGGGCGCAGCGGTGCGCCACCACTTCGGCGTCGCCCTCCTGCAGCACCAGCACGAACTCGTCGCTGCCCAGCCGCGCCGCCAGCTCGTGCGCGTTGACGCCGCGCTGCAGCCGCTGCGCCAGCTGATTCAGCACCTGATCGCCCGCCGCGTGCCCCCAGTTATCGTTCAGCGGCCTGAACTGGTCGAGATCGAGGCTGACGATCGCCAGCGGCGACGCCAGCTGTGGCGGCTCCAGGTGGCGCGTCAGGAACTCCTGCAGCTGAATGCGGTTGGCGAGTCCGGTCAGCGCGTCGTGGCGCGACAGAAACTGAATGCGCGCCTCCGCCTCCATCCCCTGAGTGATATCCGACACCGTGCCGCGAAAGCCGGCGCGGCGCCCCTCGTGCCAGATGGTTTTCGCCACCAGATGCCCGATGCGGCGCTCACCCTGCGCGCTCATAAACTGGCAGCGCAGCGGCGTAGAGGAGCCGCTATCTTCCTGACGCATCAGCCAGGCCACCAGCGAGTGGCTGGAGTGCGTCAGCAGACGATCGATATGCTCGCCCGTCCAGTCGGCAATCTGATGGCCTGTCAGGCGATGGAAGCGGGAAGAGAGATAGATCAGCCGTCCATGCTCATCGGTTTCCCAGATCCAGTCTGAAGCCGCTTCTGCCAGGTCGCGGAAGCGCGCTTCGCTGTTGGCCAGCTCCTGCTGACTCAGGGTGAGCATGGCGAAACGCCGATCGGAGAGCAGAGCGTGATGCAACGCGTGGCGACTGACGCGGCGCGTAATCCAGCCGGTGAGCAGCGCCACTGCCGCCAGTATCGGCAGCAGCAGCATCAGCAGGCGCGTGCCCGGCATCTTGGGCTGCCAGCGCAGCGCCACGGTCCCGCCGTCTATCGCCTCCAGCGTCACGATCGGGCGCTGAGGCGCGTCGTTGTCCGCCGTGCCGCGCGGCGCCCAGACGTCGAGCATTTTGCCCAGCGCCTCTAATTTGGCCGGCGTGAACAGGTTGACGAAGACGAGCACCGAGGGGGCGCCCGGCTGCTCAGGGAGACCCGCCGCTTTGCCCCTTGAAATGGGCGCCGCCACGACAATGGCGGGCTGTCGCTCAATCACGGCGTTGCGCGCCAGCGCCGCGTTCTGCAGCCCCCGTGCGTCGCGCAGCAGCGAGGCGCTGTGCGCGCCGAGCCAGGCCTCCAGCGGCAGATCGGCGAGTTTTCCGTTAATCACCGCATAGCGCGTGCGGCCCGCATTATCTACCACGAACACCCCTTCGTAGTGATACTCGTTGTAGAGATCCGGCCCGATATTCTCCTCGTCCCATGCCCAGCGTTTGTTTAGCGTCTGATGCAGGTTGCGCCACGCTTCGCTCCAGAAGGCGTAGTCGCGCACGTCGGTCAGCATCGTCTCCTGTCGGGCGTCCCACGCCTGGCGCAGCCGCTGGCGATCGTGATCCGTCGCGTCGCGATTCTGCCGCTGGGCAATGGCGAGCACCATCAGCACGACGAGCAGCAGCACGCCGGAGAGCAGCAGCGAAAAGATGCGCAGACTGCGGCGCGTGCTGCGCAGAGTACGATCTTCAGCCACCGGCGCAGAGCGGTGCGACGGCGATTCCGGTGAGTCAAAAGTCATCAAGGGCGCTCACAGTAAAGCGATAAAAGAGGCCTGGGCAACAGCGCGCCGACGGCCGACGTCGCAGGCCCAAACAGGTTTAATCGGTTATCGGCGCGCGGCGTCGCGGTTTTAGCCTGAGGCGGCAATTTACTGCGTTAAGTTTGTACGCGCGCCTCCCTCGACAGGGATCGGACGCGTTGCTACTATGCGCTTTCCTTCAGTGGCTGGGTTGCCTATGAACACCAATCCCGACAGAGTGACGTTGACGCTGTTCTACGTCGGCAGCTTTGTGGTCTATTACCTCGTGACGATGCTGATTACGCTGTTTCCCAACTACGGCGTGCTGCGTAACGACGGTCTTCTGGTGCCGGTGCTCTGCCTGTTTGAATTTGCCGTGATCTATCCGCTTTACCGGTTTTATTGCCAGCGCCGCAGCGATCTGCCCCTGGGCGAGCTGCGCATTCGTCAAACGCTGCTGTTTATCCTTGCGCTGTTTGCGCTAATGGCAGCCCAGACGCAGTTTTTGCAGCCTGAAGGCTGGCTGGTAGAGCAAGCGCAGCAGGGCCGCAATTCGATGCTGATTCTGCTGCTGACCGCCGTGCTGCTGGCGCCGGTGTTCGAAGAAGTGCTGTTTCGCGGATTTCTGCTGCAGGGATTTCTGCTGTGGGCGCCGCGCAGCCGCTTCGCCTGCATGCTGCTGACGTCGCTGCTGTTCGCGGCGATGCATACCCAGTACGTGCACTGGGAAACCCTGGTGGCGCTGACGCTCTTTTCCCTGCTGCTCTGCTATGCACGCCTGCGCAGCAATAGCCTGGCATTGCCGATTTTCCTGCATACCTTCAACAACCTTATCGCCCTGCTGCCCGCCTGGTTTTTCTCCTGAGACGCAATACCGCTCAGGCTGATAATGCCGCGCCGTCACGTTTGTCTATACTGGATCGTAAAAAAGGAATCTAAGCATCACAGTCCGTACCAACGAGACCGTGTAAAGGAGTCGAGCCATGTTGATTGGATTTGTGTTGTTAGTGAGCGCCTGCGGCCATGACGCCTGCGATGCCCTGCCGGTGTCGGAGCGCATTTACCCGACCAAAGCAGCCTGTGAAACCATGGCCGATCGCATCCATAAAGTGCGACCTGGCGTGGTCCTGCTGTGTGGCGAAGTGCATCGCTAATTAAGGCCGCTGTAGGATGTGAGGAAAAAAGAAGCGGTTTAAACGTTGCAGCCTGCGGCAACAGCGTTCAAAATATAAGCTGTTTTAACCTATTATCGTTGTGATCCCCATGAAAACACCACGCCCCCGTCGTCCGACTGGACGCTGGGTTTATTACATTTTGTATGACGGCATTATCTGGCCCTGCCCGGTGCGCTGGGAGTGGGAAAGCGGCTTCGGCGGCTGGCTGCCGTTTTACTATTCGCCGACCTTCGAATTCGTCGCCGGCGATCCCGGCAAGGCGTATCGTATCGCCCGCAGCGACGTGCGCGCTAAACGGCGCGAGCAGGAGGAGCGTGAATATGTTTGATGCGGCTCAGCGGGAGTTCCAGGGCAGCCAGGATGAGGTCAACAGAAAATGAATCAGCTCCAGCGCCAGCACGATCATCACTAATACGCCCAGCTTGTGGCGACAAACCCACGCCTTCAGGCCCATATCATCGCCGCCCAGCGGATCAGCATCAACGCGCCGCAAATACAGAGCAGCACCAGCACCATTTTCCAGTGTCTTTTTGCCGGCAGATATTTCGCCACGCTTCCTCTCCTTCCGCAGAAAGAAAAGATGCGCCCCAGGGCGCATCCATCGCGGTTCATCAGAACCCGTGTCAGCCAGCATAGCGCGGTCGCCGACTGAGGGCGACCTGCTGGATCAATTATTCAGGGTATAATCGAGGGTGATCTCGGCATTCAGCACCTGCGAAACCGGGCAGCCCGCCTTCGCCTTTTGAATGATTTCGTCAAACGCCGCGCTGTCGATGCCCGGCAGGCTGATGGTGCTGTTCAGCGCCACTTTGGTGATGGCGAAGCCTTCACCTTTTTTATCCAGCGAGACGTCAGCGGTGGTGTCGATGCTCTGCGGCTTATGGCCGGCATTGCCCAGCATCAGCGACAGCGCCATGGAGAAACAGGCGGCGTGCGCCGCGCCGATCAGCTCTTCCGGGTTGGTCCCCTTCTCGCCTTCGAAGCGGGTGTTGAAACCGTAAGGGGTCTGGCTCAGCACGCCGCTTTCGGTGCTGATGGTGCCTTTGCCTTTGATATCGCCTTCCCAGTGCGCCGAACCTTTCTTGTGAATAGTCATTTTATTCCTCCTGTTGATGAAGAGTGAGTAAGTATAGACAAGCCTCAGCTAACGGCACGCGGACGCGGCGCGACGGCTGCATTTGTGAGCGCCGCGCCGGCATCCACCAGCGCGTCGCGCGTGATCTCGGCGATCGATTTCGCGCCGGTCAGGGTCATCGCCACGCGCATCTCTTTTTCTACCAGCGAAAGCAGGTTTTCCACGCCGCGCTGGCCGTGCGTCGCCAGCGCATACAGCCAGGCGCGCCCCAGCAGCACGCTGTCGGCGCCAAGCGCGATCATGCGCACCACGTCCAGTCCGTTGCGAATGCCGCTATCGGCAAGAATGGTGATATCGCCTTTCACCGCATCGGCGATAGCGGGCAGCGCGCGCGCCGAGGAGAGCACACCGTCCAGCTGGCGGCCGCCGTGGTTCGATACCACGATGCCGTCCGCGCCGAAACGCACGGCATCGCGCGCGTCTTCAGGATCGAGAATGCCTTTGATCACCATCGGGCCGTCCCAGAATTCGCGGATCCACTCCAGATCGCGCCAGGAAATAGAGGGGTCGAAGTTGTTCGCCAGCCAGCCGATATAATCTTCCAGCCCGGTCGGCTTGCCGAGATAGGTCGAGATATTGCCGAGATCGTGCGGGCGGCCGTGCAGGCCGACGTCCCACGCCCATTGCGGGTGCGTCGCCGCCTGCCAGTAGCGGCGCAGCGCGGCGTGCTGCCCGCTCATGCCGGAGTGCGCATCGCGATAGCGCGCGCCGGGCGTCGGCATATCCACGGTAAACACCAGCGTCGAGCAGCCGGCGGCTTTGGCGCGCTCCAGCGCGTTGCGCATAAAACCGCGGTCGCGCAGCACGTAGAGCTGGAACCACATCGGGCGGTTGATGGCGGGCGCCACCTCTTCAATCGGACAGACCGAGACCGTCGACAGGGTAAAAGGGATGCCTTTCAGCGCCGCAGCGCGCGCCGCCTGCACCTCGCCGCGACGCGCGTACATGCCGCAAAGCCCGACCGGCGCCAGCGCCACCGGCATCGCCAGCGTTTCGTTGAACAGGCGAGTTTCCAGGCTGAGATCGGACATATTCTTCAGCACGCGCTGGCGCAGCGCCACGTCGGCCAAATCCTCGACGTTGCGCTTCAGCGTGCGTTCGTTATAGGCGCCCCCGTCGATGTAGTGGAAAAGAAACGGCGGCAGAATACGCTGCGCGGCGGCGCGATAATCGGAAGCGGCAGAGATAATCACAGGTCAGTTTCCTTGCGGTTAAAAGGGGTCATTGCCTGGCAGACGCGTGATGCGCGCCTGGCGCGCTTCATCTTCATGCAGGCTTTTCAGGGTGGCGTGGACAAAGCCGAGATGATCCATCGCCGCACGGCGCGCCGCCTCGGCCTCGCCGGCGAGAATGGCGTCGAGCAGGCGCTGATGCTGTTCGGTGAGACGGGCGAAAATCGGCGGCTGGCTGTACATGCGCTGTCGGCTTTGCAGAACCGAGGATTGCAGCAGCGCAAAGAACCCGCGCATAGTCTGCAGCAGCACCACATTGTGCGACGCTTCGGCGATAGCGAGGTGAAAGCGCACGTCGGCCTGCGCGGCGAGATCGGGATCGTCGCTCTCTTTCAGCTTCAGCGTGGCGTCGAAAGCGAGCCGCAGCCGCTCTTTATCCGCCTCGGTGGCGCGCTGCGCCGCATACCAGGCGGTGCTCGCCTCGATGGCATGGCGCGCTTCGAGAATGTCGTAGCGATAGTCGGGGTCGTCCTGCAACAGCGCGCGCACCGGCGCGACGATGCGCTGTTCCGCCCAGGGGGCCAGCTGCTGACGCAGCCAGGTGCCGCCGCCGCGACGGCTGATCAGCAGGCCGCTGCTGATCAGCTGTTGCAGCGCTTCGCGCAGCGACGATCGCGACACGCCCAGCTCGGCGGCAAGCTGGCGTTCAGCGGGCAGCCTCATGCCCGGCTCCAGCTTTTGCTCCTCAATATAGCGCCGCAGCCGCACCACAAGATGCTCTGCGGCCGTCGATGTCGATTCACTCATGGCGTTATCCCAAAGCGGCGCGCCTTTTTGGTCGGACCAAAGGCGCGCTGCGCGACAATAAGAGTTCGAATGGTTAATCTTTTGTTAACCAGAGACAACCTCAAGGGCGGGATTTTTCCGCTTCTGTGACTAGTGCTAAAAAGCAGGCTGAAATTGGTAGGACCAATAAGGCGGTTCGAAGAAAGAGAGAGGCGTAAAAAAAGCCTCCGACTGGAGGCTTGGTTCAACCGAGACGATGATGTCAGGCGCTCTTCGCCCATTTCTGGGCCGTCATCATTTCCATCGCCAGCGCGAACAGCTGCTGCTGGTTCTGTTCCGCGCTTTCGGCATAGCAGCCGATCATTGAGACAACCTTGTCAGCAGATAAGCTTTCACCATGGACATGCAGCGTAAGCACCGCGCGGCCAACGATTTTCAGCACTTCTTCATGTGATCCCTGGGCAATATTACTCAATGGAGAACCCTCAAACTGTCGTTGTAATAGAAGTATGGCGCGCTAAATATAAAGCAATTGCGGTGATTATTTTATCGGCTGCATTGGTGACTTTATTTAATGATTAATTCTTTTTCTGGAGTAAAAAAAAGGGAATTATCTGATACAAAAAGAAATTAATTTTCTTATTCGTATAGTTATAAAGTTTCAAATGGCCTTGAAAAGCCACACGATATGCACAAACAGACTGCCGACGGGTAAAATCATTAGAAGATAACATCCATTCTCACCGATCTTCGGGTTATTCCTAAACGCCTGCAAAGCGAAGCAGTCATACAGGTTATCCTTTTCGCAGGTTGCCGCGCGACGCACATTCTGCCAGACTTGCCGCGCTATTTTTCGACCACCTTTTGCCGCCGAGGCCGCCCGTGACCGCATTTACTACCCTTACCGATCTTCCCGCCAGCCAGATCGCCAATCTGGCCGATATGGGCTACACCGAGATGACGCCTGTTCAGGCCGCCACGCTGCCTGCTATCCTGGCGCGACGCGACGTGCGGGCGCAGGCCAAAACCGGCAGCGGCAAAACGGCGGCGTTCGGCATTGGCCTGCTGCAGCATATCGACAGCAGCCGCTACGTTACTCAGGCGCTGGTGCTCTGCCCGACGCGCGAGCTGGCGGATCAGGTCAGCAACGTGCTGCGTCAGCTGGCGCGCTTTACCCGCAATATTAAAATCCTCACCCTGTGCGGCGGCCAGCCCATCAGCGCGCAGCGCGACTCGCTGGTGCATGCGCCCCACATCGTGGTCGGCACGCCGGGCCGTATCCTCGATCACCTGAAGCGCGAGACGCTAAAGCTCGATCAACTCGACACGCTGGTGCTCGACGAGGCGGATCGCATGCTGGAGATGGGGTTCCGCGACGATATGGAAGCGGTGGCTGCGCTTACGCCCGTCAGCCGCCAGACGCTGCTCTTTTCTGCCACCTGGCCGGAGAGCATCGCCTCGCTCAGCGCGCGCTTTCAGCGCGACGCGCTGCATGTCGCCACCGAAGAGGTGAGCGAGCTGCCGGCGATCGAACAGGAATTTATCGAAGCGAGCCCGAGCGAAAAGCTGCCGCTGCTGCAGGCGCTGCTGGCGCAGCGTCAGCCGGCCTCATGCGTGGTGTTC
The DNA here is from genome assembly GCF_002095575.1 of Pantoea septica. GTDB lineage: Bacteria > Pseudomonadota > Gammaproteobacteria > Enterobacterales > Enterobacteriaceae > Pantoea > Pantoea septica. The sequence continues at coordinate 29,951 of NZ_MLJJ01000035.1, read as the reverse complement.
TGCAATACCAAACGCGAGTGCGACGATATCGCCGCCGCGCTCAACCAGCAGAACATCAGCGCGCTGGCGCTGCATGGCGATCTGGAGCAGCGCGATCGCGAACGCGTGCTGATCCGCTTCGCCAACGGCAGCGGACGCGTATTAGTGGCGACCGACGTGGCGGCGCGCGGACTGGATATTAAAGCGCTGGCGATGGTGGTGAATTATCAGCTGGCGTGGGATCCCGAAGTGCATGTGCACCGCATCGGCCGCACCGGGCGCGCCGGCGAACAGGGCAGCGCGGTAAGCTTTGTCGCGGCGGACGAAATGGCGCGCGCGCATGCGCTGGAAGATTTTCTCCAGCAGCCGCTTCGCTGGCTGGCGGCAAGCGCGCTGAAAAAAGGCGCGCGGCAGCCGCTACCCGCTGCCATGATGACGCTCTGCATCGACGGCGGCCGTAAAGCGAAAATCCGTCCAGGAGATATCCTTGGCGCGCTGACCGGCGACGCGGGCTTCCGCGCCGACCAGATCGGCAAAATCGATATTACTCCTACTCACGCCTATGTCGCCGTGGCGGCAAGCGAAGCCAAAGCGGCGCTGGTCAGGCTGAAGCAGGGAAAAATGAAGGGCAAGAGCGTGCGGGCGATTCTGCTGCAGGACTGAGCGTCGCGCTGGAACGGCGCGGAGCCTTAACCTGCCCGCGCCGGGAATAAAAGAGTCGGAGGGTTACGGCAGATCGATCTGCGTAACGTGCAGCACCGTTTTCTCGCCTTTGCCGTGTACGCGGCCGCTGACGCGCACCTGCTCGTCCGCTTTAAAGGTTTTGCCGTCGAAGGTTTTCTCCGGCGCGATAATGGTGATGGTGCCGGTGCTGTCACGGAACTGGTAGTTATCGCCCTGCAGCTTCTTCAGGATATAGCCTTCAAGCGTGACGTAACCGTCCTGACGAAAATCGCGGATCTGGTTGATGTGGGTCTGGCCGGTATCCTCTGAACCTTTATAACCTGCATCCTGTTTTTTCTGCGGCGGCGGCGTCGCGCCCGCTTCAAAACCGCCCTTCTCAGCCAGCGCTGGCAGACTCAAAACGGCCAACAGCGTAAACGTCATGACTTTTTTCATGGTGCGCTCCTTTAGTGAAATTTTTCCGTTGTTACCCACTAAGCCTGGCACAAGAATAGCTAACTGCTCGCGCGATCAAATTTGCGCGCCCGCCTCTCACTTTTTAGCCAACCGTGCCGATAACGCTCTTATCATTCACTTTCGCCGCGTCACAGGCGGCAGCAAGGCAGAGCAACGATGGATAATTTTCAAAAAGAGATAGATGAAAGAGCGAATCTGGCGTTATCGAACCGTTTTGAACTGCTGCTGTTCCGTCTCGGCACCGATCAGGCCAAAGGCAAATCGGAACTGTTCGGCATTAACGTCTTCAAGCTGCGCGAAATTGTGCCGATGCAGCCCATCACCCGCGCGGCCGGCATGCGCTCGCCGCTGCTGGGCATGACCAATATTCGCGGCCAGTTTATCCCGGTAATCGATCTGCCGGCGGTCGCGGGCTGTACGCCGGAAACCGGCCTGAACCTGCTGCTGGTCACCGAGTATGCGCGCAACACCCAGGCCTTCGCCGTGGAGTCGGTGGATAACATCGTGCGCCTCGACTGGAGCCAGGTGCATACCGCCGAGAAAGGGATCGGCGGCCGCAATATCACCAGCATCGCCTGCCTCGACGATGAAAAAGGCAGCAACAGCCTGGCGATGGTGCTCGACGTCGAGCAGATCCTCTATGACGTTATCCCTTCGGTGCGCGGCGTTGAGCCGGCGCCGGAGACCGTGCGCAGCTTTAAACTCAAGCCCGGCGCGGTCGCCATCGTGGCGGAAGATTCAAAAGTGGCGCGTCAGCTGCTGGAGCAGGGCCTGAAGAGCATGGGCATTCCTGCGCTGATGCACAACACCGGGCTTGAGGCCTGGCTGAAGATTAAAGAGATGAACGAGGCTGCGCAGGCGGCGGGCGAGTCGATCCACGACAAAATCGCGCTGGTGCTGACCGATCTCGAAATGCCGGAAATGGACGGCTTTACCCTGACGCGCAACATCAAGCGCGAAGAGACGCTGAAGCGCATTCCGGTGGTGATCCACTCTTCGCTCTCCGGCAGCGCCAACGAAGATCATGTGCGTAAAGTCGGCGCCGATGGCTACGTCGCCAAATTTGAAATCAACGAACTATCCGCCGTGATCCACAGCGTGCTGGAAAAAGCGCCCTGATAGACCCGGAACGCGCGACGCCCCGTCGCGCGTTCCTTTTCTGCCCCAGCTTTATCTTCTTTCTTGTCGCGTCCCCTCGCTCCTTTTCACCCTTTGTTCGCCCACGCCGATCGCCTCGCGGCGCGCTGCCGATCTCGGCCAAGCCCGCCCTTCGCTGCTTCTTACGCTGCCCGCCTTCATTTGATTGCTTAGCGTGCTTAATATTATCGCGCTCGCCCGCTGGGCGGCCGCTTGTGCCACTAATCATTGCTGTTCACCGCCATCCTTATCCCTGCTTTTTGTGCAGAAATAGCCCGGAAAAAATTAAAGTCAAAACAGAAACATCCGATAACCTGTGCGCCAGCTCTCATTTTTAACCGCTATCAGGCGGCCCGGGCTGGTCACGCACAGGCGTTAAAAAACTTAACTATTGCAGCAGCAACATATGATGTCATCGCGGGAGAACAGAGATGTGGAGTTTAAAAAATATGAAGGTCGGCGCCCGGCTCGGCGTCGCCTTCGGCATTGTGGTGGTGCTGATGGTAATCATCGGTTTCACTACCGTCAGCAAAATCCAGAGCATTAACAGCGGTATTTCCGCCATCATCGACGACCGCTATGTCAAAGTGCGCCTCGCCTTCGACGTGCGCGACGGCGTCAACGATCAGATTAAATACCTGCGCGGCCTGGTGATCGACACTGCGCATCCCGACCGAAACCTCAAGCGTTACGGCCAGCTGGAGGAGGCGACCCAGCGCACCAATACCGCGATGAACCGCATTGCCGCCATTCAGGTTACCGCCGTCGGCAAAAAGAAAATTCAGGGACTGATTGAGGCGGGTCAGCAGTTTGAAACCGCAAAAAACGCGCTGATCGCGCTGATCAAAGCCGGCGATTTTGAAAGTGCGGGCGTCTACGCGCTAAAAACCATGACGCCCAGCCAGAACGCCTTCCTTGAGGGCGCGGAGAAATTCGCCAACTCGCAGGATTCACAGCTGCGCGGCGAAGGCCAGAGCATTGTCAGCGCCGCCAGCACGGCGATTATGATTACGCTGGTGTGCGCCGCGCTGGCGATCCTTGCCTCAATCCTGCTGGGCGTTTATCTGACCCGCTCCATTGTGCGTCCGTTGACCGAAGCGGTCGGCGTCGCCGAACGCGTCGCCGCCGGCGATCTGAGCTCGAAAATCACCATCGACAGCCGCGACGAAACCGGCGTGCTGATGCGCGCGCTGCAGCAGATGAACGACAACCTGCTGAGCATTGTGACCGAAGTGCGCACCGGCTCCGACACCATCGCCGTCGCCTCGAATCAGATCTCCAGCGGCAACCTGGATCTCTCCACCCGCACCGAGCAGCAGGCCAGCTCGCTGGAGGAGACCGCCTCGGCGATGGAGCAGATGACCTCTACCGTGAAGCACAACGCTGACAACGCGCGCGAGGCCAATCAGCTGGTCGCGAGCACCTCAGCGGTAGCGCGCGAAGGCGGCGTGGTGATGGAGCAGGTGATTGAGAAGATGGAGGCGATTGCCCTCTCGTCGAAGAAAATCGTCGATATCATCAGCGTCATCGACTCTATCGCCTTCCAGACCAACATCCTGTCGCTCAACGCCGCCGTCGAAGCGGCACGCGCGGGCGAACAGGGACGCGGATTCGCCGTGGTGGCGAGCGAAGTGCGCAATCTGGCGCAGCGCTCGGCCTCAGCGGCGAAAGAGATCAAACTGCTGATTGAAGATTCGGTGGCCAAAGTAGAGGAAGGCAGCAAGCTGGTTTCTCATGCCGGCTCCACCATCGGCGAGGTCGTCAACAGCGTGAAAAGCGTGGCCGGCATTATGAGTGAAATCACTATTGCCAGCAGCGAGCAGAGCACCGGCATCAGCGAGATCAATATGGCGATTACCCAGATGGAAGCGGTAACGCAGCAGAACGCCGCGCTGGTGCAGGAAGCCTCCGCCGCGTCGCAGGCGCTGCAGGATCAGGCAGAGCGCATGGCGCAGGCGATGAGCGTGTTTAAAACCGGCGCGCTGCGTCCGGCGCAGTAAGCCGTTCAGCATCGGGCGCCCCGTAAGGGCCGCCCGATGTGATTAGCGCGGGTAAACCACAGAAACGTCAAACCTGTTCGTGTGTAGCGGATGAAACACATCCATTAAAATGCACGCGCCTTATACAGGGCGTAAAGGCAGTAGTAAGCCGCAAAGCTATTGAAATTCATAATAATATATTTCAGCTTTTCATTTCGGTTCAGCAGACTAAAAATCCCTTTCGAATATTTTCCGCGCTTGATCTCGTTGATTTCGCGCGAGATTTCGTTGTGCGTAAAAGAGTCGTGGTACATCGACGTCACAATCTGCATATCCAGCGCCAGCACCCTTTTCGACACCCCTTTGAGGAAGTAGTCGAGATCGCGATGCGTATATTTACTCATAATGGTGTCGTAAAGCCCGGTCAGAAACTGCTTGCGCGCCTTGAGCTCGTTGTACTGTACGCGCTTTTTTGACAGCGAATCCATCACATTTTCATAGTGATAGGCGGCGCTGTCGATCACCAGACAGTTGCTGATGTTATAGAAATATTTGAGATTGAAGAGCAGATCCTCGCTCATGGAAATCCCCTCGAGGAAATAGAGATTATTCACCTCAATCACCCGTCGGCTGTAACACTTATTGTGCAGATAGCCGATATTGTCGCTCATCTCTAGCTCGCCCAGCAGATAAGGCATCTCCTGCGTCGCAAAATAGCCATATTTACGAATGCTGCCGATTCGGTCGTCCACCAGGTTGCCGACAATTAAATCCACCGGTCGGCCGTGACTGTTATCCAGCGACTGCTGAAAGCTGGCGAGGAAAGACTCCTCCACCCAGTCATCAGCGTCGAGGAAAATAATAAAATCCCCTTGCGCCTGCTTCAGCGCGCGATTGCGCGCCGCGCTGACGCCGCCGTTCGGCTGGTTGATAACGCGGATCGTCGGCTGATAGCTAAACTCCTCCAGCAGCGCGGCGGTGCCGTCGGTGCTGCCGTCATTAACTACGATCACTTCATAATCATCGCAGGTTTGCTGCAGCACACTGATCAAGGTTCTTCTCAATGTTTTTTGCGCATTCCACGCGGGAATAATAATGCTGAACTTTGGTGCTGGAATCATTTTTCATTCCTCTTAACTATCTGAGGGTCTTGGCGTCGTTTAATAAAAACCATATTTTTTTGGGACTGAAAAAAGAGCGATGAATAGTGAACATCGGTTGAGCGGCAAAAAAGTAATTCAACAGCGTAAATGAGAGCAGCTCGGTCAAAATAACGCTAAAGGCAGCGCCGGTTAGCCCATAGAGCGGCACCAGCACGGCGGAAGAAACCAGGCAAATCAGCAGTACGAAGAAGGTTTTTTTCACCAGATAGGCGTAGCCGTTGTACTTGATAATAAAGCGATCCATTACGCTGCTCAGCAGGCCGAACATCGCGCCCAGGCAGAGCCAGACCGTGGGCGCGACCGCATCCTGGTAGGCCGGGCCGTAAAAGTAGTGAATAAAAGGCGGCGCCAGCAGCGCGACGGCGGCAATGACCAGCGCCGAAACGCCGACCACCAGCAGATGCAGCTGCTGAATCTTGACGATGGCGCGTTTAGGATCGCGCTCCGAGAAAAAGGCCGGATAGAAGGACGCCAGCAGCGCATTGGGCAAAAAAACCCAGGCGCCGGAGAGGGTTAAGGCCACGGAAAATACGCCCGCCTCTTTTACGCCAAGAAAATAGCTGACGCTGAACTGGTTGAGGCGCGTATAGAGCGCCACGGCGATCACCGAGAAGATTAATGTGCCGCCGGAGGCCAGCATATAGCGTGAGTAGGCTTTAAGCTGCTTACGGTTGGGCCTGTGCACCGCTCCTTCGTAGCGGCGGAAAAGCGCCAGCTTAATCACGAAGGGAATAAAGGTCGCCAGTACGATCGGCAGCGCCAGCCAGGCGGGGTCAAGCCCCCAGCTGGAGATAACGAAGCGTATCGTCAAACTGATGGTTAAGCCGATGACGTTGGCAATAACGTTCAGCTTCGCATTCAGCATCGCCTCGTTGAACACGTTCACCAGATCGATGGCGGAAAAGAGACAGGCGATGGCCGCAGCGACAATGAAGATCTGCGCCTGCGAGCTCATCTCTTCGTGCATGATGGCCATCCCGACCGACGCCAGCGCAAGGTAGAGCGTGAAGATCAGCACCGAGGCGGAGATCATCAGCCTGATGCCGGACCCTTTATTCTGCGACAGCCGTTTCAGCAGGATGACATCGCTGCCCATATAGGCCACGGTCTGCAAAAACTGAAATACCAGCAGGGAAATGGAAATAATGCCGAAGGTGGTCGGGCCGACATATTTCGCCACAAAAGAGGTGACGAAAATCAGGCCGAAAACCGCGATGATCTTTTCGGCGATCATCCACATCGAGTTCTTCAGTTTATCTTTCATGGTTATCCTTCGCGCCCCACGTTTTGCGCCAGCTTGCGCAGTTGCGAAACCAGGCGCGGCGAGCAGAAAAAGAGCGTGAAGTAGAGACTCCAGCCGTTAACGATGACGCCGGAAGAGAGATAGGCTTTAAAGGCCTTCCGATAGCGCCGAATATGGTCGTTGATAAAGGCGGCGTTAAATTCGCCGGAGGCGATGGCCTTGTATAAATAGGCTGAAGAGACTTTTAGCAGCAGAAAATAGAAAAACTTGTCGTTGCTGCGCGACAGCAGCCGCTGCATTTCGCTAAATGAACGGGCAAAGGAGAAGTGCTTTTCGCGCACCGACGAGCGCGTCGCCGAGTTCTCTGACTCAACGTAGTGATAAATCACGCTGTTGATGCAGATAACCCGCTGCGTACTGAGCAGACTGAGATACTGCATCACAAACAGCAGATCCTCGAAATTGGCGATCTGTTCGTTAAACCGCAGCTGATGCGCGCGAATCAGCTCGCCGTTAAAGAGTTTGTCGCAGATGCCGTGGCGCGGATGGAAATAGAGCAGATCGTTGACCGCGTCGCTGGCGCTGAGCACGCGCTGCGCCTCGGGCGGAAAGGCGCGCGCAATCGGCTGCCCCTGCGGCGTAAAGTGCTGTGACTCGCCGACAATCAGACCAACCTCGTCATTCATCAGCGCCAGGCAGAGGCTTAGCGCGTCGGCGGGCAGAAAATCATCCGCATCGACGAAGCACAAATAGGTGCCGCGCGAGGCGGCAATGCCGGCGTTGCGCGCCGACGAAACGCCGGCATTGCGCTGGGTGATCACGCGCACCTGAGGATGGTCGCTCCAGCTCTCCAGTATCAGCGGTGAACTGTCGGTTGAACCGTCATCCACCAGAATCAGCTCGACGCGCGGCGCCCGCTGCGCCAGCACGCTTTCAACGCAGCGAATAATCGAGTTTTCGGCATTATAGACCGGCACAATTACGCTAATTAACGGGTTGTTAAGCGTCACCATAGATCCTCTGGGAAAATTTTTACTTCCACGCTAAAAAGCGCGGCAATAACCGCAATGAAGTTTTCGTGCCGGGCTCACATCAGCGTTTTTATTTTTTCCCGGATAAGTGTTGTGCGACTACAGAAAAAAACAGGATTGAATGAGGAGATATTACGTGGCGCTTTTATTGCGTCAATGGGGCGAGCGCTAAACCGGATTTTCCGCACAGGAGCTCTGCTTATCCATCAGAATTAATGGATAAGCGGGCATTACGCTTATCTGTGAGATCTATCGCCTGTCAGAACAGGAACCATTAAAAGGCGGAAAACCCTAGAATAAAAATCGCGCTTCGGCGACGCCAGAAAACGCTTATCCATTAGGAATTATCCTAGTAGAAAAAAATAAAAACCGCAGTGCTTTCATGGCATCACAAAATTAAGCGTGCAATTTTGTTAATCGGGCTTAATAATTTTTATTTCTCGACAGCGCCGCTATTTATCAGCAGTCAATTATGCTCTCTTAAGGATAATAACAATATGCATTTAAAGCATAGCGCCGGGTTAAACAACGCTGATGTGAAAAAAGCGGGGGAAAAGAGGGGAAAAATTAAGGCGGTTAACGTGACGCAGGTCGCGTAAATTTTGCCGGTCGGACTAAGAATTGAGCGAGGCGTCAGGGCAGCGGAAAACAAGGCGCTGACGCCGCGCACTGCGTGAAGGGCTGGCTTTCGCCCTTCACGCAGAGGATTAAAGCGCATTCAGCGCGTTCATTACCGCATCCGGCATGCTGGGCCTGCCGTTGCTGAGACAGGTGCAGACGAAGGTCGCTTCGGCACAGGTGACGCCATCGACTCTGATCTGCTGAACGAAGTTTACGCGGTTGCGCTTGTCATTTTTCTCCAGCGCGCAGGTCACCTCCAGGCGGTCGCCTTTTTGCAGGCTTTTACGAAAGCGCAGGGAATATTCCAGTACCATATAAAGGCGTCCCTGCTTGAACTCCTCTTCGATGTCGATGCCCAGCGCTTCGCGCATGTAGGCATGGCGCGTCCATTCCATATAAAACGGATAATAGAGGCCGTCGACGATGCCCTGGAAATCGATATGCTTTTCATCAACATCATAATGCTTTGCAAACATGTCCGTATCCTGCAGTAGTAAGTAGATTAAGAGTATGATTTTACTAATCTAACCCAGGCCGGTCACGGATTCCTTGCATTTTTTGTGCTGCGGCAAAGGAAAAAAAGCCAGGCGTTTCGCCTGGCGCAGCATCACTTCAGGTGCGTTTTCAGCCCATCGGCCGCCTGGCGCAGCGCGGTACGCACCGCCGGCACGTCGCTCAGCCCGTTCAGCAAACCGTAGTCGTGGATCAGGCCATTGTAGCGCGTGACCGTGACGTCGACGCCTGCCGCGTCCAGCTTGCGGCCAAAGGCCTCGCCTTCATCGCGCAGCACGTCAAGCTCGGCGGTCTGAATTAAGGTTGGCGGCAATCCCTGCAGCTGTTCGCGAGTTGCGCGCAGCGGCGACGCCAGAATATTGTTACGGTCGCCTGCTTTGGTGGTGTAGTTATCCCAGAACCATTTCATCATATTGCGCGTCAGGAAGTAGCCTTTCTGGAACTGCTGATAGGAGCCGGTATCGAAGCGCGCGTTGGTCACCGGCCACAGCATCACCTCGTAGCGAATCGCCGGGGCATGCTGCTGCTTCGCCTGCAGCGCCACCGCCGCCACCATGTTACCGCCGACGCTGTTGCCCGCCAGCGCCAGACGCTTGCCGTCTACGCCAATATCGGCGCCGTGCTCCGCTACCCAGCGGGTAGCGGCGTAGGCCTGGTTGATGGCGACGGGATAGTGCGCTTCCGGCGACGGCGTATAGTTAACGAAGACCGCGGCGGCGCCCGACTCGACCACCAGGTCGCGCACCAGGCGTTCATGGGTCTGAAAATCCCCTAACACCCAGCCGCCGCCGTGAAAGAACATAAATACCGGCAGCGTGCCCTGCGCCCCTTTGGGCTTAACGATATTCAGCTTTAAAGGCTGGCCGTTCACCTCAATGGTTTTTTCCGTCACTTCGGCCTCAGGCAGTGTCGCCCCCTTTTGCGCGCCGATCAGCACCTCGCGCGCCGCCTGCGGCGAGAGCTGCTCAATAGGTTTACCGCCGCTGCTGTTCAGCGCGTTCAAAAAAGCCTGTACGTGGCGCTCCGGCTGTGGCGCGTCGGCGAAGCTGTTGGCAGACGCGGCGATCAGCGCCAGCGCTAAAACGGTATGTTTAATGCTCATCAGATGACTCCTTCAAGTATTTCGCTATTAAATCGCACGCTATTTAAATGTGCAGCTTTCGCAGCGGCGCATTCGGGATGGGCTGAATATATATAGCGCGCTATTTAATAGCAAACAAAAAAACACCGCGCTATGCCTGTAAGAAATTAACTATCTGATATTGCAGTAATTTAATTTTATCAGCCGGCACGTAACGTTAAGCGTTTGCAACAGGGATGACAGACAGGCTAACGATAAGGATGAGCAGGTAATCTTGAGTGGCCTGAGAGGAGCTGGACGGTACTGCTGCTGTCTCAACGCTCTCCCACCGCATCAGGGAAAAGAGAGAGAGATCAGAGTACAGGCTTGAAATGACTGGTGCCGGAAACAGGAGTCGAACCTGCGACCTTCGCATTACGAATGCGCTGCTCTACCAACTGAGCTACACCGGCATAGAGGTGAGAACTACGGAGCAATAAGTTAGAAAAAAGCGTCACTTCCGTCAAGAGCCGCAGCGCGCGGATGCTGCTTTTCTCGTCATCTGGCAAGGAAAACAGCACGCTCCTCTCCTTCCCGCACGTTTCAGACGCCAGAAACAAAAAAAGGCGAGGCCGCAGCCTCGCCAAAAGTGCCTTTCATCAATCGTAATAAGGAACCTTGCGGTCGGTACCATTGATATTGATCAGCACAAAGCCCGAAGGCGTGGTTTTATTTGTCGGCGTACCCGCGGTCGTCGCGAGCGTGACTACGCCTTTCTCGTTGGCGCCGATACCCGCCACTCCATTGTGCAGGCCAAAGCGCGCCGCCGGCTTCAGCGTCCCCATTTTGGTGGTATCCGTTACCATCGACAGATCAGACTGGAACAGCGAGCATGAACCGGCATCGAAGCGCGTCGGGCCGGTACATTTCAGGTTGAACATGGTGTCCCCACTGTTTGCCGCCAGCTTTACCCAGACCACCGCGTAGGTGGTGCCGACGCGGTTGTAGCGGATATCCAACACCGCCGGCTGCCCCATATGGTGGGCGTCGGCCCAGACGGTTTCCAGCCGCTGCAGGTTAATGATGGTTTTACCGGTGCCCACCATATTCACCGGCGAAGCGGCGGTGGTGGATGGCGAGGTGGCGTCGCCTTTGCCGATCATCTCGATAACCCACTGCTGGTTAGCGTTGGGGAAAAAGAACTGGCCGAGGCGATACCAGTTATCGGTAGCGGTATTGTTGGTCACCTTATAACCGCTGAAGTACCCTACCCGCAGCGAGCCGGTCATAAAGGTGCCGTGGTTTTCATCGCGGCGATAGCCATACTCGAAGGTAGAGAGCCAGCGGCCGCTGGCGGCGTCCTGAGAGATCCTCGCCCCGGACTGCAGGCCGATCTGACGCATCACCACGCGAGCATTGTTCAGATTGAACGGGCTGCCGCAATCTTCAATGTTCAGCGTGTCGATGGTCCAGCCGCCGTCGGAGAGATCGCCCGGGTTGCGCGTATGCTCAATCCAGACGTTGCGCAGAATCCCCTGGGTGACGCGCGGCATATAGAGCGTGGCGTCGCCGTAGCCGGTCTGGAAGTTGGCGTTGCTCAGCTCGATCGCCGTCGAGTGGTCCCAGACGCCGCGCGGTGAGTTTGACCAGCCTACATCGAATACGCGCGAATAGGTGTAGAGGGTGTAGATCTGGTCGAACTTACTGTCGAGCGTGTCCAGCAGCTTGAACACCGTGCCGCCGGTATTCTGCGCGCGGAAGCAGTGAATATTCACCGTTTCCCCCTCGATACAGGTGTTTTCGAAGAACGGCTGCTTGTTGCTCACCATATCTGCGGTGATGGTGCCGGTATTGGCAACGGTATCGGCGCTGGCCTGACCGTTCCACGCCATGCCGGCAATCACCGTGCGGCGCGCTTTCACCTTGAACACCGGCGTATCGCTCTTATCGGAGATGATGGTGGTGCGCGGCAGCGAGCCCAGCGGCGAATCGTCGCCGAGCAGACCAAAAAAGGTCGCGTCGGTGGCGCTGAGATCGATCGGCTTGATCAGGAATTTCCCGCCGGGAAAACGCACGGGCAGCGCGACGCAGTTGGCGTTCCAGGTTTTGGTCCAGTTGTACATGCGCATAAAGGCTTCCGTATCGTCGGCGTAGCCATCGCCTTTCGCCCCGAAGTGCAGCACGTTCAGCTCTGCGGGATCGTTGATGGTGCGCTTCCAGTAGAAACCGTCGCCAACCGCGATGGTGCCGCCGTCATCTTTGAGCGTGGTGGTGCCGAGATAGCCGACAAAATCGCCGCCGCCGCGGAAGGTGGAATCCTTATCGTAGTAACGGTTCAGACTGGCGACCTGGCCTGCTGTGGCGGGTTTGGTGGTACGCAGCTCGGCAAAAGAGTTCACTTCAATCATGGTATCCTCCTCAGGATTTAGGGTACTTAAGCACGTCGTTAATCAGGGTTTGGTCGGATGGCCGCAAAGCCGATCCCACATGTCGTTGTGGGTATTGATGGCGCGAACCGTGCGAACGTCCATGCGTTGCGCGTCGTCGCCGTGGGTGTAAATCGGTGAAAAAAGCACGCAGGCCGAATCGGTGACGGCCGTAGGCTCAGGGTTTGTTGTATTTCGACTGCTGCAGCTTGTCGCGAGCAGCAGCGTCATCAAGATTGCTGTTCTCGGTGGTAACACGGGTCGCCTCCTCGCGATGCTGTTGTTGTTTTTGCGCGACGGCAGCGGTTTGCGCCGCCTCTTTCTGCGCGCTTTTGGTATCGGCTTCGGCCTGCTGCTGCACCTTGCCGATCTTTTTGCCGCCGAAGTAGCTGGCGCCCAGCGCGGCGATCAGCGCGCCGATGACGGCGAGCCAGTGCCAGCCGCCGCTAAGCAGTGCGGTAAATAAACTCATGATTTTTTCGCCTCAAGCTGCTGCTTCTGCAGCACCAGGTTCTTTTGCCGCACAAACTGCGCGATCACGCCCATCGCCACCATAAAGGCGCCGATCAGGCCGAGGTAGTTGTGGGGCAGAATGGATTTCACGTCTTCCGGCAGGGCGTTCCAGGCGTCCAGCGAGGCGGAGGGAAAAGATTGCACCCAGGCGCTAAGCATCGACCCGAGCGACGCCAGCCAGACCGACCAGGTTTTGAATAGCAGGCGCGCATGCGCCACGAACTCCAGCGTGGTAAAGCGCTGCATGATCAGCAGCACGATCACCACCATCAGCACGGCGATGATAAAAAAGAGCCATCTCATAGCAGCCCCCTGTAGACGTCGTAGGTGCCGCTGCGCATCACTTCGGCATGACGACGGGCGCGTCCCGGCGTCTGACGCGCCCACAGGCTATTGAGCATGGCGTTGGCCGCGCTGTCGTAATCCTCGGCCGCCACCGCGGTCATCATGTTTTTAAACAGAGAGAGTCCATCGACGCCGAGCTGATAGGCCATGCTGTAGAGCACATCGCTGCGCGCGTCGTTGCACTTCGCCAGCGCCTGCTGCAGCAGCGGCAGGCCCTGCATCTGCTGGGCTTTGCCTTCGATAATGCACTTCTTCCAGACGTCGCCGACCTGGCGCGGCACGCGAAACACGTAGTTATTGAGCGACGCGCCTTTCGGGCCGATGCGTATGCCCCCCGCTACGGTGGGAAAACCCTGCGTGTCGAGATAAGGCGCTTCGACGTAACCCTCTTCAAAATTGAGAATCTCAATAATCTGGCTCATGACCATTCCTCTTTTCCGGGCATGGGAAGACGTTCTCCATGCGACAGCAACAGTTAAATTGCACTGATCAGTGCCAGGCATAACCCCAGCAAACCCGCAGGTGAAACCAGCAGCGTGACTAAACAGTGCGTTGAGAATTCCCGTCCAGACAAAACGGGAGAAAAGGTGAGATACAGCGGTACAGGCGGATAGAGAGCAGATTTAGCGCACGGCGTAGAGATGCACATGCGGCAAACAGCAGTTATCGAAACTGGCGGTTTCAGCACGGTTAACGGGCGTTGGGGCAATCGCCCGCTCAACACGTGAGGTCACCGGACGCTGAGCGATGCGTTCGGCGTGACGTAACGGGGGACTTTCGGGTTCGCAGCCCAGCGCCTGATCGATGCTGAGCTTAAGTCGACTGAGCGGCTGGCGCCGCCGATGCCTGCGGGTGCGTGCATTACCTACGAAGACGCTTTTGCCATAGTGTATTATCGCCATAACTCCTCCTGTGAATGAGTCTTTGGCGATGGGGTGGCAGGCATGGGTTTTCGGCAAGCCGAACCGTCCCGGATGCCGCGTTTTCCGCTCACGGCGCAATGCCCCGGCTGTAATAACAGCCAGGCTAAGCGCGAGTTGGGAGAAAAAGGCGGCATCTTACGACGCTGCATGTGCGCATCCACCCCATCCCAAAGTTCACTGACTTTGGATGGTTTGATTCGCGCTTGTGCAGCGCCTCGATTGTTTAAGAGCGGCTCATTCCGTGAGAGAAGGGCTTCGTTGGTCCACGCTCAAATTATTAACCTGTTCTTATGCTTTATCAAACACCAACAGTTAATTTTTATTTACCATTGGTTAAATTTTTGAATTCTGCTGAATTATTTTTTTTCAGCAGGTTGCAAATGGATGAATTTTAGCCAGCGGTTAACCCAGCAGCTGGTAGTGCCGCGCCTGACTCAGGATCACCTTGGCCATGACCTGCATGCTATCGACGTCCTCCCGATTAAGATACCAGGTTTCGTAACGCTTATTATCTGAAATAACAGCAATTTTCTTATGCTGGAGCTGCAAACGCTTGAGGTACAGCTGGTTATCAAGGGTAAAAATATAGATGCCGTCCCCGTCGAAAAACTTCACGCTGATGTCCACGAACAGCTGATCGCGCGGCGCGAAAGTCTCCACCATCGAATCGCTGTTGATCGCTATCAAACGGATATTTTCCGCCGGCCGACCGTTGAACAGCACGCGCGCCTCATCCACGCCATATTCAATGGCATGGATGGTCTCAACAAACTCATCGCGCGCGTGCAGCCCCGAGGCTGACTTCTGCCCAATATCGAGGCTTTCGATACGGAAAACGTTGCGCTGCGCCTTCAGGCTGTCAATCGTCAGCGATTGGGCGGGCTTTTCCATCCCGTACTGCAGCCACTCAACCCGTACGCCCAGCAGGCGGCTTAGCGCCAGCAAATTGTTATCATCAGGCACGGACTGTGCGTTGAACCACTTCCACACGCCCGGCGTCGATATTTTGCACCCCAGCTGCTGTAACGCTTTGGCAACCTGTTTATTTCGTCCATGTCCGACAATTCCCGCACTTTCGCACGCGGCAATCAGCCTGGCAGTGAAAGCTTGTCTCGTACTCTCTTTTTTAACCATTAGTTAATAATCTGCCATAGAGGAGATACTGGATGTTATTTTCATTATTGCTACCAGTTCATTTTATATTACCGTCCGTTTGCTACCCAATTGCTTTTGTAAAGCAACGCTAATTATCATTATCCTCCTCATACTCTGGGCAACCAGTCTCGATCGCGCCGCGCCCCGTTGCAGCGGGGCTTTCAGGAATGTTCCGTAGAAAAACGGGCAAAAAACAGACAGCCACCTTGTCGAAAAAAAAGTGGCGTCCAGAGGTGTCGAATGTCGCACCTGAAAACTCCAAAATTAACTGGATCGAAAAACAGGGGTTAAAAAAAAGGGCGCCCGCTCTGGGCACCCTTTTTGTTAAATAAAGTCGCAATCAGGGGCGCAGTGTATCGTCGCCCCACGCGACCCATTTGTAGGTCGTTAGCGCCTCCAGCCCCATCGGGCCGCGCGCATGCAGCTTCTGAGTGCTCACCGCCACTTCCGCGCCGAGACCGAACTGGCCGCCGTCGGTGAAACGCGTGCTGGCGTTGACGTACACCGCCGAGGAGTCGACCTGCTTCACAAAGCGGCTGGCGTTCTGCGTGCTGCGCGTCAGGATGGCGTCGGAATGCTGGGTGCCGTGCGTGCGGATATGGTCGATAGCCGCGTCCATGTCGTCCACCAGCTTCACGTTAAGATCGAGCGACAGCCACTCATCATCGTAGTCGCCCTGCCTGACTGGCGTCACGCTGGCCGGGCTATCCTGCAGCTGCGCCAGCAGGTTTTCGTCGGCGTGCAGCGGGATCCCCTCCTGCGCCATACGCGCCGTAAACGCCGGCAGGAAACGGTCGGCGGCGGCGCGATGGATCAGCAGGGTTTCCAGCGAGTTGCAGGCGCTGGGGCGCTGTTTTTTCGCATTGACGATCACCTCCAGCGCCGGCGCGACCTCCATAGTTTCATCAAGATAGATATGGCAGACGCCGATGCCGCCGGTGATCACCGGAATAGTGGAGTTTTCGCGGCACAGTTTGTGCAGGCCGGCGCCGCCGCGCGGGATCAGCATATCGACGTAGCGATCGAGCTTCAGCAGCTGATTCACCAGCTCGCGATCCGGATTTTCAATCGCCTGCACCGCCGCCGCCGGCAGCCCAAACGCCTGCAGCGCGTTCTGGATCACGCGCACCGTAGCGGCGTTGGTGCGCCACGTCTCTTTTCCGCCGCGCAGAATCGACGCGTTGCCGGTTTTCAGGCACAGGCTGGCGACATCCACCGTGACGTTGGGGCGCGCTTCGTAGATCACCCCGACCACGCCGAGCGGAACGCGGCGACGCTCGATGCGCAGCCCGCTGTCGAGCAGGCCGCCGTCAATCAGCTGGCCGACGGGATCGGCGAGCTGGCACACCTTGCGGACGTCGTCGGCGATGGCGCTCAGGCGCTGCGGATTGAGCATCAGGCGATCGAGCAGCGCGGCGCTCATGCCGCTGGCGCGCGCATCGGCGAGATCCTGCTCGTTAGCCGCCAGAATCGCCTCGCGTTCCGCGTCGAGACGATCGGCGATCGCCAGCAGCACCTGGTTTTTCTCAGCGGTCGACAGATCGGCCAGCTTATATGCGGCGGCGCGCGCCGCTTTTCCCATTTCTTCAAGCATTTGACCGCTCCTTAACTGACGATCATGTCGTCGCGATGCACGGCCACCGGGCCGTATTCGTAGCCGAGGATCTCCCCGATCTGCTGGCTGTGATGGCCGGCGATGATGCGCAGCGCATCGCTGTTGTAGCGTGAGACGCCGTGCGCGATATCGCGGCCCTGCAGGCTGCGAATACGGATTACCTCGCCGCGCGAAAAGTTGCCGCGCACCTCGCGGATGCCTTTCGGCAGCAGCGAGCTGCCGCGTTCCAGCATCGCCGCCAGCGCGCCATCGTCCACGGTGATCTCGCCAGCCGGCGGCGCGCCGAAGATCCAGCGCTTGCGGTTCTCCAGCGGCGACTGCATAGCGTGAAAGCGCGTGCCGACCGGCTTGCCGGCGATCACGTCGGCGATCACGCCGGGACGGCTGCCCGCGGCGATAATAGTGTCGATGCCGGCGCGACAGGCGACGTCCGCCGCCTGCAGCTTGGTGGACATGCCGCCGGTGCCCAGGCCGGAGACGCTGTCGCCCGCCAGCGCGCGCAGCGCATCGTCGATTTCATGCACGTCGGCGATCAGCTCCGCCTGCGGATTGCTGCGCGGATCGGCCGTATAGAGCCCCTGCTGATCGGTGAGCAGCAGCAGCTTGTCGGCGCCGCCCAGCATCGCCGCCAGCGCCGAGAGATTATCGTTGTCGCCGACTTTAATCTCCGCCGTGGCCACCGCGTCGTTTTCGTTGATCACCGGCACGATATGGTTGTCCAGCAGCGCCCGCAGGGTGTCGCGGGCGTTAAGGAAACGTTCGCGATCTTCCATATCCGCGCGGGTCAGCAGCATCTGGCCGATATGGATGCCGTAGATAGAGAACAGCTGCTCCCACAGCTGAATTAAACGGCTCTGCCCCACCGCAGCCAGCAGCTGCTTTGAGGCGATGGTAGGGGGCAGTTCCGGGTAACCCAGGTGCTCGCGCCCGGCGGCCATCGCGCCGGAGGTGACGATCACGATGCGATGGCCGGCCGCGTGCTGCTGCGCGCACTGACGAACCAGCTCCACCATATGCGCCCGATTCAACCGGCGCGAACCGCCGGTAAGGACGCTGGTCCCTAATTTGACCACCAGGGTCTGACTGCCGCTCATATTTCCTGCCGTTTAAGTAAAAAAAGAAAAAATTTCTGCGAAGGAACTTTTTATCAGGAGTCAGAAGCGAAGCCAACTCTCCGCCGGGGAAAAGCACGAAAAACCCGAGACAAGCGGGTAGACCAAAAGTTCGCACATCACAAGAAATCAGAAAAAATGTCATAAAACGTTCATCTCCAGACGGTAAAACGTCCCCTGTTTTATAAGCCCTTTTCAGGGGCATAACACATTTTACTCATCGGGATTGATAGCAAATGAAGAAAAGTACACTGGCACTCGTCGTCTCTGCTCTGGCGCTGACTTCTGCTGCTCACGCGGCGGAAGTGTATAACAAAGACGGCAATAAGCTGGACTTCTACGGCAAAGTAAAAGCGATGCACTATCTGAGCGACGCGGACAGCCAGGACGGGGATAAGTCCTATGTACGTATCGGCTTCAAAGGCCAGACCCAGATCAACGACCTGATGACCGGTTACGGCCAGTGGGAATATCAGTACAACGTCAATAACTCTGAAGGCTCCGACGCCAACAACGGCAACAAAACCCGTCTGGGCTTTGCCGGTCTGAAATTTGGCCAGTACGGCTCTTTCGACTACGGCCGCAACTACGGCGTGCTCTATGACGTCGAGGCCTGGACCGACGTGTTCCCGGAATTCGGCGGCGACGGCACCGCGCGTTCTGATAACTTTATGACGCAGCGCGCCACCGGCGTAGCCACCTATCGCAACAACAATTTCTTCGGCCTGGTTGACGGCCTGCGCTTCGCGCTGCAGTACCAGGGCCGCAACGACGCCAACGGCGCCAACTCGCGTTCCGATATCAACCGCCAGAACGGCGACGGCTACGGCGCGTCGCTGGGCTACACCATCGGCGATACCGGCATCAGCGTGATGTCGGCGATTACCTCTTCCGACCGCACCAACCAGCAGCAGGCGCGCGTTTACGGTCAGGGCGACCGCGCGGACTCCTGGGGTGCAGGCGTGAAATATGATGCCAACAGCGTCTATTTGGCGGCTATCTATACCGAAACCCGCAACATGACGCCGTTCAGCGGCACCGACCGCGCAACGGGCCTGCCGGCCGCGGGCGCGGCGAACAAGGCGCAGAACATCGAGCTGGTGGCGCAGTATCAGTTTGATTTCGGCCTGCGTCCGTCACTCGGCTATGTGCAGACCAAAGGCAAAGATATCGAAAACGGTATCGGCGATGCGGATCTGGTGAAATATATCGACGTGGGCGCCACCTACTACTTCAACAAAAACATGTCGGCGTTCGTGGATTACAAAATCAACCAGCTGGACGACGACAACCGTCTGAGCCTGAACAACGACGACGTGGTTGCGCTGGGCATGACTTACCAGTTCTAAAAATCTGGCGCCGCCGCGAAGCGACGCGCGACGGCATCAGTGTTTTCCCCTCAATGTGTCTGATAAACAAGGGCCGCCTCATCAGCGGCCCTTTCTTTTTCTTCTGCGGGCACGGCGCGGGTGGGACGGCCCGATCGCAAAGTCGCTCAAGGCTTCCCTGCGCGCTCGGCCCGCGACATCCCTGTCGCGGGACGCTTTGCTCTTCGTCCCGCCCCACCCGCGCTTTAACATCCGTGCGGTTTGCCATTCGCACTCAGAACGTCCAGCGTACCCCGGCGTTATAGCGCCACCCCTTCGCGCCGTTGCCGTCGATCTCCTTGCGGTAGTCCGCTTCGGCGTAGAGCGACACGTCGTTGCGGAAGCGTGTCGTGCCGCCGACGCCGACGTCCCACATCTGCCCGAACCTGCCGCTGTTGAAATCCTGGCCGATGTCGCTCCCCGCCGCGCCGACTTTTACCTTCGAGCCGCCGCCCCAGCCGCGGGAGTAGTTGGCGCGCAGGTAAGGCGTATATTCGCGCTGCGCGTCGTCCTGCCAGGTGCGATCCAGCCGCGCGCCGAGACGGCCGATGGTTTGATCGTCGTCGTTGAAATTCACGGTGGTGCCATCCTTATCGGTGGCGCCATCGAACTTCAGGCGCATCCAGGTCAGCTGCGCCTGCGGCTCAAGGCGCAGGCCGTTGGCGAAAACAAAGGGATACCCCGACTCCAGCGAGGCGCTCCAGCCGTCGGCCTTCAGCTTCGCCACCTCTTTTTGCCGCGCGATATCGGTGTCGCCGCGGTGCCAGCTCCAGCTCAGCGAGCCGTCCAGATAGAAGCCGCTGTCGCGCTGCCAGGTACCGTAGAACGAGACGCTGTCGCTGTCGAAGGTGGTTGAGCTAAAGCCGTCGGCCGCGTGCGGACGAATGCGCGTATTGCCGCGCGTATAGGCGACGCCGCCGCGCAGGCTGTCGCTCGTGCCGTCCAGCTGCAGCAGGTTGCCGCCGAGCTGCACCGCGCTGTAGTCGATGTCGGCGTCAAAGCCGTAGTCGCTAAAGTCGCGGTTGCTCTGGTAGGTCAGATTCGAGCCGAGATAGCGCAGGAACAGCTCGCCGCCCGCGCCGCTGCGCTGGCCGTCGCGCAGTTCGCCGAGACGCTTGTGCAGATCGTCGGTAATCGCCTGGGTGTAGTAGGCCAGGCCGACCGGCGCAGAGAGATAAGAAGGCACCTGCGGCGCCAGCGCCGGACGCGCCGCGCGCGATGCGGCACGCCCCGCCTGCGGCTGGCAGAGTGCCCCGTCCTCGCATATATAGCGGTTAGCGAGCCGGTAGTCCCAGCCCGCGCCGCGGCCGTCGGGCGCAAACGCATACAGCCCGTACTGCCAGGGCCCGGCGGCGAGGTAGCCGTTCTGCAGCACGAAGCTGTCGGCGCTGGCGTTGCCGGAAACCTGCGCCAGCGAGACCCCTTCACGGCCGTCGATCTGCCCGTCGCCGCTGGCGTCGCTCTGCGTCGCGGCGCTGCCTGCGAGAATGCGGTCGTCAATCAGCGTAGTGCCCGCGACGTCGCCGTTCACCCGCAGCGCGTCGCTCTGGCCGCCTGCGCCGCTCAGCCGCGTCGCCAGCCGCAGCGTGCCGCCGAGCGACGCCAGCGTGCCGTCGATGGTCAGCAGATTGTTGGCTGCGCCGCCGTTGCTCAGATCGAGCGTACCGGCGTTGTTCACCACCAGCGAGTCGTCGGTGGCGCCCGCCAGCAGCGGGTTGACGTTATTCCCGGCAAACAGCGTAGAGTCGCGGTCGATATTGATGGTGCTGTGCGCCAGCTTCAGGTCGTCGGTCAGCGTCCACTGGGTTTTGGTGAAGTTGAGCGTGCTCCAGCCCGCGCCGAGGTTAACCCCTTTGCTGAGGTCGTCGCTGCTAAGCGAGCCGCCGCTGGCGTCGATGTTGCGGAAGCTGAGGGTGCTGCCGACGCCGCCCGCGGTGGTGATATGGCGGGTATTCGCCAGGCTGACGTTCTCGATCAGCGCCTGGTTGTTTGCGCCGCTGCCCATGGTCAGGCTGCCATTCAGGGTGCCGCCGGTGACGGCAAGCGTGTCGCTGCCGTTGCCGGTATCGACCTCGCCGATGACGCTGCCGCCGATAAAGGCGAGCTGGTCATTGGTCGCGCCGCCCGCCACGATCGGCGTTTCCGGGTATTCCGCGCTGATATCGCCCTGGTTGATAAACACCGTCTGGCCGCCGCGCAGATCGATCACCGGCGCGACGCGGCTGTAGGAGACGATGGTGCCGCGGTTTATCACCTCGCTGGCGCTGCGGGTGACAATCGCCGATCCGCCCGTTTCGCTGCCCACGGCGATAAAGCCGTCGGCGAAGACGCGGCCGGTGGTATGGGCGCGAATGCCGTCACCGCTGCCGTTGACGATAATCGCGTAGCCTGGCGGCACCACCAAATCGTTAGCGGTGGCGGAGCCATCCTCGTTCTGGAACAGATAGCCGACGCCGCTGCCCTGCACGTCAATCGTCGCCTTGCCGCCGTAGTCGAACGACGTGGCGGAGCGGATGCCTGGGCCGTCGGTGGGAATGAGGTAGGCGTTATCCAGCGCAATATTCGCGGTTTCGGCGCGGTTGTTGATGGCGCTGCCGCCGCCTTCGGCGCTGAGGATAATCTCGCTCGCCTGCAGCCCCGCCGCGCCGCGATCCAGCAATACCGCGTCCGCCCCGCCTTTGACCCAGATACCGCTGCGGAACAGCTGATCGCCCTCAATGTTGAGGGTGGCGCTTTCCCCCACGCGCGCGCCGGCAATGCCGCCGTCGACCTGCACCGTGCCGTTGTAGGGCTGATAAAGGCTTGCTCCTTCGCTGGCGTCAATCCCGATGCCAGACGCTACGTGGATCCAGAGGTTGTTGATCAGGCGGCCGCCGTCCAGCAGCCGCACGCCGGTGCTGTTCTCGCCGTCAAGGATAATGGTGCCGTTGTTCATCACCGTCGCGCCGCCGGACGCCTGCAGCGCGGTAACGTTTTTGCCGCTGCCGATGATGTTGCGGTTGCTGAACACCGCGCCGTCGCCGTTTTCGCTGATTGCGCCAATGGTCTCGTCGCCGTTCAGCCACACGTCGCCCAGATCGCCGTAGGCGCCGCTGGAGGCGCGCAGCGCCACCGCGCCCTTGCCGTTAACGAAGTAGGTTTCATTGTCATAGAGCGTGGCGCTGCCGGACATTTTCACCCCGGTGGTGTTGGCGCCGCTCAGAGTGATCTCACCCAGCCGCTGCAGCGAGAGGATTGCGCCGTCGCCCAGCTGGTAGAGCGTCGAGCCGTCGGTAGAGACATCCTGATTGCTGCCGTACGCATAGATAGTGCCGCCTCCTTCCACCACCCGGTAAGCGGTCTGGTTGGGATCGTGAAACACCACCCTGCTCTGCTGACCGAGCACCAGCGCGCCGCCATAAAGCGCCTCGCCCGCCAGCGCGTTGCCGCCATAAAGGTTGATAACGCCATTCTGCTCAATGCGCGCCGCATCGCCTGTGGCGTACAAACCGGTGGTGGGGAAAAAGCCGTCCGCGCTGCCCGCCGTCACGTTGAGCGTGCCGCTGCTGGTGATGGTGCTGCTTTGTGGATCGGCAAAGGCGTAGCCTGAGGCAAAGAGCGCCACCGCGCCGTCGCTGACGCTGATATTGCCGCTGCTGGTGGCCTGACCGCCGACCAGCGCCTGGATGCCGTAGCTCTGTTCGCCGCGCAGGCTGATGTCGCCGGTGTTGGTCAACGCGCCGCCGTACTGGGCGATCAAACCAACCTGCAGGCCACTCTGACCGTTGATATTCGCGTGGTTGATCAGCGTCGAAGCGAAAGGCTGGTCGAAGCTGTTGGTGATGTAGCGCGTCAGGTTGTAGTAGTTGCCGTCTACCACCGCCGCCGTCGCGCCGCCGACGTTGAGGTTAAGCTGCGTCGCCGCGTCGATGGTGCCCTGCGCGCCGCCCTCGATGCGCAGCCCGGTGGAGGTGTTGCCGATGTTGAAGGTGGCGCCGTGGGTGTTGACCACCGAGCCTTCGCCCACCGCTTCGATGCCGGTGGAGAAAGCCGCGCCCGGTGCGATAGTCAGGCCCGCGCCGTCAAAGTCCGCGCCGTCCTGATAGCGAAAAATCGTGGCGTACCAGTCGTCAGACCCGGTGGCGTAGTTGCCCGCCTGCGGCAGGTTGATTCTGGCATTGGGTCCGATGGCGAGGAAGCCCATCTGATACTCGCCGCTGCCGCCGAGCTGCGGCACCGCGTCGGCGGTGAGATCGACCGTAGCGTTTCCCTCGGCGCGGATGCCGACCGCGCCGTTGCCCTGCAGCACGATGGGCCCGCTCAGGGTGGCAGACGCCTTGCCGCCGCCCTGTCCGTTAACCCACACCGCCGTGTTGAAGCTGCCGTTCAGGGTATCGGCGCGGCCGGTGACGTTGATCGCCCCGCTGGAGAAGGCGCTAGCGCGCTGGCCGTCGCGGGCGATGACTTTGATGCCGGTGCCGCCGTCGCCGTTAAGATTGATAGTGCCGTTGTTGCCCACCAGCCCGCCGCTGCCGGAATCGATCGCCAGCAGGCCGACGCTTTCCGCCGGGCGAAACTGCGCGCGGCCGTTGAGATCGATGGTGCCGTTGTTAAGCGCGATCGCTTCCGGGCCGTTCTCGACGCGCATGGCTGCGGCGTTCTGCACCTTGCTGCCGAGCACGATGCGACCGTCGTTGATCGCGGTGGCGTTAAACTGCTGCGCAATGGCGCTGACGCCGCCGCTCTGGTTTATCGCCACCTCCTCCACGACGTCGCTTTTCGCATTCTGCGGCGCGCGGCCGACGTAGATCTCGCCGCCCGCGGTGTTAATAAAGCTGGCGCCGCTGGTGTCGAGCAAGACGCCCGCGCTGCTGTGGCTGCCGCTCGACTCCGCTACGCCGAGGTTAATCGCGCCGTTGTTGATCCCCTGGGCATCGCTTAGCCGCAGCGCGCTGCCTGGTTGCGTAGTAGCGTAATTGAGCACGCCGTTGTTGACGAAACGGCTGCCGCCGGTCGCCAGCACCGTGGTGCCGCTGTAGCCGAGCGTCGCCGCATCCACGCCGCTGCCGTCTGCGTTGTTGAAGAAGCCGCCGTTGATGACGCCGTTATTGACGCCGCTGGCGCCCGCCAGCCGCAGCGCGGTGTTTTCATGGGCCGCCGATCCGCTGGCGGCCAGCTTGCCGTCGATGGTGGCCTTCGCGCCGTTGGTGGCGCGCACCGCGCCGCCGTCCGAGTCGACCACCTCCAGCGTGGCGCCCTTCTGCACCGAGACGCTGGCACCCGGCCCGTCCGCGCTCAGCACCGACCGCTCGCCCACCGGCAGCGTCACCTCGTCATCATACTCATCGGCGCCGATCACATAGGCGATGGGCGCGCTGTAGAGCGACAGCGCCTTATTGAATTCGCCGTTGTAGCTGCCGGCGCTGAGGTTGCCGCTCTGCAGCTGCTCAATCAGCCAGTCGTTGTACTGCCGCAGATCGTTCAGGCTGCCGACGTTGAATTCGCGGCTGTTGCCGTCCAGCGTGGTGACGCTGAAGGGGCCGCTGTACTGGGCGACGTTATCTACCCAGTGGGCCAGGCTGTAAGTGTATTCGGTATAGGATCCGGTAAAGGCGATGCGGTTGGCCGACTGCCAGTTCATCGCCCCGCTGCCGCTGGCGGTAAACAGCTGGCTCTGCTTCGCCGCCATGCTCCAGCCGTTGGTGGCCGCGGTGGTGGCCGCGCCGTCGACGCCGATATCGACGTTAATGGTGCCGTTGCTTACCTGCGCCACGCGGGCATCAATATATTGCTGCCCGTTGACGTTGTAGTAGTCTGGCAGTTCGCTGGCGGACGTCACCGAGGCGAGCGCGCTGATATTCGCCGAATTAAACACCGCCAGCTGATTATTGCCGCTGCCGTTGACGCCGGGCACGCTAATCAGATAATCCTGCGCGCCGAACGTGAGACGATCCGCGCCGATAACATTGTCATCGGAAATAATTCTGCCGCTTGATAACAATTCGCCGACGGTAATCGGGCGACCACCCTCTAAGCCCGGCTGAAAGCGTTGAATACCGCTCAGGGTTTGCGTCGATCCATTACAGACGCAAAATACGCCTGCCTTATTGTCATTTAATAAGGGGGAAAAGGGTTTTAACGTAGCGGCCTGACTACAGGTAATCGGAAAAAGCAGCCCGGGCGCAGCGGCCAGGCTTAATAACAGCGGATTTAATTTAAACAAAGGGTTTTCCTCCAGAGAGACAGCACAGGACCACCCGGACTTTTAGATATCCGGGTTGGCATTCTTTTTTTTGCCGATAACAAACGGAGAAAAGCCGCGACAATTGCAGTCGCGCTGGCCGGTATCACACCATTTCGTCAGGAAAACGTCTACCAATCGTCAGTGCGATCCGCCTCAATAAAATAAGAATAGGAATTATACCGTGCTGCTCTCTGATTTAGCTGGACCGGTTATTTCAACGGGCAACGTTGATTACTCAGCTTTTATAAAGCGGCTTTAGTTAATATCCATAATCAAATAAGCCGTGGAAATAGTTCATATCTGCGAGGAGGAAGTAAATAAAAGCGGGAATAAAGGGATCCAAAAGGCGCGGCGGGAAATATGACTAAAGCGGAGGAAAATATAAACGCAGCGCCAGCGCAGCAATTAATGAAGAACAGGCATAGCCGAAGCGAATCGAACTATGCCTGCCGTTCAGGGGTCGGGATTACGCGCTGAGATCGACCGGCTCTTTAAAGCCGCTGGCGGGCGCCAGTCCCAGATCCAGCTCCTGCAGCATCGCTTTCAGGCGGGTATGGAAGTTACGCAGCGTCTCTTCCACCTTCTGAGCGTTCTCTTTTCCCTTGATGTTCGCCACGGACCAGTCGCCATCTTTATCGAACAGGCCAATATGATAAACGTAGGTAAAATGGTCTTGCTGCGCGTCCAGCTCCATCCACCAGCCCCAGAACTCACGGCTTTCCGGCGCGGGTTTGACATTGACGCAGGCGGCCAGGCAGTCGAAAAAGAACCGCGTTTCTTCACATTTCCCTTCGCGGATATACGGTCCCAGCTCGGTGAAGCGCTTAAGCAGGCGACTACGGGGATGACCACTCGGTAACGTCATGCTAATTCTCCATAAGTTTGACCGTTAGTATTAAAGCAAACCGCTGTGAATTTGCCAGCTACTGTTGTAACCGCTTTGCCAGCCAGTCGCAAACCTCATTCAGCGCGCGCTCGAAATTCTCCAGCGCCGGCCTGGCGGCGATCGGCAGCAGTTTGCCGTCGGCAGAGGAGCTGGCGATCAGCCGCGCGTCTTCTTCCGGGCCGAAGGGATCATCCGGCCAATAGCCCGCCAACATCGGCGTCGGGGTGCGGCGGCCTAGCAGCCCCTGCACTTTGAGCGAGTAGCGATTCAGTTCGGTGCGCAGCGCGCTGTCGCTGGTAAAAGCCATGCCAAGGCGGCTGGCGAGCATATCCATATACATATCCGGAATGGCGTCCTGCTGCTGCGCGCTGGTCAGCAGGCTGTGCACCATCGGGCCGAGCGTCGCGACGGCGCGCAGACGCGGCGCTTCCAGGTAGGCGAGCCGCACCGCGACGTTGGCGCCGAAGCGATAGCCGAACGCCGCCACGCGCCGGTGATCGATCCAGGGCACGTTCGCCAGATCGCGCAGCACCTGCTGGTGCAGAAAGCTGGTGTCCTGATTGAGCCGCCATTTCACGGAGAAGCCCACCGACGGCATATCCAGCGTCAGCATGGCGATGCCGCGCGGCGCCAGATAGTCATGGAACAGGCGATAGTGATCGCTTTGCAGCGAGTCGAGGCCGCCGCACAGCAGCACGGTGGGATACGGCGCCGAGGCGTTGGGCGGCATATGCAGAAAGCCGGTGATCGGGCTGCCGCCTTCAATATTAAAGCTCAGCGCCTTGAGTTCGCCGGGCAGTCGGCGCGTCGCCTCTTCGTAGGCGCGATTCGCCAGCGTCTGCGCCTGGTCCGCCAGCTCGTCGCCTTTGATATAGGGATAGGCGGCCATGCTAAAGAGGTGCGAGGCGCGCAGCCAGTATTCCCCAGCCAGACTGTCGTCGCGCTCTTCCTGCGCGCGCGCCTGCCAGAGGCCCGCCTGCTTCGACCACTCAAACGCCCAGTTGCCGCTGCGAAAACCGATCACGGTGTCGAGCAGCGTGTCGTCGGTATGGCGCTGATCGCTGTTGGCGATACGCGCCAGCACTTCGATGATCTCCTGCGGCGGCACGCCGCGCCACGTCCACATCAGTTTGTTGAGCATGCGATACCAGCCGTTCTGGCTGCTGCCGTCCAGCGTCGCTTCGACGTTGACATGGGCATGGTGCTGGCGACGCACCAGCGAGGAGGTTTCAGGGTAGTTGTAGTGCGGCTTAAATAGCTCTTCGCTGAGATTTTTGCTCGACATGCTCGGTTCTCCTGACGGCTCTGGCAGAGGCTAAGTGTACTGCAGGGTCAGGAGCGGCGCGAGGTGCAAAAGAGCGCTGCGCGCGGCGGGTGACATGGCCTGTCCGCAAAGACGCTAAAGATGGCATCCTTGCCCGCTCGGCCTGCGCCATCCCTGGCGCAGGACGCTTTGCTCTACAGGCCATGCTACCCGCCGTCTATCGGATGCCAGCGGCAGAAAGCACAACGCCCGGCAAGCCGGGCGTTGTTAACACGAAACGATCAGGCGCCTTTAACGATAGGCGGAATGTAAACCACGCCCATGTCCCACGGCTGCTCAATCCAGGTGTTTTGCGGGATATCCACTACATAGTCGTCTACCAGCGGGCGGCCTGCAGGCTTAGCGAAGATAGTGACGAAGTGCGCTTTGGGATACATCTCGCGGATCGCCTGCGCGGTGCCGCCGGTGTCGACCAGGTCGTCAATGACGATAAAGCCTTCGCCGTCACCTTCCGCGCGCTTAAGCACGGTCATCTCGCGCTGATGGTCGTGGTCGTAGCTGGAGATGCAGACGGTGTCGACATAGCGAATGCCGAGCTCGCGCGCCAGCAGAGAAGCCGGCACCAGGCCGCCGCGGCTGACCGCGATAATGCCCTTCCACTGTTCGACAGGCAGCAGGCGCTGAGCCAGTTTGCGGGCATGAATCTGCAGCATGTCCCAGGTAACGACGTATTTTTCACTCATGAATAGCGATCCCAGCCAGTTTAATCGGCTTAAAAATGTGCAACGGGAAAAAGGTTGCGCGAGATTATAAGGATCCTCAGCGCTAAAAACCAGCATCCGAACCACTGGTTGCGGCTTTTTAGCGCGCCTGAGTACGCACCCGGCGATAACAGTGATATTCTCAGCCCCATCACGTCAGATCCGCTGACGGCGACCATTCACTGGAAACTCGCGCACACCGGCCTGGCCGGCGCACTGACACAGGAGACCTGTCGTGTCTGAATTGTCTCAGCTTTCTCCCCAACCGCTGTGGGATATCTTCGCCAAAATTTGCTCCATTCCGCACCCCTCTTTTCATGAAGAAGCGCTGGCCACCTATATTGTCGGCTGGGCGAAAGAGCAAGGTTTTTGGGTCGAGCGCGACGCGGTCGGCAATATCCTGATCCGCAAACCGGCAACCGCCGGGATGGAAAACCGCACGCCGGTGGCGCTGCAGGCGCACCTTGATATGGTGCCGCAGAAAAACAACGACACCGCCCATGACTTTACTAAAGACCCGATTCAGCCCTGGATCGACGGCGAGTGGGTGAAGGCGCGCGGCACTACGCTGGGCGCCGACAACGGCATCGGCATGGCGTCCGCGCTGGCGGTGCTGGCCGACGACAGCCTGACCCACGGCCCGCTGGAAGTGCTGCTCACCATGACCGAAGAGACCGGCATGGACGGCGCGTTCGGTCTGCAGCCGAACTGGCTGCAGGCTGAAATCCTGATCAACACCGACTCGGAAGAGGAAGGCGAGATCTACATGGGTTGCGCGGGCGGCATCGACTTTATCACTACCCTTCCGCTGACGCGCGAAGCGGTTCCGGCTAATTTCGACACCCTGAAGCTGACCCTGAAAGGGCTGCGCGGCGGCCACTCCGGCGCGGATATCCATATGGGTCTCGGCAACGCCAACAAACTGCTGGCGCGCTTCCTCGCCGCGCACGCCGCCGAACTCGACCTGCGTCTGATTGACTTTACCGGCGGCACGCTGCGCAACGCTATCCCGCGCGAAGCCTTCGCCACGCTGGCGGTCGAGAGCCATAAGGTCGACGCGCTGAAATCAGCGGCGGCGCACTTCCTGCTGGCGCTGCAAAACGAGCACGGCGTGAAAGAGAAGAACATCAACGTCGTTACCGAGCCGCTGGCGCATCAGGGCGAGGCGCTGAGCGCAGAGAGCCGCGACCGCTTCCTGAACCTGCTGAACAGCACGCCGAACGGCGTTATCCGCAACTCCGACGTGGCGAAAGGCGTGGTGGAAACCTCCCTTAACGTCGGCGTCGTCACCATGGATCACGATAAGGCGGAGATTAACTGCCTGATCCGTTCGCTGATCGATACCGGCCGCGACTACGTGGTGCAGATGCTGACCTCCCTCGGCCAGCTGGCTGGCGCGCAGACCAAGCCGAAAGGCGGCTATCCGGGCTGGCAGCCGGACGCTAACTCGCCGATTATGGCGCTGACCCGTCAGACCTATATCGCGCTGTTCGAC
>NZ_MLJJ01000034.1 GCF_002095575.1 Pantoea septica | reverse complement strand
CCGACGGTGACTTTCATCACCTCAACACCGCATTCCGTAAGCCGTTGTGCCGTGTCGATGGAGGCGCATTATAGGGAGTCGTTCAGAGAGCGCAAGCGCCTTTTTTAAAGTTTTGTGTCGTTCGTCTGATTAATGCGCAAAACGCGCGTTTTTAGCGCTTTTTAATCGCCTGTGGCAGCTCGGCGATACTATTAAGAACCCAATCCGCGGCCGCTTCGCCTTCCGCCGTGACGGGTTTACCGCTGCGCACCAGCACGTTTGTGCCTACGCCCGCCGCTTTGCCTGCCAGCACATCTTCCGTTTTGTCACCCACCATATAAGAAGCCGCCATGTCGATATCAAGATGCTTCTGCGCTGAGAGCAGCATGCCAGGGTGCGGCTTGCGGCAGTCGCACGCCTGACGATAGGCTTCCACCGGCGCGTCCGGCAGATGAGGACAGAAATAGATGCCGTCGAGATCGACGTCGCGGTCCGCCAGCGACCAGTCCATCCATTCCGTCAGCTGCATGAACTGGTCTTCGCTGAACATGCCGCGGGCGATGCCGGACTGATTGGTGATCAGCACCAGCGCGAATCCCATCTTCTTCAGCTCCTGCAACGCCTCGATGGCGCCGTCGATAAACTGGAAGTTGTCGATTTCATGAACATAGCCGTGATCTACGTTCAAGGTGCCATCACGATCGAGAAATACCGCCGGGACTTTATTCGCCACTGAGAAACTCCTGCTACTAAAGATGCTACTAAAATTGCCGCCTAGTATTGCATGATTGCAATAAAAGAGAGAATGGCAGATGAGATGACTTTGATTGATTTAGACGTCTGGATGCCTTACCATCCGTTCAGCTTTCGCACCGGATTTCAGCGCGAAAGGTTCCACACCACGGACAACGCAAGACGATAATAAATAACCTAATGATTAAACTCGAAAATATTACCAAAGTGTTCCAGCAAGGCTCACGCACTATTCAGGCGCTGTCAGATGTTAGCCTGCATGTGCCTGCAGGACAGATTTATGGCGTTATCGGCTCGTCCGGCGCCGGTAAAAGTACCCTTATCCGCTGCGTTAACCTGCTGGAACGCCCAACGTCAGGCCGCGTACTGGTCGACGGCCAGGAGTTGACCGCCCTGAGCGAACGTCAGCTGACTCAGGCGCGCCGTCAAATCGGCATGATCTTCCAGCACTTTAACTTGATGAACTCGCGTACCGTCTTCGGCAACGTGGCGCTGCCGCTTGAGCTGGGCAGCCTGTCGCGCGAAGCGATCAAACAGCGCGTGACGGAACTGCTGGAGCTGGTCGGTCTGGGCGATAAGCATGACGCCTGGCCCGCCAATCTTTCCGGCGGACAGAAACAGCGCGTCGCCATCGCCCGCGCGCTGGCCAGCAATCCCAAAGTGCTGCTGTGCGACGAAGCCACCAGCGCGCTCGATCCGGCCACCACCCGCTCTATCCTTGAGCTGCTGAAAGATATCAACCGTCGCCTCGGCCTGACTATTCTGCTGATTACGCATGAAATGGACGTGGTGAAGCGCATCTGCGATCAGGTTGCGGTAATCAGCCAGGGCGAGCTGATTGAAAAGGACAGCGTCAGCGAAGTCTTCTCTCATCCGAAAACGCCGCTGGCGCAGCAGTTTATCCAGTCGACGCTGCACCTCGATATCCCGGAGGATTATCAGCAGCGTATGGTGTCGCAGCCTGCTGCCGAGCGCGTGCCGCTGCTGCGTCTTGAGTTCACCGGTAAATCGGTCGACGCGCCGCTGCTGTCAGAAGCCGCGCGCCGCTTCAACGTTAATAACAATATTATCAGCGCGCAGATGGATTACGCCGGCGGCGTGAAGTTCGGCATTATGCTGGCCGAAATGGACGGCGCTGAGAGCGACGCCAACGCCGCTATCGCGTGGCTGCAGGAAAATCATGTGAAAGTAGAGGTACTGGGTTATGTCTGAAGCGATGATGGCTTTACTGGCGCGCGGCGTCTGGGAAACGCTGATGATGACCTTTGTCTCCGGCTTCTTTGGCTTCGTGCTGGGCCTGCCGGTCGGCGTGCTGCTCTACGTCACCCGTCCGGGACAGATTCGGGAAAACCAGACGCTCTATCGCATCCTTTCTGCGCTGGTGAATATTTTCCGTTCTATTCCCTTTATCATTCTGCTGGTCTGGATGATCCCCTTTACTCGCGCCATCGTCGGCACCTCTATCGGCCTGCAGGCGGCTATCGTGCCGCTGACCGTCGGCGCCGCGCCTTTTATCGCGCGTATGGTCGAGAACGCGCTGCTTGAGCTGCCGACCGGACTGATCGAGGCGTCGCGCGCCATGGGCGCCACGCCGCTGCAAATCGTGCGCAAGGTGCTGCTGCCGGAAGCGCTGCCGGGCCTGGTGAACGCCGCGACCATCACGCTGATTACGCTGGTCGGCTACTCCGCCATGGGCGGCGCCGTCGGCGCGGGCGGGCTGGGGCAGATTGGCTATCAGTACGGCTATATCGGCTATAACGCGACGGTGATGAATACGGTGCTCGTGTTACTGGTCGTTCTGGTGTATTTAATTCAGTTTTGTGGCGACAGCATCGTGCGTGCCGTGTCCCATAAATAAGTCAGCAATATCATTACGTCTCCATTAAGGAAGAGATATGACTTTTACATTTAAAAAGATTGCCGCTGTGGGTGCACTGATTGGCGCGATTGCGCTGGCAGGATGCGATCAGAAAGCCAAAGATCCGAACCATATCAAAGTGGGCGTGATTGTCGGCGCAGAGCAGCAGGTCGCCGAGGCGGCGCAGAAAGTCGCGAAAGACAAATATGGCCTCGACGTCGAGCTGGTGACCTTTAACGACTACGTGCTGCCGAACGAAGCGCTGAGCAAAGGCGATATCGACGTTAACGCCTTCCAGCACAAACCTTATCTGGATCAGCAGATTAAAGATCGCGGCTACAAGCTGGTGCCGGTCGGCAACTCTTTCGTTTATCCGATCGCTGGCTACTCGAAGAAAATCAAATCGCTGGATGAGTTGCAGAACGGCGCGCAGGTCGCTATCCCTAACGATCCGACCAACCTGGGCCGTTCACTGCTGCTGCTGCAGAAAGCGGGCCTGATCAAGCTGAAGGATGGCGTCGGCCTGCTGCCGACCTCGCTCGATATCGTCGAGAACCCGAAAAACCTGAAGATCGTCGAGCTGGAAGCGCCGCAGCTGCCGCGTTCGCTGGATGACCAGCAGATCGCGCTGGCGGTGATCAACACCACCTACGCCAGCCAGATTGGCCTGACGCCGGCAAAAGACGGCATCTTCGTTGAAGATAAAGATTCGCCGTACGTGAATCTGATCGTCAGCCGCGAAGATAACAAAGACGCTGAAAACGTGAAAAAATTCGTTCAGGCTTATCAGTCTGACGAAGTCGCGGAAGCCGCGAACAAGATCTTCAACGGCGGCGCAGTGAAAGGCTGGTAATCCCTTTCCTGACACTTCTGACCAGGGCGGCGCTTAGCCGCCCTTTCTTTTGCGCCGCATCCGGCGCGACTTGTTATTTCGCCGGGTCCTTGTTTCAATAACGCCACTTTTTACAACCTTGAGGATGTTGCCATGCGTTTATTACCGCTCTGCTTGTTAGCATTGATGCTGACCGGGTGCGTTCACGAATACCACCCGATAAGCAGCGCACCCGCTCATTCGCAGCCATCCCGCGAGCCCGCGCGCAAACCCGCGCCGCGTCCCGCGCCTGTCAAAGTCTATACCGACGCAGCCGATTTGGTCAGCAAACCGTTCCGCGATCTGGGCGAAGTCGCCGGCGATGACTGTCAGAGCAGCCGCCAGGATTCGCCGCCGAATATCGCCACCGCGCGCAAGCGTCTGCAGATCAAAGCCTCTTACCTGAAAGCCAATGCCGTTCTGCTGCATAAGTGTGAGATCGTCAGCAGCACGCCGGGCTGCTATCGCCAGGCGATTTGTCAGGGCTCCGCGCTGAAAGTGAATCAATGAGCGCTTTTGCCTTCGAGCAGATCGGCGTAATCCGTTCGCCGTGGAAAGAGAAGTTCGCCGTTCCGCGCCAGCCTGGCCTGGTGCAGGACGGTCACGGCGAGCTGCACCTGATGGCGCCCTATAACCAGCCGGAGGCGGTACGCGGCCTGGAGAGTTTCAGCCATCTCTGGGTGCTGTTCGTGTTTCATCAGACCATGGCAGGCGGCTGGCGGCCCACGGTGCGCCCGCCGCGCCTGGGCGGCAACGCCCGCATGGGCGTGTTCGCGACGCGCTCGACCTTTCGCCCGAACCCTATCGGCATGTCGCTGGTTGAGCTGAAAGCCATACGCTGCGAGAAGAATCAGGTGATCCTGCAGCTCGGCAGCCTGGATCTGGTGGACGGCACGCCGGTGGTGGATATCAAGCCTTACCTTCCCTTCGCCGAGGCGCTGCCGCAGGCAAAAGCCGGTTTCGCGCAGGCGGCGCCAGCGGCCGATATGCCGGTGCGCTTCTCGCCGCAGGCGGAACAGCAGCTGGCGCAGCAGCAGCAGCGCTATCCCCATCTGGCGCGTTTTATCCGCGACGTGCTGGCGCAAGATCCGCGTCCCGCCTACCGCAAAGGCGAAGCGCAGTCGCGCGAATATGCCGTCTGGCTGCTCGATTTCAATGTGCGCTGGCGCGTCGATGAAACCGGCACCGAGGTGACCGGCATCGACCCGCGCGAAAACGCGCTTTTGAGCCCGTGATCTCGCTGGTACACTAGCCGCCAACAAAACTTTTGTCAGTGACTCTCCGTTCAACTGGAACCTTAATCAATGCGTACTACTCAATATTTGCTCTCCACCCTTAAGGAGACGCCCTCCGACGCGGAAGTGATCAGCCACCAGCTGATGCTGCGCGCCGGGATGATCCGCAAACTGGCTTCAGGTCTCTACACCTGGCTGCCGACCGGTTTACGCGTGCTGAAAAAAGTCGAAAACATCGTGCGCGAAGAGATGAACAACGCAGGCGCGATTGAGATCTCTATGCCGGTGGTTCAGCCTGCCGATTTGTGGCAGGAGAGCGGTCGCTGGGAACAGTACGGCCCGGAACTGCTGCGCGTGGCCGATCGCCACGAACGCCCGTTCGTGCTCGGTCCGACGCATGAAGAAGTGATCACCGATCTGATTCGCAACGAGCTCAGCTCCTACAAGCAGCTGCCGCTGAACCTCTATCAGATCCAGACCAAATTCCGCGATGAAGTGCGTCCGCGCTTTGGCGTGATGCGCTCGCGCGAGTTCATCATGAAAGACGCCTACTCCTTCCATATTTCGCAGGAGTCGCTGCAGGAAACCTACGACGCGATGTACCGCGCCTACAGCAACAGCTTTAGCCGTATGGGCCTCGACTTCCGTGCGGTTCAGGCGGACACCGGTTCTATCGGCGGCAGCGCGTCGCACGAATTCCAGGTGCTGGCGCAGAGCGGCGAAGATGATGTGATTTTCTCAACCGACTCGGACTACGCCGCCAATATCGAAATGGCCGAAGCGGTGGCGCCGGCTGGCGATCGCCCGCAGCCGACTCAGGCGCTGGCGCAGATCGACACGCCGAACGCGAAAACCATCGCCGAACTGGTGGAACAGTTCCAGCTGCCGATCGAGAAAACCGTGAAGACGCTGATGGTGAAAGCCAGCGAAGAGAGCGGCCATACGCTGGTTGCGCTGCTGGTGCGCGGCGATCACGAGCTGAATGAGATCAAAGCGGAGAAGCTCGACATCGTCGCCTCGCCGCTGGCGTTCGCCACCGAAGACGAGATCCGCGCCGCAGTGGGCGCAGGTCCGGGCTCGCTTGGCCCTGTGGGTCTCGCAATGCCGATTATCGCCGATCGCAGCGTGGATAAGATGAGCGACTTCAGCGCCGGCGCCAACGTCGACGGCAAACACTATGTCGGGATTAACTGGGAACGCGATCTGCCGCAGGCGATCGTGGCCGATATCCGCAACGTGGTGGAAGGCGATCCGAGCCCAGACGGCAAAGGCACGCTGCAGATCAAACGCGGCATCGAAGTCGGCCATATTTTCCAGCTCGGCACCAAATACTCGGAAGCGATGAAAGCGGCGGTTCAGGGCGAAGATGGCCGCAACCAGGTGTTGACCATGGGCTGCTACGGTATCGGCATTACGCGCGTCGTCGCGGCGGCGATCGAGCAGAACCACGACGAGCGCGGCATTATCTGGCCTGCGGCGCTGGCGCCGTTCGACGTTGCGATTCTGCCGATGAACATGCACAAATCTTTCCGCGTGAAAGAGCTGGCGGAAGAGCTTTACCACACCCTGCGCGCCAAAGGCGTCGAGGTGATCCTGGACGACCGTAAAGAGCGTCCGGGCGTGATGTTCGCCGATATGGAGCTGATTGGCGTGCCTCACACTATCGTCATCGGCGACCGCAATCTCGACAACGAAGAGATTGAGTACAAAGCGCGTCGCGCCGGCGAGAAAGAGATGATCAAGCAGAGCGAAATCGTCGACTTCCTGTTGAAAGCGCTTAACAAGTAAGATGCTTCCCGCCCCGTTTTCGGGGGCGTTTTTTTACAGCACTTTTCCCCGCATCGATTTGGTCGAACTGCGCCGCGCTTTCCCTTCCAGCCGCCGCTCTTTCGACGCGCGCGTCGGCCGCGTAGCGCGCCGCGCCTTCTCTACCCGCGTCAGTTCCTGAATCAAATTGACCAGCCTCTGTACCGCCGCCTCGCGGTTCATCTCCTGGCTGCGATACTCCTGCGCTTTGATAATCACCATGCCTTCCGGCGTAATCAAATGGTGCTTCACCGCCAGCATGCGCTGTTTGTAAAACGGCGGCAGCGAGGAGGCGGCTATATCGAAACGCAGATGAATGGCTGTGCTGGTTTTATTCACATGTTGTCCACCCGCCCCCTGGGCGCGAATGGCGCTTAGCTCGACTTCGCTGTCGGGCAGCTCGACCGTACGTGAAACTTTAATCATCTGTCACCTGAGACAACGTCGCCTCGTTTAACCTGTTCATCAACTTAACCTTTTGTGCTTGCTGTTTATGGCGCGTAGCCAGCGGATTCTGTCACTTTAGCCTCTTTCGACGCCAGGATCCTGCTTTGCTCTGGCTGAAATCCTGGAAATGCCTGTGATATAGTTCCTCAGGCAACCAGAGTATTCTTGCTCTGCTGAGGAGGTGAAAGTGCAAAAATATTGTGAATTGGTTCGCCAGAAGTATGCCGAGATCGGCAGTGGCGAACTGGGATATGTGCCCGATGCGATTGGATGCGTTTTAAAGGCACTCGATGATATTGCCGCAAATTCTGCGCTAAACTCTTCTGTCAGGGAACAGGCAGCTTATGCCGCTGCAAACTTACTGGTGAGCGACTATGTTGACGAATGAAGCCTATAGACCCATCAACTGCGATGATTACGACAACCTGGAACTCGCCTGCACGAAACGCTGGACGCTTGAGCTGACCCTGAAAAACGGGGAAGCGCTGAAGGCGAAAGCGACGGATATGGTTTCACGTAAAAACGTCGAATACCTTTCTATCGATCTCTCCGGCGAAACGCGCGAGTTGCGCCTCGATCACATCGCCAGCTTCAGTCATCCTGAGCTGGGCACCGTTGTCGTCAGCGAAGAATAACGACAGCGCCTCGGGCGGGATATTCCCGCCCCCTTCCCTAAGGTTTCAGCGACCCATAGTAAGCCGACAGATCCGCCATATCCTCATCGCTCAATCCAGCCACAAACGCTTTCATGACTTCTGCCTGCCCGCCGCTGCGCTCGCCCTTTTTATAGGCCTGCAGCGCATGGTTGAGGTAGGCGGCGTTCTGTCCCGCAAGATTGGGATAGAGCGGCATGCTGCTTTTTCCCTGCGCGCCATGGCAGGCGGCGCAGGCGGCCGACTTCTGCGCCCCCGCGTTGACGTCGCCGTCGGCCAGCGTAGGCAGCGACGCCGCCAGCAGCAAGACGGCCAGTAATCTCTTCATGGTTGCTCTCCAGCACTCTCATTATTTTGCCAGATCGCCTGCCAGCCGCTGTCGTCGACGGCGGCGCCTTCCCGGGTGACGAACAGACCGGGCGCGCAGACAAGCGTCTGATTGTAGTAGATCAGCGGAATACGTTCGCGCTGCCAGGGCGGGACCGCCAGCTCCTGCCACAGCTTTTTGATTTCCCGGCCCCCGGCGCGGCCCGCAAGATGAAAATAGCCCTGCGCGTGAAAACGCACGCTCACCTCTTCGTCTGCCTCGGGCTGACGCAGCACCGAGGGCGCGCGATGGGCATGCAGCACGCCGAGCCGCTGCGGCAGCGCCAGCGGCGCGCGGCGATCGGGCCAGGGCAGCTGCCGATCCTTTAGCGACGCGCAGCGCGGCACCCAGTAGAGCCGATCGCGATAGCGGCGCGCCTCCGCATCGCCAAAGCGTAAACGCGGCTGCGCGTCTTCGCGGCTCAGCATCACCTCCTGGCGCAGGCGTATCAGCGCGGCGCGCGACACCATCGGCGCGCCCTGGCGGGCTATCCAGCGTCGCAGCAGCGCATTCGCGCGCATCTCGCTCATCTGTAAAAGCGGCGGGAAATGCAGGCTGCCGTCAGGATGCAGCAGTTCGGCCAGCTGCTCCGCCAGCAGTTCGTCCAGCAGCTGCTCCTGCTCGCCGCACAGCGCCGCGCTGCGCGCGCACGCGGCGGCGAAGTGCGGCCAGCGCGCCTGCAGGGTCGGCAGCAGATGCTGGCGCAGGAAATTGCGATCGTAGCGCGCGTCCTGATTGCTTTCATCTTCGATCCAGCGCAGCTGATGCTGCTGCGCGTAGGCTTCAAGCTGCTGCCGCGACTGCTCAAGCAGCGGACGCAGCAGCACGCGGCCGTGGCGCTGATGCCGCAATGGCATCGCCGCCAGCCCGGCCGGTCCGCTGCCGCGCTTCAGCGCCAGCAGCAGCGTCTCGCACTGGTCGTCGAGATGCTGCGCGGTCAGCAGCCACTCGTCAGGCTGCATCGCTGTCGTCAGCGCCTGATAGCGCGCCGCGCGCGCCGCGCCCTCAACGCCCTGCTCGCGCCCGTCGACCTGCACGCGCAGCACCTCGCAGCGTAGCTGCCAGGCTTCGCAGATTGCCACGCAGTGCGCCGCCCAGCTGTCGGCATTGGGACTTAATCCGTGGTGGACATGCAGCGCGCGCAGGCGCGCTTGCGGATGCGTCTGTTGCCAGCTAACCAGCTGATGCAGCAGCACGGTGGAGTCGAGACCGCCGCTAAACGCCACCACCAGCGCGGCATCGTCAGGCAACAGCGAAGCGAGATGAGACAAAGGCATGACGCGTTCCAGAATCAGGGCCACCGGATGCGGCCCCTGCGCGCGCTATTTTACGCCTGATAGAGCTCCAGCGGCAAACCATCCGGATCGGCAAAGAAGGTGCACTGCTTGCCGGTCAGATCGTCGATGCGGATCGGTTCGCACACCACGCCTTTTTCCGCCAGCGCTGCGACCGCCGCGCCAACGTCCGGCACGGTAAAGGCCAGATGACGCAGGCCGCAGGCTTCAGGATGGCTGACGCGCGCCGGCGGCGAAGGAAAGGAGAAAAGCTCGATGGTGTACTGGCCGTTCAGCGCCAGATCGCCTTTCCAGGAATCGCGCGCTTCGCGGTAAACCTCGCCCATCAGGCTGAAACCGAGCACATCGCAATAAAAGGCTTTGCTGCGCGCATAATCGGTGGCGATGATGGCGATATGGTGAACAGAAGATAACTGCAACATGAAAAGACTCCCTGACTGTTTTGCCTATCCTGAGACGTGCGACGGCGGCTTGCAATGCGCAATTGTCTGAAGCCACTGCCTTTTTTCGTTATTTCAGCACCCGAACGCGATAATCGCCCTCT
Source organism: Pantoea septica (assembly GCF_002095575.1). Classification (GTDB taxonomy): domain Bacteria; phylum Pseudomonadota; class Gammaproteobacteria; order Enterobacterales; family Enterobacteriaceae; genus Pantoea; species Pantoea septica. The sequence continues at coordinate 35,005 of NZ_MLJJ01000034.1, read as the reverse complement.
TCCGTCAGCGTCGCGCCGTGAATATCGGTCTCAAAACCGGGATAGTGGCGACCGATAGTGCAGAGCATCAGCAGGAAGTCGAGCACCGCGCGGCTCTCTTCGGTGATCATTTCCCCTGGCATCACCAGCGGCACGCCCGGCGGATAGGGCAGGATCATATTGGCAGAGATGCGTCCCACCAGCTGCTTAAGATCCACCGTCTCTACTCTGCCCTGCACCTGCTGCTGGAACGCCTGATGCGGCGTCATCTTCATTTCAGGCAGCACGTCGAACGCCTTGAGCATCAGGCGCGGCAGATCGTGCTGGCGGATCAGCTGGTGGATCCCCTGCGCCAGGGTCTGGATGCGCATATTGCGGTAGAAATCGGGATCTTCGGCGTAGAGATCCGGCAGCATATTCTTCACCCGCAGATTGAGATCGTAGGCGCGCTTGAACTCGGTCAGGCCGCGCAGCACGCTCATTGCCCGGGTTTTGTCGATGCCGATGCTAAACAGAAACAGCAGGTTATAAGGCCCGGTTTTCTCTACCACAATGCCGCGCTCGTCGAGGAATTTCGCCACCAGCGCCGCCGGAATCCCCTCTTCCGCCATCTCGCCCAGCTCGCTCATGCCGGGCGTCAGAATGGTGACCTTGATGGGATCGAGGTACATATGGTCGGCGTCCGCCTGGGTAAAGCCGTGCCACTCCTCCTCGCCCGGCTGGATCGGCCAGCATTCAGCCTCGTCGATATGCTCCGGCTGCCAGATATCGAAGAACCAGCTGTCGGACTCCTCCCGCAGGCGCTGGATCTCCCGGCGAAAATGCAGCGCGCGCTCGACCGAGCGATTGATCAGCCGCTTGCCGGGATTGCCGCGCAGCATCGCCGCCGCCGTTTCAATCGACGATACAATCGCATAGTTGGGCGATGTGGTGGTGTGCATCATGTAGGCTTCGTTGAAAGTGTGCTCGTCGTAATCGCCTTTAATATGGATCAGCGACGCCTGCGAGAAGGCCGCCAGCAGCTTATGGGTCGACTGGGTCTCATAGATCACTTTGCCGGGCGTGCGCTCGCCGCTCATGCCGCTTTTGCCGGCATAGATGGGATGAAAGTTGGTATAGGGCACCCAGGCGGAGTCGAAATGGATCGACGGCACCTCCAGCGTCTCTTTGATGTACTGGGTGTTATAGAGCAGGCCGTCGTAGGTGGAGTTAGTGATCACGGCGTGCACCGGCCAGCTGGCGCGCGCGGTATTCGCCACCTTCTCCTCAATGCTGGCGCGGGTGAACTCCCGCTTAGGGATGCCGCCGAGAATGCCCAGCGCGTTGCGCGTCGGTTTGAGCCAGATCGGCACGATATCGCTCATCATCAGCAGATGCGTCAGCGACTTATGGCAGTTGCGATCGATCAATACCGTGCTGCCGGTCGGCGCCGCATACATGCCGACGATTTTATTCGAGGTCGAGGTGCCGTTGGTCACCATGTAGCTCTGCTCAGCGCCGAAAGTTCTGGCGACGTATTCTTCGGCTTCCAGGTGCGGACCGGTATGATCGAGCAGCGAACCAAGCTCAGTCACGGAGATAGAGATATCCGCCTTCAGCGTATTAGCGCCGAAGAAGTCGTAAAAGAGGCTGCCGACCGGGCTTTTTTGAAAAGCGGTGCCGCCCATATGGCCGGGCGTACAGAAGGTGTACTTGCCCTCTTTCACGTAGGTAAACAGCGCCCTGGTCAGCGGCGGCGTAATCTGCTCGATATAGTCGTCGGTATACTGGCGGATATGCAGCGCGATATCGTCCGCGGCGCTCAGCGCGTATTCAAAGAAGTGCAGCGCCATACGCATCTCGTTGATGCTGACATCCATCTGCGAATGGGTGTTGATAAAGGCATAGAGCGGCAGATATTCATTGAGCTGATTGATATCGGCACAGAGCGCTGGGCTGTTGTGCGCGTCCCAGTCAAAGATCACGCCGCAGATGCGCGGGTTATGCTCTATCAGCTTGAGCAGGTCGTCGATATTAGTGGGATAAATCAGCTGAAAGCCCTGCTGCGTCAGCGCGGTATTCAGTTCGCGCAGCGGCTCGTCTTTGTAGAACATGCCGTGTGAACCCATGATCGCCAGAATATTCAATGCGCACCTCCCTTTTAATGTGGCAGGGCTAATCATAGCGAAGGATGGCGATCGGGTACGTCGGAATGCTCTACTCTGTTACCCGTCGGCAAATCAGAGGCATAAAAAAAGCGGACCGAAGTCCGCTTTTTCACCGCTGTACGTACGCCCTTAAGCGTAGCCGTAGTTCATCAGACGCTGATAGCGGCGGTCGAGCAGCTCTTCGGTGCTCAGGCTGTCGAGATCGGCCAGATCCGCCAGCAGCTGGTTTTTCAGCGACAGCGCCATATCCACCGGCTGACGATGCGCGCCGCCCAGCGGTTCAGGGATGATCGAGTCGATCAGCTTCAGCTCTTTCAGACGGTTGGCCGTAATGCCCATCGCCTCTGCCGCCAGCGGGGCTTTATCCGCGCTTTTCCACAGAATCGAGGCGCAGCCTTCCGGCGAGATCACCGAATAGGTGCTGTACTGCAGCATATTCACTTTGTCGCCCACGCCGATCGCCAGCGCGCCGCCTGAGCCGCCTTCGCCGATCACGGTGCAGATAACCGGAATTTTCAGGCCAGACATTTCGCGCAGGTTACGAGCGATCGCTTCAGACTGACCGCGCTCTTCCGCGCCCACGCCTGGATAGGCGCCCGGCGTGTCGATAAAAGTGATCAGCGGCATTTTGAAGCGTTCGGCCATCTCCATCAGGCGCAGCGCTTTGCGATAGCCTTCCGGCGCCGGCATACCGAAGTTGCGGCGGATTTTCTCTTTGGTTTCGCGACCTTTTTGATGACCAATGATCATTACCGGACGACCGTCGAGACGAGCGATACCGCCGACAATCGCTTTGTCGTCGGCATAGGCGCGATCGCCTGCCAGCTCGTCAAAGTCGTCAAAAGCGTTGCGAACGTAGTCAAGCGTATAAGGGCGCAGCGGATGGCGCGCCAGCTGCGCGACCTGCCATGCACCTAAATCGGCGAAAATTTTACGGGTCAGCTCAACGCTTTTTTCGCGCAGGCGCTGCACCTCTTCGTCCAGATTAATGTGTTTATCATCCTGACGACCAATCGACGTAAGCGAATCAATTTTCGCTTCAAGTTCCGCGATCGGCTGTTCAAAATCCAGGTAATTAAGACTCATAATGTTCCTGTTTTAGTCAAACTCCAGTTCAACCTGCTCCGACCCTATCAACGAACGCAGTTCGTTGAGCAGGCGATCGCTGGGCGAAATACGCCACGCTGCACCAAAGCGTAGCTTCGCTCGCGCGTCGGCTCTCTGATAGTAGAGATTCACCGGTATCGTCCCCGAGCGATGGGGCTCGAGAGACTGGCGGAGCCGGTTTAATAGCTGGTCATCAATTTGCCTGTCCGTCAGCGAGATAGCAAGTCCGCGCGCGTATTTTTCGCGCGCTTCGTCAATGTCCATGACTTCACGGGCGGTCATTTTAAGGCCGCCGCTGAAGTCATCAAAGCTGACCTGTCCGCTGACGATCAGGATACGGTCTTTCTCCAGCAACTGCTGGTATTTATCTAACGCATCGGTAAACAACATCACCTCAAGGCGACCGGAACGATCGTCCAGAGTACAGATACCAATTCGGTTGCCGCGCTTGGTCACCATCACGCGGGCCGCCACCACCAGACCGGCGGCGACGGTAATTTTACCACGCTCGGTAGGATGCATGTCCTTGAGGCGCATGCCGCCTACATAGCGTTCGATTTCTTTCAGATACTGATTGATCGGATGGCCGGTGAGATAGAGGCCGAGCGTTTCCCGCTCGCCGTCGAGCTGCACCTGTTCCGGCCAGGGCGTTACGCTGGCGTAGGATTTCTCTACCTGCTCCGGCTCTTCCGCCAGTACGCCGAACATGTCAGCCTGGCCGATCGCCTCCGCTTTGGCGTGCTGATCCGCCGCCTTCAGCGCGTCGCCGAGCGAACTCATCAGCGCCGCCCGGTGCGGACCGAGACGATCGAAGGCGCCGGACATGATCAGCTTCTCCATCACGCGGCGGTTGATCTTTTTGGTGTCGGTGCGTGCGCAGAGATCGAACAGCTCGCGGAAATAGCCATCCTGGTTGCGCGCCTCGAGGATCGCCTCGATCGGGCCTTCGCCGACGCCTTTGATCGCGCCGATACCGTAGACGATCTCGCCGTCGTCGTTGACGTGGAACTGATAGAGACCGGAGTTGATATCTGGCGGCAGCACCTTCAGGCCCATGCGCCAGCACTCGTCCACCAGGCCGACCACCTTCTCGGTGTTGTCCATATCGGCGGTCATGACCGCCGCCATAAATTCGGCCGGGTAGTGCGCCTTCAGCCACAGCGTCTGGTAGGAAACCAGCGCATAGGCGGCGGAGTGCGATTTGTTAAAGCCGTAGCCGGCGAATTTTTCCACCAGGTCGAAAATCTTCATCGACAGCTCGCCGTCGATGCCCATGCGCTCCGCGCCCTCTTTAAACACCGAGCGCTGTTTGGCCATCTCTTCCGGCTTCTTTTTACCCATCGCGCGACGCAGCATATCCGCGCCGCCCAGGGTATAGCCGGAGAGCACCTGGGCGATCTGCATCACCTGTTCCTGATAGAGGATAATGCCGTAGGTGGGTTCGAGCACCGGCTTCAGGCTTTCATGCTGCCACTGAATATCGGGATAGGAGATCGCCTCGCGTCCGTGCTTACGGTCGATAAAGTTATCTACCATGCCCGACTGCAGCGGACCGGGACGGAACAGCGCCACCAGCGCGATCATATCTTCAAAGCAGTCCGGCTTCAGACGTTTGATCAGGTCTTTCATGCCGCGCGATTCAAGCTGGAACACCGCCGTGGTTTCCGCACGCTGCAGCATGTCGAAGCTTTTTTTATCCTCCAGCGGGATAGCGGCGATATCGATCGGCGGCAGGCCCTGCTTCTCCCGGCGCGGGTTGATCATCTTCAGCGCCCAGTCGATGATGGTGAGCGTGCGCAGGCCAAGGAAGTCGAACTTCACCAGGCCGGCGTATTCGACATCGTTCTTATCGAACTGCGTGACCGGATGGTTGCCGTTCTCGTCGCAGTAAAGCGGCGCGAAGTCGGTAATGCGCGTCGGGGCGATGACCACGCCGCCGGCGTGCTTGCCGGCGTTACGCGTGACGCCTTCCAGCTTGCGCGCCATATCAATCAGCGCTTTGACCTCTTCGTCCGCGTCGTACATTTCCGGCAGCTGCGGCTCAACGGCGAAGGCTTTTTCCAGCGTCATGCCGGGATCCGGCGGGATCAGCTTGGAGATGCGATCGACGAAGCCGTACGGATGACCCAGCACGCGGCCGACGTCGCGGATAACCGCTTTCGCCGCCATGGTGCCGAAGGTGATGATCTGCGATACCGCTTCGCGCCCGTACATCTCGGCGACGTGGTCGATCACCTGATCGCGCTTCTCCATACAGAAGTCGACGTCGAAGTCAGGCATCGAGACGCGTTCCGGGTTAAGGAATCGTTCGAACAGCAGGTCGAACTCCAGCGGATCAAGGTCGGTGATCTTTAGCGCGTAGGCGACCAGCGAACCGGCACCGGAGCCGCGTCCCGGACCGACCGGAATGCCGTTATCTTTCGACCACTGGATAAACTCCATTACGATCAGGAAGTAGCCAGGGAAGCCCATCTGGTTGATAACGTTGAGCTCGATCTCCAGACGCTCGTCATATTCCGGCCGCTTCTCCGCACGCACGGCCGGATCGGGAAAGAGAAACTCAAGGCGCTCTTCCAGCCCTTCACGCGACTTCATCACCAGAAAATCTTCGGTGGACATATCGCCCGTCGGGAACTGCGGCAGGAAGTACTCGCCGAGGCGTACCGTGACGTTGCAGCGCTTAGCAATCTCTACGCTGTTTTCCAGCGCTTCCGGGATGTCCGAGAACAGCTCGCACATCTCCTCTTCACTGCGCATATATTGCTGAGGGCTGTAGTTGCGCGGGCGTTTGGGATCGTCCAGCGTATAGCCGTCGTGGATCGCCACGCGGATTTCATGGGCGTCGAAGTCCTCTTCGTTCAGGAAGCAGACTTCATTGGTGGCGACCACCGGCACGCCTTCAGCGATGGCGAGCTCAACCGCGGCGTGCAGATAGCTCTCCTCGTCGGCGCGCCCGGTGCGCGTCAGCTCAAGGTAGTAGCGATAGGGAAAGTGGGTCTGATAGAAGTCGAGGCACTGCGCCACCAGCGCGCTGTTGCCGCGCAGCAGGCTGCGGCCCACGTCGCCGCAGCGTCCGCCGGAGAGCAGAATCAATCCTTCGCCCAGCTCCGGCAGCCAGTCGCGATCGATAACCGGACCGGCGATGCCGTAGCCGCGCTGGTAGGCGCGCGAGATGAGCAGCGTCAGGTTCTGATAGCCGGTATTGTTGGCGGCCAGCACCGTCAGCTGCGTCAGCTCGTCGCCCATCTGTTCGCTGGCGACTTTGAAATCCGCGCCGATAATCGGTTTGATCCCCGCGCCGTGCGCGCTGCCGTAGAAACGCACCAGCCCGCACAGGTTCATGAAGTCCGTGATCGCGAGGGCCGGCATGCCGAGCGCAGCCGCCTTTTTGACCAGCGGCCCGGTTTTCGCCAGGCCATCGACCATAGAGTAGTCACTGTGGACACGCAGATGTATAAAACGGGGTTCAGCCATATCGGTTTCCGGTTAAAACAGCGTCAGGCTATTAAAGCGTAGCTGGCTGGCCAGCGGCCAGGACTTCAGCGTCGATCAGGGCGTTGCGCACCGGCGCAAAGCTGCGGCGATGGTGCGGCGTGGCGCCATGCTGCGTCAGTTTTTCCATATGTAGCGCGGTAGGATAGCCTTTGTGCTGCGCGAAGCCATACTGGGGAAACAGACGATCCAGCTCCGCCATTTCGCTATCGCGGGACACCTTGGCGATAATCGACGCCGCGCTGATCTCCGCGACCAGGCTATCCCCTTTCACTACCGCCTGTGAAGGCATCGGCAACGCCGGGCAGCGGTTGCCGTCTACCAGCACAAAATCGGGCGCAATCGCCAGACCGGCGACCGCGCGCTGCATCGCCAGCATGGTGGCGTGCAGAATATTGAGCCGGTCAATCTCTTCCGGCTCGGCGCGGCCCAGGCTCCACGCCAGCGCTTTTTCTTTGATCTCGTCGAACAGAGCGAGACGTCGCTTTTCCGATAGTTTCTTTGAGTCCGCCAGCCCCTGAATCGGGTTGGCCGGATCGAGAATAACCGCCGCCGTGACCACCGCGCCGACCAGCGGACCGCGACCCACTTCGTCAACGCCCGCAATCAGGCGAGCATTGGGATAGATAAAATCAGCCATTGGCGATCTCCAGTACGGCGTCCGCTGCCTGTTCGTCTGCGTTCCAGCGGATCTGCTGATGCAGTTCGGTGAAGGTCGCGAGCAGCGCGTCGCGTTGCGCACCGGCATGCAGCAGCGGCTCGAGCGCCGCCGCCAGCGCGTGGGGTTCGCACTCATCCTGCAGCAGCTCTTTCACCAGCTCGCGTCCCGCCAGCAGATTGGGCAGCGAGACGTAGGGCGTCTTCACCAGCCGCTTCGCCAGCCAGAAGGTCGAGGGCTTCATACGATAGCCGACCACCATCGGACATTTTGCCAGCATGCACTCCAGCGCGGCGGTGCCGGATGCCAGAATCGCGGCGTCGCTCGCAATCATCGCCTCGCGTCCCTGGCCGTCCAGCAGATGCATCGGCACTTCAGGCGCGACCTCAGCTTTGATCTGTTCGAACTGCGCGCGACGTTTGGCGTTGACCAGCGGCACGACGATTTCCAGCGCCGGATAGCGTATGCGCAGCAGCTGGGCCGCCCGCAGAAAATCGGCGCTGAGCATTTCGACTTCCGCATGTCGGCTGCCGGGCAGCAGCGCGAGGCAGAGCGCCTCGTCGCTAATGCCTAGCGTGCGGCGTGCGGCAGCCTTGTCCGGCTGCAGCGGCATCGCATCCGCCATGGTGTGGCCGATAAAGCGGCACGGCACGTTGAAGCGATCGTAAAAGGCTTTTTCAAACGGCAGGAAGGCGAGCACCAGGTTGGTGTTACGACCAATTTTGAATACGCGCTTTTGTCGCCACGCCCAGACCGAGGGGCTGACGTAGTGAATAGTGCGAATGCCGTTGCGCTTCAGCCGCCCTTCCAGCCGGATATTAAAATCGGGCGCATCAATGCCGACGAAGACGTCAGGTTTGAGCTCGCTAAAGCGCTCCGTCAGGTCGCGGCCGATTTTCATCAGGCGCGGCAGACGGCCGAGCACTTCCACGATGCCCATCACCGCCAGCTCTTCCATCTCATACCAGGTTTCGCAGCCTTCGGCCTGCATGCGCGGGCCAGCCACGCCGACGAAACGGGCATCGGGATGACGCGCTTTGAGCGCGCGGATCAGACCGGCGCCAAGAATATCGCCGGAAGTTTCTCCGGCGACCAGGGCTATCGTGAGGGGACGCACTGACATGAATTAACGAATCAACCCACGCGTAGAACGAGCAAAGAAGTCGTAGAAAGGCTGCACTTCGCTATGCTGCTTCGCCAGCGCTTCAATTTCGGGCTTGGCTTCTTCCAGCGTTTTGTTGCTGCGATACAGCACTTTATAGGCGTTGCGAATAGCGTGCAGCGCCTCTTTGCTGAAGCCGCGACGCTTCAGGCCTTCGATATTGATGCCGAACGGGGTCGCGTGGTTGCCCTGCGCGATAACGTACGGCGGCACATCCTGCGCGACGCCTGAACAACCGCCAACCATTACGTGCGCGCCGATAGTGCACCACTGATGCACCGCCGTCATGCCGCCGATAATCGCGAAGTCGTCCACGGTGACGTGACCGCCCAGCGTGGCGTTGTTGGCGAAAATGCAGCGGTTGCCGATCACGCAGTCGTGCGCGATATGCGCATTCACCATCAGCAGGTTATCGCTGCCGATAGTGGTGACGCCGCCGCCCTGCGCGGTGCCGCGATGAATGGTCACGCTTTCGCGGATGCGGTTGCGGTCGCCTACTTCAACGCGCGTCGGCTCGCCGGCATATTTCAGATCCTGGTTCACTTCGCCGATAGAGGCGAACTGATAGATCTGGTTATCTTTCCCGATACGCGTGTGGCCATTGATGACCACATGCGACTTCAGGACCGTCCCTTCACCGATTTCCACATGCGCGCCGATAAAGCAGAACGGGCCGATGTGGACGTTGGGGCCGATAATGGCCCCCTCTTCGATAACGGAACTGGCATGGATGGTGGCGGTTGGATCAATCACAGATTATGCCTCCCGGCTACGGGCACACATCATGGTCGCTTCACAGACGATCTTGCCGTCAACGGTAGCAACGCCTTTAAAACGCGTCAAACCGCGGCGGGTTTTCTCGAAAGTCACTTCCATGATCATTTGATCGCCCGGCACGACCGGACGTTTGAAACGGGCTTCGTCGATGCCGGCGAAATAGTAGAGTTCGCCCGGTTCCAGTTTACCCACGCTTTTAAACGCCAGGATACCGGTAGCCTGCGCCATCGCTTCGAGGATCAGAACGCCAGGGAAAATCGGTTTACCAGGGAAATGCCCCTGGAAAAACGGTTCGTTAACAGAGACGTTCTTTACTGCGCGCAGATACTTGTGCTCTTCAAACTCCAGCACGCGATCAACCAGCAGAAATGGGTAGCGGTGCGGCAGCAGCTCTAAAATTTCTTCAATTTTCAGAGTATGAGTTTCAGTAGTCAAAATACTCTTCCTGTCCTAAAAATCTGATGACATCAATAACACGGCCTGCACAGATCAACAGGATCCTCCGCAGGCCGAAATCGGTTCAATGGCGCCTGGCTTGCCTGCTTAACCGTTTTTATTAGCAAGCCGGTCGCATGTGGGATGGCGTTTAGTCGTCTTTGCCGACCTTCCGCTCGATGGCTTTTAAGCGCTTGCTCATGTCATCGATGTTCATCACCAGCGCTGCAGTTTTGCGCCAGGTTTTATTGGGTTGTAGCGGAATGCCCGAGGAGTATACCCCAGGCTCTGTGATAGGACGCATAACCATCCCCATACCGGTAACAGTCACCTTGTCACAGATTTCCATATGGCCGTTAATGACGCTGGCGCCGCCAATCATACAGTAACGTCCAATTTTCAAACTACCCGCCATGATCACACCACCCGCAACCGCGGTATTGTCGCCAATAACCACGTTGTGTGCGATCTGACACTGGTTGTCTATGATAACACCATTGCCGATCAGAGTGTTATCCAGCGCGCCACGATCGATAGTGGTACAGGCGCCGATTTCTACCCGATCGCCGATAATTACAGCGCCAAGCTGCGGGATTTTCACCCAATTGCCGCGATCGTTGGCGTAGCCGAAACCGTCCGCGCCGATCACGGTGCCGGACTGAATCAGACAATCCTGACCGATTTCGATTTCATGGTAGACGGTGACGTTGGCCCAGAGGCGGCTGTTATTGCCGATGCGCGTCTTTTTACCAACGAAGCAACCTGCGCCGATAACGACGTTATCGCCAAGCACCACGTCCGATTCAATCACCGCATTGGCGCCGACAGAGACATTCTGCCCCAGCTTCGCGCTGGGATCGATCACCGCGCTGGGCGCGATATTCTGTGCAGGCTGCGGCGTGGTATCCAGCAGCTGAGCCATGCGCGCATAGGTCAGATAGGGATTTTTCACCACCAGCGCGGCCGTGTGACACCACTCCAGATCCGCTTCCGTCAGCACCACGGCCGATGCCTGACACTGGACGAGTTGCTCGCGGTAGCGGCTGTTGCTAAGAAATGTGATTTGGCCGGTTTGGGCGGATTGCATAGAAGCAATGCCGGAGATGGCGAGGTCGCCATCTCCGTGCAATTCTGCATCCAACTGCTGGGCTAAATCAGCCAGTCGAATTGATGACATCGATTATTTAACCTGTTTCAGCACGTCAGCAGTAATGTCTTTCGCGTTTGCCGCGTAAGCCACCGCGTTAGCGTCGATAACCACGTCATAACCTTCGTCGCTTGCGACTTTCTTCACAGCGTCCTGAATGCGGCTCAGCAGTTTGTTACGCTCTTCCATCTGACGACGGCGGTTATCCTGTTCGAAAGCCTGGGCTTTAGAAGAGAAGGCTTCGCGCTGCGACATGACGTCTTTTTCCATGCGGCTGCGATCGCTGGCCTTCATGGTTGAACCGTCGCGCTGCAGGCGCTGCATTTTGGTCTGCAGATCGCGCTCCTGGCTCTGCAGCTCGGTTGCGCGGCCTTTGAATTCGTTTTCCAGCTGTTTAGCAACGGTCGCACGCTGCGGTAACTGTTGGAAAATGCTGGACACGTTTACCACTGCGATTTTGTCAGCAGCCTGAGCGCCTGCGGATACAGCTAAAGCAAGACCCAGTCCTGCGGCACACAACAACTTTTTCACTATAAACTCCTTACCATCAACGTTTGTGTCAGCGACACAGTGTTTGCTCCGAACCACATTAAAAACCGCGGTTCGGTAGCAAGACTTCAGCTTATGCTTCCTTGCTCAGAACCTTACCAGGTTTTACCAATGTTAAACTGGAACTGTTCTGATTTGTCCCCTTCCACTTTTTTGACCGGCTGGGCATAGGAGAAGACCAGCGGCCCCAGCGGGGACATCCACTGCAGCGCAATACCGCTCGAAACGCGGATATTGTTTGGATCGCTATAGTCCGGAATACCGGCGGCGCGGGTTTCAGCCGTATTCTGCCACTTGGTATCCCAGACGGTGCCCGCATCCACGAACAGCGACGTACGAACCGAGTTAGCGTATTTTTCGCTCAGGAACGGCGTCGGCGTGATCAGCTCGAGGCTGGCCACCGCCATGGCGTTGCCGCCGACCGCGTCGTCCGACTTACAAATGCCGTTCGGATCGCTCAGCGTACAGGTTGACGAGCGGTCGTTCAGGTAAGCGGCTTTCGGACCGATGGTGTTAGAGCGGAAACCGCGCACCGTGCTTGAGCCACCCGCGTAGAAGTTCTCATAGAACGGCATCTCTTTGCCGCCCAGACCATCGCCGTAACCGACGCGGCCGCGGCCTAACAGCACCCAGGTGCGATCGCGGTTAAGCGGCACGTACTGCTGCGTATCCAGCGTCGCTTTGTAGAAGCTGTTGTCCGAGCCCGGAATAGTGATCTTGCCGTTCAGGTTGGTACGGTTACCCGCCGTCGGGAAGAAGCCGCGATCCAGGGTGTTGTAGGTCCAGCCGTAGTTGAAGGTGAAGTCATCCGCGGAGAAATCGCCCTTGTCGTTCAGCTCCTGCGGCTTGCCGACCGAATCAAGATAGCGCCACATCGCCACCTGCGGCTGCATGTTGGAGAGGTCGTTGTGCACATAGCCCAGACCGACACGCAGCGTGTTGTTTTCGTTGACCGGGAAGCCCAGCGTGCCGTCTACGCCATAACTTCTATTGGTGTAGTCGGACAGATCGGCATCGTCCGCTTTAAAGTCGTTATAGAAGACGCGGCCGCCCAGGCTCACGCCGTCGACCGTAAAGTAGGGATCGGTCAGCGAGAATTCGGCATAGGTCTGATAGTCATTTTTAGTACCGCTGATGCTCACCGTGTTGCCGGTGCCCAGCCAGTTGTCCTGGGTAACGCCAACCTGGAAGCTGACGCCGCTTTCGGTACCGTAGCCGACGCCGAAGTTAAAGGTACCGGTGTTGCGCTCTTTCACCTTGTAGACCACGTCTACCTGATCGGGCGCGCCCGGCACGCGCTGAGTGTCCACATCAACGGTTTCAAAGTAGCCGGTGCGGTTCAGGCGCTCTTTGCCCTGCTCCACCAGGTCGCTGCCCAGCCATGCGCCTTCCATCTGACGCATTTCGCGACGCAGCACCGCATCTTTCGACGTGTCGTTGCCTTCGAAGCGCACTTTGCGCACGTAGTAACGGTTGCCGGCATCGACGCTGATATGCAGCTTCACCGTTTTATCGGCGTCGTTGATTTCCGGCTGCGTCATGACGCGCGGGTAGGCGTAGCCGTAGCGGCCCAGCAGCTTCTTGATGTCATCTTCCATCTGGGTGACTTTGGTGCCGTTATAGAGCTCGCCCGATGGAATCTGCGTCAGATGTTCGATTTCTGCCGAGTGGCCCGCCATGCTGCCGTTGACGATCACGCCGGCGATTTTGTACTGATCGCCCTCGGTGATATTAACGGTGATGTAGATGCCTTTTTTATCCGGCGTCAGGCTGACCTGCGTCGAATCGATGTTAAAGCGTGCATAGCCGCGATCGAGATAGAAGCTGCGCAGCGTCTCAAGGTCACCCGCCAGTTTTTGCTTCTGGTATTTGCGATCGCCGACCACGTTCCACCACGGCACTTCGTCGCGCAGCTGGAAACGGGAGATCAGCTCGTCAGAGCTAAACGCCTTGTTGCCGACGATGTTAATCTGCTGAATCTTGGCGGAGACGCCCTCGGTGAAGACCAGTTTCAGGTCGACGCGGTTGCGCGGCAGCGGCGTCACCACGGCCTTCACGTTAGCGGTGTATTTACCGACGCTGTAGTAGAAATCCTCCAGTCCCTTCTCAATCGAAGAGATGGTGGTGCGGTCCAGGGCTTCGCCTACGCGTACGCCGGAGGCCTCAAGGTTCTGCTTGAGCTGCTCCTCTTTCACCGCTTTGTTGCCGGTAAAGGTAATGCTGGCAATGGTAGGACGTTCTTTCACCTGAACAATCAGCGTAGTTCCGTCGCGCAGGACCTGAACATCCTCAAAGTTGCCGGTAGCGAACAGTGAACGAATGGTATTTTTGACATCTTCGTCATTAACCGTATCGCCAACTCGTACCGGCATGCTCAGCAGAGCCGCGCCGACGGCGACTCGCTGCAGCCCTTCGAAATGAATATCCTTCACCACGAAATCGTCTGCACCGTAAACGGTGGCGCTGCTAAACAGCAGCGACGCTATGAGCAACTTTTTCATCGCCATCGTTATTATGCGTTTTCCTAACACATCCCGCGTCTGTCTGCGTTCCAGCGATTACAGACGTGAGAAATCATTGAAAAGTGCAAGCCCCATTAACAACACCAGCAGGATTGAGCCAATGCGATAACTGAAGTCCTGAACTCGCTCGGACACCGGTCCACCTTTGATCTTTTCGATCGCCAGGAAGAGCAAATGCCCACCATCTAACACCGGCAGCGGGAAGAGGTTGATGATTCCAAGATTGACGCTAATCAACGCCAGAAACATCAGGTAGTAAATCATCCCATATTCCGCTGACAATCCTGCACCCTGCGCAATCGAAATCGGCCCGCTCAGGTTGTTCAGCTTTACATCGCCGGTAATTAACTTGCCCAGCATGGAGACCGTCAGCTTCATCAGTTGCCAGGTTTTCGCGCTGGCCTCACCGACAGCGTCAAACGCGCCATACTGCCTTACCGTTTTGTAGGCTTCCGGCAGCGGAACAACGCGCGGGATAACCCCGGCGAAACCCTCTGCCTTCGCGCCCGGCCTGGCTTCCGGCGTCAGGTGCAGCTGCACCGTTTCGCCGTTGCGATTCACGTCCAGGACCATCTCTTTGCCAGGATTGTCCCGCACCTGCATGACAAAATTTTGCCATTGCGTTAACGGCTGACCATCGACTTTAACGATCCTGTCGCCCGCTTGCAAACCGGCAACGCTCGCTGGCGAGTCAGCCTGCACCTCCGCCAGCGTGGTTTCGATTTGCGGGCCGCGCGGACGAATGCCCAGCGCCACAACCGGATCCTCTTTGTCTGGCTCGAACTGCCAGTTACGCAGATCGACCGCTTTCTGCTGCGTCGCCTCATCGCCGAAGCGCGAGACGGTCAGCACCGTCTGCGCGTCGCCGATTTTGCCGATCAGCGCCATGCGCACAGCATCCCAGTCAGGCGTTTCGATACCGTCGACTGCTTTAAGTTCCATCCCGCTGACAATTTGCGCCTGCGCCGCCACCGATCCGTTCACAATTTCGCCAACGACCGGGCGCACGCCCGGAACGCCGTGAATAAACACGACCCAGTAGGCGAACACGGCGAAGATGAAATTGGCAACGGGGCCGGCGGCGATAATCGAGGCGCGCTGCCAGACGGCTTTATTGTTGAAAGCCTGATGACGCAGTTCGGCGGGGACGCTTTCCACGCGCTCGTCGAGCATTTTGACATAGCCCCCGAGCGGGATCAGCGCGATAACGTATTCGGTGCCCTGCTTATCGCGACGCTGCCAGAGCGCCTTGCCGAAGCCGATAGAGAAGCGTTCAACGCGCACGCCGCAGCGGCGCGCTACCCAAAAATGGCCGAACTCGTGAACGGTGATAAGCACGCCAAGGGCGATGATAAAGGCGACAAAACTCCACAATATACTCAACATCTACGCCTGTCCTCAGAGAGTGCGGAATACCAGCAGCAGTAAACAGGCGAAAACCGGCACCGCCGCAGTGAGGCTGTCGATGCGATCGAGTATGCCGCCGTGACCCGGGATCAGGCTGCCGCTGTCTTTTATGCCCGCTTCACGTTTGAACATGCTTTCTGTTAAGTCGCCCAGTACCGACGCGAGCGTGGCCAGCACGGCGCAGACAATCAGCGTACCGGCGGAAACGGTCAGCGGCGCGAAGCTGGCGAACAGCCAGGCGAGCAGCGCGGAAGAGAACAGGCCGCCGAGAAAGCCTTCCCAGGTTTTACCTGGCGAGACTTTAGGCGCCAGCTTATGTTTGCCAAACATCTTGCCGAACATGTAAGCGCCGGAATCCGCGCCCCACACCAGGAACATCACGAACAGCAGCCACCATGAGCCGGCGTAGTGATCGCTCTCGTAGTGATACTGACGCAGCGCCATCATGCCCCAGAAAAAGGGAATCAGGGTGAGAATGCCGAAGACCAGGCGCAAAGGGCGCGAATGCCGCCACAGAGAGGCCGATGCGGGATAAAAGAGAACCAGGAACAGCGCCACAATCCACCACGCCAGCGACGCCCAGAGCGAAGTGGCGACCTGCGGCAGATGCACGTCACGCTGATAGGGAGGAAGAGTAAAGAGCATCCCCGCCAGCAGCAGCCCGCACAGCAGGGAAAGCCAGATGCGCTGTTGGCGCGACGCCATGCCCGCAAGCTGGCCCCATTCCCAGGCGCCGAGCATGCAGATGATAATCGTCGTAATCGCAAAACCAACGGGCGGTAACCAGAAAAGCGCAGCAATCACCAGCGGAATGAGAATAAGCGCGGTAATCAGACGAGACTTCAGCAAAGGTTACCCCCTGTTTGCTCAGGCGCCGCCTGGTGCAGCGCCGCCAAAACGACGCTCCCGCAGAGAGAATGCATTCAGTGCACCTTCAAAAACGTGTTCATCAAAATCAGGCCAGAGAACATCGGTAAAATAAAACTCAGCATAGGCGATCTGCCACAGCAGGAAGTTGCTAATCCGATGCTCTCCCCCGGTCCTTATCACTAAATCCACTGGAGCCAGTCCCTGCATGCACAAATGGGCAGACAGGTTTTCCTCGGTGATCTGGTCAGGACGCAGCAAACCTTCCTGAACCTGCTCAGCGAGTTTTTTCACTCCCTGGATAATATCCCAACGTCCGCCATAGTTCGCGGCAATATTGAGAGTCAGTCCACTATTTTGCTGAGTCAGTTCCTCGGCGCGACGAATACGCTCCTGAATACGGTTACTGAAACGGCTCACGTCGCCGATGATGCGCAGACGCACGTTGTGCTTGTGCAGGCTCTTCACTTCACTGTCGAGCGCCCAGACAAACAGCTCCATTAGCGCCGTCACTTCCTGAGGCGGACGGCTCCAGTTTTCACTGCTGAAGGCATAGAGCGTCAGCGCTTCAAGATTATTGCTGACGGCGAAACTGACAGAGCGGCGCACCGCTTTAACGCCCGCTTTATGGCCGGAAATACGCAGTTTTCCCTGATTTTTAGCCCAACGACCATTGCCATCCATAATGATAGCCACGTGACGCGGGCCTGTTCCCTGTTGGTCATCGGTTTTGTTGTGATTATTGGACGACATAACGCGTAATTAATTCCTGTTGTCAGAAATGCTGTGGTTTCTGAATACATTGCGCCCGGTATTCTCCCGCCCAAAAGGGGCGAGGCGCATCAGATGCGATGCCATACCCGGAAACGCGAGCGAGCGACTATACCATTTTCGCTACAGGCGAACAAATAGCGGCGCGCGTTAACGCGAGGTCGCGAAACGCGGCAGCATTTTTGTGGCGCTGGCGCGCGCGGCGCGGTCGATATCCAGCACGGCGTCCACCGAGTCCGGCTCCGCGAACGTCTGCGCCGACAGCGCTTCGCTGTTGATCGCCGCGATGTCGGTAAAGCGGATCTGGTTATCCAGAAAGGCCGCCACCGCAACCTCGTTGGCCGCGTTCAGCGTAGTGGTCGCCGCCTGCCCTGCCTCGCAGGCATCTATCGCCAGTTTCAGGCAAGGGTAGCGGGCAAAGTCAGGTTCAGCGAAGGTCAGCGCGGACATGCGGGTGAAGTCCAGCGGCGTGACGCCTGCCGAAATACGCGCAGGCCAGGCCATGCAGTGTGCAATGGGGGTGCGCATATCCGGTGAACCGAGCTGAGCCAGCACGCTGCCGTCGCAGTAGCGCACCATGGAGTGGATCATCGACTGCGGATGCAGGATCACCTCCATTTGCGCTGCGCTGGCGTTAAATAACCAGCGGGCTTCAATGTATTCGAGACCTTTATTCATCATGGTGGCCGAGTCGACGGAGATTTTACGTCCCATCGACCAGTTCGGATGCGCGCAGGCCTGCTCTGGCGACATGGTCGCGAGGTCAGCCAGCGGCGTGTCACGAAAAGGACCACCCGATCCCGTAAGGATAATGGACTCAATGCCATTTTCTCGCAGGTCAGCGTATCCTAACTGATGCTGGATGGAAGCGGGCAAACTCTGAAAAATCGCGTTATGCTCGCTGTCGACGGGCAGCAGCTGCGCCTGATGATGGCGTACGGCCTCCATAAACAAACGGCCGCAGGTGACAAGAGACTCTTTATTGGCAAGCAGCACGCTTTTCCCGGCGCGGATCGCCGCCAGCGTCGGCAGCAAACCCGAGGCCCCGACGATCGCCGCCATCACCTGGTCGACCTCGTCAAGCGCCGCCAGCTCGCACGCAGCCTGAACGCCGGAGAGCACTTCGGTAGAGACGTTGAGTGCTTTCAGTCGTTCACGCAGCGCCTGCGCGGAGGCTTCATCCGCCATCGCGGCATAGCGCGGCTGAAAGGCCTGGCACTGTTCCGCCATCAGCGCAACGTTTTGTCCGGCGACCAGCGCGGTGATTTGATAGAGCTCAGGATTGGCGCGTACCACCGCCAGCGTGCTGGCGCCGATTGATCCGGTAGAACCCAGCAAGGTTAATCGCTTCATTAAGCTATCCCTGTGAAGACGTCGAATAACTCCGCAAGCGCGGAAGGCATAATGTAAAACGCCGCCAGAGCGCATTCGCAATGAATACAGCCCTGAACGGCGTTTTATACCCAAGGATATCGGGTATAGAGAGCAACCGATGGGATTAGAACTCCATCAGCTCCTTCTCTTTCTCGGCCAGCGCCGCATCGACGTTCTTGATGCGCGCATCGGTCATTTTCTGGATCTCTTCCTGAGTACGACGCTCATCGTCTTCGCTGATCTCTTTATCTTTCAGCAAGGCTTTGATTTTGTCGTTGGCGTCGCGGCGCACATTGCGCACGGAGACGCGGCCCTGCTCGGCTTCGCCACGTACGATCTTGATCAGATCTTTACGACGCTCTTCGGTCAACGCAGGCAGCGGAACGCGAATGTCGCTACCGGCTGAGTTCGGGTTCAGGCCGAGGTCAGAAGCCATGATGGCTTTTTCCACTGCCGGGCCCATGGAGCGGTCGAACACGTTGATTTTCAGCGTGCGTGAGTCTTCTACGGTGACGGAAGCGAGCTGACGCAGCGGCGTTGGCGTACCGTAGTATTCGACCACGATACCGTCGAGCAGTGAAGGCGAAGCGCGACCGGTGCGCACTTTGCTGATGGTGTTTTTAAACGCTTCGACGCATTTGTCCATGCGCGTTTCAGCATCTTTTTTGATGTCGTTAATCACGTTGAAACCCTTGGATTCGGTTTGACCTGGCCATTCCGGCGTCGCCGGAAGCGGTATCGCTGTTGAGCGATAATCCTGAATGGTGCGCGGTGAAATTCACCGCGCCGACAGAATATACCTTATTTTATCTTGCGTCGGGTATTAATGCGTAATCAGGGTGCCTTCTTTTTCGCCCATTACTACGCGACGCAGCGCGCCAGGTTTGTTCATATTAAATACGCGGATCGGCAGCTGGTGGTCGCGCGCCAGCGTAAAGGCCGCCAGATCCATTACTTTCAGCTCTTTTTCCAGCACTTCGGCGTAAGAGAGCTGATCGTAGAGCGTCGCATCCGGATTTTTCACCGGGTCGGCGGAGTAAACGCCGTCGACTTTGGTCGCCTTCAGCACTACGTCTGCTTCGATCTCGATGCCGCGCAGGCAGGCCGCCGAGTCGGTGGTGAAGAACGGGTTGCCGGTGCCGGCGGAGAAAATCACCACGCGGTTGTTGCGCAGCAGGCTGATCGCTTCGGCCCAGCTGTAGTTGTCGCATACGCCGTTGAGGGGAATAGCGGACATCAGGCGCGCGTTAACGTAGGCGCGGTGCAGCGCGTCGCGCATCGCCAGGCCGTTCATTACGGTCGCCAGCATGCCCATATGGTCGCCCACGACACGGTTCATTCCCGCCTGTGCCAGACCCGCGCCGCGGAACAGGTTGCCGCCGCCAATTACCACGCCTACCTGAATGCCCAGCTCGACCAGTTCTTTCACCTCTTGCGCCATGCGGTCAAGCACGCTCGCGTCGATACCAAAACCTTCGGCACCTTGCAGTGCTTCGCCACTCAGTTTCAGCAGGATACGTTGATATACAGGTTTTGCGTTGGTCGCCATGGTCGGTTCTTCCTGGAAGAGTTGAAAAGGAGAAGTTAAATCTGATCGATCATCCGCTTAGCGCGCGTAAATTACTATTGGGATGAGACTGAAAAGCGTCTGCTTAGCGTAGCAGACAAAAAAGAACCGCCTTCTGGCGGTTCCTTTCACAGCATTAAGACTGTTTGGACATTGCCGCTACTTCAGCAGCGAAGTCGCTTTCGACTTTCTCAATGCCTTCGCCCACTTCGAAGCGGATGAAGTTGATGACGTCAGCGCCCTGCTCTTTCAGCGCCTGGCCAACGGTTTTGCTCGGATCGATAACGAAAGCCTGACCGGTCAGAGAGACTTCGCCGGTGAATTTCTTCATGCGGCCTTCAACCATCTTCTCTGCGATCTCTTTCGGCTTACCGGACTGCATGGCGATGTCCAGCTGAACCTGGTACTCTTTCTCAACCACGTCGGCAGAGACGTCTTCCGGCTTAACGAATTCCGGCTTGCTGGCTGCAACGTGCATAGCGATCTGCTTGATCAGCTCTTCGTCAGCGCCTTTCGCGGAGATCAGTACGCCGATGCGTGCGCCGTGCAGGTATGAACCCAGCTGCTCGCCTTCCAGCACTGCGATACGACGGATGTTGATGTTTTCGCCGATTTTCGCTACCAGCGCAACGCGCTCTTCTTCGAATTTCGCTTTCAGCGCTTCAACGTCGGTGATGCGCTCTGCGGTCGCCGCGTCCAGCACTTTGTCAGCAAAGGCCTGGAAACCAGCGTCTTTCGCAACGAAGTCAGTCTGGCAGTTAACTTCCAGGATCACGCCGTAGTTGCCGTCGATTTTGGTTTTGATCACGCCGTCAGCAGCCACGTTGCCTGCTTTTTTCGCCGCTTTGATCGCGCCGGACTTACGCATGTTCTCAATCGCCAGCTCGATGTCGCCATTCGCTTCGGTCAGCGCTTTTTTGCAGTCCATCATGCCCGCGCCAGTACGCTCGCGCAGTTCTTTTACCATTGCAGCGGTAATTTCAGCCATTCCAGAATCCTCGGTTCGTACCCCCGTGCTTACGCACTAAGGCACCTGTTGCGGAAAATTTACTCTGTCCCGCCCGCCTGATAAGGAGGCGTGACAGACGGAGATAAAATAAAGGGGCCAAGACTGGCCCCTTAACAGATTACATCTGATGTCTAAGGGCTCTTTGTCAGAGCGAACCTTATTAAGCGTTTTCTAAAGACGCTTCTTCAGCCTGCTCAGCCAGGTCCTGTGAACGGCCTTCGCGCACGGTAGTGGCAACGGCAGTCAGGTACAGGCTAACAGCACGGATCGCATCGTCGTTACCCGGGATAACGAAGTCAACGCCGTCTGGATCAGAGTTGGTATCAACGATCGCGAATACCGGGATGCCCAGGTTGTTCGCTTCTTTGATCGCGATGTGCTCGTGATCGGCGTCGATAACGAACAGCGCGTCCGGCAGACCGCCCATGTCTTTGATACCGCCCAGGCTGTTTTCCAGCTTGGCCAGTTCGCGACCGCGCATCAGCGCTTCTTTCTTGGTCAGTTTGTCGAAGGTGCCGTCCTGAGACTGAGTCTCAAGATCTTTCAGACGTTTGATAGACTGACGAACGGTTTTCCAGTTGGTCAGCATACCACCCAGCCAGCGGTGGTTTACAAAGAACTGGTCGCAGCTCAGTGCAGACTCTTTAATCGCTTCGCTGGCAGCGCGCTTGGTACCGACGAACAGGATCTTGCCTTTACGGGCAGAGATTTTGTTCAGCTCAGCCAGAGCGTGGTTGAACATCGGTACAGTCTGCTCAAGGTTGATGATGTGAACTTTGTTACGCGCACCGAAGATGAACGGCTTCATTTTCGGGTTCCAGTAACGGGTCTGGTGACCGAAGTGAACACCAGCCTTGAGCATGTCGCGCATGGAAACAGTTGCCATGATTACCTCTAGATTAAGTTTGGGGTTGGGCCTCCATGTATCCCATACGACCGACCTCTTTCGAAGCACCCCGGCGTATGTGTCGATACATGTGTGTTTTAGTACACAAAGTGAGTTTTTCGCGTTTCTCGTCGACCGCAAGGGCCTGACAGAGAATCGTCGGCGCGCTTTATACCACAACCACGCTGCTGAAGCCAGAATTTGTTCAGCGCGCGGCCGCGCGACGCGAACTGTTTGGCGGCCTTGTTTTCGGCTGCTAACATGACAGCACATCGTTCATTATTGCTGAAATTTTCGGCAACTGCGGATTAATTTAATGGCAATTTCAATTAAAACCCCTGAAGAAATCGAAAAAATGCGCGTCGCCGGCCGACTGGCCGCCGAGGTGCTGGAGATGATCGCCCCGCACGTCAAACCCGGCGTCTCTACCGGCGAACTGGACCGCATCTGCCACGATTACATCACCAACGAGCAGCACGCCGTCTCCGCCTGCCTCGGCTATCACGGCTTTCCGAAATCGGTTTGCATCTCGGTCAACGAAGTGGTGTGTCACGGCATTCCCAGCGACGATCGCCTGCTGAAAGATGGCGACATCATCAACATCGACGTGACCGTGATTAAAGACGAGTACCACGGCGACACCTCGAAGATGTTTATCGTCGGCAAGCCGACCATCCAGGGCGAGCGTCTGTGTCAAATCACCCAGCAGAGCCTCTACCTGGCGCTGCGCCTGGTGAAGCCGGGCATTCGTCTGCGCGAGCTGGGCCGCGCCATTCAGAAATATGTCGAATCGCACGACTTCTCCGTCGTGCGCGAGTACTGCGGCCACGGCATCGGCAAAGGTTTCCACGAAGAGCCGCAGGTGCTGCACTACGACGCCGATGACGGCGGCGTGGTGCTGCAGGCGGGCATGACCTTTACCATCGAGCCGATGGTCAACGCCGGCGACTACCGCATCCGCACCATGAAAGACGGGTGGACGGTAAAAACCAAAGATCGCAGCTTGTCCGCGCAGTACGAGCATACTATTGTGGTGACCGATAACGGCTGCGAAATCCTGACCCTGCGTAGCGACGACACCATCGACGCGGTGCTGGTCAACGAAGGGTAATCGTCCCCCACTGATAAAAAGCCGGCCCTGCGCCGGTTTTTTTATGGCTCAAGAAGAGAGAAGCGGTATGAGCGCTATCCTGACGGATGAGGTCATTGACGGCCTGAAAGACTCCCCGGCGCACTGGGATGACGCGGTGCTGACCCGCGACGCCCTGAAGCAGAAGCTGGAAACCTTTAACGCCTTTCTCTCCACGGCGTTTGACGCCGGCGAATCGGCAGAAATGCTGATTGACGCGCGCACCCTGTTTATCGACCGCCTGCTGCGCCGCCTGTGGCGCTTTTACGGCTTCGACGCCCTGCCCGCTATCGCGCTGGTGGCAGTCGGCGGCTACGGCCGCGGCGAGCTGCATCCCCTTTCTGACGTCGATATCCTGATCCTCAGCCGCGATCCGCTCGACGATGCGAGCGCGCAGCAAACCAGCGAACTGCTGACGCTGCTGTGGGATCTCAAACTAGAGGTGGGCCACAGCGTGCGCACGCTGGAGGAGTCTCTGCTGGAAGGGTTAGCCGACCTGACCGTCGCCACCAACCTTATCGAGTCGCGCATGCTGACCGGCGACGTCGCCCTGTTTCTGGAGATGCAAAAGAATATCTTCAGCGACGGCTTCTGGCCGTCGGCGACCTTTTACGCCGCCAAGATCGAAGAGCAGCAGGCGCGCCATCAGCGCTACCACGGCACCAGCTATAACCTTGAGCCCGACATCAAAAGCAGCCCAGGCGGCCTGCGCGATATCCACACGCTGCAGTGGGTGGCGCGGCGCCACTTCGGCGCCACCACGCTGGATGAAATGGTGGGGTTCGGCTTCCTCACCGAAGCGGAACGCAACGAGCTTAACGAATGTCAGGCCTTTCTCTGGCGCATCCGCTTCGCGCTGCATCTGACGCTGACGCGCTACGACAACCGGCTGCTGTTTGACCGCCAGCTCAACGTCGCGCAGCGCCTGAACTACCAGGGCGAAGGCAACGAGCCGGTAGAACGCATGATGAAGGATTTCTTCCGCGTCACGCGCCGCATCGGCGAGCTGAACCAGATGCTGCTACAGCTGTTTGACGAAGCGATCCTGGCGCTCTCCACCACGGAAAAGCCGCGCCCGCTGGACGACACCTTTCAGCTGCGCGGCAACCTGATCGACCTGCGCGACGAAACGCTGTTCGAGCGCGAACCGCAGGCGATCCTGCGCATGTTCTACGTGATGGTGCGCAATGAAAACATTCGCGGCATCTACTCCACCACGCTGCGCCAGCTGCGCTACGCGCGCCGTCATCTCAAACAGCCGCTGTGTCAGATCCCGGAAGCGCGCCAGCTTTTTATGTCGATTCTGCGCCATCCGGGCGCGGTCAAGCGCGCGCTGCTGCCGATGCACCGCCACAGCGTGCTCTGGGCCTACACGCCGCTGTGGGGACATATCGTCGGACAGATGCAGTTCGACCTGTTCCACGCCTACACCGTCGATGAGCACACCATTCGCGTGCTGCAAAAGCTGGAGAGCTTCGCCAGCGAGACGACGCGCCCGATGCATCCCCTATGCGTCGAACTCTGGCCGCGTCTGCCGCAGCAGGAGCTGCTGCTAATGGCGGCGCTGCTGCACGACATCGCCAAAGGCCGCAACGGCGATCACTCGATTCTCGGCGCGCAGGACGCGCTGGAATTCGCCGAGCTGCACGGCCTCAACTCGCGCGAGACGCAGCTGGTCGCCTGGCTGGTGCGCCATCATCTGCTGATGTCGGTGACGGCGCAGCGCCGCGATATTCAGGATCCCACCGTCATCCAGCAGTTCGCCGAGGTGATGCAGAACGAGAACCGGCTGCGCTACCTGGTCTGTCTGACCGTGGCGGACATCTGCGCCACCAACGAAACGCTGTGGAACAGCTGGAAACAGAGTCTGCTGCGCGAACTCTTCTTCGCCACCGAGAAGCAGCTGCGTCGCGGCATGGAGAACAGCCCGGATCTGCGCGAGCGCGTGCGTCACCACCGGCTGCAGGCGCTGGCGCTGCTGCGCATGGACAATATCGACGAAGAGCGGCTGCACCATATCTGGAACCGCTGCCGTGCCGACTATTTCCTGCGCCACACGCCAAACCAGCTCGCGTGGCACGCGCGTCATTTAATGGAGCACGATCTGCGCCAGCCGCTGGTGCTGGTCAGCCCGCAGGCGACGCGCGGCGGCACCGAGATTTTTATCTGGAGTCCCGACCGCCCTTATCTCTTCGCGACCGTGGCGGGCGAGCTGGACCGTCGCAACCTCAGCGTGCACGACGCGCAGATCTTCACCAGCCGCGACGGCATGGCGATGGACACCTTTATCGTGCTGGAGCCGGACGGCAGCCCGCTGGCGCCCGATCGCCACCTGATGATCCGCCAGGCGCTGGAGCAGGCGATCGCGCAGACCAGCTGGAATCCGCCGCGCACGCGCCGTCCGTCGGCGAAGCTGCGCCACTTCAGCGTCGATACCGAAGTCAACTTTTTGCCGACCCATACCGATCGCCGCAGCTATCTGGAGCTGGTAGCGCTCGATCAGCCCGGCCTGCTGGCGCGCGTAGGCGAAGTCTTCGCCGATATGGGCGTCTCGCTGCACGGCGCGCGCATCAGCACCATCGGCGAACGCGTCGAGGATTTGTTTATTCTGGCCAACAGCGAGCGGCGTGCGCTTGACGCGGAAATGCGTAAAGCGTTGCGACAACGGTTGACAGAAGCCCTTAATCCAAACGATAAAGTGTGACCGCAATCGATTTACTTATTTACTCTTTGTGCCGGGACGTGGTCCGGCATGCACCAGACAGATCAGGAAAAAATTATGCAACAGTTACAGAGCGTTATTGAAACGGCCTTCGAGCGTCGTGCCGAGATTACTCCAGCGAGCGTCGATCCGGTGACCCGTGAAGCTATCAATCAGGTGATCGCTCAGCTGGACAGCGGCGCGCTGCGCGTAGCAGAAAAGATCGACGGTCAGTGGGTAACGCATCAGTGGCTGAAGATGGCGGTTCTGCTGTCGTTCCGCATCAACGAAAATCAGGTGATGGAAGGCGCAGAAACCCGCTTTTACGACAAGGTGCCGATGAAGTTCGCCGGCTGGGACGACGCGCGCTTTAAAGCCGCAGGCTTCCGCGTCGTGCCGCCGGCAGCGGTTCGCCAGGGCGCCTATATCGCACGCAATACCGTGCTGATGCCGTCCTACGTCAACATCGGCGCTTATGTCGACGAAGGCAGCATGGTCGATACCTGGGCGACCGTAGGCTCTTGCGCTCAGATTGGCAAAAACGTCCACCTCTCCGGCGGTGTCGGCATCGGCGGCGTGCTGGAGCCGCTGCAGGCGAACCCGACCATCATCGAAGATAACTGCTTTATCGGTGCGCGCTCCGAGATCGTCGAAGGCGTGATCGTGGAAGAAGGCGCCGTGATTTCGATGGGCGTTTACATCGGCCAGAGCACCAAAATCTACGATCGCGAAACCGGTGAAGTGCACTACGGCCGCGTACCGGCGGGTTCCGTGGTGGTTTCCGGCAACCTGCCCTCTAAAGATGGCAGCTATAGCCTCTACTGCGCGGTTATCGTGAAGAAAGTCGACGCGAAAACGCGCGGCAAAGTGGGCATCAACGAACTGCTGCGCACCATCGATTAAGCCTCTGTGACGGGCCCCTGCGGTCCGTCATTTTTTCTTTACACTTCTCCCTCTTATAACCTGATTCGCGAAACGAATTAACAGGTGCGTTTACTTTTTACCCAGGTCATAATCCGCGCCAGTTATCTCCCGTCGCGCAGTGTTCAATCCGTTTTTTGTCTACAGTTATTTTTGTGCCATGAACACAGATGCGCGCTTCTCTCTTTTTGGTGGAAAAATCGCTATGTATGACAACCTTAAAAGCTTAGGCATTAATAATCCGGACGATATCGATCGCTACAGCCTGCGTCAGGAAGCCAACAACGACATCCTTAAAATTTACTTTCGTAAAGACAAAGGCGAGTTCTTCGCCAAGAGCGTGAAGTTTAAATATCCGCGCCAGCGCAAAACCGTGGTCGCAGACAATATCAATCAGGGCTACAAAGAGGTTCAGGAGATCAGCCCGAACCTGCGCTATGTGATCGACGAACTGGATCAGATCTGCCAGCGCGATCAGGTGGAAGTGGATTTGAAACGTAAGATCCTGGCGGATCTGCGCCATCTGGAGAACGTGGTAACCAATAAAATTGCCGAGATTGAAGGCGATTTGGACAAGCTGACGCGCAATAATCGGTAATGCGCCTGCTGTTGCTTGCTACAGAAGGCACCAGTGCCAACTTGCGGATAGTATGGCCCGAAGAGCAAAGCGTCCCGCGACAGGGATGTCGCGGGCCGAGCGCGCATGGATGCCTTGAGCGACTTTGCGATCGGGCCATACTATCCGCGCTAACGCTCAGACCAGTCGACAGAAGGCTAGCTAACGCTGGCCTTTTTGTCGTCTCAGCTCTGCTCGTCCAGCTGCAACGCCACGTATAGCAGCAGGCGATCGTCAAACTGGCTGAGATTCAGCCCGGTCAGCTCGGAAATGCGGTTCAGCCGATACTCCAGCGTATTGCGGTGAATAAAAAGCGCGCGTGCCGTAGCGCTGGGCTGCACGTTATGAGTAAACCAGGCCACCAGCGTGCGCCGCAGCAGGCCGTTGTTATCCATGTTTTTCAGCCGCGCCAGCGGACGCGCCAGCTCATTCGCCTGCCAGCCGCCGCGCAGGCTGTCGAGCAGCACCGGCAACACTAAATCCTGATAGAAATAGCTGCGCAGCTCCGGCATGCGCTGCTTGCCGACCATCATGGTGGTACGCGCGGTACGATACGAGCGCGCAATGCTGCCCGGCCCGGTAAAATAGTTGCCGAGCGCGATGCGCATCCGCACCTGGCCGCTCTCTTTCATACGCTGCAGCAGCTGTTCGACGCGCTTGCGGTGATCGTCCTGATCGTAGCGTCCGTGCGCATTCAGCGCCGGCTTCAGCACCACCATCTCCGTCAGGGAAACAATGGCGATCAGGTTATCGCGCTCCGGGGTCGTCAGCAGCGTTTGCAGCTGCTGAAGCTCCGACATAGCGCTGTCGACGCCGAGCTGACCGCTGTCGACCTCCACCACCGCCACCACGCGCGGCTGGTTGAGATCGATGCCGAGACGCTGCGCCCATTCGGTCAGCTGCGGCGTCAGGCTTTCGCTGCGGATAAGGTTCAGCACCAGCTCCTCGCGCAGGCGGCTGTCCTGCGCCAGCATATGCAGCAGTCGGGTCTGCTCCAGCATCATCTCCGCCGTCATGCAGACCAGCTCGCCGTAGTGGCGCAGCGCGACCGGATCGCCGGTCAGTCCGATTACGCCGACGATTTCGCCGTCGATGCGCAGCGGCAGATTAATGCCTGGCCGCACGCCGTGCAGATGTTTCGCTACCGCTTCATCGATGTCCACCACGCGCCCCTGGGAGAGCACCAGCAGCGCGCCTTCGTGCAATTCGCCAATACGCTCGCGATCGCCGCTGCCGATGATACGGCCGCGCGCATCCATCACGTTGACATTGCTGTCAATAATTTTCATGGTGCGCGCCACGATATCCTGCGCAAGGCGCGCATCGAGATGATAGGTTGCCATCTGTAAATCCTGACAGAGAGTGGATGCTACAGCATACGCATGGCGGCGAGGCCAGGCATTGTGCAAATGCACAGAGCCAGACGGGGATTTACGGGTTTTGCGGTTCCGGTCACACTCTGAACCGCCCCCATAAAAAAGGCGGACCGAAGTCCGCCTGACGGGAGAAATAGCGTTACTGCATCAGCAGATAGATGCTGCTGTCGCCGCGCTTAACGTTCAGCGCCAGCACTGACGGCTTGGTGTCGAGGATTTTACGCAGTTCGCCCAGGTTAGCGACGCGCTGCTGGTTGACGCCAAGGATG
Organism: Pantoea septica; assembly: GCF_002095575.1. Lineage (GTDB taxonomy): Bacteria > Pseudomonadota > Gammaproteobacteria > Enterobacterales > Enterobacteriaceae > Pantoea > Pantoea septica. The sequence goes on along the minus strand of NZ_MLJJ01000034.1, from coordinate 6,137 downwards.
ATGTCGCCTTTTTTCAGGCCGATACGCGCTGCGGCGCTGTTAGGCTTCACGTTGTCTACGCGCACCCCTTTATCGCTGCCGCTGTCGTTGCTCAGATCGGCGCCCTCGATGCCGGTGTAGATGGTGGCAGACTGCACCTTATCCTGCGAGCTCTGCTGCAGCTCGACGGTCACGCTCACTGGTTTGCCGTCGCGCAGCAGGCCAAGCTGCAGTTTGGTGCCGATCGGCAGCGAACCGACTTCGGCGCGCAGAGCGGCAAAACTGCTCAGCGGCTTGCCGTTCATCGACACCACCACGTCGCCCGCCTTCACGCCCGCTTTCGCCGCGGCGGAGTTCGGCAGCACCTGGCTGACGAAGGCGCCGCGCTGCGCGTCGACCTTCATCGCTTTCGCCAGCTCGGAGTTCAGCTCAGCGCCCAGAATACCCAGCTCGCCGCGTTTCACCTGACCGAACTCCACCATCTGTCCGGTGAGGTTTTTCACCATATTGCTCGGGATGGCAAAGCCGATGCCGATATTGCCGCCGTCCGGCGCAAGGATCGCCGTGTTGATGCCGATCAGCTCGCCGTTGAGGTTCACCAGCGCGCCGCCGGAGTTGCCGCGGTTAATCGCCGCATCGGTCTGAATAAAGTTTTCGTAGTTTTCGACGTTAAGCCCGCTGCGTCCCAGCGCCGAAACGATGCCTGAAGTGACGGTTTCGCCCAGGCCGTACGGGTTGCCGATGGCGACGGTGTAGTCGCCGACGCGCAGGTTGTCGGAGTCGGCGATTTTAATCGCCGTCAGGTTTTTCGCGTCGATCAGCTGCACCAGCGCGATATCTGAACGCGGATCTTTGCCAATCACCTTGCCGTCATAGCGGCGGCCATCGCTGAGCTGCACCTGAATTTTGGTTGCGTTGTCGACAACGTGGTTGTTGGTCACCACATAGCCTTTTTCGGCGTTGATCACGACGCCGGAGCCAAGCGCGCGGAATTTTTCCTGTTGGGTGTTGGGGCCAGCGCCGCCCGCGCCGTCCTGGCACATCGGCGAGCTCTGGAAAGGCGAGCCATCCTGACAGAAAGGCGAATTATCGCCAAAGAACTGCTGAAATTGCGGCGGCAGACGCGGCGTTTTTACCGTGGTGCTGCCTTCGACGCTGATGCTGACCACTGACGGCATAACTTTTTCCAGCATCGGCGCCAGGCTCGGCAGCTGCTGACTGGTAGAAGAAGCCGATTCAGCGGCGAAAACGGCGGCAGGGCTTAACGCCAGGCCAAGACTGAGCGCCAGCGCGCTCAACGTTAGGGTGTTTTTTTTCATTCGTATTAGTCTCATCCAGTAATAAACGCCAGACCCTTGCTGTGGTCAGTTATGAGATTAATCTTTTAACGCGAAGTTCCAGCAAAAGTTTGCGGCAAAGGTAAAAATTTATGCACGCTCTTTACAAAAGTCCAGTTATTCTACCGCCATCAGCCGGCGATACTCATCCCACGCATAAAGATCGGTCATACCGCTAATATAATCCTGAATCAGGCGAAAGCGATAATATCTTTCCCATAATAGTCGCTGATATTTATGCTCGACGACCAGCGTGCGCATTTTTTGCTGATAGGCTTTACGATGCTTTCCGGAAAGTTTATGAAACAGGCGCGTTTCAATCGGGTGTTGACGCAGAAAGTCCTCGTTAATCAGCGTAGTAAAGGCTTCGAACGTTAGCATCATCAAAGGTTGATATATTTCTAACAATCCCTTAATGACACGATAACCTTGTAATTCCAGCTGTTCGACTTCGGCATGGTTAAATACGTGGCGGCGCGCTACCGTTTTAAACATCTGCAATAACCTTCCCTCTTCGCCGTCGTCCTCTAATAGCGCATGATTGAAATCGCCATTGAAAATAGCGGGCAGATTATCGACGAAACGTTTTACCGCATGGCTGACCAGTACGTTCTGTACGTTAACGCGCAACGACATAAAAAACTGATCGCTTCTGCTGCGACGCTTTTTGTTACAGGCTTCGCGCCAGGCCTCGCCGACCGTTCGGCTGAAGGCGTCGTTATTTTTAATCGGCCCCCAGTTCTTACATAAATAGTCATAAAGCGCATCAATGTTAAATATATCTTTTTCGACGGCGTCATCCAGATCGGCGATGCAGTAGGAGATATCATCCGCCGCTTCCATAATATAGGTCAGCGGAAAACGATGATGCTCTTCCATATGGGTCGCTGCGCGCAGATCGGCGATATAGTCGCGTTCGGAGAGGTAAAAACCCGGCTTTTTCATCAGCGCGCTGAACTGCTCGGGCTTCTCGCCCTGCCACCAGGCGGGCGCGGTATATTTCAGGATGCAGGCGACCTGCGAATAGCTGAGATTTAGCTGTAGCAGGGTATGCACCATGCGGATCGCCTGCGCATTGCCTTCGAAGTGGCACAGATCCTGGCGGATCATGGCGTTGAGCTGGCTGAAATCGGCGCGCTGCGGCTCGCCTTCGACACCGGCCACCAGCGGATCCACCAGCTCCAGCGGAAGGTGCTCTTCAAACCAGTCGTTAATGGCCGCCTCGCCGAAATGGCCGAACGGCGGATTACCGACGTCGTGCAGCAGGCAGGCCATTTCTACCAGGCTTTCAAACGCGCCCTCCATCTCGTCCAGCCCGTACTGCGCCAGACCGCCCTGATTTTTCAGGGTTTGCAGGATCTCTTTGGCGATATAGCGTCCCGTCTGCTGCACTTCCAGCGAATGAGTAAGGCGCGAGCGCACTGCGGCGTTGCGCTCCAGCGGAAAAACCTGGGTTTTTTGCTGCAGTCGGCGAATCGCCGCCGAGTTGATAATACGGCCGCGATCGCTCTCAAAGTGGCGGGTAATATAGTATTCCCCTTCCGGCTCTTTGCGCGTGTTATAAGGGCGAGTAAAACTGATCTTCTTCCTGAAATTAACCGTCGCCATCGCTTCCCCTTATACCTTCGTGAATCAATCCCCTGCCAGCCATGCTAGACTATGCCTCACTTTTTACGACCACTTCCACCACATTAGCGAGACTCTTTTATGAAAGCAGGCATTATTGGCGCGATGGAGCAGGAAGTGACCCTGCTGCGTGACAAAATCGAGAACCGCCAGACCCTGACGCTGGCCGGCTGCGAAATTTACACCGGCACGCTGAACGGCGTTGAGGTCGCTTTGCTAAAATCGGGTATCGGTAAAACCTCGGCGGCGCTGGGCACCACCCTGCTGCTTGAGCTGTGCAAGCCGGACCTGGTGATCAACACCGGATCGGCCGGCGGTCTGGCGCCGACGCTCTCGGTCGGCGATATCGTGGTCTCGGACGAAGTGCGCTATCACGACGCCGACGTTACCGCCTTCGGCTACGAGCCAGGCCAGATGGCGGGCTGTCCGGCGGCCTTTACCGCCGATGCGCAGCTGATTGCCGCCGCGGAAGCCTGCATCAGCGAGCTGAACCTGAACGCGGTGCGCGGCCTGGTGGTCAGCGGCGACGCCTTTATCAACGGCGCCGAACCGCTGGCGCGCATTCGCGCGACCTTCCCGCAGGCGATCGCCGTAGAGATGGAAGCCACCGCCATCGGCCATGTCTGCCACCAGTTCAAGGTGCCTTTCGTGGTGGTGCGCGCCATTTCGGACGTTGCCGACAAAGCGTCGCATCTGAGCTTTGAAGAGTTTCTCAGCGTCGCGGCGCAGCAGTCGTCGCTGATGGTGGAGAAGCTGCTGGCGCGTCTGGCGCGTGGCTAAATCGCTCTGGACGATAGGGCTGCTGCTGTTTTGCGGCAGCCTGTTCGCCGCCCCTCCGCGCGTTATCTCGCTCGCCCCCCATCTCACCGAAATGGCGTTCGCCGCCGGCATCACGCCGGTCGCGGTCAGCGCCTGGTCCGACTATCCGCCCGCCGCGAAAGCGCTGGAGCAGGTCGCCAACTGGCAAGGCGTTAAGGTCGAGCGCATTCTGGCGCTGAAGCCGGATGTCGTGCTCGCGTGGCGCGGCGGCAATCCGCAGCGTCAGATCGATCAGCTGCAGCGGCTCGGCGTCAGGGTCGAGTGGCTCGATCCCGGCTCGCTGGACGAGATGGCGGACGCCGTCGCGTCGCTGCAGCGCTGGAGCCCGCATCCGCAGCAGGCGCAGGAGACCGCGCAACAGCTGAAGCAGCAGGCGAATTCCCTGCGCGCGCGCTACGCCGCCCTGCCCGCCGTGCCGCTTTTTCTGCAGTTCGGCCAGCAACCCCTGTTTACCGCCGCGCGCGATACCCTGCAAAACGACATCATCACGCTGTGCGCCGGAAAGAATATTTTCGCCGACAGCCGCGTCAGCTGGCCGCAGGTCAGCCGCGAGCAGGTCCTGATGCGCCATCCGCAGGCGATCGTGGTCGCCGGCGACGCCGCACAGGCGCAGAGCGTGGCGCGCTTCTGGCAGCCCCAGCTCGCCGTACCGGTCATCGCCATCGAGGATGACTGGATCAGCCGTCCCGGCCCGCGTATGCTGCTGGCGGCAAAGCGGCTCTGCGCCGCCCTGCACCCGGAACAATAAATCAGCAGAAAGCGATTAAAGATCCCGCTAATTTTGCCGTTAATCAATAAACGAGACGCCGACGCCACGTAAGCTCAGCGTCCTTTTATGCGCCTCGCGCATTTTGCACACCAGGAATCAAATATGACCAGAGCCTTGCTGCTGGCCTTCGCGCTCGCGACCGTCGCGCCCTTTGCCACTGCGTCGACAACGGGAACGATAGGCGTTCAGCTGATTATCTATTCGCGCTGTGAAGTTAACAGCCAGCCGCAACGGGCAATGCCGCAGATCGATTGCGGCCGCCGCATCAACGCGCAGCCGCGCGTAACGGAAAGCGTGCTAAAGAAGGATAGTATGCGTAAGGAAACGGCGAAGCTGGTAACCGTTGAATGGTAAGAAAAAGGCCGTCGCAAGACGGCCTTTTTGCATCAGATGCTGAAAGAGGAGCCGCAGCCGCAGGTGGTTTTGGCGTTCGGGTTGGTAACGATAAAACGCGATCCCTCCAGACCCTCGGTATAGTCAACCGAGCCGCCGACCAGGTACTGCAGGCTCATCGGATCCACCACCAGCGCCACGCCCTGTTTCTCAATGGTCATGTCGCCGTCGTTCATTTTGTCGTCAAAGGTAAAACCATACTGAAAGCCGCTGCAGCCGCCGCCCGTAATATAGACGCGCAGTTTCAGATCGGGATTCTCTTCGTCGGCAATCAGGTTCTTTACCTTGCTGGCCGCCGCATCGGTAAACTGTAACGGCAGTGCTGCAACATCATCACTCATCTTATACTCCGGTAAAGGTCCAGGCCATAAAACGACCTCAATTGCCGTATTATCCGCCAGCACGATAGCGCAATCAAGTTTTGCCCTTCGCACTCTGTGCCGCCAGCCTTCAGCTAAGGTAAGTATAGCGCGCCCTTTCCGGCCTTTCGTCCTGCCGTGGTCTTCCCGTAGAATGGCGCGAGATTTTTTATGAACCGCTGGAGCCGAATAAATGAGTAAGTCCGAAAACCTGTTTGCCGAGGCGCAACGCCTGATCCCCGGCGGCGTTAACTCGCCGGTGCGCGCGTTTAACGGCGTAGGCGGCACGCCGCTGTTCATCGAGCGCGCCGACGGCGCCTGGCTGTACGACGCCGACGGCAAAACCTATATCGACTATGTCGGTTCATGGGGACCGATGGTGCTGGGCCACAACAACGTCGAAATCCGCAACGCGGTGATCGAAGCCGCCGCGCGCGGCCTGAGCTTCGGCGCACCCACCGAGATGGAAGTAAAGATGGCGCAGCTGGTGTGCGAGCTGGTGCCGAGCATGGATATGGTGCGCATGGTGAACTCCGGCACCGAAGCGACCATGAGCGCCATTCGCCTGGCGCGCGGCTTTACCGGCCGCGACAAGATCGTGAAGTTCGAAGGCTGCTATCACGGCCATGCCGACTGCCTGCTGGTTAAAGCGGGCTCCGGCGCGCTGACACTGGGCCAGCCGAACTCCCCTGGCGTGCCGGCCGATTTCGCCCGCCACACCCTGACCTGCACCTATAACGATCTCGACTCGGTGCGCGCCGCGTTCGAGCAGTATCCGGAAGAGATCGCCTGTATTATCGTCGAGCCGGTCGCGGGCAATATGAACTGTATTCCGCCGCAGCCGGACTTTCTGCC
>NZ_MLJJ01000033.1 GCF_002095575.1 Pantoea septica | reverse complement strand
ATGGAGCTGCATGATAAAGTCATCGGGCATTATCTGAACATAAAACACTATCAATAAGTTGGGACCATTACCTTACGCGCTGTATCACCCTGCTAAGCGACTCACACTGCCTCTTTCCACCCCGTTCATGGGGTGACGACGACCTCAGGCATTCCTTCGGCACGTGCTCTTCACTCTCTGGCTCAAAAAGCGGGCGCGTTCAGGTACGCAGCCCAGCTTTTACGATCCACTTCAAAAATATCAGTAAATCCTCTGGCTGAAGGCCAAATATCAGTTGCCTGTTGAACAGGCTTCTCGAATGATGAGTAGAACGTTCTAGTAGAACGTTCTACCACTTATAACAGCACTTAAAAAGTGTCATCCAGGGTCTTAAATCGGGGAAAGCAGCATGAGTCTGTTCTCAGGATTGATAAAGTCGTTATCCAAACTATCGATGATCGGCCGCGCGCTTATGCTGCCTATCTCGCTGTTGCCAGCCGCTGGTCTGCTGCTGGCATTCGGCGACAAATTCCATCTGCCGCTGATGATGAACGCCGGCGGCGTCATCTTCGACAACCTGCCGATGCTGTTCGCCATCGGCTCCGCCGTCGGGCTGGCGTCTGAGTCGGGCATTGCGGCGCTCTCCGCCGCCGTCTCGGTTTTTATTACCAATATCACTATCGGCACGGTAATGGGCATTACCCCGGAGATGGCGTCGCAAGGAGGAAAATATGCGATGGTGGTCGGCATACCCACGCTGCAAATGGGGGTGTTTGGCGGTCTGCTCTGCGGCATCCTGGCCGCCTGGTGCTATAACCGCTTTCACACGCTGCAGCTGCCTGAGTTCCTCGGCTTCTTTTCGGGCAAGCGCTTCGTCGCCATCGCTACGGCCTGCTTATCATTTCTGATGGGGCTGCTGCTGCCCTATATCTGGCAGCATATCCAGTCGGGCATTGATGCGCTTTCTGTGGTGGTGAACGGCGATAATCAGGCGGCCTCCACCTTTATTTTCGGGTTAGTGGAGCGCGCGTTGATTCCGCTCGGGCTCCATCATATCTGGTATCCCTCTTTCTGGTATTCGTTCGGCGACTACACCACGCACGCCGGCCAGGTGATCCACGGCGACCAGACGATCTGGTTTAAGATGCTGGAAGAGGGCGTTAAATCCTTCAGCAGCGACTCCTATCGGAACGCCGGCAAGTTCATGCAGGGCGAGTTCCCGCTGATGCTCTTTGCTTTGCCTGCCGCCTGCCTGGCGATGTATCACGAAGCGCAAACGGCCAATAAAAAAATCGCCGCCGGGATCCTCTTCTCCGCCGCGCTCACCTGCTTCCTGACGGGGATAACCGAACCGGTTGAGTTCACCTTTATCTTTGTCGCGCCGATCCTCTACGTGTTTAACGCCATCATGGCGGGCCTGGCCTACATGATGATGTATCTGATGCATGCGCATATCGCTAAATCATTTTCCGCCGGATTTATCGACTACCTCTCATTCGGCATTCTGCCCTCGTTCAACGGCTATCAGACCCACTTCCTCAACGCCGTGATCATCGGCGTGCCGATGGGACTGATTTACTACTTTACGTTCCGCTATGTTATCCGCCGCTTTGATATCAAAACGCCAGGCCGCACCCTTGTAACGGCCAATATGAACGATAAATCGGATAACGAGATTGCGACCGAAATTATCGGCTTGCTTGGCGGGGCGCAAAATATCAATACTGTCGGATCCTGCATCACCCGTTTGCGGCTTGAGGTAGTGAAAAGCGAACTGGTCGATAAGGATGGCCTTAACGGCGTCGGCGCGCGCGGAGTGGTCTTTGTCGGTGATACGGGCATTCAGGTTATTTTCGGCGCCCGCGCGCAGTTTATCGCGCAGACGATGTCGACCATGATGGCCAAATAGCAGGCAGCGGCGCTCTCCGGCTTCGGCGGGAGCGCGCGCTGGAATAATGGATCGGATTGTTATCAGGAGCAGGTTTGAAAAAAGTCAGCATCATCGATGTGGCTAAAGAGGCTAGCGTATCGGTCTCTACCGTTTCGCTGGTTTTACGGCAGAAAGGCAAGATTTCCGATGCGACTATCGAGAAGGTTCAGGCCGCTATCCAGCGGCTGGGGTACGTGCATAACGTCGCCGCCGCCAACCTGCGCGCCAGCACCTCTAATCTGATAGGGCTTATCCTCTGCGACTTCAGCGACAGCTATACCGTTAAGGTGATGGCGAGCGTGGTTAAAGAGCTCGAGAAAAAGGGATTTATGCTGTTTCTCGGTCAGCCGCACGATGACGAGGCGAGCCTGGAACGCTGCCTGCTTTCGTTTAAACAGCAGGGCGTCGCAGGCATTATCTACCTGACGTCCGACACCGTTAATCCCACCGTGCCGGAGCGGCTGCGACGCTGCCCCTTACCGTTCGTGGTGGTCTCGCAGACGCTAATCAGCGAAACGTGCAATCTGGTAATGCGCGACAATCGACAGGCTGCGGCGCTGGCGACGCGCTATCTGCTGGATCGCGGCCATCGTAATATCGGCTATATCGGCGGCGAAGCGGATTCGCTGCTGCGCACGCAGCGGCTGCAGGGGCTGCGGGCCAGCCTGCTGCAAAACGGTATTGCGCACAAGGACGAGTTCGCGCCTGCCTGCAGCGACGATACCTTTGCGGCGAGTCTGGCGACGGGCCACCTGCTGGAAAAAAACAACACCCTTACCGCACTGCTCTGTCATTCGTCGACGGCGCTGATTGGCTGTCTTAACGGCATTCAGCAGGTCGGGCGCACTTTGGGCAAGGATCTCTTCCTGACGCAGCAGGTCGCACTGGTCGGCTTTGAGGATATGCTGCAGGTCAATCTTACGTCTCCCTCTTTGACCTACGTCTCATCCGCGAGCGAGGAAACCGGACGGCAGGCGGTAGAGCTGATCGTCAGCAACATCCGGGATCCAGGTTTGCCCAGGCAGCGCATCTTGCTGAGCGGCGAACTTGTCGTGCGCGAGTCTGCATGACGCCGCTCCGCTTGTTTTCCACGTCGTCACCGACAGCCTGAGCGGTTTCCCCGCAGCCGAAAAAAAAATCTTATGCCTCGGGAATAAAGCTGTCGCTGGTTCGTCTTATGCGCTCTTTGCAAACAGGCGATCCTATCCTATGACGAACTCTCCACTTTCCACCGGCCAGAAAGTCGCGCGCCTCGCGCTGGTCGGCGTGGTTCCGCTGGCGCTGATCATCGTGTTTTTATGGGCCGGCGGCTGGCTGGCGCCGCAGCGTCTCTCCGCCGATAAGCTGGCTACGGCATTGCAGCAGTCCGGCGGCGAACATCCTGGGTATCGGCGCAATCACGCCAAAGGGGTCTGCGTCATCGGCGAGTTTAGGGCAACCGGCAACGCCAGCGTCTTCTCGCGCGCGCCGCTGTTCGCGCAGGGCGCGACGACGCCGGTAACGGGGCGCTTTGCCATCGCCGGCGGCAACCCCGGGGCGCCCGATTATGCCGTTCCGGTGCGCAGTATGGCGCTGCTGTTTCAACAGGCGGACGGACAGCAGTGGCGTACCGGCATGAATGCGATCCCGTTCTTTCCGGTTGCCACCGTGCAGGGGTTCTACGATCAGCAGGTCGCTTCGCGACCCGATCCGGCTACCGGCAAACCCGATCCGGCCAGAATGAAAGCCTTTGTGCTTCAGCATCCGGAAATCAAACCTTTCCTCGCCTGGATAAAAGGGTACGTGCCCTCGTCCAGCTGGAGCAGCGACAGCTTCAACAGCCTGAATGCCTTCCGTTTTATCGATAAATCCAGCGCTGCGCATCTGGTGCGCTGGAGTATGGTGGCGCAAACGCCCCGTCAGCCAGAGACCGCGGAAGAGAAAACCGACAAAGATTTCCTGCAAAAGGATCTTGCGCAGCGTCTGGCGAACGGGCCGCTGAAATGGGATCTAATGGTAACCCTGGCTGGCGCGGGCGATGCGGGTAACGACGCATCGAAAGTCTGGCCTGCCGATCGCCAGACCATTAATGCCGGGACGCTGGTGGTGACCCGTTCGCTGCCTCAGCAGCAGGGCCCGTGCAACGATATCAATTACGATCCGCTGATTCTACCCGATGGCATCGCCGCCTCCGACGATCCCTTACTGAATGCGCGCTCTGCAGCCTATGCCAAATCCTACAACCAGCGCACCCGCGAACAGTCTGAACAGGCAGGTCATCCATTATGAAACAGGTAACCTATTTTCATCCCGCGCTGCGTCTGGTGCACTGGCTAATGGCGCTGGCGATAATGACTATGTTATTTATCGGTGTGGCGATGGTGTCGACCGTCTCCTCGCTGCACGGCCTGCTGGTGGCGATTCACAAGCCGCTGGGCCTGATGATATTCGTGCTGGTGGTGGTTCGGCTGTGGCTGCGCTTTTATACCGCCATTCCGCCGCTGCCCGGCTCGATTCCCGCCTGGCAGCGCGCCCTGGCGCACCTGTCGCACTGGGCACTGTATGCAATGATGCTGGCTCAGCCGCTGATTGGCTGGGCGATGCTTTCGGCGGCGGGCTATCCGGTGACCCTTGGTGGCGGATTCGTATTGCCGGCCATCGTGCCGGTGAATAACGACTGGTACGCGCTGTTGCGTCCGCTGCATTCCATCGTCGCGCTGTTGCTCTTCCTGACCATCATGGCGCATCTGGCGGCGGCGTTACTGCATGCGCTGGTGCTGCGCGACGGCGTGTTTAACAGTATGGCGGGAACCCGCAAACGCTGAGGAAAGCCTGTGTCGCAGCTGACTGACGAAGAGATCCGGGACGTGATGCCGCATCTGCAACGCTTCGCGCTGTGGCTGACCCGCAGCCCGCACAGCGCTGATGATTTAGTGCAAAGCTGTTTAATCAAGGCATTGACGCGAACGCCGCAGAGCCGGGATGAGCAGAGCCTGCGCGCCTGGCTGTTTGCCATTCTTTATCGGCAGTTTATCGACGGCGAACGGCGGCGGAAGCGCTATCGAACGCTTCTCGCCTTTTTTACCGGCGAGGAGGCGTTGAGTAGCTCTACGGAGTCGATGGCGATTGCAGACGATACGCTGGCGTTGTTCGCGACGTTGCCGACCGATTATCGCGCCATACTGCTGCTGGTGAGCGTGGAGGGGCTGAGCTATAAAGAGGCGGCCGAGACGCTGGATATCCCGCTGGGAACGGTGATGTCGCGTCTCTCCCGGGCGCGAAAACTGCTGCATGAGAAATTAGAAGGCAAGGTCAAGCCGTTACCCCTAAGGAGACTGAAATGAAACCCGACGAAGAGGATCTGCACGCCTGGATAGATGGCGAAGCGGATGACGCTACCGCACGACGCGTCGAGCGTTATCTGGCGGAGGATCCTCAGGCTGCCGGACGCGTGGCGGAGATGCGTTATGAGATGCAGCTTTTGCGGCAGGCGATGCACCAGCAAAAGCAGACGCTGGAAACGCCCGAGCCGCACGCTTTTCGCCGCCGTGCGCGGCAGCAGCGGCAGCGAAAGCTGGCCCTTGCCTGCGTATTGGTTCTATCCCTTAGCGTCGGCGGCTTTACCGGCTGGCAGCTGAAAGATTCGCAAATGGCCGGTCATTTGCCGATGGAAGATGCGGTGCAGGCCTATAAGCTGTTCGGCAATGCGACGCTGACGCCGATGGACGTGGTCGCCAGCCAGCAAAACGAGCTGGCGAGCTGGGTCGGGCGCTATTTTATCAACGGCAATTTGCCGCCTAATCTGGAGCAGTATGGCTTTAAACCGCTCGGCGCGCGCCTGATAGCAACGGCGCAGGGCCCGGCGGCGCTGGTGATGTATCAGGATGCGCACGGCACCCGCCTCGCCTGGTATATCCGGCCGCTCAGTCCGGTTAAGCTGCCGCACGGCGAGCGCAAAGCCGAGAATGTGATGGCGCAGTACTGGAGTGATGAGCATTACAATTATGCCCTGGTCACGCCGCTTGATGCGGCGGCGACCGGCGACGTGCGTAAAGCGCTCTCAGAAGTAACGGGGTGATATCAAGAAGCCCATCGACAATAACGTCAGCTAAATCATAACCGCTACGCCAACATGCCCGGCTCTCTCTTTATCCCGGTTGTTTGAGCCGGAGGAGGGGCTGGGGACACTATCATGGAACCGGGCATCCTTTGTAAGAGCGCCATCCAAATCTGTTATCTGCCTTTACCTGCTGCCTGGCATTATTAACAGCCGTGACAATGTCCAAATCCTTAATGCATACTATCGCCACATAGCTAAATCGGTTTAGCTTTTTACTGGAGTTTACTGATGAATCGAATCTGGTGTTTAGGTGATGCGGTGGTTGATTTGCTTCCTGAAGAGGACGGGCGTCTCCTGCAATGTCCTGGAGGCGCGCCGGCTAACGTGGCGGTGGGAATCGCCCGGCTTGGAGGAAACAGTCGATTTATTGGCCGTGTGGGAGACGATCCTTTCGGACGCTTTTTGCGACAAGTGCTTGAGAGGGAAAATGTGGATGTCTCCTGCATGTTGATGGATAAGACGCACCGCACTTCAACCGTGGTAGTAGCACTGGACGCCGAGGGTGAACGTACCTTCACATTTATGGTTCGCCCAGGCGCGGACTTATTTCTGGAACGCCATGATCTCCCTCAGTTTATCCCTCACGACTGGTTACACTGTTGCTCAATTGCACTGCTTCAGGAACCCTCTAGAAGCACCACCTTACAGGCAATGAAATCAGTGCGTGACGCAGGCGGCTATGTCAGTTTTGACCCCAATATTCGACTCGATCTCTGGCAGGATAAAGCTGAACTCCATCGCTGTATCAGGCAGGCACTTCAACTGGCAGATGTTGTGAAGCTTTCCGAGGAAGAGCTGATATGGATAGCGGATTGCGCCGACGTTGAAGCCGCTATCGAGGAGCTGGCGAAGCATTTTACGATCAGATTACTGTTGGTCACTCAGGGTAGCGCAGGCGTATGGGCCTGGTATAACGACGGGCTTGTTCACTATCCGGCGAAGCCCGTACTCAGCATCGATACAACCGGTGCTGGCGATGCCTTTGTCGCAGGGCTGTTATGGGGACTTGCGCAGAACGGGCTTCCTGCTGATGCTGCGCAACTGGCGGCACATCTGCAGTGCGCACAGGCATGCGGCGCGCTTGCGACAACAGCCAAAGGGGCAATGACAGCTTTGCCTGATTACCCGCAACTGCAGGATCACCTCAATCAGTAATCGCTTTTACTCCCTGTTTTGAGACATGCCTCACATCAACTAAACCGGTTTAGCAAATTCCGTTGCGCTTTCAAAATCAGCACAACTATGATGCTGACCTAAATCGGTTTAGCAATAACGTTTTATTGATGATGGCCTTACCTCAGGGATGCAAACCAGTGAAAAAACGTCTTTTAGCGCTTAGCCTCGGCACATTATTGAGTTCTGGCCCCGCCTGGGCGGCTAACTCTATGGAAAGTATTGAAGCGCGTCTCGCGGCAATGGAAAAACGCCTGGCTGCAGCTGAACAGCGGGCCAGTGCTGCGGAATACCGCGCGCTGGCTGCTGAGAATCAGGCACAGAAGCTGACTGCCGCGCAACAGCAGCAACAGCAGCCCCAGATCGTGAACGAACAGAGAGAACCGCGCGCCGAGAAACCAGAACAGAGTAGCAGGAATAATACAGATGGATTTGAATTCCATGGCTACGCGCGTTCAGGGCTGCTGATGAATAGCTCCGCAGCAAAAACGCAGGGCGGCCCGACCGTCACGCCGGCAGGAGAAACTGGCGGTCACGTTGGCCGACTCGGCAACGAACCCGATACCTACGTTGAGCTTAATCTCGAACATAAGCAAATCCTCGCTAACGGCGCGACGACCAGGTTCAAGGCGATGCTGGCCGACGGTCAGCGAACCTACAATGACTGGAGTGCCGCCAGCAGCGATCTCAACCTGCGTCAGGCTTTCGTGGAACTTGGACAGTTGCCCACGTTCACTGGTGCGTTCAAAGACAGTACCGTCTGGGCTGGTAAGCGCTTTGATCGCGATAACTTCGATATTCACTGGATTGATTCTGACGTGGTGTTTCTTGCTGGCACCGGCGCAGGCATCTATGACGTCAAGTGGAGCGACGAAGCGCGCAGCAACCTGGCGATTTACGGTCGTACCTTCGGTGATATCGAGAATAATGACAACACCGCACAGAATTACATTCTGTCTCTGAATAATTTTGTAGGGCCGCTGCAGCTGATGGTGAGCGGCATGCGCGCTAAAGATAATAATGAGCGCACCGATATTGACGGCAATCGCGTTAAAAACGATGCAGCGAACAACGGTGTGCATGCGCTAATCGGACTACACAGCGATAGCTTCTATGGCCTGCGTGAAGGGGCATCGAAAACCGCGCTGCTCTATGGTCACGGCTTAGGCGCTGAGGTGAAAACCATCGGTGCCGATGGCGCACTGCTGCCGGAAGCTGATACCTGGCGTCTGGCCAGTTATGGCATGACGCCGCTCGGCGAGGGCTGGCATGTCGCACCGGCGCTACTGGCGCAAAGCAGTAAAGACCGTTACGTCAAAAGCGACAGCTATAAATGGGTTACCGCTAACCTGCGTCTGATTCAGGAAATTACCCAGAATTTCGAGATGCAGTATGAAGGCTCCTGGCAGTATATGGATCTGCGTCCTGCAGGCTACAACAACCGCAACGCCGTTAGCGGCAACTTCTACAAATTAACCGTGGCGCCGACGCTGAAGGCGAGCGACGTTGGGGAATTTCTAAAACGTCCTGAAATCCGCCTGTTCGCCAGCTGGATGGACTGGGATCACCGCCTGGATAACTACGCCACAGATGATGCCTTTGGCAGCAGCGGCTTTAAGGCCGGTGGTGAGTGGAATGTCGGCGTACAGATGGAAACCTGGTTCTGATATTGCGGCCCCCCACGGGGGCCCTGTTCCCTTTTGTTGGCATTAAAATGAAAAACTGAGGTCATTATGGATTTTGTGAACATCTCGCGCGCGCTGCTGCCGTTGCTAGGAGGCCGAGAAAATATTGCCAGCGCGGCGCACTGTGCAACGCGCTTGCGCCTGGTGCTGGTGGATGATGCCAAAGCGGATACCGCCGCAATTGGAAAAATTGAGGGAGTTAAAGGATGTTTTCGCAATGCGGGACAATTGCAGGTGATCTTTGGCACCGGCGTGGTTAATAAAGTCTACGCTGCCTTTATTCGCGAAGCCGGCATTAGTGAAGCCAGTAAGTCAGAAGCGGCTGATATCGCCGCGCGCAAGCTCAACCCCTTCCAGCGCATCGCGCGTCTGCTGTCGAATATATTTGTCCCAATCATTCCGGCCATCGTTGCATCCGGCCTGCTGATGGGACTGCTGGGAATGGTAAAAACTTACGGCTGGGTAAACCCTGACAATGCGCTCTATATCATGCTGGATATGTGCAGCTCGGCGGCATTCATCATTCTGCCAGTCCTGATTGGCTTCACCGCTGCGCGAGAATTTGGCGGTAACCCATTCCTCGGCGCCACGCTGGGCGGCATTCTGACACACCCTGCGCTGACAAATGCTTGGGGCGTAGCGGCCGGATACCACACAATGAACTTCTTCGGCATAGAAGTGGCGATGATCGGCTATCAGGGCACCGTATTCCCGGTACTGCTGGCGGTGTGGTTTATGAGTATTCTGGAGAAACAGCTGCGCCGGGTGATTCCGGATGCACTTGATCTGATCCTGACGCCGTTCCTGACGGTAATCATTTCCGGCTTCATTGCGCTACTTATTATCGGTCCGGCAGGCCGTATGCTCGGTGACGGCATTTCATTTGTGCTCAGCACACTCATTGCTCATGCGGGCTGGCTGGCTGGATTACTCTTCGGCGGCCTGTACTCGGTGATTGTTATTACCGGCGTGCATCACAGCTTCCATGCCATAGAGGCAGGGCTGCTTGGCAATCCGTCGATTGGCGTTAATTTCCTGCTGCCGATCTGGGCAATGGCGAATGTGGCGCAGGGCGGCGCCTGTCTGGCGGTCTGGTTCAAAACCAAAGATGTCAAAATCAAGGCGATTTCGCTGCCATCCGGCTTCTCCGCACTGCTCGGCATTACGGAAGCGGCTATTTTTGGTATTAATCTGCGCTTTATGAAGCCGTTCATTGCGGGACTGGTCGGCGGCGCGTTAGGCGGGGCCTGGGTGGTATCAATGCATGTTTCAATGACCGCAGTAGGCCTGACCGGTATTCCCGGCATGGCGATCGTGCAGGCAAGCTCACTGCTCAATTATGCGACTGGCATGGTGATCGCATTTAGCGCTGCGTTTATTCTCTCTTATTTGCTCAAATACAAAACGGATGCAGACTAATGGGCTCGACCACACTGTTACCCCAAATTCTTAACGCAGTGATGCGTGGTCAGCCGAAGGCACTCAGCGATCCCCACTATCCTGGCTGGCACCTTGCGCCGGTAACGGGGCTGCTTAACGATCCCAATGGCTTTATCAATTTCGCTGGTCGCTATCATCTCTTCTATCAGTGGAATGCGTTGGGCTGTGAACACAAATTTAAATGCTGGGGACACTGGAGTTCCACCGATCTGCTCCACTGGCAGCATGAGCCGATTGCGCTGATGCCTGATGAAGCCTTTGACCGCAGCGGCTGCTACTCTGGCAGCGCCGTGGATGATAACGGCGTGTTGACGCTGATCTACACCGGCAACGTGAAATTTGACGACGGATCGCGCACCGCCTGGCAATGTCTGGCCGTCCAAAATGAGGCGGGCTGTTTCGATAAGCTGGGGCCGGTTATCGCGCTGCCGGAGGGATATACCGGACATGTTCGCGACCCAAAAGTATGGCGGCATGGCGATCAGTGGTACATGGTGCTCGGGGCACAAGACAGCCATAAGCAGGGCAAGGTGCTGCTGCTGCGCTCTGCAGATTTGCGTCACTGGCACCCTTTAGGCGAGATTGCCGGCAGCGGTCTGAACGGGCTGGGCGACGCTGGCTATATGTGGGAATGCCCAGATTTGTTTACTCTTGGGGAGACGACTTTCCTGATTTGCTGCCCGCAGGGCATTGCACATGAAGAGCAGCGCTTTCTCAACGCACATGCCAGTGCCTGGCTCGCTGGCAATTTTAATTACGACACCGCCGACTTCGCTCATGGACCCTTTCACGAGCTTGATGCTGGCTTTGAGTTCTACGCCCCGCAAACCACGCTTACCGCCGACGGACGGCGGCTGTTGATTGGCTGGATGGGCGTGCCGGACGGCGAAGAGATGTACCAGCCAACAATTGCGCAATCCTGGCTCCACCAGATGACTTGCGTGCGCGAACTCGACGCGCGTGATGGCCGTCTTCTGCAGCGACCGGTCGCTGAATTGCAGGCATTGCGCGGCGACGAACACCGTTATTACGGTCGGGCAAGCGGCGCCCCGGTGTTAGCAGCGCAGCGGCTGGAACTGGTGCTTACGGGGTCGGGCGGTATTACGCTGAATTTTGCTGAAACTTTGTATCTGGACTGGCATGGAGAAGGATTGCGTCTCGCCCGGCGCAGTTTGGTGAGCGGCGAATGGCACTATCGCTACTGGCGTGGAGCGGTTACTGAGCTGCATATATTATGCGATCACTCCAGCGTTGAAATTTTTATCAATGAGGGTGAAGGCGTGATGAGCAGCCGCTATTTTCCGGCGCATCACGCGCAACTCACGCTGATCGGCGACGAAGAAGTGAATGCCCGCTACTGGCCGTTGCGTCACCTCATGGTAGAATAAGTCATTGTTTCATTAAATGTCGCATTGATGTGAAAAAAACCAGACGCGTTACCATTGCCGATATCGCCGCGTTGGCAGGCGTATCTAAAGCAACCGCCAGCCTGGTACTGAATGGCCGGGGCAAAGAGTTGCGCGTAGCTAAAGAGACGCGCGAAAGAGTACTAACGCTGGCGCGTGAACATCACTACCAGGCGAGTATCCATGCGCGCCTGTTACGTGAGAATCGTAGCCATACGCTGGGTCTGGTGGTGCCTGAGATCACTAATTATGGTTTCGCAGTTTTCTCTCATGCCCTGGAAAATCTCTGCCGCGAGGCGGGTTTACAGTTGCTCATCTCCTGTACGGATGAAAATGCCGGGCAGGAGCGGGTGGTCGTGGATAACCTTGTGGCGCGTCAGGTAGATGGATTAATTGTGGCATCAAGCATGCTCAGCGACAGCGACTATGTGAAGCTGAGCGAACAACTGCCGGTGGTGCTGTTTGACCGCTACATGAGCGATACCAGGCTGCCGCTGGTGATCACCGACTCTGTGACGCCTACCTCTGACCTGGTTGAAAGGATGGCGCGCGCTAATCCCGACGAGATTTATTTTTTGGGTGGGCAGTCGCGCCTTTCTCCTACCAGAGACCGTCTTGCGGGCTTTATGGCGGGACTGGAACGTGCAGGCGTCACGCCTCGTCCGGAGTGGATCATTCATGGTACTTATCACCCCAGCAGCGGTTACGAAATGTTTGCAGCGCTTTGTGCCAGACTGGGCCGTCCTCCTAAAGCGATATTCACTGCCGCCTGCGGGCTGATGGAAGGCGTTTTGCGCTATATGAGCCAGCACCATTTGCTCAGTAGCGATATGCGCATGGCCAGCTTCGACGATCACTATCTCTATGACTCGCTCTCTGTCGCGATTGATACTATTGAGCAAGATGTTCCCAGACTGGCCCAAGAATGTTTCACTCTGTTGACTGCGATGATTGGCGGCGAAGAACCTACCAACCAGCAAACGGTATTACCGGCAACCGTTAAATTACGTGGTAAACATTAATCTGAGGCTTGCCTTTTGTGTGTACACTGGATCATGATTCGTATAATCATAATTATGTTAAATGTGATCGCGATATTCATACCGCCTCGATGTTCTGTCCGCTACCCTACTTTATGCAAAACCCGTGCTACCCGCTATTTTACTGCGCCTGATAGCTCACAGCGCCGTTCAGATCTTACAGCCTCACCTGCACGGCGAACTCAGGGCCGCCCGGGCAGCCCTGAAACCCAGCTTACTGCGCCTGCTGTTGATTCTTTTCCGCGTCCTTTTTCTCTTTTTTATGGGCCATATGATGGCCTACGGCGCAGCCCGCCGCCGCGCCGGCGACGGCATGATCTTTGATATGCCCGGCCGCGCCGCCGACCGCTGCGCCTTTGAGGCAGCCCTTCGCCTCAGCCTGGGAGGCGACCGACATCAGCAGGCCCAGGGTAATCACTAAACACGACAGTTTACGCATTTGAACGCTATCCTCATAAGAATTAACAGCACATTGCCGATAAGCAGCCCGATGAGCATAGTCGCAATGTTAGGCCCGTAGAGGGTAATACGACTACCGTTGTCATTCTGTTGAGGAATCGTTGCATGTTTATGTGAAGAGCACCCATTGCGCTTCTCGGCATCACGCCTGGTTAGCGTCGGCGCCGCGCTTTGCTTCCCGGCGACAGCGTTCGGAGCAGTACTGCACCTGATCCCAGCACTTTTCCCATTTTTTACGCCAGGTCATCGGCTTCTTGCAGTTTTTACAATAGCGTACCGGCAGCGATTGTTTGTTTCCCTTAAAAACGCGCATTATTTGCCTCTCTCAAATTCAGCATTATCGCTTCTTCGCTCGAACCGACCGCCCACCCACCAGAGCGCGAGCGCCGTCAGAGCGATAACGCCCAGCGCCGCGAATGCCGTGCTGTAGGAGTAACGCGCGGCAATGGTGCCCGCCAGCGCCGGACTCATCGCGGCGCCCGCCCCTTGCATCAGCATAATCGCGCCCTGCCCTGCATTGGTATGCCCGCTTCCCGCCAGCACGTTAACAATATAGCCCGGCACCGCCACGCCCAGCAGTCCGGCCGCCAGGCCATCCAGTATCTGAACCGGGATCATCCCCAGGGCGCCAGGCCAGGCAGAGGCGATAGCAGCGCGCAGCGGCAACACCAGCAGCGCCGCCGTAATCAGTAGTGAATAGCCCGACTTTTGCGCGCGGCTGGCGGCAAACAGGGCTACCGGGATCATCACGCACTGCGAAATCACCACGGTGGCGGCTGCATAAACGCCGGCAGGCATCGTCCCGTCATGGGCGGCGGCGGCACGCATGCTCAGCATGGGCAGCAGCGCGGCATTGCTGAGATGGAACAGCAGCAGCGTCAATCCGGTGATGATAATGGCGGGGTTGCGCAGAATAACCGAAAGCCTGGGCACCGCAAGCCGGTGGTCATCGCCGCTTAATCCGCGCGCAAGGCGATGATCGATATCTTCATGCCGGATAGCTAAAACGGAAAGCGCCGCGCAGAGCGCCATGGCGGTCATCAAAACGAAGACGGCGCCTGTTCCCCACCAGGCGACGGAAATCCCGGCGATAATGGCCGCGGTCATATTGCCGCCGTGGTTAAAGGCTTCGTTATGGCCCATCTGGCGGCTGAATCCATCTGGCCCAGTCAGGCCAAGCGTGATGCCGGTCAGCACGGGCGCGATAAATGCCGCTGCAAGGCCGGTGAGGATCTGCGAAAAAAGCGTTACCCATGAATCGGGAAAATACCAGAGCAGCAGCGTCGACACGGTAATGATCAGCGAGCCGACAATCAGCAGCAGGCGCTTATGGCGCGTCGCATCCGTTATCAGTCCGGCGGGAAGCGTGGCGAACAGGCCCGCCAGACCGCCGGCAGACATCACCCAGCCGATATCATCCGCTCGCCAGTGATGTTCGGTGAGGAAGATGCCCAAAAACGGGCCCAGTCCGTCCCGCACGTCCGCCATAAAAAAATTTACCAGACAGAGCGCCTGAAGCGATCGCAGCGTCATACACATCCTCGTTAATAAGTTTACGATTATCGGGGATAAACCCCGCTTCGTTTAAGCCTGGCACGGAAAGCGAGGTTGCGTAAAAAACAGGGGTCACTGGCCAGCTAAACGCCCTGCTACCCTGTCACCCGCGTCTATAACGCATAAAAAAATTAACTGATAAATAAATCAGTTTGCATTAAGTAAAGAAGTAATAAATAGCGTCCCGGTGTAACCAAAAAAGACAAATGCTCAAACCGGATCAGCTGATAATAAATAGAGATAAGGCGAGAGTGAAGGAATAAATATTAAATAAATTAAATGAAAAAGGGAATGTTCCTATAATTACGGTTTGCTTTACTCGGTGGCGGAATTAAAAAGATGTTGATTATATAATCACTTCACCTGAGCGTGCTTTTCAGCGTGTCACCTGTTGCTTCCGAAATTTTATCAGGGGCTTATATGAAAATAATAGTGAGCGGGCGCGGCTACCCGGAAAAAAGAAACATTATCGTCAACGAGCAGTACACCTACCTTGATTTTCGTTATAAAAATATATGGCTTTACATCAATAAAATAAGACAGAAGCTGGCGCGTGCTAATAAGGTCTTTATCTTCTGGCCTTTCCGTTTCCTTATGCCGGCGGACACCCAGGTCATCCATCTGTTTAACGAGGTGGCTCAGACCCGGCAGCGCTGGATCGCCACCTTTGAAACCGAGCTGCCACGCGTTCTGCCGGTGCCGGGCGTGCCCAAACTCGCCAATCCCGCGCTAAAGAAAGCGCTCAGGCTGGTCGCCGCGCCGCAGTGTGTGGCGATCGTGGCGATGTCTGAAGCCGCAAGGCAGATTCAGCTAAAACTGCTGGAAGCCTTTCCTGACGAGGCGGCAGCCATCATCCCTAAAATGCATAAGCTGCATCCCCCGCAGCCGGTGCTTTATGACGGGCCGCGCGATACGCCTGACAAAAAGCTAATTTTTACCTTTGTTGGTAATGAATTTTATCGCAAAGGCGGCGCCGAGGTGGTGCTCGCTTTTAGCGAGCTGGCCGAAGAAGGGGTAATTAATGCCGATACCGTCGAGGTGAATATAACAGGCGATCTTAACAATAGGTATAACATCGCTCATGGCAAATATCAGGATGAAGCCGCTTTTTACAGTAAAATTGAACAATCGCTAACGCGATATAATATTTTTACTCATGCTACGTCCAGACCCAACAGCGAGCTCATCGCGTTATTTAAGCGCGCCCATGTCGGGCTGCTGCCTAGCTGGCAAGATACCTATGGCTTTTCCGTTCTGGAAATGCAGGCGTGCGGCTGTCCCGTTATCACCACCAACGTGCGCGCGCTGCCTGAAATAAATCCAGACGCCGCGGGCTGGACCCTCGCCTGTCCTCTGAACGCGATGTTTGAACTCACCGTGGCGTCCGTTGAGGATAAAATAGCGCTGAGGCGTCTGATGGTGGCCCAGCTGAAAGCGCAAGTGCTGGCGATCCTGGCGGACCGGGCGTCTGTTCTCTCCCGTTCTCAAAACGCCCTGCGGCGAATAGAGACGCACCATAATCCGGCGCGTTTTAAAGAGAGCCTCGACGCAATTTATGCGCTGGCGCGGTGATGCAAGCAGCAGGGCCGCGAGAGTCAGATTCGCGCGTCGCCTTCCAGACGGACCCAGCGACGTCCGGTCGCCACCGTGAGCGCAACCAGCGTCAGGCCTGCTGCTAGATGCATTAAAAAATCGATCATATGCAGCTGCGTGTCGTGGCAGAGCGACAGCAGCATCGACGACATAAAAGCGATGCCGCATCCCGCCAGCGCCAGACTTTTTGCCGGAAAGAGCGAGCGGGTACGATAGAGGCTGAACACCGAGATCGCCATCATCGGCAGGCCCGCGCACAGCATAAAGAGATAGCAGTGAATGCCCTCGCCAAAGCGTCCTGCGCCAGCGGGCACCTGCGCGGCGGTCATGTTGCCGAGATTGAGCGCCAGCCACGCCAGCGCCGGCAAAAGAAGGTAACGCAGCGCGGGCGGCTTCCGTCCCGCCAGGCTAAGGGTAAAGGCTCCGGCGATAGCGCCGACGCCCAGCATAAAAGACAACAGCAAGGCCGCTATCGCCAGCGGCGCGCCGGGCTGCGACCAGTCGGTGTAGCGGCTGTGCAGCGCCCAGCTACCGAGCGCGCCGCAGGGCAGCGCCGCCGCGATCCAGCCAGTGACGCGCCATGCCGTTGGCCAGATGCGTCTGACCGGCTGCGCTGACGTGCTGAGCTGTTCGATAAGTTGGTCATGATTTCTCATGCTTGCCACTTCCAGATTTACGCAGGTTGAGCATTGCGCGGTGCAAAAGCGATTTGACCGCAGAAAGCGAAAGATTGGCCTCAGCCGCCGCCTGGGCCAGGCTCTGTTCGCGCAGGTGAACGGACTCGACGATCTGTCGCTGACGTGCCGGCAGCGCGCCTAAACAGTCGCTTAGCGCATCCTCGCCCGCATCGGCCTCGTTCTTTTCCGTCGTCAGGCGGTGAAGGACGTCCTCGTCCTGCACTTCATGCTGGCGGCCACGCTGACGCAGGGCGTCGATTGCCCTTGCCGAAGCGATAGCCGCCACCCAGGGCAGCAGGGGACGGCGCGGATCGTAAGTGTGGCGCACCCGATGTATCGCCAGCAGCGTCTCCTGAATCACATCTTCAACCAGCGCGTCGTCGGCGATTTTTTTTGCGCACCATGGCACGGATGGCGGGCACCATCGCTTTCAGAAGCTGGTTATAGGCGGCTTTATCGCCAGCCTGCGCGCGGGCCATTAAGAGAGGCCAGTGCTGAGCGCGCGCGTCAGTGGCGGGCATCGCCCGCGCTTAAAGGCTGAACCATCCGCCCGGCTAAGAGGTTAATCAATATTCACCCGTTCACGTTTTCTTTCCGCTTTCAGCGGCCTGCTCAAGCGCCGAAATAACGATGCCCGGCGTCAGGACCTGCGGCAGCACCAGCGGTTTTCCGCCGTTTGCCGGATAAACCACATAGAGCGGCAGCCCGCCTCGCCCGAAATCGCTGAGCGCCTGCTCGACGTCCGGATTATATTTCGTGGAGTCCGCGACCATATAGATGGTGTCGGTGCGCGCCATCGCCGCTTTCACCGCCTGAGTCGACAAAGAGGTGCGGTCGTTAACCTGGCAGGTGATGCACCAGGAGGCGGTAAAGTTCACCAGTACCGGCTT
The DNA here is from genome assembly GCF_002095575.1 of Pantoea septica. GTDB lineage: Bacteria > Pseudomonadota > Gammaproteobacteria > Enterobacterales > Enterobacteriaceae > Pantoea > Pantoea septica. The sequence goes on along the minus strand of NZ_MLJJ01000033.1, from coordinate 28,015 downwards.
GCCCTGGCCTTTAATCGCATCCACGTTCTGCGGCGACCAGGCGACGGCCGCTGCCGCCACGGCGCTCCCGACGTTCTTTTCAGGCGCGGCAACGCTTTTCAGATTGATCAGCGGCGGCACCAGCAACAGCAGGAAAACCGCCGTCGTCAGATGCAGCGCCCAGTGGCGACGTCCCATCATACGGCGTTTTTGCGCCATGCCATATAGCCAGGCGGCAAAACTGAGCAGCAGGCAGCAGCCAAGGATCGCCGCCAGCGCCGCCGAACCCGCCTGGCGTTCCAGCACCCAAATCAGCCAGCCAACGGCGCCCAGCATCGGGAAAGCCAGCCCGTGTTTCAGCGTCATCATCCAGGCGCCGGGTGCCGGCAGCACGCGCGCCAGTACCGGGAAGAAGGCGATCAGGGTAAAGGGCGCGGCGAATCCGAGCGCCAGCGCGATAAAAATCACCAGGCTGACGGCGGGCGGCTGCGTCAGCGCATAGCCGACGGCGCTGGCCATAAAGGGCGCGCTGCACGGGGTCGCCACGACGATAGCGAGCGCGCCGGTGAGCGCCGACCCCACTAAGCCGCCACGATTGCCGCCCACCTCGCCTGCCCGCTGCAGGGAAAGCCCAATTTCAAACAGGCCGAAGAGATTAAGCGCCGAGGCCAGCATCACCAGAATCAGCAGCGCGATGACCATCGGCGACTGTAGCTGAAAGCCCCAGCCGACCGAGGCGCCGCCCGCTCGCGCCAGCAGCAGTACCCCCACCAGCGCCAGCATCGTCACGACCACGCCCAGTAAAAACGCCAGCCCCTCGGCGCGGGCGTGCGCCGGTTTGTCATGATGGCGGATCAAACTCAGCGCCTTCAGCGAAATCACCGGGAATACGCACGGCATAAGATTGAGTATCAGGCCGCCGAGAAACGCGGCGGCGATAGCTGTCAGCATGATAATTTCACCTGGTTCAGGGGTCAGGCAGGATTGGCCTGACGATATTTTTTCACCGCGTCCATCGCCTTCTGGATATGCGCATCCGGATTTTTGTCGGTATAGCTGAGCAGAATTTTGCCGTCCGGGGCGATCACGTAAGAGGTGCGATCGGAAAAAGTTTTCCCTTTAAAATCCATAGTGCTTTTGTATTCCGCCGCCACTTTGGCGCCGGGATCGGCCGCAACGGTGAATTTATCGCGGCACTCGAGCTGCGAGAATTTCGCAATCTGGTCGGTATTGCCCGCGGTCACGCCAATGACCGTCGCGCCCTGCTTGTTGAATTCGTCAGTCGCCTCGGCGAAATCGTGCGCTTCCAGCGTGCAGCCCGCACTGAAGGCCGCCGGGAAGAAATAGAGCACCACCGGCCCTTTCTGCAGCGCCTGCTGCAAAGAGAAGGTAGTCGCTTTACCGGCCAGCGCCGCGTCGAGTGTGAAATCGGGCGCCTTGTCGCCGACCTGCAGCGCGGCGAACGCCGAGGCGACAGGCAGGCTCAGGGCGAGAAGCGTGGCGGCCGCCAGCGTTTTCAGGTTGTTTTTCATCGGCATCTCATTCTTCTCCGTGGGTAATCAGGCGACATGCCTGGAGGATGTAATCAAAGGTTCGTCAGCCGCTGCGGAAAAGTTTCGCTGCCGGAAAATATTTTTGCGGCAGGGCGATTCCTGAACCGGCGCGGGTACCTTGTGATACTATGCGCCGAACGGATTTCAGACCGCATGAGGCGCATCGGGATGCATAAAAACAGTACGCCGACCCCGCACGACGCGGTGTTCAAAACCTTTCTCTCGCACCCTGAGACGGCGCGCGACTTCATGGCGCTGCATCTGCCGCCCGCGCTGCTGGCGATCTGCGATCTCTCGACGCTGAAGCTGGAATCCGGCAGTTTCGTCGAGGATGACCTGCGTCCTTACTACAGCGACGTGCTTTACTCGCTGAAAACCGGCGGCGGGGATGGCTATGTGCACGTCCTGATTGAGCATCAGAGCTCGCCGGATAAGCATATGGCGTTTCGGCTGATGCGCTATGCCGTGGCGGCGATGCAGCGTCATCTTGATGCCGGGCATAAAACCCTGCCGCTGGTGATCCCGGTACTTTTTTACCAGGGCAAGCGCAGCCCTTATCCTTACTCGATGAACTGGCTCGATTCGTTTAGCGAACGTGAGCGGGCCGCGGCGCTCTATAGCGGACATTTTCCGCTGGTGGACGTGACCGTGATCCCGGATGAAGAGATTATGCAGCACCGCAGCATGGCGGCTCTGACCCTGCTGCAAAAGCATATTCGCCAGCGCGATCTTCGAGGACTGCTCGATCAGCTGGCCACGCTAATGCTGACGGAATTTATGACCGGACAGCAGGTGATGGCGCTGGTAAACTATATGCTTCAGGCCGGCGAAACGCCGGACGCGAAAGCGATGATTCGTGAACTGGCACAGCGCGTGCCGCAGCATGAGGATGAACTGATGACCCTTGCACAACAGCTTGAGCAGATAGGCCTGAAAAAAGGACTGGAACAAGGGCTGGAACAAGGCCGCCAGCTTGGCGAGCGTGAAGCCAGCCTCAATATCGCCCGAAACTTGCTGAAAAACGGTATGGACGTGCCTTCAGTGATGAAAGTGACGGGCCTGTCCGAAGAAGATCTGCAGCAGATCCGCCACTAAGTCCTGCCTGACTCATTACGCTTAGCCGCCGCGCCTTCCGGCGGCTAAGCTGTCACCCGCTTCGCTCTGTTTACTACGGCTTGATGACAGGCAGGCTTTCTGGCGAGGTGAAGATCGTCAGCCCGAGGGATTGGCCAAGGCGCACGTCATTGTCGGCGCCCTGCGACGCGCCCGGCATGCGCAAAATGGCGTCGCAGCAGGCGATTAAGCGATGCGCGACCGGATAGAGAAATCTCTCGCTGATCTCGTCGCCGATGTGGGTCGATCCTGCGGCGGCCGCGAGCGGCAGCGCCAGCCACTCGCCGATCACCGGCGTATGTCCGCGCTGATAAACCTCCAGCGCCATGCGGTTCATCTTCGCCAGGTTGGCATCGATCAACGCCGGATCGCCGTTCGTGCCGCTGCGAACCGGGCCCGCGATCAAAATCATCATTGGCTGTCCCCCTCGAAAACGGCGCTGAGCGCCAGGTGCTGCAGCAAGATGATGGTCTTGGCATCTTCAATCTCGCCGCTGCGGATCGCCGCCAGCGCGCGGGCGAAAGGCCACTCCAGCACTTCGATATCCTCGCCCTCTTCCGCCAGCCCGCCGCCCTTGCCGCGCCGATCGTCGTCATGGTATTCGGCGATGAAAAAGTAGAGCTTTTCCGTAACGGATCCGGGGCTCATATAAGCCTCCAGCACTTTCTCCGCATGCGTAACCTGGAAGCCGGTCTCCTCTTCCGCCTCCGCGAGGATGCGCGCTTCGGGCGAGGCGTTGTCGAGCAGGCCAGCCGCCGCCTCGATTAAATAGCCGCTATGGCCGTTGATATAGACCGGCAGGCGAAACTGGCGGGTCAGCACCACGCTTTTACGCGCGCGGTTGTAAAGCAGAATGACCGCGCCGTTGCCGCGATCGTAGGCTTCACGGCTCTGCTCTTGCCAGCTGCCATCGGCGCGCTGCTGCTCAAAGGTATATTTCTTCAGCGTGTACCAGTTATTGGATAACACCTGCTCGCGCAGGTGACGTATGTTCGGCTGCATGTTTTCTCCTCAGGAAGGTGACAAAAAACACGCTATCATGCATAATCGTGCAACATCAAGAAAAAACAAAGGCGTTTCTTTATGCTGAGTTCACAGCGCAAGCAGCAGATCCTGGCGATACTCGCCGAGGAAAAACAGGTGATGTCCAGCGAGCTGAGCCAGCGCTTTAGCGTCTCAGAGGACTCGATACGGCGCGATCTTCGCGAGCTGGCGGCGGAAGGCTTGCTGCAGCGCGTACACGGCGGCGCGCTGCCGGTATCTGCAGCGGTGGCCCCTTTTGAAACACGCAAAAACGTGCAGACCGGCTCCAAGCAGCTTATCGCGCAAAAAGCAGTCAGACTTATCCAGCCCGGTCAGGTCGTGATTATCGACGGCGGCACCACCACCGAAGCGATGGTGCGGCAGCTGCCTGCGGATCTGGCGTTTACCGCCGTCACCCACAGCCCGAGCGTTGCCGTGGCGCTGGTCGACTTCCCTCAGGTCGAGGTGATTATGCTTGGCGGACTGCTCTATCGTCACTCTGTCGTGGCGGTAGGTGCAGCGGTGCTGGAGGCTATCGCACGCATCAATGCCGATCTTTTTTTTATGGGCGTTACGGGCGTTCATAAGAACGCAGGATTGACCACCGGCGACTATGAAGAGGCGGGAATTAAACGGGCGCTGGCGGCGCGCGCCTCGGAAACCGTGGTAATGGTATCGCAGGAGAAGATGAATTCGGCCTCGGCGTTTGCCATCGGCGATTTGACGCTGGCCAGCACGCTGGTGGTCGACGGCGAGCCGGATGCGGAGATGAAGAGGCTGCTGGCGCAAAAGCAGATTACAGTGATTTAAAGGCGACGCATCTGAGGCGAAAACGGCGAGGAGACGACCGGCGCACCCTCGTCCGGGCGAAGGTGCGCCGCCGCAGAATAAGCGATTACTTCGCTAGCGCTTTCAGCAGCTGCGCCGCCGTTGCCGCCGATGAGCCCGGGTTCTGTCCGGTGATTAGCAGGCCGTCCTGCACTACCCAGGAGCCCCAGTCTTCGCCTTTGGAATAGAGGCCGCCTTTGGCGATCAGCTCATCCTCCACCAGGAAAGGCACGATGTTGGTCAGGCCGACGCCCTCTTCTTCGCTGTTAGCGAAGCCGGTCACTTTTTTACCTTCGACCAGCGGACGCCCCTCTGCGGTTTTCACATGGCGCAGCACGCCCGGCGCATGACAAACCAGCGCAACCGGTTTTTGAGCGGCAATAAAGCTTTCTATCAGGGCGATGGAGTGCTGATCTTCCGCCAGATCCCATAACGGGCCGTGGCCGCCTGGGTAGAACACCGTATCGAAGTCGGAGGCGGAAACGCTCTCCAGGCGTACCGTTGACGCCAGCTGCGCTTTGGCTTCTTCATCCGCCTCGAAGCGATGGGTCAGCTCGGTCTGGAAATCAGGCTCATTGCTTTTCGGATCCAGCGGCGGGTTGCCGCCCTGCGGCGAGGCCAGGGTAATTTCGGCGCCGGCGTCTTTAAAGGCGTAGTAAGGCGCGGCCAGCTCTTCCAGCCAGAAACCCGTTTTACGTCCGGTGTCGCCCAGCCGATCGTGCGAGGTCAAAACCATTAATACTTTCATGTCTGTTCTCCGCTTAATGAAGTTGCCATTTAAATAGTAGACCAGTCGTCTAGATTCTGCTGATAAAAAAAGTCGTTGCCGACCTTTTTTGCCGCCCCGTCAGGAGGCAGCGTTAAGCATTTGCTGCGTCAGCGCCATGGCTGATGCAAACGGCCGCTTGTTGCGTACAATCTTGACCATCACGCTGGCGCCGAGCCAGAGCTGATAGAGAGTTTCCGCCACCACGGCCGGCTTCTCTTCAGTGCGCAGCGACCCTTCCGCTACGCCCGCCTCAATGGCGTCCGTCAGGCGCGCCACGATGCCGGCGGTGCCCTTTTCCAGCGTATGGCGCATCGCTTCCGAGAGATCGGCCACTTCGGCGCCCAGCTTGACGGCCAGGCATTTGCCCTGACAGTCCTGAAAAGATTGCGTATCCTGCCACTGCTGCCAGTAGTGCATCAGCCTTTGCTGCATCGTGCAGTTGGGCTGGCTCAGCGTCTCATCCATATTCGCCAGATAGTCGTCAAAGTAACTTTCCAGCATAGCGACGCCAAAGGCATCTTTCGAACCGAAGTAGTGATAGAACGAGCCTTTCGGCACGCCTGCTTCCGTCAGAATTTCGTTGAGACCGACAGCCGAGTATCCTTTGCTGGCCATAATGCGCTGGCCGGTGTCCAGGATATGTTCGCGAATGTCTTCTCTGTGCTTGTGAGCGACTGTGTTCATGAATTCAAAATAGCCTTTATTAGACCGGTCGTCTAAACGCGGGCGCGATTTTTTTGCGTCTACTTTATCATGGATTATGCTAAAGCGTTAAAAAGCTTTTTAATCAAAGGGATAAAAGAAGCAGCATGATGAAAAGAAAATAGCCGTAACGGTTTGCCAAGGCGGCGCCGGCGATCACAACGATCTGGCGATACCCGGCGCTGGCTGACCTGCGGTTCTCCGGGCCGGGAAGCGGGCTTCGCCTCGATCGGCTGGTGCTGGACGGCCGGTGTATCTTCATCTGGACTGCGATACGCTCGCGGAGAGCGCTTTTTTCAGGCATTGAGATCGCCGACGTCCAGCCCGCCTGGCAGCGCGTCAATATCGCCCGAACCGCTTATCAACGCGCTGCCGCCGTTATGGCGCGGGCGTTAACGCCCCTTCTTCTTGCGTCCTGGCTGGACAAAGCGTTTGCGGTTGCCCGCGCGGTCGTCGCTCTTTTCGCTTTTCTTCGGCGCGCTGCTGATAACCGGCTTTTTCACCGCGCTGCTTTTCGCGGGCGTCTTTTTCTTTGCGGGCTTCTCTTCCGAAGAGGAGTTTTCGATTAGCTTAAACAGCTCCGCCAGCTCGTCGTCGGTAAGGTCGCGCCATTCGCCCAGCGGAATGCCCTTCAGGCTGACGTTCATAATGCGCGTGCGCTCCAGCTTCGTGACCTCAAAGCCAAAATGCTTACACATGCGGCGGATCTGACGGTTCAGGCCCTGCACCAGCGTAATGCGGAAGACAAACGTGGACTCTTTCACCACTTTGCATTTTTTAGTGACGGTGCCGAGCATCGGCACGCCTGCGCCCATACCGGCGATAAAGTCGTCGGTGATCGGCTTATCAACGGTGACCACATACTCTTTCTCGTGGTTATTGCCCGCGCGCAGGATTTTATTCACCAGATCGCCATTGTTGGTGAGGAAGATCAGTCCCTGGGAATCTTTATCCAGTCGGCCGATAGGAAAGATGCGCTCGCTGTGGTTAACGAAGTCGCGAATGTTGTCGCGTTCGCCCTCTTCCATAGTGGTGATGATACCGACCGGCTTGTTCAGAGCGATCAACACCAGATCTTCTTCGCTGCGGGGCTCAATCAGCTGGCCGTTTACCTTGACGCTGTCACCCGGAAAGACCTGCGCGCCGACGGCAGCGCGTTTGCCGTTGATAAACACGTTGCCCTGTTCGATGTAGCGATCGGCGTCGCGGCGCGAACAGATTCCGCTCTCGCTGATGTATTTGTTCAGGCGCGTGGATGCGTTAAGCAAGGGAAACCTCCAAAAAGCGCGGACTATACAATAATCTTGCGGGTAAATCCTGCGCTTACTGCAGGTTAGCCCGTTCTTCTCATCTGCTGTTTTTATCGCGGCGGCAGACTGCGCTTATGTAGCATATTCTTGCGCGCTTTTCTCTCTGTTCGTCATGCCAGGCTTGCCAGCGCCATCACAATTTCCAATGACCCGCTGCCTTGTAACTTTTAAAACGGCATGACAACATCCGTACATGTATATACATGTAGCATCGCAACGGTTAACAAAGGGCAGATAATAATTAACACTTCAACCTGGCGAGGAACCTATGTCAGCGGAACTTCCTGCATCAGCGCGTTCAGACGGCGAGAGCCAGCGGCTTTCTGAAACCCGATCGATCGATTTTATTCCCCACCGCGAACGTCACGGACATCCGTTCAGCCAGTTCACGCTATGGTTCGGCGGCAATCTGCAAATTACGGCTATCGTTACAGGCGCGCTCGCCGTGGTGCTGGGCGGCGATGTGGTCTGGTCGATTATCGGCCTGCTCGTGGGCCAGATCATCGGCGCAGCGGTGATGGCGCTGCACGCCGTGCAGGGACCGCGACTGGGCCTGCCGCAGATGATCACCAGCCGCATTCAGTTCGGCGTCTTCGGCGCGGTGATCCCGCTGGTGCTGGTATGCATTATGTATATCGGCTTCTCCGCCAGCGGCACGGTGCTGGCCGGTCAGGCGATGGCGAAGCTGCTGCATATTGATAACGCCGCCGGGATGATCCTGTTCAGCCTGATCATTATCGTGATTGCGGTGCTGGGATATCGCGTTATTCATAAGCTGGGCAAAGTAGCCAGCGTCATCGGCGTGCTGGCGTTCTTCTATCTGTTCGTCACGCTGCTCTCAACCCACGATTTAGCGCCGCTCTGGCAGAATCGCCACTTCGCTTTCTCAACCTTTTTACTCGCCGTCTCTCTCTCCTCGTCATGGCAGATCGCGTTTTGCCCTTATGTCTCCGACTATTCGCGCTACCTGCCGCAGGAGGTCTCCGCCAAACGTCTGTTCAGCGCGGTGTTCTTCGGTACCGTGTTCGGCACCCAGGCGTCGATGACGCTGGGCGTTATCGTCGCGGCTATCGCGGGCAGCGCCTTCTCCGGCAATGAGGTGGGCTATATCGTTGGCTTAGGCAGCAGCGCCACCATGGCGATGGTGATCTATTTTGCCATTTGCTTCGGCAAGATCACCTTTACCACGCTGAACGCCTACGGCAGCTTTATGTCGCTGACCACCATCGTCTCCGGCTTCAGCCGGCAAACCTCCCTGAGCCGGGGCGGACGGATTGGTTTCGTGGTGCTGATGGTGGCGATCTCCTGCGGTATCGCACTAATCAGCGAGCCCGCTTTTCTTAAATCGTTCACCCACTTTCTGCTGTTCCTGCTGGCCTTTTTCGTGCCCTGGAGCGCCATCAGCCTGACCGATTTTTACCTTATTACGAAAGGCCATATCGACATTCCCGCGCTGTCGCAGCCGGACGGGCGCTACGGCCGCTGGAACTGGCCGGGCATCGCCACCTATTTTATCGGCGTGCTGATCCAGCTGCCCTTTATCGATAATCCGCTGCACCACGGCTCGCTGACCTGGATTTTCGCCGGGAATGACGTCTCGTGGGTTATCGGCTGGTTCGCTACGGCGCTGCTGTGGCTGGGGATGCGGCGTTTTGACCGCCGCGGTGCGCTGAGCGCGACGCGCTATCCGGTACAGTGAGTAAAAGCGGTGTGACCCTCTCACAGCCGTAAAAAAGGGGTGTCTGTGAGGGGGGCATTTCTGGCCGCAGGATGGCGGGAAAGAGCCTCAGTGGCGGATTTGTGCCAGACCCTTTCCGGAAATCCCGCTCATTTTCATGAGGCTATCGCGCTCGAGCACAGGACGGGCAACTTCACACATATCCCATCAGCTTCAGCATCGACTGCGCCTGATGCATCGCCTCGGCGCGATGCGAGACGCCCAGCTTCTGATAGAGGTTGCGGATATGGGTTTTAATGGTGGTGGCGGCCACATCCAGCTCCCCGGCGATCTGGTCGTTGCTGTAGCCGGAGTAGATCAGGCCCAGCACCTGCCATTCGCGCTGCGTCAGCGGGCTGGTGCGGATCAGCTCCGGCACGTCGGGATGATTCAGCAGTCGGCTGACGAATCCCTCGTCGAAGTGGGCGAACTTATGGCGATGGTATTTGTTAATTTCATTCAGGATACGGCGCGCGCGATGATTATCCAGCTCTTCCAGCGCGTTAAGCTGGATAAGCTGGCGCAGCTGCTGCGCCATGATCTCGCCTTCGATCACGAAATGGCTGATAAAGCCGGTGCCGCGCGCCAGCTTCAGCGCCTCGATGAGCGCGCGCTGCGCTTCGGCTTTGCGTCCGGTCTGCCAGTAGATCTGATTGAGCAGCAGCAGGTTGCGGTTCATATCGCTCATCAGACGCAGCGCGCGCGCGTTTTCGTTGAGCTCTTCCAGCACCACTTCCGCCTGGCTGAGATCGCCCTGCAGGATCTGCGCCCGCGCGATATTGCGCCACTGCCCCTGCAGGAAGTGGTTATTGGCGAAGGCGGGCTTCGCGGTGTGCCGCATCCAGTGGCTGGCGCTCTGGACGTCACCCGTCATCTGCCAGTAGATCACCCTCACCTTGTCGGCGTTGGCGATCCAGTCGCTGTGCAGGCTGCCGTTGTTGAGCAGATTCTCCAGACGGTTCAGGTAGCTGCGCGCGTTATCCAGATTGCCGCGCGCCAGCGAGCACTGCACCAGCAGGCCCAGACACTGGATCTGCTGCTGCGGCGGGTAGCCCTTCAACACTTTCATACCTTCGCGCGCCGCCTGCTCCGCCTCGTCCAGCCGGCCCCACGCCCACATCAGCTGGGCGCGAATGCGCAGCAGAAACTCGTGCAGCGGAAACTGCGCCAGATGCTGCTCGCCAACCAGCACGAACGCTTTCTCCTGAATCTCCCAGGCGGCCTGCAGAAATCCCTGCGCGAAAAGAATTTCGCTTTGCTGGATCAGGCTCCAGAGCGCGTAGTGCCAGGTTTCGTCGCGGCGCGCCATCTGCTCGGTCTGACGCATCAGCGCCAGCGAACTCGCCAGCTCGCCTTTGCAGTGCATCACTTCGCCATGCACCGAGGTGGCGACGATGCGGCTGTAGCGGCGGCTTTCCGGCAGGGCTTCCAGCGCCAGGCGGGCAAGCTGCTCCGCCTCTTCGGTGTTGCCGTCGTTGATCGCCACCTGCGCACGCACGGCGTTGAATTCGCCCTGTAGCGCGGCGTCGATCTCGCAGCTGCACGCCTGCTCGAACTTCGCCAGCAGGCGGTTAACCTCGGAAAAGCGATGCTGGCTCTGCATCAGCCAGGCCTGTAGCAGCACCAGGCGTGGATTATCCACCAGCGTCGCCCAGGGAAGCGCGCTCAGCGAGTTCTCCAGCAGCGCCAGCTCGCTCTGATTGAACAGCGTCCAGGCGTGCGCCAGCAGCACGTCGCGCAGCATCTCGACGTCGCCTGAGGCGAGCGCATGATGGATCGCTTCGCCGGGGAATCCCTGCGCCATCCAGCTTTGCGCGGCTGCGCGATGCACCGCGGGCAGCTCGGCTCCCAGCTCCCACTGACAACGCTGGCGCAAAAACGATCCAAACAGCGGGTGATAGCTGAACCACTGGCCCGAATCATCCATACGCTGCAGGAAGAGCCCTCGCCGCTCAATCTCCTCCAGCCGCATGCGTCCGTTCGCCTCGCCGGTCACGCAGGCGACCAGCGCGTCATTCATCGAGCGTAGCAGCGCGGTTTTCAGCAGGAAATGACGCGTCGCGTCGTCGATATTGTCCAGCACCTCCTCCACCAGATAGTCGGCAAGGTGGCTGGCGTTGATGCCGGAGAGCCGCCGCGCGGAGTCCTGCGCCGAGCCGGCGCCCTGACGCGCGGAGATAGCGATCAGCTGAAGCGCCGTCGCCCAGCCCGCCACGTCGTCGCACAGGCGCCCGCTCTCTTCAGAGGCGAGCGGCGCGCTCAGGCGACAGTCAAAAAACTGTTTCGTCTCGTGATGGGTAAACGCCAGCTGCTGGCTGCCCAGCTCCAGCAGCTGTTCGCGCACGCGCAGATTGGCGATGCCGAGCTGCGGCAGATTGCGCGACAGCACGACCAGCGTCAGGTTGTCGGGCTGATGGCGCAGGAAAAAGCGCATCGCCTCATGAATGGCGGGGTTGGCAATGTGGTGATAGTCATCCACGATCAGCCACAGCGGCTGCCGCCAGTCGGCCAGTTCGATAAACAGCTGCGCGAAAAGCGCGTTGAGGTTGACGTACTGCCGCTTCTGCGCCAGCGTTTCGCTGCGGCTGCAGCCGCCCTGCGTCGCCTGCTGCAGCGCCGCGATAAGATAGTCGGCGAAGCGCTCCGGCTGATTGTCGCCCTCGTCTAATGAATACCAGCCCAGATCCTTTCTATCCGCCGCCCACTGCGAGACCAGCGTGGTTTTGCCGTAGCCCGCCGGACTGGTAATCAACACCAGCCGGTAATTGCCCGCTGCGCCCAGCTTTTGCAGCAGGCGATCGCGCGTGACGGTGCTTTCAAGGCGTACGGGACGACTGAGCTTCGAGGGAATTAACATGGGCGCACGCTTCTCCATTAACGTTCAGCGCATCATTTTTTTACGCTTCGTAATTAATCTTCATACACGTTCACGGATCCGTTAGCTGAATGCAAGCGAACCTGTAAGGCAGGCTTAACAAAAGCGAGTGCAATCACACTCCTGCGCCGCTTTCAGATTTACCCTGGCCTCTCCGCCCTCGTTATCCTCCCTGCTGAATTTCATGCAGGAGGAGGAGCGCCCGAAAGGCGGCAGGCAAACTGGCAGGCAATCCCTTTTCGTTCTGACAGGAAGCACACGACATGAATTCGCAACCCTTCGATCACGCCCGCTTTACCGCCGCACTCACGCGGCAGTGGCAACGCTTCGGCCTGCGCGACGCGCAGGAGATGACGCAACAGCAGTGGTGGCAGGCGCTGAGCGGCGCGCTGGCCGAACTGCTGGCCGAACTGCCTGCGCAGCCCGCATCCGGGCCGCAGCGCCACGTTAACTATCTCTCCATGGAGTTTCTCACCGGCCGGCTGACGGGAAATAACCTGCTCAACCTGGGCTGGTATCAGGCGGTCGCCGACGCGCTCGCCGCCTGGGACATCGCCCTGAGCGACGTGCTGGAGCGCGAGACCGATCCGGCGCTCGGCAACGGCGGCCTGGGACGGCTGGCGGCCTGTTTTCTCGACGCGATGGCCACCACCGGCCAGCCCGCCATCGGCTACGGCCTGAACTATCAATATGGCCTGTTTCGCCAGCGTTTTATCGAAGGCGCGCAGCATGAGCAGCCAGACGACTGGGGACGCGACCGCTATCCCTGGTTTCGTCACAACGCCGCGCTGACCGTGCAGGTCGGTCTGGGCGGCAAGGTGGTGACGGAAGAGGGGCGCCCGCGCTGGGAGCCCGCTTTCCTGCTGCAGGGCGAGGCCTGGGATCTGCCCGTCGTCGGCTATGGCAACGGCGTCACCCAGCCGCTGCGCCTCTGGCAGGCGAAACACGCGCGTCCGTTCAACCTGCAGCGCTTCAACGACGGCGATTTCCTGCGCGCCGAACAGCAGGGCATCGATGCGGAGAAGCTGACGAAGGTGCTCTACCCCAACGACAATCATCAGGCCGGGAAAAAGCTGCGCCTGATGCAGCAATATTTTCAGTGCGCCTGCACGCTGGCCGACATCCTGCGTCGTCACCATCAGGCGGGCCGCGCCATCGAGACGCTGCCCGACTATGAAGTGATCCAGCTCAACGATACCCATCCGACGCTGGCGATCCCGGAGCTGCTGCGCCTGCTGATCGACGAGCATCAGCTCTCCTGGGATCGGGCGTGGCGCATTACGCAGCGCACCTTCGCCTACACCAACCATACGCTGATGCCGGAGGCGCTGGAGTGCTGGAACCTGCGTCTGGTACGCGCGCTGCTGCCGCGCCATATGATGATTATCAATACGCTGAACGCACAGCTCAAAAAAGAGGTCGAGGCGCGCTGGCCCGGCAACGAGGCGATCTGGGCGAAGCTGGCGGTGGTGCACAATCAGCAGCTGCGCATGGCTAACCTCTGCGTGGTCAGCGGTTTTGCGGTCAACGGCGTGGCGGCGCTGCACTCCCGGCTGGTGGTGCAGGATCTCTTCCCGGAATACCACGCGCTGTGGCCGGAGAAGTTTCACAACGTCACTAACGGCATTACGCCGCGTCGCTGGATCCAGCAGTGCAATCCGGCGCTGGCCACGCTGATCGACAATACGCTGTCGCGCCCCTGGGTTAACGATCTGGATGCGCTCAGCGACCTGGCGCCGCTGGCGGACGACGCCGCGTTTCGCGCGGAGTATCGCGCCATCAAGCAGCAGAACAAGGCGGCGTTAACGCGCTGGATCGCCGAAAAGACCGGTATCCGCGTTCAGCCTGACGCCCTGTTCGACGTGCAGATCAAGCGCCTCCACGAATATAAGCGCCAGCATCTGATGCTGCTGCATATCATCGCCCTGTGGCAAACGCTGGTCAGCGATCCGCAGGCGAATCTGACGCCGCGCGTGATGCTGTTCGGCGCCAAAGCGGCGCCGGGCTACGCGCTGGCGAAAAATATCATTTACGCCATTAACAAGGTGGCGGCCGTGGTTAACGCCGATCCGCGCGTCGGCGACCGCCTTAAAATCGTGTTTATTCCCGACTACAACGTCTCGGTGGCGGAGCGGCTCATTCCTGCCGCCGATCTCTCCGAGCAGATCTCGACGGCGGGCAAAGAGGCTTCCGGAACCGGCAACATGAAGCTGGCGCTTAACGGCGCGCTGACGATTGGCACCCTGGACGGCGCGAACGTGGAGATCGCCCAGCAGGTCGGCGAGGAGAATATCTTTATTTTCGGCCATACCGTCGAGCAGGTGACTGCGCTGAAGCAGGCGGGCTACGCGCCGGCGACCTGGCGCAAAAAAGATCCGCAGCTGGATCGGGCGCTGACCGCGCTGGAGGACGGCACCTTTAGCGACGGCGACACGACGGCCTTCGACGCGCTGGTGCGCAGCCTGGGCCCGACGGGCGGCGATCCCTACCTGGTGCTGGCCGATTTCCGCCACTATCTCAATGCCCAGCAGCAGGTCGAAGCGCTGTGGGCCGATCCGGACACCTGGACGCGCGCCGCGATCCTGAACACCGCGCGCTGCGGCATGTTCAGCGCCGACCGCGCCATCCTCGATTATCAGCAACGTATCTGGCAGGCCGCGCGCTGAGGAACGCCATGAAACCGAAAAACCATCTTGATCGCGCCGCAGACGGCCTGATTGCGCCCGATTACATTGATGCCCACGGCCGGCCGCAGCAGGTCTCCACGCTGACCCGCGAGCGTCTGCTGGGGCTGATGCAGCCTCAGAACGCGGGCGCGTCTCCGCTGCCGCCTGCGGCCATCTTCCGCCAGGGCGAGCCGCTGACGCTCTCGCCGGTGCTTCTCAGCGCGGCCAGCTGGCAGCTGACCAGCGAAGGGGGCGCGTGCTGGTCAGGCCGCTGCGCGGCGGGCGAAACCCTGACGCTGCCGCCGTTGCCGGACGGCTACCACCAGCTGACGCTGGAGCATGAGGCGCAGCGCTACGGCTGCTGCGTTATCGTCGCGCCGCCGCGCTGCTATGAGCCGCCCGCGCTGCTGGCGGGCGAATCGCTGTGGGGCAGCTGCATCCAGCTCTATACGCTGCGATCGGCACATAACTGGGGCATCGGCGACTTTGGCGATCTGCGGCGGATGATCGACGAGACGGCGCGCCGCGGCGGCGCCTTTGTCGGGCTGAATCCCCTGCACGCCCTGTTTCCCGCAGAGCCAGAGAGCGCCAGCCCGTACAGTCCTTCGTCGCGCCGCTGGCTCAATATTCTCTACATCGACGTCAACGCGGTGCCGGACTTTCAGCAGAGCGAGGCGGCGCGGGCCTGGTGGCGTCTTGAGGCGACCCAGCAGGCGTTGCAGGCGGCGCGCCGCACGGAATGGGTAGATTACCCTGCCGTGACGCGCCTGAAGCTGGAGGGCTTACGGCTGGCCTGGCAAGCGTTTCGACTGCGCGACGCGGATGACGCGGAGGCGGCGGCGTTTGAGGATTTTGTCGAGGCGGGCGGCGACAGCCTGCTCTGCCAGGGCCTGTTTGACGCCCTGCATGCCGAGCAACGTAAGCAGGATGGTGACAGTCACGGCTGGCAAAGCTGGCCGGACGCCTTTCAGCATCCCGACAGCGCCGCCGTGCTGGCATTTCGCATTGAGCAGAGCGATGAGGTGCGCTTTTATCTCTGGCTGCAGTGGCTGGCAGCCCGGCAGTTCGCGGCGTGCTGGCAGCGCTGTCGGCAGCATGAGATGGCGATCGGCCTGTACCGCGATCTGGCGGTAGGCGTGGCGCGCGACGGCGCGGAAACCTGGCGCGAGCGGGAGCTTTACTGTCTTGAGGCGAGCGTCGGCGCGCCGCCCGATATTCTCGGTCCGCTGGGGCAAAACTGGGGGCTGCCGCCGATGGATCCACAGGTGATGGCCGCGCGCGCGTTTGAGCCCTGGATCACCCTGTTGCGCGCCAGCATGCAGGATTGCGGCGCGCTGCGTATCGATCATGTGATGGCGCTGCTGCGCCTCTGGTGGATCCCGCAGGGCGAAAGCGCGGCGGAAGGCGCCTATGTGCACTATCCGGTGGACGCGCTGCTGGCAATTCTGGCGCTGGAGAGTCAGCGCCACCGCTGTATGGTGATCGGCGAGGATTTAGGCACCGTGCCGGCGGCGATCGTCGACAAACTGCGGGACGCGGGCGTCTACTCCTACAAGGTGCTCTATTTCGAGCAGGCGTCGAAGCAGGCGTTCCGCGCGCCGGGGCAGTGGCCGCGCCAGGCGATGGCGGTCGCCACCACGCACGATATGCCGACGCTGCGCGGCTGGTGGCGCAGCGACGATCTTCGTCTGGGCAGCAAGCTGGGCCTCTATCCCGATAAGGACGTCCTGGCGGGGCTGTATCGCGACAGGCAGGCGGCAAGGAAAGCGCTGTTGCAGACCCTGCTGCGCAGCGGCGCGCTGCCCCCGCGCCGGCGCTTTCAGCGGGGCGGCGCGCGTATGACCCGCGCGCTCAGCCAGGCGATTCTGGGCTATCTGGCCGACACGCAAAGCGCCCTGCTCGGGCTGCAGCCGGAAGAGTGGCTGGATATGACGACGCCGGTAAACGTGCCCGGCACCGTCGACGCCTGGCCTAACTGGCGGCGCAAGCTCAGCGCGACGCTGGAGGAGATGTTCAGCGATCCGGCGGTCGATGCGCTGCTGGCGGCGGTGGATCGCGGCAGAAAGGGAATGAAATAGAAGAGAGACGTTAGCCCGCCGCGCGCGGGCTGACGATTATGGACTGCGCTATTTCCATCACCGTCAGGCGATCATTTGCTCCAGTCTTCAAAAACAAGCCCTGGGACGCGCTCAAATTCCTTGACGTTATAGGTAACAAGCATGGCGTCAGCCGCAATAGCGTGCCCGGCAATGGCGGTATCATTCGGGCCAATGGGCCTGTCAATAGCGGTCAGCGCACGCTTGATTTCTGTGGTTGCGTCCACTGCATGGCGATCCCAGGCCAGAATGGCATCCAGGCGCGCGCAGAACGCTTCAACCAGCTGTACATGGCGAGGCGACGCTTTCTTGCCAACAGCGCCAAACCGGATTTCCGCATAGGTTATCGCTGACACAACAGTTCGATGACGGCGCAGCACAGCTTGCTCCAGCCGCATGAGTACGGCTTCCGGCTGTTCCCGCATAATAAAAGAGCAGATATTTGTATCGAGCATATAGGTTTTAATCACAGCTCAAATCGCCCTTCATCGCTGAAAACGTCTGCACGCTCCGTCATAAAATCGGCGTCAGCCTTTTCTTGCTCGCGAAATGACCCCCAGCTCGGCTTGACTGGCCGCAGGATCAGAGAGTCGCCTTCGCGAATAATCTCCAGTTCGTTTACGCCGTCGAAATCGAGATCGCGCGGCAGGCGAATCGCCCGATTATTACCGTTTTTGAATATCGATACCGTACGCATTTTTTTGTCCTCCCATCCTTACATATGCCAAGTATATGCCGAGGAAGGCGTGATGTATAACCGCCCTTCATACGTTATTTTTCCATAAAAAAAGGTGCGCCGTAGCGCACCAGGTGGGGCAACTCAGCACTGTCGGGGCAGCTTCACCCCTTGCCTTTAACACTGCTGATAAAGGTTTTGCGCGCCGACGTCGAACCCAGGCGTTCCGCCTCGTCCAGCAGCTTGAGGGCTTTATCGATATTGCCCTGATCCACCGCCTGACGGATGCTCTGATTAAAGTAACTTTCGGTATCGTCCACCAGCGGCGCCGACGGCGCGGCGGGCGCGGTGCGTGCCGCCGCCTGCGCAACCGGCTGGGTGCTGCCGACCGTAACCGGCGCCGGACCTGAGGAGCCGAACAGCGGGCCGACCAGAATCGAGGAGGCGGAGCTGGTGGAGACTTTCAGCTTTATTTTGCCGTCCACGCCGTGACGCGCGACCGGATCGGGAATATCGGGCACCGCATGGCCGGTGCCTCCGGCGTAGGCTTTCGCCGGATCCACCAGCGTGGTGGTCTGGCCGAGATCCTGCGCGGTGGTGAATACCAGCAGATAGATTTTTTGCTGGCCCAGCGCCGGCGTCAGCTTCATCACCCCTTCCAGGCGGTCGGCGCTCATCACGCCCGGCTGTTGATAGGTAAAAAAGCGGCTCGGGAACCAGGCGGCGGGACGCAGGTTCTCGTCGAGCACAAGCACATTGGGGGCGAATACCTGATTGTGCGCCACTTCGCTGCTCAGCGTCACCGTCAGCTCGCCCTGGCTGGCAGGCAGGCTAAACGCGGCGACCGGACCGGTGATGCCGCTGACGTCAAGCTGCGTGCCGCTCTGCGACAGCGAGATGCTCTGCGGGCGCGAGGTGTCGACGGGCTGCCAGCTCAGTCGCTGCAGGCTCGCGTTCGGGATCGTCGGCGCGGCGGAGAGATCCTGCGGCACCAGGTTAATTTCAGCATGCGCTGGCAGGGCGAGGCTCGTCAGCAGCGCGGCGCTCAGACAGAGTGCGGTAAGCGTTTTCTTTTTCATTTTTTATATTCTCAACAGGCTGTCGGACAGCCGCTGAAGCCAGGCAATGGCCGCGGCTGCTCAGAAAGCGCCGTGCGCTGAACGCACGGCGGCCGTTTGCGTTACAGGTCGGTACGGTTTACCACCAGATTTCCATCTGCGCGCCGAAGCTCCACTCATCGTTGTCGCCGCGGCTGTTGGTGAAGAGACCGTTGCCGGTGCTGTCTGCGGAAGCCAGCGAGGTCAGATCGCCGGAGGCATCTTTGCTGTAGCCCCACTTCTCATCCCATTTGGCGTAGGTAGCAAACAGGCGCAGCGCCGGGCGCGACCAGATGCTGTCGCCCGCCTGCCACTGCTGAGCGAGGGTGATTTTGTACTGGCCGTTGCGTTCGCTGACCTGCTGCGACTTCACGTTGTCGTAGCCCACTTCCAGCAGGGTGCTCATGATCGGCGTCCATTTGTACATCGGGCGCACGCCGACGGTGTACCACTCGGTGCCGCGGTTGTTGTCCAGATCGGTGTTCTGGTACATCGCCACGTACATCAGGTCCCAGCGATCGGCGAGCGAGATGGCGCCGTGATCGAGGACGCGGTACATGCTGCCGTTGTTGTTGATGTTGGTGCCCTGCGGCAGCCCTTTGCCCTGCGAGGTGAGCGCATCGGTGGCGTACTGCAGCACGAATTTGTTGTAGCCTTTGAGCATGCTCTGGGTATGCTCCGCCGTGAACATCCAGCCATCTTTCGACGCGCCGTCTTCGATACGGTAGCCGTCGCGCGCGTTGGCGCGGCCATAATCGACACCCAGCTCCAGCACGCCGTCCGGGTTGGTTTCCAGTCCGGCCAGGCGCACGTCGAAGACGTCGTTGGCGGTGCTGGTGGCGTAATCGCGGATGCGATCGCTGGAGAAGGTATAGGAGCCGCCCGCCTCTGAGGAGCGCGTCGCCGCGAAAGAGAGCTTGCCGAAGCCGAGATCCACATCTTCCAGACCGGCGCCCGGGCCGGAGATATCCCAGTAGTAGAAGTCGATCATATGCACGTCGTGACGCTGGTAGAAGCGCTTACCGGCCCAGATAGTGGAGCCCGGCAGGGCGTCGATCAGGTTTTTGCCTTTGACGTTCGCCTCGCGGAAGGCGGGGGATGTCGCCTCCCAGTCATTCTGTTGCGCCACTGAATAGGCGACGTTGGTGTCGAAGTAGAAGCTTTTGTCGCCCTCTTTCCACACTTCCTGGCCCAGCTTCAGTTCGGCGTAGGTTTCGCATTCGTTGCCCAGACGGTATTTGCTTTGCGCGCCGGTAGCCTGAAAGCACTGCTGTTCGCCGCCGCTGCCGGTCCAGCCGATGCCGGAACGGGCGTAGCCGGTAAAGTCGACCGCCATCGACGAGGCAGAGATCGTGCCCGCCGCGATGGCGATAGCGACGGGAAGTTTGCGCAGAGTTATCATTTTCTATCTCCTGAGATCATTGCTTTTATTGTTTTGCAGGGCTAAACACCAGGCTCCTGATGCAGCCTGCGACAGGCGCTCCCGTCCTCGCGGAACAGGTGACAGCGCTCCGGTGGCAGGCCAATGCCCATCAGGGCGCCCTCTTCTACCAGCACGACGTCCTCCTGGCGGTAAACCAGGTTTTGACGGATAGCGGGGATCTGGATATGGATTTGCGTTTCGTTGCCGAGCTGCTCGACCACCTGCACCTCGCCCTCGAGCGTGACGTCTGCGATATCGCTGGAGAGCAGGTGTTCAGGTCGGATGCCTAACGACATATTGCTGCCCACCTGGACGCCTGCGCTCTCGACCGGTAGCCAGATGCGCTGATCGTTAGGCAGGCGGACCTGCACCTGATCGATAGCGGTAGCGGTCACTTTGACGGGCAGAAAATTCATGCGCGGCGAGCCGATAAATCCGGCGACGAAGCGGTTAGCGGGATAGTGATAGAGCTCCAGCGGCCTGCCGACCTGGGCGATGCGCCCGGCATCCAGCACCACGATCTTGTCCGCCAGGGTCATCGCCTCGATCTGATCATGGGTGACGTAAATCATGGTGCGCTTCAGGCGCTTGTGCAGGCGCGAAATCTCGATGCGCATCTGCACGCGCAGCGCGGCGTCCAGGTTGGAGAGCGGCTCGTCGAGTAAAAAGACGCGCGGCTCGGCGACCAGCGTACGGCCGATCGCCACGCGCTGGCGCTGACCGCCGGAGAGCGCTTTGGGCCGACGGTCGAGCAGATGCGCCAGCTGCAGCACTTCCGCCACCTGATTAACGCGATGCTGGATCTCGTCACGCCTGACGCCCGCCAGCTTCAGGCCGAAAGACATATTTTCCGCCACCGACAGATGCGGATAGAGGGCATAGGACTGAAACACCATGCCGATGCCGCGCTCGGCGGGCGGCACCTCGTTCATTCGCTGGCCGCCGATCAGCAGCTCGCCGCGGGTAATGGTCTCCAGACCGGCGATCATGCGCAGCAGCGTGGATTTGCCGCAGCCCGACGGGCCGACGAACACCACAAACTCTCCTTCGCCGATTTCCAGATTGATGTCCTTCGAGACCAGGGTGTCGCCCCAGGCCTTGGTGACATTGCGTAACGCGACGCTCGCCATGATGCTTTCCTCTCCGCTTGCTCATTCTTGCCTGCATCGCCGCAGGCAGACTCCGGCGTCCACTATGGGAAAGGTTCCGGGCGCGCGCATCCTCCGCCGCAGGCGCTTTAGCTGGGGGATGAGAGAGGAGGAGGAGATCGCCGCGCCTCTCCCTGCAACGGCAGCGGCGCGCGGTTTTTTGTGATCGACTGCGCAGAGTCGCGGCGACCGGAGTGTGCGCCAGACCGTGATAACCGCCCGGTTTTGCAACGGAGATCACGGCTTAGCGTCGGCAGGCGTAGAGCGCGGGAGGATGAGAAGCAGCGGCGGATGGTCACAATGTGCGGGAAAACGATTTCCGTTTCCGCTAACAGGATGGAGTTATGACAATGAAAACCGGCGCACGCATTTTTGCCCTTTCCGCCCTTACGGCCATGCTGTTTTCGGCCTCGGCAATCGCGAAGATCGAAGAGGGAAAACTGGTTATCTGGATCAACGGCGATAAAGGCTATAACGGGCTGGCCGAAGTGGGTAAGAAGTTCGAGCAGGATACCGGCATTAAAGTCACGGTCGAGCATCCGGATAAAATGGAAGAGAAATATCCGCAGGTGGCCGCCACCGGCGACGGCCCGGACATTATCTTCTGGGCGCACGACCGCTTCGGCGGCTATGCCCAGTCGGGGCTGCTGGCGGAGATCTCGCCGGATAAAAGCTTCCAGGAGAAGCTCTTTCCTTTTACCTGGGACGCGGTGCGCTTTAACGGCAAGCTGATCGGCTACCCGGTGTCAGTGGAATCGCTGTCGCTGATCTACAACAAAGACCTGCTGCCTAACCCGCCGAAAAGCTGGGAAGAGATGGCGGCCGTCGACAAACAGCTGCGCGCCAAAGGCAAGAGCGCCATTATGTTCAACCTGCAGGAACCCTACTTCACCTGGCCGCTGCTGGCTGCAGGCGGCGCTTACGCCTTTAAAAAGAGCGACAGCGGCTACGACGTCAAAGATACCGGCGTAGATAACGCCGGCGCGAAAGCGGGCATGCAGTTCCTGGTCGATCAGGTTAAAGCCAAAACCCTCAACGCCGACACCGACTACTCCATCGCCGAAGCGGCGTTCAATAAAGGCCAGACCGCGATGACCATCAACGGTCCCTGGGCCTGGAGCAATATCGACAAGAGCGGCATCAACTACGGCGTCACGCTGCTGCCGACCCTGAACGGCAAACCGTCGAAAACCTTCGTCGGCGTGCTGAGCGCGGGCATCAACGCCGCCAGCCCGAATAAAGAGCTGGCGAAAGAGTTCCTTGAGAACTACCTGCTGACCGATGCCGGTCTGGACGCGGTGAATAAAGACAAACCGCTGGGCGCAGTCACGCTGAAGTCGTTCCAGCAGGCGCTGGAAAAAGATGAGCGCATCGCCGCTACCATGAACAACGCGCGCAGCGGCGACATCATGCCGAATATCCCGCAGATGGCGGCCTTCTGGTATGCGATGCGCACCGCCACGCTTAACGCCCTGAGCGGACGTCAGAGCGTCGATGCCGCACTGAAAGACGCGCAGGCGCGCCTGAACAAGTAACGCCTCTCCCAAAGCCGGTTCGCGCCGGCTTACCACTGGTTGTTAAGGAACACCGAATCATGTCAGGAAAACCGAAAACAGGAGGCGCGGGCCAGCTGCTGAAGCGCGTTCTCGTCGGGATCTGCTGTCTGCTGGTCGGCTACCTTCTGGTGCTGATGTATGCGCAGGGCGAATATCTGTTTGCGCTGCTGACGCTGATCGTTAGCGCGGCGGGCATCTGGATCTACGCTAACCGGCGCGCCTACGCCTGGCGCTACGTTTATCCCGGTCTCGCCGGGATGGCGCTGTTTGTGCTCTTTCCCCTCGCCTGTACCGTGGCGATCGCCTTTACCAACTACAGCAGCACCAACCAGCTGACCCAGGCGCGCGCGCAGCAGGTGTTGCTGAGCCGTCAGTATCAGGACGGCGCGGGAATGAACTTCGCGCTCTATCCTGCGGGCGATCGCTGGCAGCTGGTGCTCTCCGCTGACAGCGAGAGCTATGTCTCGCCGCCGTTCGCTTTTGGCGGCGAACAGCAGCTCAGCATGACCCCTGCCGCGCCGCCGGCGGGCCAGCGCGCGACGCTGAAGGTCGTCACCGGCAACCGGCAGGCGCTCAGTCAACTCCGCGCCAGGCTGCCGGACGGCCGCGAACTGGTGATGAGTTCGCTGCGGCAGTTCTCCGGCACGCGGCCGCTCTATCAGCTCACCGCCGACCAGCGGCTGAAAAATCAGCAGAGCGGCGAGATCTATCAGGCGAACGATCAAACCGGCTTCTTCCAGCGCGTCAACGCCGACGGCAGCTGGGGCAGCGAGCAGCTCAGCCCGGGCTTTACGGTTGGCGCAGGCTGGAAGAACTTTGTGCGCGTCTTCACCGACGAAGGCATCCAGAAGCCCTTCCTGGCGATTTTCGGCTGGACGCTGCTCTTCTCCCTGCTGACCGTGGCGCTGACCGTCGCCGTCGGCATGGTGCTCGCCTGTCTGGTGCAGTGGGAGGCGCTGAAAGGCAAAGCGATTTATCGCGTGATGCTGATCCTGCCCTACGCCGTACCGGCCTTTATTTCGATACTGATTTTCAAGGGGCTGTTTAACCAGAGCTTCGGCGAGATCAACGTGCTGCTCAACGCCCTGTTCGGCCTGCAGCCCGCCTGGTTCAGCGACCCGCTGCTGGCGCGCGCCATGCTGGTTATCGTCAATACCTGGCTGGGCTATCCCTATATGATGATCCTCTGCATGGGGCTGCTGAAGGCGATTCCAGACGATCTCTACGAAGCCTCGGCGATGGATGGCGCGGGGCCGATGCAGAATTTCTTTCTGATTACCCTGCCGCTGCTGCTGAAGCCGCTGATGCCGCTGATGATCGCCAGCTTCGCCTTTAACTTTAACAACTTCGTGCTGGTGCAGCTGCTGACCAACGGCGGCCCCGATCGCCTTGGCACCACCACGCCGGCGGGCTATACCGATCTGCTGGTGAACTATACGTGGCGCATCGCCTTCGAGGGCGGCGGCGGACAGGACTTTGGTCTGGCGGCGGCGATCGCCACCCTGATCTTCCTGCTGGTGGGCGCGCTGGCGGTGATTAACCTGAAAGCCGTGCGGATGAAGTTCGACTAAGGAGGCGTTATGGCTATAGTACAACCTAAATCGCAGAAGCTGCGTCTGCTGCTGACCCATCTGCTGCTGCTGGCGTTTATCGCCGCGATTCTTTTCCCGCTGCTGATGGTGGTGGCGATCTCGCTGCGCGCGGGCAACTTCGCCACCGGCAGCCTGATCCCGGAGCAAATCTCCTGGGAGCACTGGCGGCTGGCGCTGGGCATCAGCGTGACCCATGCCGACGGCCGCGTCACGCCGCCGCCGTTCCCGGTGCTGCTGTGGCTGTGGAACTCGGTGAAGATCGCCGGCATCAGCGCGCTCGGCATAGTGGCGCTTTCCACCACCTGCGCCTATGCTTTTGCTCGCATGCGCTTCGCCGGACGCGCCAGCCTGTTGAAAGGGATGCTGATTTTTCAGATGTTCCCGGCTGTGCTTTCGCTGGTGGCGCTTTATGCTTTATTTGATCGGCTGGGGCAGTATCTGCCCTTCCTGGGGCTGAATACGCACGGCGGCGTGATTTTCGCCTACCTGGGCGGTATCGCGCTGCACGTCTGGACGATTAAAGGCTATTTCGAAACCATCGACGGCTCGCTTGAAGAGGCGGCCGCGCTGGACGGCGCGACGCCGTGGCAAGCGTTCCGGCTGGTGCTCTTGCCGCTGTCGGTGCCGATCCTGGCGGTGGTGTTTATTCTGGCGTTTATCGCCGCGGTAACGGAAGTGCCGGTTGCTTCGCTGCTGCTGCGGGACGTCAACAGCTATACCCTGGCGGTGGGGATGCAGCAGTATCTCAACCCGCAGAACTATCTGTGGGGCGACTTTGCCGCCGCCGCCGTGCTCTCCGCCATCCCGATCACGCTGGTATTCCTGCTGGCGCAGCGCTGGCTGGTCAGCGGCCTGACGGCGGGCGGCGTTAAGGGCTAATCTCTTCATCATTGCAGTGCCACTGCTTCCTCAATACTAACCATAGTTGAGGGTTTTTGGCGGCCTTCGGGCCGCCGTTTTTATTTGTGCTGAAAGAGGTGCTTACGGCATAAAGATAAAGGCTGGCCACATCGCGCGGCCAGCGTGCGGCTTATTTCTGCGCCTGATCTTTACGTTCGTCGAGGGTCTGACGGTACTCGTTCAGGAAGGGTTGCTCTGCCGGATCGATACGGTCCATGCCGCTGGTGAAGCGGTGCCAGTAGGGATAGCGCGGCGCCGGACGCGTCACGCGCTCAATGCGCTGGCGCTGCTCATCGCTCAGGGTAAGCTCGAAGGCGTTGAGGTTTTCACGCAGATGCGTTTCGCTGCGGTTGCCGACGATCAGCGCGCTGACGCCGGGACGCTCCGCCAGCCAGGCCAGGCAGACCTGCGCGATAGAGGCGTTAATCTCTTTGCCGACCTGCTCCAGCACCTCGATAACGTTATAGGCGTGCTCCATATCGTGCACGTAGGGTTCCGGCCAGCCGCTGCCCTGACGCGTGGATTCCGGCGCTTTACCGTGACGACTGACCGCGCCGGTCAGCAGGCCTTCGCCCAGCGGCCCCCAGATCAGCGTGCCGATCTGCTGGTCGATCGCCATCGGCAGCAGCTCGAACTCCGCTTCGCGCGATTCCGGCGTGTAGTAGATTTGCTGGCTGACGGGCTTGAGCAGCTGCTGTTCGCTGGCGCAGCCTAACGTCTTCATCATCTGCCAAGCGGTGTAGTTGGAGGTGCCGAAGTAGCGAATTTTGCCGCTTTTCACCAGATCTTCCAGCGCGCGCAGCGTCTCTTCAACCGAGGTGACGCCATCCCAGTTATGGATCTGATAAAGGTCGATGTGGTCGGTTTTCAGGCGGCGCAGGCTCGCTTCGCACGCTTTGACGAGATGGTAACGGCTGGCGCCGCTCTCATTCGGGCCATCGCCCAGCGGGCTGCGCGCTTTGCTCGCCAGAATGACCTTGTCACGTTTATCGCCGAGCGCTTCGCCGACCACCTCTTCCGCGCCGCCCATCGAATAGAGATCGGCGGTGTCGATCATATTAACGCCGTGATCTAGCGCGATATCGATAAAGCGGCGCGCTTCGCTGGCGTTAACGTTGCCGGTTTTTTCAAAGCCGGCTTTGCCGCCGAACGGCACGGTGCCCAGCACGAATTTCGAGACCAGCAGGCCCGAGTGGCCCAGTTTACGGTATTGCATTTACTTTCCTCCTTTACAGCTTAAAAAGGCGATCGTAGTCGCAATAGGTTTTATGTGTTCAGGGGGAAAAGCGTAGGAGAGGATTGGGAGGGGTGCAAATTGTTCAAAAGCAAGTCAGCAAAAGTGAAATTTATTTTTTCCTTGTAACAACTACATTAAACGCTGAAGTAAGGTATTTGTAAAAAAATAAATCACAATCTGCTAGCTAAAATGTGCAATATTTTCGCGCAAAAAAATAGATAAACATGTAAACCATCACTTTGCGTAACAGTTTGTTTGGGGAGATGAGCTCTGGTAACGCTGTAAATATATTCACTCGCACATTTTTGATGCGAGACGCCACATTTTAGGGCAAGAATCTTCCTCATGTATATTAAATTTCTATAAAACAGCGATATTAGCGTTCTGATCAGGCATGGCACGGTAAATGCTTTAAAAAGTAAAATGCGTTTAAGCCGGAGTGTGATGATGTCAAGTTCAGTATTATCAGAGGTAGAGGTTTCCCACTACAGAAAGAAATGGGCGCAACTCTTTTTGGGGTTGGTGTGTATGATTTCAATCTCCAGCCCGCAATATGTCTGGGCGCTTTTTACCCGACCTTTGATGGAAAAATTACACGCGCCACTGGCAGAAATTCAGATCACCTTTTCACTTTTAATCATCCTTCAGACGTTTTTCTCCCCGCTTCAGGGAAAATTAATTGACCGTTTTGGCCCGCGCGTGCTTATCACCATCGGGACGCTGATGGCCGGTATTAGCTGGATGCTCGTCTCACGGCTTGACTCGCTTTTTGAACTCTACCTTTATTATGGAGTAATTGGTGGTCTTGGCACGGGCATCGTTTATATCGGTGTGGTCGGATTAATGGTTCGCTGGTTCCCTGAAAAAAGAGGATTTGCAACGGGCATGGTGGCAGCAGGTTATGGAATGGGGGCCATTTTAACAACCTTTCCCGTCACCGCCTCGCTCGCTACAGCAGGACTGGAAAAGACGTTTTGGCAGTTTGGCATTATGATGGCATCCGTTGGATTTATTGCCAGCCAGGGGCTAAGGATGCCAAAAGATAGTATTGAATCGCGCGCAGGGCAGCGATCAGCTGACGCTCCCAAAAGTTTCAGCTCAAAAGAAATGCTACGGCAGCCCATATTCTGGCTGATGTTTATCATGATGACCATGATGTCTACATCAGGACTTATGGTTACGTCACAGATGGCTATATTTGCTGAAGACTTTGGCATCACTTCAATAACAATTTTGGGGATGGCGGCTTTACCCTTGGCCATGACCATAGACCGCTTGATGAATGGCCTTACACGGCCCTTTTGTGGTTACATTTCCGATCGTATTGGTCGTGAAAAAATGATGTTTTTTGCTTTTGGTCTTGAAGGCATTGCTATGACGTTGTGGCTGTTATGTAAAAGTGATCCTGTGTTATTTGTTTTACTTTCCGGCGTAGTTTTCTTTGGCTGGGGAGAGATATTTTCTTTATTCCCGGCAACCTTAACGGACACCTTTGGCACTCGCTTCGCTACGGAGAATTACGGTTGGCTCTATATTTCTCAGGGTATTGGTTCTATATTCGGTGGTCCCGTAGCGGCATTGCTTTATCAGCATATGCATAACTGGAGCATAGTATTTGGTAGCGCCATTACTCTGGACATTGCCTGTGCTTTACTTGCCATATGGGTACTTAAGCCCTGGCGGGCGCGATTTTTAGCCAAAGCCTGATTTAAAGCCGGTGAGTTGCAGGTTCAGTATTTGGGTAATGGTCCCAAC
>NZ_MLJJ01000032.1 GCF_002095575.1 Pantoea septica | reverse complement strand
CAGGCTTGCCAGACACATTTGCAATCTGTCCCGGCAACGGCGGCATATATTACTGATTTACCGAGGTAGCGCAACCCTTATTTTCCACCCGCGACGTCAACTGCTTACCTTTCATGCTGCCAGACCAGAAATCAGGCAAAATCCGGTGCTGGCTGCACAAATTACAGCCCGTCGAGACGTTTTTGCGCCTGCTTCGCCGAATCGGTATTGGGGTAAAGTTTTATCACCTGCTGGAAAACGGCTTTGGCTTTCGCCGTATCCTTTTTCTCCTGCATGATAACGCCAACCTTTAGCAACGCTTCAGAAGCCTTCGGCGACTTCGGATAATTTTTGACCACGGTGGCGTAATAGTACGCCGCGTCGTCTTTTTTACCCTTGTTGTAATTCAACTGCCCAAGCCAGTAATTGGCGTTCGGCTGGTAGGTTGAATCAGGATAGCGCTTGACCCACGCCTGCAGCGCGGCGATCGCCTGATCGTACTGTTTTTTTTCCAGAATCAGCGCCACCGCGGCGTTATAGTCGCTGTTGGCATCGCCGCTCTGCACCGGCGCGCCAGATGAGGCTGCCGCCGCGCCGCCTGCGCTTGCCGCTGCGCCCGTGTCGGCGCTCGCCGCCGGCGCATCAGCGCCGCTTTGCGCCGCGCCGTTCGCGCCGCTGCTGCTCAGGCTGTCGATCTGCTGATAGAGCTGCTTCTGCCGCTCGATGACCTGATTAAGCTGGTAGCTGTTTTGCTGGATTTGCCCGCGCAGCGAATCGATATCGCTTTGGTTGTCGCTCATCTGCTGCTGCAGTTGCTGCAGAAGCTGAGCCTGGGCGTTAGAAATGCGTTCAAGAGTGGTGACGCGGTCTTCGACCGAGCCAGAGCCGACGTTACTGATTGATGCCTGGGCATTAGCGGCCCAGGGGGCCGCTACGCCAACCAGTAACGACAGACCCAACAGGTGAAGTCTGAAGTTACTAATCATGTGATTCTCTTAGTAGACCAGAACGGCACGACGGTTTTTAGAGTAAGCCGCTTCGTCATGACCCAGAACAGCCGGTTTCTCTTTACCGTAAGAGACGATAGACATCTGGTCAGCCGACACGCCTTTGCCCTGCAGGTACATCTTCACGGCGTTAGCACGACGCTCGCCCAGTGCGATGTTGTATTCCGGCGTGCCGCGCTCATCCGCGTGACCTTCGATGGTCACTTTGTATGACGGGTTGCTGCGCAGGAAGGCTGCGTGCTGGTCCAGCATCTGAGCGTAGTCAGACTGCACGTCATATTTGTCCAGACCGAAGTAGACGATGTTGTTCTGCTGCAGCTGCTGCATCTGCAGACGCGCCTGCTCGTCAGAAGACATGTTGCCGTTGCCGCTGCCGTTCATGCCAGCACCGTTGCCGTAAGCGCCGTCAGCGCCCATGCCAGTCTGGTCATTGTTGTTGTTTTTGTGTGAGCTACAAGCGGCTACAGCCAGAACCGGCAGAGCCAGCATCAACCCTTTCAGCACTTTGTTCAGTTGCATTTTGTTATCCTGTTATATTGTTTATCATACATTTAACCCCCTGCTGCGCAGGGGACCTATGCATTACAGATACGGCGACCAGGCAGGCGATTTTACCTGTCCATCAGTTGCCGGAAGACGCGCTTTGAAACGCCCATCTGTTGATACCAACTGCAACACGGAACCCATCCCCTGAGTAGAGCTATAGATTACCATCGTGCCGTTTGGAGCCAGACTTGGCGATTCATCCAGGAACGTGCTCGTTAACGTTTGAACGGCTCCCGTTACCAGATCCTGTTTGGCGACATGCTGAGCGCCACCGGCGCTGCTGATCATCACCATCGTTTTACCATCGGCAGAGACGTCCGCATCCTGGTTTTGCGAGCCTTCCCAGGTAATACGTTGTGGCGCACCGCCGTTGATACCGATTTTATAAATTTGCGGCGCTCCAGCCTGATCCGAAGTGTAAGCCAGGGTCTGGCTATCCGGGAACCAGCTCGGCTCAGTGCTGTTGTAGCGACCGTCGGTGATTTGACGCGTCTGGCCGGAAGCCAGATCCATCACATAGAGATTCAGGCTGCCCGTTTTCGACAGCGCGAAAGCCAGTTTCGTCCCGTCCGGCGAGAAGGCCGGCGCGCCGTTGTGACGCGGGAAGGAGGCAACCTGGCGAATCGCGCCGTTTGACAGCGTCTGCACCACCAGCGCCGATTTACCGCTTTCAAAGGTCACATAGGCCACTTTGCTGCCGTCTGGCGACCAGGCCGGAGACATCAACGGCTGCGGCGAGCGATGCACCACAAACTGGTTGAAGCCGTCGTAGTCTGATACGCGCAGTTCGTACGGGAACTGGCCGCCGTTGGTCTGCACCACGTAGGCGATACGGGTACGGAACGCGCCCTTGACGCCCGTCAGCTTCTCGAACACTTCATCACTGGCGGTGTGCGCAGCATAGCGCAGCCACTGCTTAGTGACTTTATAGGAGTTCTGCGCCAGAACGGTGCCCGGCGCGCCGCCGGTGTCCACCAGCTGATACGCAACCTGATAGCTGCCATCTGGATTAGAGGTGACCTGACCGACCACCACCGCATCGATACCCAGCGCGCTCCAGGCGGCAGGCTGTACTTCCTGCGCGCTGGTCGGCTGCTGCGGCAGACGTGAACGGTCGATGGGATTGAATTTACCGCTGTTGCGTAAGTCAGCGGAGACGATGCCGCCAACATCTTCTGGCGCAGCGCCTGAGCCAGCCCATTTAAACGGCACCACGCCGATTGGGCGCGCGGTGTTTACGCCCTGCGTAATTTCAATGCGTACTTCTGCGTGGAGCATTGCAGCCCACAGCAGAACAAAAAAACCTAAGGTTACACGAAGTGCCTGCTTCATCTTTTCTCCCTTACCTGAACCTGAGTTCATGATAATTCGCACAGTTCCTGAAAAACACGAGTATTCATCTAATACGGCAAGCTAACCTTAGTCCAACCTGCCGCGGGTTACTGCATTATTCCGGTTTGAAACGCATTGGCGCGTTTTTAAACACTTCATACACTGCTTGCGATGGCGGCTTAGGAATATGAGCCTGCTTCGCGGCAGCGATCGCCGCCTGGCATAACGCCGGGTCGCCGCCTTCAGATTTGACGTCAATCAGCAAACCATCCGGCGCCAGCTTGATACGCAGGTTACACTCTTTCCCCTTATAAGTATCAGCATCGTAGAAGCGGCTCTGAATCGCGCCCACAACCTGTCCCAGATAAGAGTTAATCTCTGCGCCCGATGCGCCGGCTTTTTTCTGGTTGCCCTGCCCTGCCGCGCCGCCGCCGCCGGCCGCGCCACTTTTCGGTGCATTCTTACCAGACGCCAGGCCGCCGAGCAGATCGTCGACATCACTGCTGTTTTTCGCTGCTTCCGCCGCCGCTTTTTTCTTCGCGTCGGCGGCGGCCTTGGCTTTCGCCGCGGCGTCAGCTTTGGCTTTGGCGGCCGCATCGGCTTTCGCTTTCGCCTCGGCCGCTGCTTTTTCTTTCGCTTCCTGAGCCGCCTTTTCTTTAGCTGCTTCGGCTTTCTCTTTCGCTTCCTGAGCCGCCTTCTCTTTGGCCGCTTCGGCTTTCTCTTTCGCTTCCTGAGCCGCCTTCTCTTTGGCCGCTTCGGCTTTCTCTTTCGCTTCTTCGGCCGCTTTGGCTTTCGCCTCCTGCGCCGCTTTGGCTTTCGCCTCCGCTGCCGCTTTTGCCTTCGCATCGGCTGCCGCTTTCGCGTCGGCCACCGCTTTCTCTTTGGCGGCGGACGCGGCGGCGGCTTTCGCCTGCTCTTCCGCTTTTTTCTTCGCGTCGGCGGCGGCCTGTTTCGCCTGTTCTTCCGCCTTCTGCGCCGCCTCGGCCGCCGCTTTGGCCTGCGCCTGCGCTTCCGCTTTCGCATCGGCTTTCGCCTTCGCCGCGGCCGCCTCGGCCGCTTTCTGCTGCTCCTGCGCCGCTTTAGCCGCCGCTTCCGCCTGTTTCTGCTGTTCAGCCTGCGCTTTTGCCGCTTCCTGCGCCTGCAGACGCTCTTTTTCCAGCGCCTTCAGACGCTGCTGTTCCGCGGCCTGCTTCTGCTGCAGCTCTTCAGCCTGCTGCTGCGCCTGCTTCTCACGCTGCTGCTCGGCGCGCTGGCTGTCGCTTTTCTGGTTCTGCTGACGGTTGTACTGTTCTACCACGGCGCCGGGATCGACCATCACCGCGTCGATATCGCTGCCGCCGCCTCCGCCGCTCGCCTCAATATTCTCGTTGAAGGAGCTCCAGATCAGCAGGGCGATCAGTACCACGTGCAGAGCCACCGATATAATTATCGCGCGCTTTAACTTCTCGTTTTGCTCGGTTGCCTTCGACACACTCGGTTCCCAAAAAACGGTTCGACTTTAAATCGGCTGCGTCATCAAACCGACAGATTTAACGCCTGCCTGATGCAGCAGGTTGAGCGCTTTAATAATTTCGTCATAGGGCACATCCTTTGCGCCGCCGATTAAAAAGACGGTTTTCGGATTCGCCTCGATGCGACGCTGCGCCTCGCTCACCACCTGTTCCGGCGGCAACTGCTCCATACGATCGTGATCCACCACCAGGCTGTACTGACCAACGCCTGAGACCTCAACGATCACCGGCGGATTATCGTCGCTGGAGACCGTTTTCGAATCGGTGGCGTCCGGCAGGTCCACTTCTACGCTCTGGGTAATAATCGGCGCTGTCGCCATAAAGATCAGCAGCAGCACCAGCAGGACGTCGAGCAGCGGAACGATATTAATTTCCGATTTCAGGTCGCGGCGGCCGCGACCACGTACTCTGGCCATGAGTTACCTCCGCTTACTTCGCGCTGTCGCTGGAGAAGGCCTGACGGTGCAGGATGGCCGTGAACTCTTCCATAAAGTTGTCGTAGCCCTGCTCCAGCTTATTGACGCGCTGGTTCAGTCGGTTGTAGGCCATAACCGCAGGAATCGCGGCGAACAGGCCGATCGCGGTGGCGATCAGCGCTTCGGCAATGCCCGGCGCAACCATCTGCAGCGTCGCCTGCTTGACCGCGCCCAGCGCGATAAAGGCGTGCATGATGCCCCATACGGTGCCGAACAGGCCGATGTAGGGACTGATAGAGCCGACGGTGCCAAGGAAAGGAATGTGGTTTTCCAGCGTTTCCAGCTCGCGGTTCATCGAGATGCGCATCGCGCGGCTGGCGCCTTCCACCACCGCTTCTGGCGCATGGCTGTTGGCGCGGTGCAGACGGGCGAACTCTTTAAAGCCGGCGTAGAAGATCTGCTCTGAGCCGCTCAGCTCTTCGCGGCGTCCCTGGCTCTCCTGATAGAGACGCGACAGCTCGATGCCGGACCAGAACTTATCTTCAAAGGCTTCCGCCTCGCGTCCCGCCGCGTTCAAAATTCGGGTGCGCTGAATAATGATGGCCCATGAGGCAATGGAAAAGCCGATCAAAATCAACATGATAAGTTTGACCAGAAGGCTCGCCTTCAGGAACAAATCAAGAACGTTCATGTCAGTCACTGCTTGAACTCCGCGACAATAGACTTGGGAAGCGCAATCGGCTTCATAAGATGTGGGTTAATGCAGGCAATCAGGACTTCTGCTTCATTCAGGACTCTGCCTTCTGCATTCACGATACGCTGGGAAAATGTCATGGTTGCGCGCGTCATGGCGGTGACTTCGCTCTGGATCTCCAGAAGGTCGTCAAGACGCGCCGCCGCAACATAGTCCACCGTCATGCGCCGCACCACAAAAGAAACCTGCTGTTCCAGCAGCGTTTGCTGATTGAAATGGCGCTGACGCAGCATTTCGGTACGTGCTCGTTCATAAAAAGCGATATAGCTGGCATGGTAAACCACGCCACCAGCATCGGTGTCTTCGTAATAGACCCGAACCGGCCAGCGAAACAGCGTTGTACTCACTCTACATCCCGGTCTCGTTTTTAAACGTTGCTACTATACGCAAGAGATTTCGGGTTGGGAATGGGATGCCAGAGCCAGGAGAAAATAATTATCGGAAGGTAACAATCAGAAGGATTTTCAGTAGATTTCTTGACCTGCCGCTGACAATACCCCACGACCAACGGCGGATATTTCGCATCAGCGCCAGAACCAGTAAAGCGCGAACAGCAGTACGATCAGGGCCACCAGCGGCGAGAAGAGCGCCTGCCAGCGCGTCCTGCGCGGATGAAAGCCTACGCCATGGATAACGCCGGCGCATACCGCCCAGATAACCAGGATGCCCTGCCAGACCGAGAGTGTGCTGGTGTGCGCGGCGTAGCGCGAGGGATCCCAGAACAGGCAGCCCGCGATAATCAGCGCCAGGATGAGCGAAAGGGCCCGCAAAGGCCCTTTGTTCATCAGACGGTATGACGTCCGAATCAGTTTGCGCATCAGGCGCGCTTGTCCTGCGCAGCGCTGTCTTCAACGTGTTCAAGCGCCAGCGCGGTGATGATGCCGAAAGCGCAGGCCAGCAGGGTGCCGAGAATCCAGGCAAAATACCACATGCGTCGTCTCCTTAATCAGTAGAGAGAGTGCGTATTGCGCTCAATATGTTCTTTAGTGATCCGCCCGAACATCTTGTAGTAGCACCAGCTGGTGTAGGCCAGGATAATCGGGACGAAGATAATGGCGGCGAAGGTCATCACCGTCAGCGTGCGCTGGCTCGAGGTGGCATCCCACATCGTCAGGCTCATGCCGGGTTCGATGCTCGACGGCATAATAAAAGGAAACAGCGCGATGCCGGCGGTCATAATAACGCACGCCAGCGTCAGCGATGAGCTGACGAACGCCCAGCCGCCCTTCTCGCAGCGCGAGAAAATGACCGTCAGCAGCGGCAGCACCACGCCGAGCAGCGGAAAGAGCCACAGCGCCGGCATATGGTTAAAGTTCGCCAGCCAGGCGCCCGCCTCGCGCACCACGGTTTTGCCCAGCGGGTTCGACGCGGCGTGGTGATCGATGGCGCTGGTAATAACGTAGCCGTCGATGCCATATTTCACCCAGACGCCCGCCAGCGCGAAGCAGACCATCATCACCAGCGCCGCCACCTGCGCCACCGCCCGCGAACGCAGATGCAGCTCGCCTGCGGTGCGCATTTGCAGATAAGTCGCGCCCTGCGTCAGGATCATCGCGACGCTGATCGCGCCCGCCAGCAGCCCGAACGGATTGAGCAGCTGGAAGAAGTTGCCGGTGTAGTCGAGGCGCAAAAATTCATCCGCGCGGAACGGCACGCCCTGCAGCAGATTGCCGAACGCGACGCCAATCACCAGCGGCGGCACGAAGCTGCCGATAAAGACGCCCCAGTCCCACATGCCTCGCCAGCGCATATCTTCAATTTTAGAACGATAATCGAATCCTACCGGACGAAAAAAGAGCGACGCCAGCACCAGAATCATCGCCACATAGAAGCCGGAGAAGGCGGCGGCATAAACCATCGGCCAGGCGGCGAACAGCGCCCCGCCTGCGGTGATCAGCCAGACCTGGTTGCCGTCCCAGTGCGGCGCGATGCTGTTGATCATAATGCGGCGTTCGGTGTCGTTGCGCCCCATCAGTCGCGTCAGCATGCCGACGCCCATATCAAAGCCGTCCGCTACGGCGAAGCCCACCAGCAGAATGCCGATCAGCAGCCACCAGACAAAGCGCAGAACTTCATAATCAAACATGGTTGCTCTCCTTAACCGCGAACCGGCTCAGCCGCCGCCGCGACCTGCTCATGGTGATAGCGTCCGGTTTTCAGGCTACTCGGCCCGAGGCGCGCGAATTTAAACATCAGATACATCTCCGCCACGAGGAACAGCGTATAGAGACCGCAGATCAGCAGCATGGAGAAGAGCAGATCGCCCACGGTGAGCGACGAGTTGGCCACCGAGGTCGGCAGCACTTCGCCGATCGCCCACGGCTGGCGTCCATATTCGGCGACGAACCAGCCCGCCTCGACTGCGATCCACGGCAGCGGTATGCCGTAGAGCGCCGCCTTAAGCAGCCAGCGATGCTTGCCGACGCGATTGCGGATCACGCTCCAGAACGAGAAGGTGATAATGACCAGCAGCAGCACGCCCGCCAGCACCATAATGCGGAAGGCGAAATAGAGCGGCGCCACGCGCGGAATAGAGTCTTTCACCGCCTGCCTGATTTGCGCCTCGGTGGCATCCGCCACGTTCGGGGTATAGCGTTTCAGCAGCAGGCCGTAGCCCAGATCCTGTTTGCTCCGGTCGAAGGCCTCGCGCACCGCCGGATCTGCGCTGCCGCTGCGCAACTGATTCAGCAGCGCGTAGGCTTTCATGCCGTTGCGGATGCGCACCTCATGCTGCGCCATCAGATCTTTCAGGCCGGTGACCGGCGTATCGACAGAGCGCGTGGCGATCAGGCCAAGCAGGCCGGGGATCTGCACCGCCGCGGCGTTTTCCTGCTTACCCTGATCCGGCAGGCCGAACAGCGTAAAGGCCGCCGGCGCGGGCTGGGTATCCCATTCAGCTTCGATAGCGGCCAGCTTGGTTTTCTGCACGTCGCCCATTTCGTAACCCGATTCGTCGCCCAGTACGATAACCGACAGCACCGCCGCCATGCCGAAGCTGGCGGCGATGGCGAACGAGCGTTTCGCAAAGGCGACGTCGCGTCCCTTAAGCAGATACCAGGCGCTGATGCCGAGAATAAACATGGCGCCGGTGGTATAACCCGCTGCCACGGTATGCACGAACTTCACCTGCGCCACCGGATTGAGCACCAGTTCAGAGAAGCTCAGCATCTCCATTCGCATGGTTTCGTAGTTGAACGCGGAGGCGATGGGATTCTGCATCCAGCCGTTCGCCACCAGGATCCAGAGCGCCGACAGGTTAGAACCCAGCGCCACCAGCCAGGTAACCGCCAGATGCTGCTTTTTGCTCAGGCGATCCCAGCCGAAGAAAAAGAGACCGACGAAGGTGGATTCCAGGAAGAACGCCATCAGCCCTTCGATGGCGAGCGGCGCACCGAAGATGTCGCCGACGTAGTGAGAGTAATAAGACCAGTTGGTTCCGAACTGAAACTCCATGGTCAGACCGGTGGCCACGCCCAGCGCAAAGTTAATCCCGAATAACTTGCCCCAGAATTTGGTCATATCTTTATAGATTTGTTTGCCGCTCAGGACGTAAACCGTTTCCATGATCGCCAGCAAAAACGCCATACCGAGCGTAAGCGGGACAAACAGGAAATGGTACATCGCCGTTAAGGCAAACTGTAAACGCGACAGCTCGACGATATCTAGCATAATGACTCCTTGCTCCTCGCATGACCTTACTCTGCGAATAACAACGGCGAATAACTGGCATTGACGCAGAGAATAAGATTCAGGAACGACTGTTATTAATTCCAGCTTTTTGTTACCGACGGATCAGACGCATCCGCGGCCCGACGTGAGCGAGTAACAGTGGTGAAATTTCCCCGAAAAGCACCATTCAGTTGATTTCAGGCAGGCGAGAGAGAAAAGCCGGCAGCATTGATTTGGCGCGGCCTGGCGCAATCTCCTGGATGTTATTGGAAACGACTGAATTGATGCAGCGCAATTAAAACCGGTTGGCTTACGCTTTGCCAGCAGTAAAATTTGTTAAATATCGCGAACTATTGATCTGGATTAACGCTTTTATTTTCCAGATATGTAGCCTTAAGAATATTGTTAATTAGTTGTCACTGAGAAATGGCGTAATTAAGAAAAGCATTACCTTTAACTTTACTTTTTAACTTCCCGCCTGAAAAAGAACCCACCGCTTACTCCCCGCGCCCGGATAAGAATTTTCAGCGCCCTGCTCTTTCTACAGGCAAAAAAAAGCCACCCCGAAGGGTGGCCTGATAGCGAATGCGTGCGCGCTTATTTAGCCGGCAGCACCGCTTTCACCGCGTCGCCGATATCCGCGAGGCTGCGCACGGTTTTCACGCCTGCCGCTTCCAGCGCGGCAAACTTTTCGTCCGCCGTGCCTTTGCCGCCTGCGATGATGGCGCCCGCATGGCCCATACGCTTGCCTTTCGGCGCGGTAACGCCCGCGATATAGCCGACAACCGGTTTGGTGACGTGCTCTTTAATGAACGCCGCCGCCTCTTCTTCCGCGCTGCCGCCGATTTCGCCGATCATGACGATCGCTTCGGTCTGCGGGTCATCCTGGAACATTTTCAGGATGTCGATGAAGTTGGAGCCCGGGATCGGGTCGCCGCCGATGCCGACGCAGGTCGACTGGCCGTAGCCGATGTCCGTGGTCTGTTTCACCGCTTCATAGGTCAGGGTGCCGGAGCGCGACACGATGCCGACGCGGCCCGGCTGATGGATGTGGCCCGGCATGATGCCGATTTTGCATTCGCCTGGGGTGATCACGCCCGGACAGTTCGGGCCGATCATGCGCACGCCCGCTTCGTCCAGCTTCACTTTAATCGTCAGCATATCCAGCGTCGGGATGCCTTCGGTGATGGTGATGATCAGCTTGATGCCCGCATCGATCGCTTCCAAAATGCCGTCTTTGCAGAACGGCGCCGGAACGTAGATCACGGTCGCCGTCGCGCCGGTGGCTTCTACCGCTTCGCGCACGGTGTTGAACACCGGCAGGCCGAGATGGGTGGTGCCGCCTTTGCCCGGCGTCACGCCGCCAACCAGCTGCGTGCCGTAAGCCAGCGCCTGCTCAGAGTGGAACGTACCCTGACCGCCAGTAAAACCCTGGCAAATCACTTTAGTGTTTTTGTCGATCAGAATAGACATTATTTCCCCTCCGCAGCCGCAACGACGCGCTGTGCCGCGTCTGTCAGGCTGGTTGCTGCAATGATGTTCAGTCCGCTGTCCGCCAGTTTCTGTGCGCCCAGCTCAGCGTTGTTTCCTTCCAGACGCACCACGACCGGCACGTTGACGCCGACTTCCGCCACCGCGCCGATGATGCCGTCGGCGATCAGGTCGCAGCGCACGATGCCGCCGAAGATGTTAACGAATACCGCTTTTACCGCGTCGTCAGAAAGGATGATTTTAAAGGCTTCGGTAACGCGCTCTTTGGTCGCGCCGCCGCCCACGTCGAGGAAGTTAGCCGGCTGGCCGCCGTGGTGCTTAACGATGTCCATGGTGCCCATCGCCAGACCTGCGCCGTTGACCATACAGCCGATGTTGCCTTCCAGCGCAACGTAGTTCAGCTCCCACTGCGTGGCGTGCGCTTCGCGCGGGTCTTCCTGGCTCGGATCGCGCATTTCGCGCAGCTCCGGCTGACGGAACAGCGCGTTGCCGTCCACGCCCAGCTTGCCGTCGAGGCAGACCAGATCGCCCTGTTTGGTGATGACCAGCGGGTTGATCTCAACCAGCGCCAGGTCGCGCTCCAGAAACAGCGTCGCCAGGCCCATAAAGATTTTCGTGAACTGGCTGACCTGTTTGCCGGTCAGGCCAAGTTTGAACGCCAGCTCGCGGCCCTGATAAGGCTGCGGGCCGGTCAGCGGATCGAGCGCCATTTTGTGGATCAGGTGCGGGGTCTCTTCCGCCACTTTCTCAATCTCGACGCCGCCTTCGGTCGAGGCCATAAAGACCACGCGACGGGTCGCACGGTCAACCACCGCGCCCAGATAGAGTTCCTGATCGATGTCGGTCGCCGCTTCAACCAGAATCTGGTTTACCGGCTGGCCGTCGGCGTCAGTTTGATAGGTCACCAGGCGTTTGCCCAGCCAGTGCTCAGCGAAAGCGCGAATCTCTTCTTTGCTGTTAACCACTTTCACGCCGCCCGCTTTACCGCGTCCGCCGGCATGAACCTGACATTTCACTACCCACGGGCCAGAACCAATTTTAGAGGCCGCTTCTTCCGCTTCGCGTGGCGTAGTGCAGGCGTAGCCGGTGGGTGCCGGCATACCATACCGTGCAAACAGCTGTTTCGCCTGGTATTCGTGTAAGTTCATGATGTTCTATCCATTCAGGTCTGAAAAGAGTAATAAGGTTGGGCGCGCGTTTGGTCGGCGCGCCCGGCAAAAATCAGACGTCCAGCAGCAGACGCGCCGGATCTTCCAGCAGCTCTTTTATCGCCACCAGATAGCTGACCGATTCACGGCCATCGATCAAGCGGTGATCGTAGGAGAGCGCCAGATACATCATCGGCAGCACCACGACCTGACCATTGACCGCCATCGGACGATCTTTGATGGCGTGCATGCCCAGGATGGCGCTCTGCGGCGGGTTGATGATCGGCGTCGACATCAGCGAGCCGAAAACGCCGCCGTTGGTGATGGTGAAGTTGCCGCCGGTCAGCTCGTCGACCGTCAGCTTGCCGTCACGGCCTTTCACCGCCAGCTCTTTGATTTTCTTCTCGATGTCCGCCATGCTCAGCGCGTCGACATCTTTCAGCACCGGCGTCACCAGGCCGCGCGGCGTGGAGACAGCGATGCTGACGTCGAAGTAGTTGTGATACACCACATCTTCGCCGTCGATTGAGGCGTTTACCTCCGGGAAACGCTTCAGCGCTTCCACAACGGCCTTGAGGTAGAAGGACATAAAGCCCAGACGCACGCCGTGACGCTTCTCGAAGGAATCGCCGTACTGCTTGCGCAGATCCATGATCGGCTTCATGTTCACTTCGTTGAAGGTGGTCAGCATGGCGGTGCTGTTCTTCGCTTCCAGCAGACGCTCGGCCACGCGCTTGCGCAGACGGGTCATCGGCACGCGTTTTTCGCTGCGGTTGGCGACGGCTGGCTGCGGTGCAGCTTCAGCGGCGGCCGGCGCGGCTTTGGCCGCGGCAGGTTTGTTCGCCAGATGCTTTTCCACATCTTCGCGCGTAATACGACCGCCGACGCCGCTGCCTTTAATCTGCGTCGCGTCGAGATCGTGTTCGGCGATCAGGCGACGAATGGCCGGGCTCAGCGCATCGTTGCTCTCTTCTTCCAGCGACGCGGTCTGGCGCTGCGCCGGCGTGGATTCGTTGGCCTCGGCTTTGGCGCTGGTCTCTTTGCCGGCGCTGTTGCCCTCTTTCAGGCGACCCAGAATCTGACGCGACGTGACGGTCGCGCCTTCATCTTCCAGCACGGCTTCAAGCACGCCGTCAGCCTGGGCCGGCACTTCCAGTACCACTTTGTCTGTTTCGATCTCTACCAGCACTTCGTCGCGGCTTACCGCATCGCCTGGTTTTTTGTGCCAGGTTGCCACGGTGGCATCGGCAACGGATTCAGGCAGGTCGGGAACGAGAATATCTACGCTACTCATTATCTTTCCTTTTAAATTAACCAAGGTTCAGCGCGTCATTAACCAGGTCTTGCTGCTGTTGTTGATGTACGGACATATAGCCCACGGCCGGCGAAGCAGAGGCCGGACGGCCCGCATAGCGCAGCGAAGCGCCAAACGGAACCACTTCGCGGAAGTGATGCTGGCTACAATACCATGCGCCCTGATTCAGCGGCTCTTCCTGACACCAGACGAAATCCTGCACATGGGCATAATCTTTTAACGCTTCCTGCACCGCTTTATGCGGGAACGGATAGAGCTGCTCAATGCGTACGATGGCGACATCGGTCTGCTCGTTTTTGCGGCGCTGCTCAAGCAGATCGTAGTAGACCTTGCCGGAGCAGAGCACCACGCGTTTCACCTGCTGCGGATCGAGCGCGTCGATTTCGCCGATGGCGGGCTGGAAGCTGCCGTTAGCCAGCTCGTCCAGCGACGAGATTGCCAGCGGATGACGCAGCAGCGATTTCGGCGACATGACGATCAGCGGACGGCGCATACCGCGCAGCGCCTGACGACGCAGCATGTGGTAAACCTGCGCCGGCGTGGAGGGCACGCACACCTGCATGTTCTGCTCGGCGCAGAGTTGCAGGTAACGCTCCAGACGCGCGGAAGAGTGTTCCGGGCCCTGGCCTTCGTAGCCGTGCGGCAGCAGCATCACCAGGCCGCACATGCGTCCCCACTTCTGCTCGCCGGAGCTGATGAACTGGTCGATCACCACCTGCGCGCCGTTGGCGAAGTCGCCGAACTGCGCTTCCCAGATGGTCAGGGTGCGCGGCTCTGCGGTGGCGTAGCCATATTCGAACGCCAGCACCGCCTCTTCCGACAGCACGGAATCCCATACCTTGAACTGACCCTGTCCATTATGGATATGGTGCAGCGGCGTGTAGGTCGAGCCGTTCGCCTGGTTATGGATCACCGCATGACGGTGGAAGAAGGTGCCGCGGCCGGAGTCTTCGCCGGAAAGGCGCACCGGAATGCCCTCATCCACCAGCGTGGCGTAGGCCAGATTCTCGGCGCCGCCCCAGTCGAAGGGCTTGTTGCCTTCGGCCATCTCTTTACGGTCGTTGTAGATTTTCGCCACGCGCGCCTGCACTTCGACCGCGTCAGGGATTTGGCTGATGCGGCGCGCCAGCTCCTGCAGACGTTTCGGTTCGACGGTGGCCGGGTAGCTCTCGTCCCACTCATGGTTGAGGTAAGGCGACCAGGTAAAGGAGTGCAGGCTCATGGGGCGCCATTCGGCTACCACGCATTCGCCCGCGTCCAGCGCGTCGCGATAGAGATTGACCATCTCGGTCGCATCTTCCGCGCTGGCGGAGCCTTCCTCCGCCAGGCGATCGGCATAAAGCTTACGCGGCGTCGGATGCTTTTTAATCTTCTGATACATCAGCGGCTGGGTCGCGCTCGGCTCGTCAGCTTCGTTATGGCCGTGACGACGGTAGCAAACCAGATCGATAAAGACGTCGCGCTTGAAGGTATTGCGATAGTCGAGCGCCAGACGCGTGACAAACGCCACCGCTTCCGGATCGTCCGCGTTGACGTGGAAGATCGGCGCCAGCACCATTTTACCGATATCGGTACAGTACGGCGTCGAACGGGCGTCGCGCGGGTTGGAGGTGGTAAAGCCCACCTGGTTGTTGATGACGATGCGCACCGTGCCGCCGACTTCGTAGCCGCGCGCCTGCGACATGTTCAGGGTTTCCTGCACCACGCCCTGCCCGATAACCGCGGCGTCGCCGTGGATGGTGATCGGCAGAACCTGATTGCTGCCCGGCGAATCGAGGCGATCGAGACGCGCGCGCACCGAGCCCATGACGACCGGGCTGACGATCTCCAGATGCGACGGGTTGAACGCCAGCGCCAGATGCACCAGGCCGCCTTCGGTTTCGACGTCGGACGAGAAGCCCATGTGGTACTTCACGTCGCCGGTGCCGAGGTGATCTTTATGCTTGCCGGCGAACTCGTCGAAGAGATCCTGCGGCTTTTTGCCCAGCACGTTGATCAGCACGTTCAGGCGACCGCGGTGCGCCATACCCAGCACCACTTCGCGCGTGCCGCTCTTGCCG
Organism: Pantoea septica; assembly: GCF_002095575.1. Taxonomy (GTDB): domain Bacteria; phylum Pseudomonadota; class Gammaproteobacteria; order Enterobacterales; family Enterobacteriaceae; genus Pantoea; species Pantoea septica. Next base: position 33,180 of record NZ_MLJJ01000032.1, on the reverse strand, counting down.
GCGTGACGGATCATTTCGCGCAGCATCGGGATCAGCGCGTCGCCGCCCTCAAGCGAGAAGCGTTTCGCGCCCGGGAATTTCGCGCCGAGGTATTTTTCCAGCCCCTCTGCCGCGGTCAGCTCTTTCAGAAAACCTTTTTTCTCTTCGCTGCTAAAAGCGGCGCGGCCCGCCACCGACTCCAGACGCTGCTGGATCCAGCGCTTCTCTTCGGTGTTGTTGATGTGCATGTACTCTGCACCGATTGAGCCGCAATAGGTCTGCTGCAGCGCGTCGAAGAGGTCAGCCAGCTTCATGGTCTCTTTGCCGATGGCGAAAGAGCCTACGTTAAAGCTTTCCTGAAAATCGGCGTCGGTCAGATCGTGAAAAGCGGGATCGAGGTCAGCGACGCGATCCTGCTTCCACAGGCCAAGCGGGTCGAGGTTCGCATGCTGATGGCCGCGAAAACGGAAGGCGTTAATCAGCTGCAGGACTTTAACCTGCTTTGAATTGGCGGCCGGATCGGAGACGGTAGAGGTGTAACGAGATGCATCTTTCGCCAGGCGACGAAAGTATTCGCGCGTGGTGGAGTGAAACTGTTCAGGTTTCACGCCGGTGCCCGGCAGCTGTTGGAACATCGTGCGCCACACTGCATCGACAGAGTCCGGATCGGTCAGGAAATCCTCATAGAGTTGCTCTATGTAAGACTGGTTCGCGCCGGCCAGCCAGGAGGAGTCCAGCCAGGGCTTCATCGCGCTGTTCTGCATTGTGATCCCTTAAGCATTACTATGCTTTTTTGAGGTTTCATTTGTTGCCGCTTTCGCGGTTTGCCGTAGTGAGTTCAGCGATACGAGCCTGTGCGCTCACACGCGCCCTGCCCGTAAGGGAACCTTGCTAAGCGTAGCGTCGCCGCGCTTAGCAAGGCTTCCGTAAAACGCCGGGAACCTGAGGTTCCCGGACGGATACTGTTTTACGCGCCCCGCTGCAGCAGCATCGACTTGATATGGCCGATGGCGCGCGTCGGGTTCAGCCCTTTCGGACACACGCTCACACAGTTCATAATGCTGTGACAGCGGAAAACGCTGAAAGCGTCGTTCAGATTGTCCAGACGCGCTTCAGTTTCGGTGTCGCGGCTGTCGATCAGGAAGCGATACGCGGCCAGCAGGCCAGCAGGCCCGACGAACTTGTCCGGATTCCACCAGAACGACGGACAGGAAGTTGAGCAGCAGGCGCAGAGAATACACTCATACAAACCATCCAGATGCTCGCGCTCGGCAGGCGACTGCAGGTGTTCGCGCGCCGGCGGATTCTCCCCGTTATTCAACAGGTAAGGCTTAATCTTCTCATACTGCGCGTAGAATTGCCCCATATCCACGACCAGGTCGCGAACCACCGGCAGGCCCGGCAGCGGACGAATGACGATCTTCTTCGTGCCGTTGCCCAGCGCCGATACCGGCGTGATGCACGCCAGGCCGTTTTTGCCGTTCATATTGAGGCCGTCGGAGCCGCACACGCCTTCGCGGCAGGAGCGACGAAACGCCAGCGTCTGATCTTTCTCTTTCAGCCGGATGAGCGCGTCCAGCAGCATCATGTCGCGGCCGTCTTCCGATTCCAGCGTGTAATCCTGCATGCGCGGCGCGGCGTCGACTTCAGGATTGTAGCGATAAATTGAAAACTCGAGTTTCATGATCGTCTCCGCTATTAATAGGTACGCACTTTCGGCGGGAAGGCCGCGCGCAGTTTCGGCTGCATGTTCACCTCGCGGCGCGTCATGCTCTCGGTTTCGGGGACGTAGAGACTGTGGCACAACCAGTTTTCATCATCGCGATCCGGGAAGTCGAATCGACTGTGCGCGCCGCGGCTTTCGGTGCGGAAGTTCGCCGCAACCGCCGTGGCGTAAGCCGTTTCCATCAGGTTATCCAGCTCCAGGCACTCAATACGCTGGGTATTGAAGTCCGGTGAACGGTCATCCAGACGGGCTGATTTCAGACGCTCGCGAATCTGTTTCAGCTCTTCCAGACCCTGCTTCATCGCGTCGCCTTCGCGGAATACTGAGAAGTTGTTCTGCATGCAGCGCTGCAGCGCTTTGCGGATTTCCACCGGGTCTTCGCCGGTCGTGTTGTTTTCCCAGCGGTTGAAGCGCGCCATGGCGGCATCAATCTCCTCCTGCGTGGCGTCGCGCAGCGGGCCCTGCTGTTCGATGCACTCCATCAGATGCACGCCGGCCGCGCGGCCGAACACCACCAGGTCCAGCAGCGAGTTGCCGCCGAGACGGTTGGCGCCGTGCACTGAGACGCAGGCGATTTCGCCGACGGCGAACAGGCCGGGAATCACTTCATCTTCGCCCTGCGCGTTGACGCGCAGCGCCTGGCCGGTCACTTTGGTCGGAATGCCGCCCATCATATAGTGACAGGTCGGGATCACCGGAATCGGCTCTTTGATCGGATCGGCGTGCGCAAAGGTGCGCGACAGCTCGAGGATGCCCGGCAGTCGCGACTCCAGCACTTCGGCGCCCAGGTGATCGAGCTTCAGCTTGATGTGCGGGCCCCACGGGCCGTCGCAGCCGCGGCCTTCGCGGATTTCGATCATCATGGAGCGCGCAACCACGTCGCGGCCCGCCAGATCTTTGGCGTTCGGCGCGTAACGCTCCATAAAGCGCTCGCCGTGTTTGTTAAGCAGGTAGCCGCCTTCGCCGCGGCACCCTTCGGTCACCAGCACGCCTGCGCCGGCGATGCCGGTCGGGTGGAACTGCCACATTTCCATATCCTGCACCGGCACGCCTGCGCGCAGCGCCATGCCGACGCCGTCGCCGGTATTGATATGGGCATTGGTGGTCGACTGATAGATACGGCCGGCGCCGCCGGTCGCCAGAATGGTCGCTTTGGCTTTGAAGTAGACGGTTTCGCCGGTTTCAATGCAGATCGCCGTACAGCCGACGATGGCGCCGTCCTGATTTTTTACCAGATCGAGCGCATACCATTCGGAGAAGATGGTGGTTTTGTTTTTCAGGTTCTGCTGATAAAGCGTATGCAGCAGCGCGTGACCGGTACGGTCCGCCGCCGCCGCGGTGCGTGCCGCCTGCTCGCCGCCGAAGTTTTTCGACTGGCCGCCGAACGGACGCTGATAAACGCGGCCATCTTCCAGACGGGAGAACGGCAGGCCCATATGTTCCAGTTCCAGAATCGCTTCCGGGCCGGTTTTACACATATATTCGATCGCGTCCTGGTCGCCGATATAGTCGGACCCTTTGACGGTGTCGTACATATGCCATTCCCAGTTGTCTTCATGGGTGTTGCCGAGCGCGACGGTGATGCCGCCCTGCGCAGACACGGTGTGGGAACGGGTCGGGAAAACTTTCGACAGCAGGGCGCAGCTCTGGCCCGACTGGGAGATTTGCAGTGCGGCGCGCATTCCCGCGCCGCCTGCGCCGATCACCACGGCATCAAATTCTCTGACTGGCAAATTCATTTACACACCCCACACCACAACAGTTCCATAAATTGCATACGACAACAGCGCGATCACAATCGCAAACTGCAGAATCAGACGCACAGCCAGACCTTTTACGTAGTCGGTCAGCACTTGCCACATGCCGATCCAGCCGTGGATCAGAATCGAGAACAGCGTCAGCAGAGTGAACACCTTGGTGAATGACGAGGCGAAGAAGCCGCGCCAGACATCATAGGTCAGCGTGTCGGTCAGGGCGATAAAGCCCACAATGTAGAGAATGTAGAGCGTAATGAGGATTGCCGAAGCGCGCAGCAGCAGCCAGTCCTGAATGCCGCTGCGGCCTAACGCGGATGCATTGCTTACCATACGAGAACTCCTGCCAGGATTGAAAGCACGACAGTAATGCCAAAGGTGACCCAGGCGGATTGGCGGCCGATAGCCAGCGTCTCAGCGAGGTAACCAAAGTCCATCAACATATGACGAATCCCGCCCACCGTGTGGAATGCCAGCGCGGTAAGGATGCCCCACAGAATAAACTTCACGAAGAAGCTATCCATAATGGCGGCAGCGTGCTGGAAACCTTCCGGGGAAGAGAGAGAAGTGCCCAGCAACCAGAGCAGGATACCGAGAGCCACAAAGGTTATGACGCCGGAAACGCGGTGGAGAATGGACGATATTGCAGTAACGGGAAACCGGATCGTCGAGAGATCCAAGTTGACAGGTCTTTGTTTTTTCACGGTTTTGCCCACACAGCTCTTTTTTATTTTGCTTCCTCCGGTCCCTGAGGCGGAGTCGAATCACAGGTGTGTTCAGACTTTAACCGTCACCAAATCAGCAACATCCAGTGTTAATTGACGCGGTAGAAACGCTGGGTGGCTCCTGGTGTCAGGGGGTTTCCGGAGACCTGGCGGCAGTATAGGACGATCACATTCTTATTACAATTACCCTACAATCTCTTTGGGTACATTTGCGTGAAACAGTGATCAGACTCACGAATTTCACATTTAATACAAATTTAATTATCTGATTTGACAAAAGTTCAACAATTCAGTTACAAACTAGGGCATCAAACCCCAGTGATGCACAAAAGTTATGGGGATACACTTTCCCCTAAGCACAAGTTATGTAACATTCTGGTCATGAGCACCCTAAAACAACAGGTTGTTGATTACCAGAAAGTTATGTCCAGACCGGATCTTTAACAACCGCGATATGCAGAATTTCATGACTGCCACGTTCCCTGCCGGAACACGCCTCTCACTCTGTACCCTGCACCCGCGTTGTTACCGCAGAGTGTTATTGTGAAGTTAATGGCGACCGCAACATGACCGCTTTTCAGGTGTCTAAGATCCATACTTACATAAGGCGCTATGGAGACGAAAATGACAGATAAAAAAGTGACGCTAACCCTACAAGATGACACGGCTCTTGAGCTGGACGTGCTGCAAGGCACACTTGGGCAGGATGTGGTTGATGTCCGCGCCCTGGGCTCCAGCGGCCTTTTCACCTTTGACCCGGGTTTCACCTCTACAGCGTCCTGCGAATCCAAAATCACCTTTATCGACGGCGATGAAGGCATTCTGCTGCATCGCGGCTTCCCTATCGATCAGTTGGCGACCCACTCTAACTATCTGGAAGTGTGCTATATCCTGCTGAACGGCGAAGCGCCTACGCAGAAGCAGTTTGAAGAGTTCCGCGAGACCGTAACCCGTCATACCATGATCCACGAGCAGATTACCCGTCTGTTCCACGGCTTCCGTCGCGACTCCCACCCAATGGCGGTGATGTGCGGCGTGACCGGCGCGCTGGCTGCCTTCTATCACGATTCGCTGGATGTGAACAACGAGCGTCACCGTGAAATCGCCGCGTTCCGTCTGCTGTCGAAGATGCCGACCATGGCGGCGATGTGTTACAAATATTCTATCGGTCAGCCTTTCGTTTATCCGCGCAACGATCTCTCCTACGCCGGCAACTTCCTGCATATGATGTTCGCCACCCCTTGCGAAGAGTACAAGGTAAACCCGGTGCTGGAGCGCGCGATGGACCGTATTCTGATCCTGCACGCCGACCATGAGCAGAACGCCTCTACTTCTACCGTGCGCACCGCAGGCTCGTCCGGCGCCAACCCGTTCGCCTGTATCGCCGCGGGCATCGCCTCGCTGTGGGGACCGGCGCACGGCGGCGCAAACGAAGCCACCCTGCGTATGCTGGAAGAGATCAGCACCGTTGAGCATATTCCGGAGTTTGTGCGCCGCGCGAAAGACAAAAACGACTCTTTCCGCCTGATGGGCTTCGGTCACCGCGTTTACAAAAACTACGACCCGCGCGCCACCGTGATGCGCGAGACCTGTCACGAAGTGTTGAACGAGCTGGGCATGAAGGATGACCTGCTGGAAGTAGCGATGGAGCTAGAGCATATCGCGCTGAACGATCCCTACTTTATCGAGCGTAAGCTCTATCCGAACGTCGATTTCTACTCCGGCATTATTCTGAAAGCGATGGGTATTCCGTCTTCGATGTTTACCGTGATCTTCGCCATGGCGCGTACCGTCGGCTGGATCGCCCACTGGAAAGAGATGCATGACGAAGGCATGAAAATTGCGCGTCCGCGTCAGCTCTATACCGGCTATACCGAGCGTGAGTTTAACTCTGCGCTGAAGAAATAACCGCAGCGGTCTCTGCTTCAGGCCGCACAGAAGCCTGCAGAGCGGGTAACATAGACCGAGGAGCAGAGCGTCCCACGCCAGGGATGGCGTGGGACGAGCGCGCAGGGATGCGTAAAGCGACGTTGCGATCGGGCTAGGTTACCCGTGTCGGCTCGATATATCAGACTGTGAGCGGAGAGAAATCTCCGCTTTTTTTATAGATGCTGAAACACATCGTCTGAAGGACAGGTGCCGGTCGCGGGTAACCGGACCCGATCGCAAAGACGCAACAAACGGCATCCATGCCAGCTCGGCGCGCACGATAACGCACCTCATCCCTGAGGTGCGCCCGTAAACGGGCCAACGCGTTGCGTTGTTCAAAAACGCTCCCGGCGTTTTTGTCCCTGGTGCGCGACGCTTTGCTCCTCGGGTCCGGTTACCCACTCCTTAAGCTTTTAATCCGCCTGTAAGGATAAATTGCGCGCACTTTTATCTTAGTGCTGGCAGCCCGGACACCAGTAAAACGGCCGCGACGACAGCGTTCCCTTCTGAATAACCTCGCCGCAGCGACGGCACTTCTTGCCCTGCCGATGAAATACCTCAAAGCGAAACGCCGCGCCGTGGTGGTACTTCTTCATGGTGCCGCGCATGCGATAAGAGTGACGCGGGATCGCCAGCAGCGCCTCGCTGAGCACGTCAAGCTGCTCATCGGTCAAATCCTGCGCGCGATGCTGCGCCAGCAGACCCGCCTGCCAGAGGATTTCGACGCGCAGATAGTTGCCTAATCCAGCCAGAAACGCCTGATCGAGCAGCAGCCCGCTGAACTGACGGCGGCGAAAGCGCGGCGACAGCAGCCGCTCGCGCACCGTCGCCACGTCAAGCTGCGCATCGAGCACGTCGGGACCCACGCGATTTAAAAACGGATGCGCGGCCAGCGACTCGGCGTTCAACAGTTCGATATCGGAGGCGCTGTAGAGCAAAATGGCGCGATCGGCGACCGCCAGCCGCACGCGCAGCTGACGTTTGGTTTCCGGCACCGTACCGCTCTCCACTACGCGCCAGACGCCGTACAGCTGATTATGGCTGTAGAGCGTCAGGCCGTTGGAAAAGTGCGTCAGCAGCGCTTTGCCGCGCGTCTCGATGGCGTTGACCTGCTCGCCCAGCAGCGCGGGCTCGTAGGTTTTGAGTTCAGGAAAGGCAAACCAGACTTCCGTCAACGGCTTGCCGACAATGGCTTCTTCAAGCTGATCCGCCGCGCGGCGGATCTCCGGTCCTTCTGGCATATTCGTCCTCTTAGTGCGTGGCGCCGCCGCCGACTTTCAGGTCCGTTTCCGTCTCCAGCGAGACGCGGATCGCAATCTCCAGCGCCTGCATCACGTGATCGCGCGCCATGCTCGGCGCGCCGGGGTGCTGCGCCGCCTGCTCCGGCAGATAGGGAATATGCACGAAGCCGCCGCGCACGCGGTTGCCCTGCGTGTGCAGCCGGTGCAGCAGACCGTACATCACGCGATTGCAGGTAAAAGTGCCGGCGGTTTGCGACACCGACGCAGGGATCCCGGCCGCGCGCACCGCGGCGACAATCGCCTTAATCGGCAGCGTGGAGAAATAGCCCGCCGGGCCGTCCGTCACGATCGGCTCATCCACCGGCTGCTGCCCCGCGTTATCGGCGATGCGCGCGTCGTCAACGTTAATGCCGATGCGCTCGACGGTGATATCGCTGCGCCCGCCCGCCTGGCCGACCGAGAGAATCAAATCGGGCTCGACTTCATCCATGGCGGCATAGAGCACGCCAAGCACGTCGCTAAAGACCACCGGCAGCTGACGCGCCACAATGCGCGCGCCGCCGATCGCTTTGCCTTCCAGCGCGCGCACCGCTTCCCAGGAGGGATTGATCGTTTCGCCGCCGAAGGGCTCGAACGCCGTCACTAATACCGTCTTCATACTGACCTCACCGGAACATCAGGAAATAGAGCAGAAACACGTTAACGATTAACAGTAGCACACCGGTCGGCACCTGAGCCTTGATCACCGCGTTGCGATCCGGCAGTTCCAGCAGCGCGGCGGGCACAATATTGAAGTTGGCCGCCATGGGCGTCATCAGCGTGCCGCAGTAGCCCGAGAACATGCCGATCGCCGCCATCACGGCGGGATCGCCATGATGCTGCAGCACCAGAATCGGAATGCCGACGCCGGCGGTAATAATCGGGAACGCGGCGAAGGCGTTGCCCATCACCATGGTCAGCAGCGCCATGCCGACGGCGTAGACCGTGACGGCGACAAAGCGGTTATCGACCGCCAGATAATTCTCCGTGAGATGGGAAATGGCGCTGCCGACGCCGGCGCTGGTGAACAGCAGGCCAAGCGTGGCGAGAATTTGCGGCAGGATAAAGGCCCAGCCGATGGCATCCAGCAGGCGACGCGTCTCCTGCATCGACTGCACCGGCTTCTCGTGCGTCATCTTCAGCGCAATCAGCCAGCCAAGCAGACAGCCGATCATCATGGAGAAGAGGGTCACCAGCGTCGCATGATTGCCAGCCCCGAATACCGCTTCCTGCAGGCCGGGAATATGGTTAAAGGCGAGCACGCCGATGACCGTCACCACCGGAATCGCCAGCGCGGGCAGGAAAAGCCGGTTGCCGAGGCGGCGGGCGCTGACCTGTTTCTCCTCGTCGCTGCGCTGATGGTAGCGTCCGAGGCGCACGCCGCCGCAGCCGGCGATCAGCGCCATCGCCACCACCAGCACGCCGACGCCGATATGCAGATAGCGCGTGCCCAACTCCGCGGTGCCGAAGAGCGTGCTCATCAGCTGCGTGGTCCAGTCGCCGACCAGAAAAATCAGGCCGTAGAGCGCCCAGAACAGACCGGTGGTGAAGCGGCGCGGATTATGCGCATCGCGCCAGGAAAGAACGGCGACCACCAGCAGAATCAGGCCGGCCAGCCACATCAGATACTGTTGTTGAAACATTAGCGACCTCCTTTCGCTTTCAGCGCTTCGCCGTTGAGCGCCTGCAGTTCGCGCGCCAGCCGACGATCGAGCCGCACCAGGCGCGCCGAGTGGATAAGAAAGGCTGCGACGGCGGTAGGGATGCCCCAGACGGCGATATGCAGCGGCTCGGTCTGAATATTGGCCGACTCCAGCATAAAGTTGTGCATAAAGATGATCGCGCCGAAGGCGACAAAAATATCTTCGCCGAAGAAAAGCCCGACGTTATCCGTCGCCGCCGACATGGCGCGCAGACGATGCCGCACCTCCGGCGATACTTCGCCATAGCGGTTTTCGGTCGCGCCTTCCGCCATCGGGGCCAGCAGCGGACGCACCATCTGCGGATGACCGCCAAGGCTGGTCAGGCCGAGCGCCGCCGTCACCTCGCGCACGAAGAGATAGACGATCAGCAGACGCCCGGCGGTGGCGGTTTTGATCTGCGCGATCCAGGTCTGCGCGCGCTCTTTCAGGCCGTGTCGCTCCAGCAGGCCGATGACTGCCAGCGGCAGCAGCAGGATCAGCGGCAGATTGCGCGTATTGAGAAAGCCCGCGCCCAGTTTTTCCAGAATATCGCCCAGCGGCATCAGCGCGGCAAAGCCGGTGACGAAGCCGGCGACAATCACCACCAGCACCGGATTGAAGCGCAGCAAAAAGCCGACGACGATTGCCGCAATGCCCAGAAGCGGCCAGAGGTTTATCACGTTATCCATGTTTACCCTTATGTTAAAAAAGCCCGGCGGTGAGGCCGGGCAAAAAAATGAAAATTCACGTGCTGGCGACGGCAATCTGCTCGGCGGCGAAGAGGTCGCGCAGGCGCTCTGCAAACAGCAGCGCATGCGCGCCGTCGCCGTGCAGGCAAACGGTCTGCGCGTTAACGGCGACCCACTCGCCGCTGACGCTTTTTACCCTTCCCTCTTTCACCATGGTCAGCGTCTGCTGCATAGCGCGCGCCTCTTCTTCAATCATCGCGCCCGGCTGGCTGCGCGGCACCAGCGCGCCGCTGCTGAGGTAGCCGCGATCGGCGAACACCTCTTCGCGCGTGCGCAGCCCGTGGCGCGCGGCGGCGCGTATCGACTCGCTGCCCGCCAGCCCGACCAGGATCAGATCCGCGTCGATCGCCTTGACGGCGCGCGCGATGGCGTCCGCCAGCGGCGCCTCGACGGCGGCCTGGTTATAGAGCATGCCGTGCGGCTTAACGTGCGCCAGCCGCTCGCCTTCGCTCTCCGCCAGGCTTTTCAGCGCGCCGATCTGATAGATCATCTGCGCGTAGACCGTTTCCGGCGGCAGCTGCATGGCGGTGCGGCCGAAGTTCTCGCGATCCGGGAAGCTGGGATGCGCGCCGATCGCTACGCCGAATTCTTTCGCCCAGCGCACCGACTGCAGCATGGTCTGCGCGTCGCCGGCGTGAAAGCCGCAGGCGATATTGGCCGAGCTGACCAGCTGCAGCAGCGCGCGATCGCTGTCGCCGCCTTCGCCGAGATCGGTGTTCAAATCAATTTTCATTAGCAAGTCCCCATGCCATATGCTCCAGCGCGCGCCGCTGATGCATACGGGCCTGCATCGCGACCGGCAGCGAACACTGTATAAAGTGAATCGGCTCGCCCAGACGGATCTGCGCCAGCTGATAGAGATCGGCGTCGATTACGCAGGCGATTCGCGGATAGCCGCCGGTGGTCTGCGCGTCGGCCATCAGCACGATCGGCTGACCGTTCGGCGGCACCTGCACTACGCCGGGCACCAGACCGTGCGACAGCAGCTCGCGCGCGGATTCGCGCTTTAGCTCCGGTCCCTGCAAACGGTAGCCCATGCGGTTGCTCTGCGGACTAAGCATCCAGGGAGTGCGCCAGAAGGCCTGCTGCGCCTCGCGACTGAACTCATGATATTCCGGCCCCGGCAGCGCGCGGATGCGGTTGCCCCACAGCAGCTGGCGGACGCCCGCTTTGCGCGTAAAGTGCTGCGTCGGGTTGCCGAGCGGCAAACGGTCACCGTCTTCCAGCTTGCGCCCTTCCCAGCCCCCGAAGCCCGCTTTCAGATCGGTGCTGACAGAGCCGAGCATCGGCGCGACGTCGAAGCCGCCGTGGATCGCCAGATAGCTGCGCATGCCGTGCAGCGGCATGGAGAGCGTCAGCACCTGCCCTTTTTTCACCGGCAGCCGCCAGCCGGTCCAGACCGGTTTATCGTCCAGCTCGGCATTGCAGGCGGCGCCGGTCAGGGCGAACCAGCCGTCGCGCATAAATTCGGCCTTGAACTGGCCCAGTACGATTTCCAGCACCGCGCTGTCTGGCGCGTTGCCGACCAGCAGGTTGGCGGTGCGCATCGCAGTCAGATCGAGCACTCCGCCGACGCTGATGCCGGATTGCCGCCAGCCGATACGGCCGCTGTCCTGAAGCGTGGTCGCCAGCCCTGCGCGCAGGATCCTCAACATATGCCCTCCTTTTGCGGCACAAAGCGCACGCTGTCGCCGGGACGCAGCAGCGTCGGCGGCTGCTGACGCGGATTAAACAGCGCGACGGGCGTCTGGCCGAGCAGCTGCCAGCCGCCGGGGCTGGCAAGCGGATAGACGCCGGTCTGGCTGCCGCCGATGCCGACGGAACCGGCAGGCACGCTGACGCGCGGCTCCGCGCGGCGCGGCGTATGCAGGCGGCTGTCGAGCCCGCCAAGGTAGGGGAATCCCGGCTGGAAACCGATAAAATAGACCACGTAGTCAGTGCTGCTGTGCAGTTCTACCACCTGTTTCGGCGTCATAGCCGCGTGATCGGCCACCACCTGCAGATCCGGACCGGCAGCCTTGCCGTAAATAACCGGGATTTCGACCAGACGCGACGCGATCTCCAGCTCCTCGCTCTCTTCCCACCAGCGCTGCAGGCGCTCAATAGCATCCAGCGGGCTCTGCTGCGGGTCGCGCAGCAGCAAGGTGATATTGTTCATGCCTGGAATCACTTCCGCCACCTGCTCATACTGTTGCAGGCGCTGCGTTAATCCCCAAATGCGCTGCTGGCTTTGCAGCGATACCGGCGGTTCAAGCTCCAGCACCACCGCCTGTTCGCCAAGCAGATAACATCGTGCTCGTTGCAAATCCCACCTCCACTTTTCCGCTGCGCGACGCGCGCGGCGGCTGACGATTATCAGAAGAAAGCGAATAGTTATGCGAAAGTGTCAGAACGGTGTCAACAGATTTGCGCCCGAAAGCGGGCGCACCGGAGGAGAATAATCAGGCGGGGTTGGGAATATCGATAAAGGTCACGTCCAGACCATGCTCGCTGGCCAGCCACTCGCCCAGCGCTTTGATGCCGCCGCGTTCGGTGGCGTGATGGCCGGCGGCGAAGAAGTGAAGTCCCTGCTCGCGAGCGCTGTGAATCGTCTGCTCGGAGACTTCGCCAGTGATATAGGCATCAACGCCGAACGCGGCGGCGCTATCGATAAACCCCTGGCCGCCGCCGCTGCACCAGGCGACGCGCCGGATCTGCGCTGGAGCGTTGTCGCCGCAGTGCAGCGGCGTGCGGCCCAGTTTTTCTTCGATGCGCTGCGCCAGCGCCTCGCCGCTCAGCGGCGTAGAGAGCTCGCCCCAGAAGACCAGCGGCTGCACCTCGCCTTTCACCTCGATATCCAGCAGCTTTGCCAGCTGGGCGTTATTACCCAGCGTCGGATGGGCGTCGAGCGGCAGATGCCAGCCGTAGAGATTGATATCGTTCGCCAGCAGCGCGCGCAGGCGATTGCGCTTCATGCCTTTGATGACCGCCGGCTCGCTTTTCCAGAAATAACCGTGATGCACCAGAATCGCATCGGCGTTGCGCGCTACGGCTTCATCCACCAGCGCCTGGCTGGCGGTCACGCCGGTGATCAGGGTTTTAACCTCGGTTCGTCCCTCAACCTGCAGGCCGTTCGGCGCGTAGTCGCTGAAGGCGCCGCTGTTGAGCTGCTGGTTGACGATGTTTTCCAGTTCGTAGTGATTCATATCGGCTCCATGCCGCCTCAGGCTGCGTTTTTCGCGCGCACAAAGGCGTCTAATGTCTTTTTACGGGCCTGCTTATGTTCCACGATTGGCGACGGATAATCGAGTCTCTTGTGGTTTTTCTCCGCCCAGCGCTGCGGCTGGTGGATATCGCTGTCCGGCACCTCTTTTAGCTCCGGCAGCCACTGGCGGATAAACGCCCCCTGAGGGTCGAAGCGCTCGCCCTGCGTCGTCGGGTTAAAGATGCGGAAGTATGGCACCGGATCGGTTCCGGTCGACGCCGCCCACTGCCAGCCGCCGTTGTTGGCCGCCAGATCGCCGTCGATCAGGTTTTGCATGAAGTAACGCTCCCCTTCGCGCCAGTCGATCAGCAGGTCCTTCACCAGAAAGCTGGCGGTGATCATGCGCAGCCGGTTATGCATCCAGCCCAGCGCTTTCATCTGCCGCATCGCCGCATCCACGATGGGATAGCCGGTTTTGCCCGCCTGCCACGCGGCGAAGTGCGCGTCGTTGCGCTGCCAGTCGACGTGGCGCGTCCATTCGACAAAAGGCTGATGCCTGCAAAGCGCCGGAAACGCTACCATGAGATGACGATAAAACTCGCGCCAGATTAGCTCGTTGAGCCAGGTGAAGAGGTTGTTCTCCTCCAGCGCGCGCGGGTGCTCTTTCAGCACGCGATGCAGACACTGACGCGGCGACAGCACGCCGGTGGCAAGATAGACCGAGAGTCGGCTGGTGCCGTTTACCGCAGGCGTATCGCGCGCCGTGCTGTAGTCGGCGATCGGCTGGCGGGCGAAATGGCGCAGCCGCTCCAGCGCCGCACGCTCGCCCGGCGGGAAGCATTCGCGGTCATACTCTTCCATGGGATAGTCGAAGCGCGCGGGTGCGGCCTCCGGCTTAATAGCTCCGTCGCCGCGCGGTTTCGGCGCGGCAACGCACTCCGGCAGCGCCTGCTGCAGCCGCCGCACAAAGGCCTTGCTGAACGGGGTATAGACTTTGTACATCTTGCCGTCGCCAGTCTGTACGCTGCCCGGCGGCAGCAGCAGGCTGTCGTCGAAGCCCTGGCAGACCACGCCCGCCTTATCGAGGCGCTTTTCCGCCTCGGCATCGCGCTTCCGCTCGTTCAGCTCATACTGGTAGTTGTAAAAAAGCGCATCGACGCGATGCTTTTTGCAGAAAGCGCTCAGCAGATCGATCGACGCGGCGAAGTCGTCGCACGCCTGCGTAAACAGCGCAATACCGCGCTCGGCCAGCGCCTGCTGCAGTTCGAGCAGGCTGTCGTAGATGAAAGCCGCCTGTTTCGGTGCCATATCGTGCTGACGCCACTGCTGCGGCGTGGCGATAAACAGCGCGATCACCTTTGCGTCGGGATCGCGGCAGGCGGCGCTCAGCGCCAGATTATCGTTCACGCGTAAGTCGTTGCGCAGCCAGACTAAATGGGTGCGCATCTTACTGGCCGTAGCGCAGTCGCAGCGCCTCCGGGTAAGGGTCGAAGTAGCGCTGCTGCGTCAGCCAGGGATGCGGATACTGCGACATATAGTGCTTAAGCATGGTGATCGGCGCCAGCAGCGGCTGCACGCCGCAGCGATAGCGATCGATGAGTTCCGCCAGCTCCTGACGCTGCGGAGAGCTGAGCTGACGGCGGAAATAGCCCTGCGCATGCATCAGCACGTTGGTATGGTTGCGACGCGACGCGGGCTGCGACAGCAGTTCCATCATGCGGTTACGGTATTCGAAGGCGAAGGCTTCCAGCGAATCCCACTGGCTCATTGAGGCGACGAACGGGCCGAGCTCGCGATACTTCTCCTGCGAATGCGCCAGCATCAGCAGCTTGTAGCGGCTGTGGAAGGCGATAAGCTGCGCGCGCGTAAGCCCGCGCTGCCACATCTGATTAAATTCGTGCAGCGCGCAGATGCGTCCAACGAAGTTTTCGCGCAGTGCCGGATCGTGCAGCCGACCATCCTCTTCGACCGGAAGCCAGGGCAGCTCCGCTTTAAGCTTTTCGGCGAACAGCCCCATACCCGCTTTACGGTTGTTATTGGTGTCGGGTTCATAGACGCGCACGCGCTCCATACCGCAGCTGGGCGATTTGGCGCACAGGATGTAGCCGCACAGGTGATGCAGCGATTTAACCCGTTCCGCAGACCAGTCATTCATCTGCTGGGTCAGCTCTTCGCCGCCCTCTTTGCTAAAGCAGAGATGGAGCTCTTCATCGTCCTTCTTTACCAGCCGCAGCGCCGGACGCGGCGTCGGCAGGCCTATCGCCATTTCGGGGCAGATCGGTTCAAAGCGTACAAAGGGCGCAAGCTCGTTGACGGCAAACGCCAGACGTTTATGACCTCCGTCGAAACGGACTTGCTCTCCCAGCAGGCAGGCACTGATACCCAGCGGAATTTTTACGCTCATACTTGTACAACCTCCGGAATCTTGTAGAGGTTTAAGTGTAGCTGAAAATTGAATGATTAACAGCCTCAAGTCAGGGCTGGAGGGGCTTTTCTCTGTGACGAGGCTTCAGAAACAACAAAGCCCGACGGGGGAATCGGGCTCTGTTTTGCGATGCGGACGGATTACCAGAAGATGCCGCCTGCGGCTTCGCTCTGCGCCAGCCAGACCGGCTTGGCGCTGGTTTTGCACCACATGCGATGGAGATAGCTGTAGAAACGCGCCCGATCCTGGCGAAACAGCATTACCGGTAGCGCAACGACGCCCAGCAGGATAACCAGCGCGCGACGCAACAGGACTTTATAAACAGGATAATTTTGATACATCGTTGGCCTCCTTGAAAGCTGTGACTGAAATGTGATCTTGTTCAGATATTACGCTCCCCTGTGTAATTTTACTACTCATCCGACCACTATTTTTCGCTTTTAAGCCTCATCTTCGGATAATAATGAAAGTAAGTTACAGAATGGTTAAAGGCTTGATCGGCTTATGATCAATTCGCAGCCGGATATTTTGCTGCTACAGTAGCGCCAGGTTTTCAGGCATGGAGCACCGCTGCGTGGCCACCGTATTAATCGTTGAAGATGAAAAAGAGATCCGGCGCTTTGTGCGCCTTGCGCTGGAAGGCGAAGCGCTGAAGGTTTTTGATGCCGACACGCTGCAGCGTGGGCTGATCGAGGCGGCAACGCGCAAGCCTGATCTGGTGATCCTCGATTTGGGCCTGCCGGACGGCGACGGGCGCGACTTTATCCGCGAGCTGCGCCAGTGGAGCGCCGTGCCGGTGATTGTGCTGTCGGCGCGCGTGGAGGAGCAGGATAAGATCGACGCGCTCGACGTCGGCGCAGACGACTATCTGACCAAGCCCTTCGGTATTGGCGAGCTGCTGGCGCGCGTGCGCGTGGCGCTGCGTCGTCATCCCGGCCAGCAGCCTGAGCCGGTAATACGTTTCGCCGACGTTAGCGTCGATCTCGCCGCGCGCCGCGTCGTGCGCGCCGATCGCGAGGTGCATCTGACGCCGATTGAGTTCCGTCTGCTGGCCGTTCTGCTAAGCAATATCGGGAAAGTGCTGACGCAGCGCCAGCTGCTGAGCCAGGTCTGGGGACCAAATGCGGTGGAGCACAGCCACTATCTGCGCATTTATATGGCGCATCTGCGGCAGAAGCTGGAGGCGGATCCGGCGCAGCCGAAGCATCTGCTGACCGAAACCGGCATCGGCTACCGCTTTATGCCATAAAAAAAGCGCCCGATGGACGCTTGATGCAGGGTGACGCGGTGCGGACGCGAATGGCATGAAAACCGATCGCAAAGCCCATGGCATCCATGCTCGCTCGGCCCGCGCGATTACGCGCGGCGTTTTTGCCCCTGTCGCGGGACGCTTTGCTCTCTGGCCCATGCCAACCGCGTTTTGATTATTGAGCCGCCTGAAAAACCCTGTGGTTTACCGGCCAGCTCAATATCATCAGGCGTTTTTCAGCACTTCGCTGACGATCTCTACCGCTTCTTTCTCGATCTGGGCGCGATGCTCCGCGCCCAGGAAGCTTTCGCAGTAGATCTTATAGGCGTCTTCGGTGCCTGACGGACGCGCGGCGAACCAGCCGTTTTCCGTCATCACTTTCAGGCCGCCGATAGAGGCGCCGTTGCCCGGCGCCGCCGTCAGGCGTGCGGTGATCGGATCGCCCGCCAGGGTGTCGGCGCTGACCATCTCTGGCGACAGCTTCGACAGCGCCGCTTTCTGCGCAGAGGTCGCAGGCGCCTGCAGACGGTTGTAGCTCGGCGCGCCGAAGCGCGCAGCCAGCTCGTCATAGTGCTGCTGCGGGTTTTTACCGGTAACCGCGGTGATTTCCGCCGCCAGCAGGCAAAGAATGATGCCGTCTTTATCGGTCGACCAGGCGGAGCCGTCGAAACGCAGGAAAGAGGCGCCCGCGCTCTCTTCGCCGCCGAAGCCGAAGCTGCCGTCGAACAGGCCGTCAACGAACCACTTAAAGCCTACCGGCACTTCCACCAGCTTACGGCCGATGTCGTTGACCACGCGGTCGATCATCGCGCTGGAGACCAGCGTTTTGCCGACGGCGACCTCTTTGCCCCACTGCGGACGATGCTGGAACAGGTAGTTGATCGCTACGGCCAGATAGTGGTTCGGGTTCATCAGGCCCGCCGGCGTAACGATGCCGTGACGGTCATAGTCCGGGTCGTTGCCGAACGCCAGATCGAACTTGTCTTTATAGGCCAGCAGACCCGCCATGGCGCATTCGGAAGAGCAGTCCATGCGCACCACGCCATCTTTATCCAGATGCATAAAGCGGAAGGTCTGGTCGATGGCGTCGTTCACGATGGTCAGATCGAGCTGATAGTGCCCGGCAATGCGCTTCCAGTACTCCATACCGGAGCCGCCCAGCGGATCGACGCCCAGCTTCAGGCCCGCTTTCTGGATAGCCGCGAAGTCGATCACCTGGGCCAGCCCTTCTACGTAAGGCTGGATCAGATCTTTTTCGACGATGCGGCCGCTTGCCCATGCCTGATCTAACGGCAGACGTTTGACCTCTTGCAGACCCGCTTTGATCAGCTGGTTGGCGCGATCCTCGACCACTTTGGTGACGTTGGTGTCGGCCGGGCCGCCGTTCGGCGGGTTGTACTTGATGCCGCCATCTTCCGGCGGGTTGTGCGACGGCGTAATCACGATGCCGTCCGCCTGCGCGCCGCCCTGCTTGTTATGTTCAAGGATAGCGTTGGAGATAGCCGGCGTCGGCGTGTAGCCGTTGTCCTGCTGCACGATGACGTCTACGCCGTTGGCGGCCAGCACTTCCAGCACGGAAAGCATCGCCGGCTCAGAGAGCGCGTGCGTATCTTTACCGACATAGCAGGGCCCGGTAATGCCGTTTTTCTTGCGCTCTTCCGCGATGGCCTGCGCGATCGCCAGAATGTGATGCTCGTTAAAGCTCTGGCGTCCTGCGCTGCCGCGATGCCCGGAGGTGCCGAATTTCACCGCATGGTCCGGATTCGCCACGTCGGGCTGCAGGACATAATACTGTGATGTTAACTGTGCAACGTTAATCAAATCGCTCTGCTGGGCGGGTTGCCCGGCACGGGGGTGACTGGCCATTGGCGCTTCTCCCTGACGCTTCAGTTTAAATGGTGCCGCAAACTTTCTCTGCCAGCTCCTGCGGGAACTGCATTGAGACCATGATGTGTTCCACCATGCTGCATTTACGGCCGGTATTGGTATTGGTGATCACCCAGTACGGTGTGCCGGGGACATGCTTCGGCTTAGTATGGGTGCCATTTTGCAACAGCGTTTGCTCGTCGCCCGCAAAATAGACGCGAGTACGGCCCTGCAGCGACGCAGTGGCTTCAGCGAACGCCGAAGGATCAAGACGATAGAGCGTTGAGAGAACCATCATAAAGCGATTGACCGCTTTTTTCTGTTCGGCATATTCGTCAGACAGCAGCAGCTCACGCACGGCGCGCACGCGATCCTGCGGGCGGTTTTCCGCGCGCACGGGCTGGATCGTTTTTTGCGCCGCGTCGCCAGCGGCTAACGGCGCCGCTGCCGCAGGCGCGCTTTGACCGGCATTAAATTTTAGCATCCGCCGTAAAATGTCAGAGGCGCTCTCGCCGATATGTTGCGTGTGGCTGGCGATATAGCGGTAGAGGTCTTCGTCAACTTCGATCGTTTTCATCTTTTTCCGTACGGTTTCGACTCGTGACAGAACCACGCCAGCCTGAAAAACGCCGTTGCAACACTCGGTTGTTCGCAGAGCGGGCGGGTTCTAACATAAGGATTATAAAGTTAAATCCAGGCGGGCTGATAGCCTTCGCACGCTCATACGGCAAAAGTCGGAATATGCCCTAAAGCCTGCCGTGTCGGCGCGCCTGGAAAGGTGAAAGCATGATAACCTAACCCAAGGTCCCCATCTTAAGAACTTTGCCATGATTTTAAATGCTCGTCTGCAAACTGACCAATCAATCGCGGATTCCTTGCCCATCCTGCTTATTCACGGCCTGTTCGGCAGTCTGGATAACCTCGGCGTGCTGGCGCGCGGCCTTAAAGACGCGGGTCCGCTGATACAGGTGGATGTGCGCAACCACGGCCTGTCGCCGCGCGCCGACGAGATGAGCTATAGCGCTATGGCGCAGGATATGCTCGACACCCTGGATGCGCACCAGATCGATCGCGTCGCCGTTATCGGCCACTCAATGGGCGGAAAAATCGCCATGGCGATGAGCGCGCTGGCGCCGCAGCGCCTGGAAAGGCTGGTGATGATCGACATCGCGCCGGTGGATTATCAGACCCGACGCCACGATGAGATTTTCGCCGCTATCCGAGCCGTTAGCGACGCGGGCGTGCGCCAGCGCAGCGAGGCTGCGCAGGTGATGCGCGCCCATATTAAAGAAGAAGGCGTCATCCAGTTTATTCTCAAATCGTTTCAGGATGGCGAATGGCGCTTCAACGTTCCGGCGCTGTGGGAAAATTACGCTACAATATCTGGCTGGGAAGCGGTGCCGCCCTGGCCGCATCCCGCGCTCTTTATACGCGGCGGCGACTCGCCCTATCTCGACAACCAGCATCGCGACGCGCTGCTGCGTCAGTTTCCCGCCGCGCATGCGCACGTCATCAGCGGCGCCGGACACTGGGTGCACGCCGAGAAACCTGATGCCGTATTGCGCAGCGTCCGCCGCTTTTTTGCACTTTAAAAGCAAAAGCTTGCCGTTCGCGGTTTAGCATTGGCGTCATCACTTCGGCTGGAGTATGATGGCGCGCTAAATTTTGCCGCTGCCTATTTTTTTGCCGCGGCAATGGCCCATTTCGTTATAAACGCGCCTGCTCGCGCCGCTAGTTTTACTAACCCATGGCAAAAGAACACACTGACCGCACTACGCTGGATCTGTTTGCAAACGAGCGTCGGCCCGGTCGACCGAAAACCAGTCCGCTCTCGCGTGATGAACAGCTGCGCATCAATAAGCGCAATCAACTGAAACGTGACAAAGTGCGCGGGCTGCGTCGTGTCGAACTCAAAATGACCAGCGAAGCCGTGGATGCATTAAACACCCTGGCTGAGCAGCGCAACATCAGCCGCAGCGAACTGATTGAACAAATGCTGCTGGCGCAACTCAAACTGGGCTGAATAGCGCAAAGCGCACGCAGAAGCAAATGGAGCGGCTTTTCGAGTTCCGCCCTTTTGCCCGCTCTGCTATCATTCGCTTAATTGTGCGCTCAGCGCATGCACTCATTATCAGGATTTAAGAGGTTATTTACCCCATGGCAATCGTAGGCATCTTCTTTGGCAGCGATACCGGCAACACCGAAAACATTGCAAAAATGATCCAGAAACAACTGGGCAAAGAGGTTGCGGAAGTGCATGACATTGCCAAGAGCACGAAAGAAGATCTCGAGGCGTTCGATATCCTGCTGCTGGGCATTCCGACCTGGTACTACGGCGAAGCGCAGTGCGACTGGGACGACTTCTTCCCGACGCTGGAAGAGATCGACTTTAACGGCAAGCTGGTTGCGCTGTTCGGCTGCGGCGATCAGGAAGATTATGCGGAATATTTCTGCGACGCGATGGGCACCATTCGCGACATTATCGAGCCGAACGGTGCGGTGATCGTCGGCCACTGGCCGACCGAAGGCTATCATTTCGAAGCCTCTAAAGGCCTGGCGGACGACAAACACTTCCTCGGCCTGGCTATCGACGAAGATCGTCAGCCGGAACTGACCAACCAGCGCGTCGAGGCCTGGGTTAAGCAGATTTCCGATGAACTGCAGCTTCAGGCGATCATCGAAGCCTGATTATCCACATACTCAATGTGGGCGCTGGCTCACATTGGGTTAATGGTTTTTCCTATAGAAATAATAGCTACAGATTTTTAACTTTTATCTCTGATTCTGTACAATACCCACATCGGTTATCTGCTTATTTCTTCCGCGAGGTCAGGAAGTTAGCGAGATGATAACGAACCTCCTGCATTTCTCCGTCCGGCGCCGTTACGCATCTTCTTACAGCCCGTGTTGATTTCAGGCGTTTCCCTCGGTTTTCATTTCAAAACTTCACCTCTATAATGAGACGCAAATGAGAATAGACACCGAACGACATTCAAGGCAAGGCGCCTCAAGTAACCAGCAAAGTAACAGGACAATATCCGCATGACTGACAACAATACCGCATTAAAGAAGGCTGGCCTGAAAGTCACGCTGCCCAGACTTAAAATTCTGGAAGTGCTTCAGGAACCTCAGTGCCATCACGTCAGCGCGGAAGATCTGTATAAACGCCTGATTGATATGGGCGAAGAGATTGGTCTGGCTACCGTTTATCGCGTACTGAACCAGTTTGACGATGCGGGCATCGTTACGCGTCATAATTTCGAAGGCGGAAAATCGGTTTTCGAACTGACCCAGCAGCATCATCACGATCACCTGATCTGCCTCGACTGCGGTAAGGTCATTGAATTCAGCGACGAATCAATCGAATCACGCCAGCGAGATATTGCTACCCGCCACGGCATTAAGCTGACGAACCATAGCCTCTACCTCTATGGTCACTGCTCGCTGGGCGATTGCCGCGAAGACGAAACGCTCCACGATCAGTAAAGATGTGTGCTATGCAGTAATTCTATAAGCCGGTCTGCGTACCGGCTTTTTTATGGCCGTCAGGCGACCAGCGTTTCGTGCAGATAGCGCCAGCGGGGAATTGACGTGGTGCAGTCGAGAATCGCCAGCGAGATGCGCGCCTGATCGCTACCGTTCATCATCTGCAGCTCGCGATACTGAATAGTGACCTCATCTTTGCCCTGAGAAATCACCGCGTGCTCGCTGGTGGCGATGCGCATGCCTTCGCGGCGCCCTTGCAGCTGGCGAAACAACTCTTCGGTTTGGTTCAGATCGAGCAGCCGCCCCTGCGGCGTGACCATGCGGAAATCGGGATGGAAGTGCGAAAGCAGCAGATCAAAAGTATCGTCTTCGCCTGAAGGCTGATTAAATATACGTTCGATTAACTGATGTAAAACTACCACGCTGTGTTTTGCTTCCTGACCAAGAGCCGTCATCATTTTTCCTTTTTATGCCCGCATAGCCTCTTCAAAGAGCGAATAGCCTACCTGAAAAAATGAAATTCACATCTGGAAATTGATTAATTTTCGTTAACTCAGACAAAGCCCAAACTGGTCCGACAAGAGGCAATTATTTGTTACAGAACAAAAAATTATCTTGACGCTGATTACGAGTATAAAAAAGGGCGATTGCTCGCCCTTTAGTGATTTTATCATGCCGTTAATGCGAAAATTTAATCGCCGATTTTCGCCCAGGTGTCGCGCAGGCCGACTGTGCGGTTAAACACCAGCTGGTTCGGACGCGAATAGCGGCTGTCGGCACAGAAATAGCCTTCACGCTCAAACTGATAAGGCGCTTCCGGGCTGGCGTTCTGCAAACCCGGCTCGACGAAGCCCTGGCGAATTTCCAGCGAGTTCGGATTGATGGTGGTCAAAAAATCCTCTTCCGCGCCAGGATTCGGCACGCTGAACAGGCGATCGTAAAGACGGAATTCCGCCGGCAGCGCGTGGTCGGCGGAGACCCAATGGATCACGCCCTTCACTTTACGGCCGTCAGCCGGATCTTTGCTCAGGGTATCGACATCGCAGGTGCAGTAGATGCAGGTGATATTCCCCTCTTCATCTTTTGCTACGCGTTCGGCGCGGATCACGTAAGCGTTGCGCAGACGCACCTCTTTACCCAGCACCAGACGTTTGTACTGCTTATTGGCTTCTTCACGGAAGTCAGCGCGATCGATCCAGACCTCACGGCCAAACGGCACGTCGCGGGTGCCCATCTCCGGCTTGTTCGGATGATTCAGCATGGTGATGATTTCGTTATGGCCGGCCGGCAGGTTTTCAATCACCACTTTCAGCGGATCGAGCACCGCCATGGCGCGCGGCGCGTTTTCGTTCAAATCGTCGCGGATGCAGGATTCCAGCGACGCCATCTCGACCACGTTGTCCTGTTTTGTCACGCCGATACGGCGGCAGAACTCGCGGATCGAGGCGGCGGTGTAACCGCGACGGCGCAGACCCGATACGGTCAGCATGCGCGGATCGTCCCAGCCTTCCACCACGTTTTCGTTGACCAGCTGCGTCAGCTTGCGCTTCGACATCACCGCATATTCGAGGTTAAGACGCGAAAACTCATACTGGCGCGGATGCACCGGTATAGAGATGTTATCCAGCACCCAGTCATAGAGGCGACGGTTATCCTGGAACTCCAGCGTACAGAGTGAATGGGTGATATTTTCCAGCGCATCGGAGATGCAGTGGGTAAAGTCGTACATCGGATAGATGCACCACTTTTTGCCCGTCTGGTGATGCTCGGCGAACTTAATGCGGTAGAGCACCGGATCGCGCATCACGATAAAGCTAGACGCCATATCGATTTTGGCGCGCAGGCAGGCTTTACCCTCGGCGAATTCGCCGTTGCGCATTTTTTCAAACAGCGCCAGGTTCTCTTCGACGCTGCGATCGCGCCAGGGGCTGTTTTTGCCCGGCGCGGTCAGGGTGCCGCGGTACTCGCGGATCTCTTCCGGCGTCAGCTCGTCGACATAGGCCAGACCTTTATTGATCAGTTCCACCGCGTAGTGATAAAGCTGATCGAAATAATCTGAGGAATAACGAACGTCCCCACTCCACTCAAAGCCCAGCCATTGCACGTCGCGCTTGATGGACTCGACAAACTCCATATCCTCTTTAACCGGGTTGGTATCGTCGAAACGCAGGTTGCACTGCCCCTGATAGTCCTGAGCGATGCCGAAGTTCAGGCAGATCGATTTAGCATGGCCGATATGCAGGTAGCCATTGGGCTCAGGCGGAAAACGGGTATGCACGCTATTGTGCTTGCCGCTCGCCAAATCTTCGTCGATGATCTGACGAATAAAGTTAGTTGGGCGGGCTTCAGCCTCACTCATCTCTCAATCCTCAATACGTATAGCGGATGGTTTGTACCACGAAGTAACGGAGTATGATCCACAAAGCGCCGAAGGGAAACAACCGGTTTATTAAGGCGGTAAAACGAAAAAAGGCAGGAATTGCTTCCTGCCTGCTTTTTTTACGGCGATGCGGTTACGGGCTTAGCCTTTTACCTCGTAAAGCGGGGTTTCGCCAGCCACCACCGTGCCGGTCGCCAGCAGCGTCAGCCCGGCGAAATCTTCGCTGTTGCTGACCACAACCGGACTGATCATCGAACGCGCGTTGGCGTTGAGGAAGCCGAGATCCATCTCCAGCACCGGCTGACCCGCAGCGACTGTCGCGCCCTCTTCCACCAGCCGGGTAAAACCTTTGCCGCCCAGCGCCACGGTGTCGAGGCCCATATGCACCACAATTTCGACGCCGCTGCTGGTTTCCAGGCAGAAGGCATGGTTGGTGTCGAAGATTTTCACCATGGTGCCGGCAACCGGTGCCACCACGGTTTTACCGCTCGGCTTGATCGCCAGCCCTTCGCCTACCGCCTTGCTGGCGAAAGCTTCGTCAGGCACTGCGTCCAGCGCGACCACTTCGCCGCTCACCGGCGCCATCAGCGTCACGATGGTTTTGGTCTCGCGATTCAACGCCGCCTGCGGTTTTGCGGCTGGCGCGGCAGGCGTCGCTGACGCACCGCCCGCCGAGGCGACCGGCCCTTTCGTCAACACTTTTTTCATTGCTGTGGCGATGCTTTCCGCCTGGGTGCCGACAATCACCTGCACGCTCTGTTTGTTCAGGCGGATAACGCCGGATGCGCCCAGATGTTTGGCGACGGACTCATTGACCTGCGCCGAGTCTTTTACGTTGAGGCGCAGACGGGTGATACAGGCATCAATGCCGGTCAGGTTATCGGAGCCGCCGACGGCGCCGATATAGCGACGCGCCAGCGATTCGGTCGCGCTCTCGCCGTTGTCGGTTGTATCGACGTTAACGTCGTAGCCGTCCGTTTCGTCGCCCGCGACCGCCAGCTCGCGGCCTGGCGTCATCAGGTTGAACTTCTTAATCGTGAAGCGGAATACCACATAGTAGAGCGCAAAGAAAACGATGCCCTGCGGGATCAGCATCCACCAGTGGGTCGCCAGCGGGTTGCGGCTCGACAGCACCATATCCACCAGACCGGCGCTAAAGCCGAAGCCAGCGATCCAGTGCATGCTGGCGGCGATAAATACCGAGATGCCGGTCAGCACCGCGTGGATGACGTAAAGCACCGGCGCGACGAACATAAAGGAGAACTCCAGCGGCTCGGTAATGCCGGTGAAGAAGGCTGCAAAGGCCGCGGCCAGCATAATACTGCCGACTTTAACGCGGTTTTCCGGACGCGCGCAGTGGTAGATCGCCAGCGCCGCGCCGGGCAGGCCGAACATCATGATCGGGAAGAAGCCCGCCTGATAGCGCCCCGTGATGCCGACAATGCCGGTGCCGTTAGCGATAGACTGCGCGCCGCCGAGGAATTTAGGAATATCGTTGATGCCCGCGACGTCGAACCAGAATACCGAGTTAAGCGCATGATGCAGGCCGACCGGGATCAGCAGACGGTTAAAGAAGGCGTAGACGCCCGCACCGACCGAGCCCAGCTTCTGGATATGTTCGCCAAAGCTCACCAGCCCGTTAAAGATCAGCGGCCAGATGTACATCAGAATGAACGCCACCGCGATCATCAGGAATGAGACGAGGATAGGAACCAGGCGCCGTCCGCTAAAGAAAGAGAGCGCCTTCGGCAGTTCGACATGGCTAAAGCGGTTGTAAACCTCCGCGGAGATAATGCCCACCATAATGCCGACAAACTGGTTTTCGATTTTGCCGAAGGCGGCAGGCACCTGATCAAGCGGAATTTTTTGGATCATTGATACGGCAGCTGGCGAGCAGAGCGTCGTCACCACCAGGAAACCGACGAAGCCGGTCAGCGCCGCTGCGCCATCTTTATCTTTTGACAGCCCATAAGCCACGCCGATAGCAAAGAGTACGGACATATGCTCAATAATGGCCGCGCCTGATTTTATCAGCAGCGCGGCGAGCGCGTTGCTTGCGCCCCAGGCGTCCGGATCGAGCCAGTAGCCGACCCCCATTAATATCGCCGCTGCCGGCAGGGTCGCTACCGGCACCATCAGCGCGCGGCCAACCTTTTGTAAGTAACCTAACATTTGTCCTTTCCCCCTATGAGACTGGCTTTTCGCCCTGCGCCGCTTGCTTTTTATTGTCAGCTGCAGGGGTTGATTGACACTACACTTCACGTTGCGCAGTGTAATGACAAATTAATTCGCCTCGCAAATTATACGCGTCTCTTCTGTGATAATTATCACCAAAAAGCACCATTAACTGCCGAGACGTCTGGCGAACAACCCTAACTTATTTTATGATGAAAAATATCAAGACGCAGCGAACGCGTGCTGAAATCGTTTCACGGGTTTGATGTGATGACGACCGCCGCGATGAGCGCGTTGCCCCCTTTTCCTTTCTCAGAATGAGGTGAAACATGCGACTTATTCCTTTGGCTACCCCTACGCAGGTCGGTAAATGGGCGGCCCGTCATATCGTCAACCGCATCAATGCTTTTAACCCTACCGCGGACCGTCCCTTCGTGCTGGGCCTGCCGACAGGCGGCACGCCGCTGGAGGCTTACAAGCATCTTATTGAGATGCACAAAGCGGGCCAGGTCAGCTTTAAGCATGTGGTAACGTTCAATATGGACGAATATGTCGGCCTGCCGAAAGAGCACCCGGAAAGCTATCACAGCTTCATGTACCGTAACTTTTTCGATCACGTTGATATTCAACCAGAAAATATCAACCTTCTGAATGGCAATGCGCCAGATATTGACGCAGAATGTCGCCAGTATGAAGAGAAGATTCGCGCGCTGGGTAAAATTCACCTGTTTATGGGCGGCGTCGGCAACGACGGCCATATCGCTTTTAACGAACCGGCTTCCTCTCTCGCCTCGCGTACCCGTATCAAAACGCTCACGCACGACACCCGCGTGGCGAACTCGCGCTTCTTCAATGGCGATGTGGATCAGGTGCCGAAATATGCGCTGACCGTCGGCGTCGGCACGCTGCTGGATGCGGAAGAGGTAATGATTCTGGTGACCGGCCATGTCAAAGCGCAGGCTCTGCAGGCCGCCGTAGAAGGCAACGTCAACCATATGTGGACCATCAGCTGCCTGCAGCTGCATGCGAAATCGGTGGTGGTATGCGACGAACCCGCCACCATGGAACTGAAAGTGAAAACCGTTAAATATTTCCGCGAAATGGAAGCGGAAAATATGAAAGGCGTGTAAGACGATGTTGTAAATGCCCGCCGCGAGGCTCTGGCGGGCTCAGCCGGGAGAACCACGATGTACGCATTAGTTAACGGCCGAATTTATACCGGTCATGAAATTCTGGATAACCACGCGGTGGT
The DNA here is from genome assembly GCF_002095575.1 of Pantoea septica. Lineage (GTDB taxonomy): Bacteria > Pseudomonadota > Gammaproteobacteria > Enterobacterales > Enterobacteriaceae > Pantoea > Pantoea septica. The sequence continues at coordinate 5,339 of NZ_MLJJ01000032.1, read as the reverse complement.
TATCGCCGATGGGCTGATCGAACGTGTCTGTCCGCGCGACGCGCTACCAGCCGATATCGCGCTGCGCGACGTTTCAGGCGCGCTGATCGCTCCCGGCTTTATCGATTTACAGCTGAACGGCTGCGGCGGCGTGCAGTTCAACGACGACATCGACGCCCTGAGCGTCGAGACGCTGGAAATTATGCAGCGCGCCAATGAAAAGTCAGGCTGCACCAGCTTTCTGCCCACGCTCATCACCAGCAGCGACGAGCTGATGAAGCGCGCCATCGACACCATGCGCGCCTATAAACGCAAGCATCAGCATCAGGCGCTCGGCCTGCATCTGGAAGGCCCCTGGCTGAATAAAGCCAAAAAAGGCACCCATAATCCCGATCTCATCCGCCTGCCCGATGCGGCGCTGGTGCGCTATCTGTGCGATAACGCCGACGTCATTACCAAGGTGACGCTGGCGCCGGAAAACGCCGGCGACGCAGTGATCCGTCAGCTGACGCAGGCGGGCATCATCGTCTCCGCCGGCCACTCCAACGCCACCTATGACGAAGCCAAAGCGGGCTTCCGCGCGGGCGTAACCTTCGCTACCCATCTCTATAACGCCATGCCCGCTTTCGCCGGACGCGAGCCGGGCCTGATCGGTGCGCTGTTCGATGCCCCGGATGTTTATTGCGGCATTATTGCAGACGGGTTGCACGTCCATTACGCTAACGTACGCAACGCGAAACGTATCAAAGGCAATAAGCTGGTGCTGGTCACCGACGCCACCGCGCCCGCAGGCGCCGAAATTGATAAATTCATTTTCGCTGGCAAAACAATATACTATCGCAATGGCCTGTGCGTGGACGAGAACGGCACGCTGAGCGGCTCTGCGATTACTATGATTGAATCGGTTCGCAACGCCGTCGAACATGTCGGTATCGCGTTGGATGAAGCGCTGCGCATGGCGACGCTTTACCCGGCGCAGGCAATGGGCGTGGAAAAACAGCTGGGCACGGTCGAAGCGGGAAAAGTCGCCAACCTTACTGTTTTTACGCGTGATTTCAATATCACTAAGACGTTTGTCAACGGAGACGACGTCCTGAGCGAGTAAGCACTGAATGACCACTGGCGGCCAGACACAAATAGGAAATGTCGATCTTGTCAAGCAACTCAACAGCGCGGCCGTTTACCGGCTGATTGACCAGCAAGGCCCTATTTCGCGCATTCAGATTGCCGAACTCAGTCAACTTGCGCCCGCCAGCGTCACCAAAATTACTCGTCAGCTAATTGAGCGCGGGCTGATCAAAGAGGTGGATCAACAGGCATCCACCGGCGGTCGCCGCGCTATCTCCATCGTAACCGAAACGCGCCACTTCCACGCCATCGGCGTGCGGCTCGGCCGCCATGACGCCACGCTGACGCTGTTCGATCTTAGCGGCAAATCGCTGGCGCAGGAGGATTATGCCCTGCCGGAGCGCACGCAGGAGACGCTGGAGCATGCGCTGTTCGCCGCTATTGACAGCTTTATCGATACCCACCAGCGTAAAATTCGCGAGCTAATCGCCATCTCGGTGATACTGCCCGGTCTGGTCGATCCGATAAACGGCGTGATCCGTTATATGCCCCATATCGCCGTCAGCCACTGGCCGCTAGTGGCCGGACTGCAGCATCGCTTTAAGGTCACCAGCTTCGTCGGTCACGATATCCGCAGCCTGGCGCTGGCAGAGCACTACTTTGGTGCAAGCCGCGACTGCGCCGACTCGATTCTGGTGCGGCTCCATCGCGGCACCGGCGCCGGCATTATCGCCAACGGCCATATTTTTCTCGGCAGCAACGGCAACGTAGGCGAAATCGGCCATATTCAGGTCGATCCGCTCGGCGAACGCTGCCACTGCGGCAATTTCGGCTGCCTGGAAACCATTGCCGCTAACGGCGCAATCGAAAACCGCGTGCGCCATCTGCTCAGCCAGGGTTACCCCAGCGTGCTGACCCAGGACGCTTGCCAGATGGCGCAGATTTGCAAAGCCGCCAACCAGGGCGACGCGCTGGCCTGTGAAGTGATTGAATATGTCGGACGCTATCTGGGCAAAGCGATCGCCATTGCAATCAACCTGTTCAACCCGCAGAAAGTGGTGCTGGCGGGCGAAATCACCGATGCCGAGAAAGTGCTGTTCCCGGCCATTGAAGGCTGTATCAACACGCAAGCGCTCAACGCCTTCCGCAAAAATCTGCCGGTGGTGCGTTCCGAACTCGATCATCGTTCGGCGATAGGTGCCTTTGCGCTGGCAAAACGCGCTATGCTCAACGGCATTCTGCTGCAACATTTACTGGAAGAGTAAACGCGACCCGGACTGAACCTATGACGATAAAAAGCGTAATTTGCGATATTGATGGCGTGTTAATGCATGACAACACCGCCGTGCCCGGCGCGCAGGAGTTTCTGCAGCGCATCCTGCAAAAAGAGATGCCGCTGGTGGTGCTGACCAACTATCCTTCGCAGACCGCGCAGGATCTGGCGAACCGCTTCGCCAACGCCGGCGTCGAGGTGCCCGACTCGGTGTTTTATACCTCCGCGATGGCGACCGCCGATTTCCTGCGTCGTCAGGAAGGTAAAAAAGCCTACGTGGTTGGCGAAGGCGCGCTGATCCATGAACTCTATAAAGCGGGCTTTACGATTACCGACGTCAATCCCGATTTCGTCATCGTCGGCGAGACGCGCTCTTTTAACTGGGAGATGATGCATAAGGCCGCCTTTTTCGTCGCCAGCGGCGCGCGTTTTATCGCCACCAACCCCGATACCCACGCGCGCGGCTTTGTGCCCGCCTGCGGCGCGCTCTGCGCCGGCATTGAAAAAATCTCCGGCCGTCGCCCGTTTTACGTCGGCAAGCCCAGCCCCTACATCATGCGCGCCGCGCTGAATAAAATGCAGGCTCACTCCGAGGAGACGGTGATCGTCGGTGACAACCTGCGCACCGACATTCTGGCCGGCTTTCAGGCGGGACTGGAAACCATTCTGGTGCTCTCTGGCGTTTCGACGCTGAGCGATATCGACGCCATGCCTTTCCGCCCCGACTGGATCTACCCTTCTGTCGCGGATATCGATCTCTTTTAATCATTCTCTTCGCGCCGCCTGACGCCAGGCGGCCGCTTTTCTCTTGAAACCCTCTCTGGCCTGTCCATTTTTTAGCCACTTCCGGCTATCTATTGCCGATCCGTTAATAAAATGCGCTTTAAATTGAATAATATTTAAATTAAAAGCCTCGCAAGCAATCTTTTTATCAGTAAAAGGCGAATATGCTTGCATTGACTGCATAAAATAGCGCATTTTCTTATACATCACGCAGCCGCTGGCTGCCGGACAAGGCAACGATAACATCGCCGACAGGCGAGCTCAGGAGTCAGAATATGTGTTCTATTTTTGGTGTGTTGGATCTGAAAAGCGATCCGATTGATCTGCGTAAAAAAGCGCTGGAGAGTTCTCGCCTGATGCGTCACCGCGGACCGGACTGGTCCGGCGTGTATGCCGACGATAAAGCGATTCTCGCGCATGAACGTCTGTCTATCGTCGACGTCAACAACGGCGCCCAGCCGCTGTACAACGCCGATCACACCCATGTTCTGGCGGTTAACGGCGAGATTTACAACCATCAGGCGCTGCGCGCTGAGCTGAGCGATCGCTACCAGTTCCAGACCGGCTCCGACTGCGAAGTCATTCTGGCGCTCTATCAGGAAAAAGGCGTCGACTTCCTCGACGATCTCGAAGGCATGTTCGCTTTTATCCTGTGGGACAGCGCGAAGCAGCAATACCTGATCGGCCGCGACCATATCGGCATCATCCCGCTCTATATGGGCAACGACGAACACGGCAACCTGTTTGTCGCGTCGGAAATGAAAGCGCTGGTGCCGGTGTGCCGCTCAATTAAAGAGTTCCCGCCGGGAAGCTATCTCTCCAGCACCGACGGCGAAATTCGTCGCTACTGGCAGCGCGACTGGATGGAGTACGCCGCGGTAGAACATAACGTCACCGATGCGGCGGGCCTGAAGCAGGCGCTGGAGGAGTCGGTGAAAAGCCACCTGATGTCGGACGTGCCGTATGGCGTGCTGCTCTCCGGCGGTCTGGACTCCTCTATCATCTCGGCGGTAACCAAACGCTTCGCCGCGAAACGCGTCGAAGATCAGGACAAGAGCGACGCCTGGTGGCCGCAGCTGCACTCTTTCGCGGTTGGCCTGGAAGGTTCGCCGGATCTGAAAGCGGCGAAAGCGGTGGCTGAACATCTGGGCACGGTGCACCACGAAATTCACTTTACCGTGCAGGAAGGGCTGGATGCGATTCGCGATGTGATTTATCACATTGAAACCTACGACGTCACCACCATTCGCGCCTCGACGCCGATGTACCTGATGTCGCGTAAAATTAAGGCGATGGGCATTAAGATGGTGCTCTCCGGCGAGGGCGCGGACGAAGTATTCGGCGGCTACCTCTACTTCCATAAGGCGCCGAACGCTAAAGAGTTTCATGAAGAGAACGTGCGCAAGCTGATGGCGCTGCATATGTACGACTGCGCCCGCGCCAACAAAGCGATGTCCGCCTGGGGCGTGGAAGCGCGCGTGCCTTTCCTCGACAAGAAATTCCTCGACGTGGCGATGCGCATTAACCCGCAGGACAAGATGTGCGGCAGCAACGGCAAGATGGAAAAACATATCCTGCGCGAATGTTTCTCCTCTTATCTGCCGGAAAGCGTCGCCTGGCGCCAGAAAGAGCAGTTCTCTGACGGCGTCGGCTACAGCTGGATCGATACGCTGAAAGAGGTCGCGGCGAAGCAGGTCAGCGATCAGCAGCTGGCGACCGCGCACTTCCGCTTCCCGTACAACACGCCGGCGTCGAAAGAGGGCTACCTCTATCGCGAAATTTTTGAAGAGCTGTTCCCGCTGCCGAGCGCGGCGGAGTGCGTGCCGGGCGGTCCGTCGGTCGCCTGCTCCTCCGCCAAAGCGATTGAATGGGACGAAGCGTTCAAGTCGATGGACGATCCTTCAGGTCGTGCGGTGGGCGTGCATCAGTCCGCTTATAAATAAGCAAAATAAGCCATAATAAAAAGGGCCTTGCGGGGCCCTTTTTTTTTCGCTTTGATGCGGTTACGATCAAAACCTGGCGAATAATCCACCACCCTGGTTACAAGCCAGACAAACAGGCGCGCGAAGGCCAAAATCGGCAAAAAATGTGTTGACGCTCCAGAGCTCAATACGCATAATGCGCCCCGCAACGCCGATGAAGGTAACGCGAAAAAAGATGGCTACGTAGCTCAGCTGGTTAGAGCACATCACTCATAATGATGGGGTCACAGGTTCAAATCCCGTCGTAGCCACCA
>NZ_MLJJ01000031.1 GCF_002095575.1 Pantoea septica | reverse complement strand
GTCGCGCCGATTCAGGCGATGATCGGCGATGCGCACGGTCTGAATACCCTTGAGCATCAGCCGGCGAAGATCGCCGCGATTGAAGGCCACTGGGAAAACCCGCCGGGCGAAGCGACGCCGCTGATCCTGTTCGGTATCCCGGATATGGATGAAGAGCGCACCAAATATGCGGTGGAAATTCCTTATCTCGGCAGTTTGATTCTGACGCACAGCCTCGATAAGCAGGTGCCGGCGCTGAAGACTTTCCCGAAAGAGGATCGTCCTAACTCACTGATTATATTCTGGTCTTTCCGCGTGATGGTGGCGATGGGGCTGCTGATGATTACGCTCGGCGTGGTCAGCCTGTGGCTGCGCTATAAAGGCCGTCTCTATCAGTCGCGTCCGTTCCTGTGGTTTGCTTTGCTGATGGGGCCGTCTGGCTTGATCGCGCTGCTGGCGGGCTGGTTCACCACGGAAATCGGCCGTCAGCCATGGGTAGTTTACGGCGTGCAGCGCACTATCGACGCGGTTTCAGGTCATGGCGATCTGCATATGAGCATCAGCCTGCTGGCCTTTATCGCGGTCTACTCCGCGGTGTTTGGCGTGGGTTACGTCTATATGGTGCGCTTGATTAAGAAAGGCCCGCTTACCGGCGAAGGCAAGGATGTGCGTCACGGCGGTCCAGGCCACGGCAAGACGCCGGCTCGTCCGCTCTCTGCGGCCCATGAAAGTCTGAACGATCCGCAGGAGGGAAAATAAAATGATTGATTTTTCCATTATCTGGTTCGCGATTATTGTTTTCGCCACCCTGATGTATATCGTCATGGACGGTTTCGATCTCGGTATCGGGCTGCTGTTTCCCTTTAATAAGGACGCCGTCGAGCGCGACATGATGGTCAATACCGTCGCGCCGGTCTGGGACGGCAACGAAACCTGGCTGGTGCTGGGCGGCGCGGGCCTCTATGGCGCCTTCCCGCTGGCCTATTCGGTGATTGCCGATGCGCTCTCTATCCCGCTGACGGCGATGCTGATCGGCCTGATCTTCCGCGGCGTCGCCTTCGAGTTCCGCTTTAAGGCGACCGAGACGCACCGCGCATTCTGGGATAAGTCGTTCGTTGCAGGTTCGGTGCTTGCGACCTTTAGCCAGGGCGTGGCGGTCGGCGCGATGCTCGACGGCATCAAGGTGACGGGCCGTCATTTCAGCGGCTCGGCGATGGACTGGCTGGCGCCGTTCCCGCTGTTCTGCGGCGTGGGTCTGGTTATCGCCTATGCGCTGCTGGGCTGTACCTGGCTGATTATGAAAACCGAGAACGAGCTGCATCGTAAGATGTCCGCGCTGGCGACGCCGCTGGTGATCGCGCTGCTGGTGGTTGTCGGCATTATCAGCCTCTGGACGCCGTTCAGCCATGACGCCATCGCGCAGCGCTGGTTTACCCGTCCAAACCTTTACTGGTTCCTGCCGGTTCCGGCGCTGGTGCTGCTCTGCTCGTGGGGCATTGTGCGCGCCATTAAGCGCGAGGCGCACTATTCGCCGTTCCTGCTGACGCTGGCGCTGATTTTCCTCGGCTTCTCTGGCCTGGGTATTAGCGTGTGGCCGAATATTATTCCGCCTTCGGTGACTATCTGGCAGGCGGCGTCGCCGGCGATTAGCCAGGCCTTTATGCTGGTGGGCAGCTTGTTGATTATTCCGATGATCCTGGGCTACACCTTCTGGAGCTACTACGTGTTCCGCGGGAAAATCAAAGCAGACGAAGGATACCATTGATATGCGAACCGAGGTCGGCAGCGTGAAAAACCACAAAGAACCCAAAGCCCCGTTGTGGAAACGCATTCTGTGGCTGGTGGTGATCTATGGAGCAAGCGTGCTGGCGCTCGGCGTCGTGGCTACGTTGTTCCGGATGATGATGACAGCGGCAGGAATGCGCAGCCACTAGCGGTTTCTGGTTGATAATTTGAAGGCTGGCTCTGCCAGCCTTTTTTTATGCTGGTGTGAGTATCGGAGTGGATGCGGATGGCATGGACCGAAGAGCATCCGGGGTTTTAGCCTTGTAAAAACCGCACAGATATTGAAACGCGGATGGCATGGCCCGAAGAGCAAAGCGTCCCGCGACAGGGATGTCGCGGGCCGAGCGAGCAGGGATGCGTAAAGCGACTTTGCGATCGGGCCATGCCATCCGCGTCTGCACCAGCACCGCACCATCACCATCATCCATAATAAGAAGGCCAGCTTTGCCAGCCTGTTCTGTTTGGTTATCAGGCTAAGCATTAAATGCCTTTTCTCCGCGCTTTGCTTACGCTTCCTTTACCCTTCCTTACATGCGTAAGACGTTTTTGTTATGATTATGTGACTAATCTCGCAATACTTTCTACGATCCGCACCGAAATGCTCAGCCTGAACGTTAAAAAACAGTACATCAGCGATCTGGTGGACTGGATTGAGGCGAATCTGACCGACGATCTCAATATCGATCTGATTACCCTGAAATCCGGCTACTCCAAATGGCACATGCAGCGCATGTTCAAAGAGATGACCGGCCAGACGCTGGCGGCCTATACGCGTAAGCGTCGCCTGACCATGTCCGCTATGGCGCTGCGCCTGACCCGCATGCCGCTGATCGACATCGCGGTGCGTTTTGGCTTTGATAACCAGCAGAACTTCACGCGGGTTTTCAAAAGCCACTTCTCGCTAACGCCGGGCGCCTTCCGCCGCGTGCCTGACCTGCAGCTGCAAAGCTTCCACGGGCCTATTTCCGTATATGGCGAAATGATGCAGGCGCAGCTGGTGGAGCGCGAGGAGCTGCAGCTGCGCGGCGAACTGATCGAGTGGGAGTGCAAATTCGGCGACTACGTGCGCGACCATGCGCACACTGTCGCGCAGCAGGCGCGCCACTTCGTGCAGCTGGCCGCGCCCCACGTCGAGCGCGGCTGGCTCGGCTTTCAGTACGGTCCGGGCAGCTCGGCGGCAGAGCAGCAGCATATTAGCCTGTTCCAGGCGCTGGAGAGCCAGCACGCCGACATTTTGGGATCGCAAATCGTCAACTGGACCTCGGCGCGCGGCCTCTACGCCTCTTTTTCCTGGCAGGGCGCGCCCGAGCAGCTGACGCGCTTTATTGCCGATCTCTATTACGTGCATCTGCCCGCGCTGGGCGTCGCGCGCCGTCAGGGTAAAGATCTGCTGCGGCTCGATATGAAAGCCTCGACGCCGGATGCGCTGGTGGGGCGCTTCTCGATACCGGTCGTCCAGAGCTGAAAACGGCTTTTCGTGCGGTGAAACGTGACAAACCGCACGATTTTATAAAATAGATGCGTTTTGTAGCGTAAAATTCCTGCCTTAACCCGACAGCCATGCGGATATCGTGCATTTGGCCTGCCGGACTGGATATTCATCTGCCTTTCAGGTTCTTTCCGAACCAGACAGTTAAAACGACGACAACCATGAAACTTTCTACGCTGTTCCTTGTTACGGCGCTTGCTGCGTTGCCGATTTTCGCCAGCGCCCAAATGGCTGAACCCTTTACGCCGCCTGCCGGCCTGCACCCGCATGCCCAGCCGACCCAGCACGAAATCCTGGGCGACAATGCGCTGCCGCAGCAGTCGCAAAAACAGTTCAGCTCAGACGTTTTAAACGACAACGTCTGATTGCCACGCGCGCCTGTCCGGCGCGCCTTCGCTTTATCCCTTCCTTTACCGCTGCGCAGGCGTTTGCCCGCGCAGGTATTCGGCTGCGCAAAAACAGCACGATCGATCCTTGCGCGTAAGATATATCATGAGTAATCTGAGCGTCTCAAATGAGAATCATTTCTAAAATATCTCACGTACCGACGTTTGCAGCCGACGGCGCTGGCCAGCTGCGTAACAGGAGAACTTATGCATTCCGACAACCGAGCCTCCCGCAGCCGCGCGCCGCAGCGCGTGCGCAATGAACTGCGTTTCCGTCGCATCAGCGTTGCCAGCAAAACGCTCATCGCCGGTGAATTCTGGCGCGTGGTGTTTCACGGCAGCGATCTGGCGGGCTTCGCTTCACCCGGCTTTGACGACCATATCAAACTCTTTTTCCCGCAGGGGAGCGGCGCAGAGCTGCCGCTGCCGCAGATGACCGACGAAGGCGTGGTCTGGCCGGACGGCGCGCGTCCGCCGGCGCGCGACTATACGCCGCTCGCCTTTGACGGCGAATCATCGCTGACCATCGATTTCTATATTCATGAAGGCGGCGTCGCCAGCGGCTGGGCGCAGCAGGCGCAAGAAGGCGATCGGTTAATCATCGGCGGCCCGCGCGGCTCGCTGGTGGTACCGACCGACTACGCGTTTCAGCTCTATGTCTGCGACGAGACCAGCCTGCCGGCCTTCGGGCGCCGCGTGGCGGCTGCCGAGGCAAAGGATCTGCATCTGTTCGCCTGTGTGGATGAGGCGACCGGCCGCGACTACCTGCCCGATCTGGCCGGCGTGAATGTGCGCTGGCTCGGCAGCGGCGCCGCGCAGTCGGGTAAGCTTGAGGCGCTAATCGCCGAGCTGGATAGCATCCAGCTGCCGCAGGAGGATTACTTTATCTGGCTGACCGGCGAAGGCGCGTTCGCGAAAGCGCTCGGCGACTACTTTGTCGAGCAACGCGGCCTGGATGCCGCCTTTGTGCGCGCCGTCGCTTACTGGCACGCTAAATAGGCCGCCGCCGCCGCCCGTGTTGAATTTTGCCAGGCGGCGGACTACTATCATCCTCCCGTAAAAACTCCCTTCAGGCAGGCGATGAAACAGGATCCGGCTTTCTCGTGTCACCAGGATTCCGCTGCGCGCGGTGAATGCGGCGGTCGTCGCAAACGTCGTGAGAAAATGCTGGATGCCAGCGATATCCGCCTGTTAATGCTGCACTTCCTCGCGCAAAACGATGCGCACGGCTATGAACTGATCAAGTCGATCGAAGAGCTGTCCAAAGGGGAATATTCTCCCAGCCCCGGCATTATTTACCCCAACCTGACGCTGCTGGAAGAGATGGACGCTATCCGCGTGGTGGACGCGCAGGCGTCGCGCAAGGCTTATACCTTGAATGCGGCAGGACGCGCGCGGCTGGCTGAACAGCAGGCGCATATCGCGCACCTTATCGAGCGTCTCTCGTCGCTGGCGGTGCTGGTGAACAACCGCAGCCTGCCCGACGTCGATCGGGCGATTCATCGCATACGCACCACGCTCAATAGCCGCCTGTCGCAGCAAGATCTCTCGGCGGAAACGCTGGAAAAGGTGGTCGACGCGCTGAACGCCGCGGCGGATAAAATCGCCGCCAGCTAACGCCGCTGCCTCAGGGCTTCTTCTTGTCTACATGACCCAGCGACCGCTCCGGGAAGCAGAGATCGCGCACGCGCTGCTTCAGCGCCGCCGCATCGGGAAAACCGCCGTCGCGCTTACGCTCCCAGATCGTCTCGTTATCGAGGGTAATGACGAAAACGCCGCCGGTGCCCGGTTTGAGCGTCACCGCCGCCAGATCCTCCGCAAAAGTTTGCAGCAGCTCCTGCGCCATCCAGGCGGAGCGCAGCAGCCAGTTACACTGCGTGCAGTAGTGAATGGTCACAGACGGTTTCCCACTCATAGGGTTTTCCGTAGCGAAAAGAGAAGGGCGCACGTCGCAGCTTGGCAATTTGTGCGGTGTAAGATACATCTTACTTTAAAGCTAGTTGATAATGATTACCACTTACATTACATTTCTCGCGAAATTATTCCTATAAAAAATGATGTTTCCCTTTACGGTTTTATGTGCGAAGCCGGAATTTAGCGACTGACAGCAAGTAAGTGAGCAAATACTAACAATCAAAAGGTATTTGCGCTTATGTCTTTAATGTTTCAGGGATTGACCCAACAGCGTCTGTGTAAAATCGCGCTGCTCGCCTCGTCTGTTCACGCCGCCTGCGGCTACGCCGCCAGCGATTCGCCTCTGGTTGACTCGACCAGCAGCGATGCGGTAATGACCGTTACCGCGCCGAAGCCCAAAGCGGGCAATAAAACCACCCTGACCGCAGCCGATCTGCAAAAGCGCGGCGCGAACGACTTCGGCTCCATCATGCGCTATGAGCCGCTGATCGCCGCCACCGGCTCGGCGGGCGGCTCTTCTTCGGGCAAAAGCGGCTTCGACCGCGCAGGCTACAGCGGCTACAACATTCGCGGTCTTGAGAGCAATCGCGTCGGACTCGACGTTGACGGCATTCCGCTGCCGGACGCCACCGGCCGCGCCTATGCCAGCCGCGCCGGCAACAATACCTTCGGCATCGGCCGCGGCGACTATATCGATCCCTATATGTTCGGCAGCATCGAGATTGAGAAGGGCGCGACTGCGGTCGATCAGCCTAACGCCGCTATCGGCGGCAACGTCTCTTTCCATAACAAAAGCGCCGACGACTACCTGAGCAGCGGCAAAACCACGTACTTCGGTTATCAGAGCAACTACGACTCCGCCAACCGCGGCTGGCACAACGGCATTACGGCGGCGGCGGGCGACGACGAGCTGCGCGGGCTGTTTGTCTACAGCCGTCGCGACGGCCAGGAAACCCAAAACAACAGCGGCGTGAAAGAGGCGTATCCGGCCAACTGGCACTCCGACGCCTTTATGACTTCAGGCATCTGGCAGCCGAACGATCGGCACAAGCTGAGCGCCACCTTCGATTATTACCACAAAACCAACCACACCCATTACGACGGCTGGGATACCTCCGGCAACACCATCTGGGGCACCGCGCGCCAGCAGAGCGACACGCGGCGCTTCGGCGTCAGCCTGGCGGACGAGTGGACGCCCTATAACGACCTGCTCGATACGCTGACCACGCGGCTCTACTGGCAGAAAACCGAATCGCACGACAATACGTTTATGCCGGGCAGCGCCAGTGCGTATGAAAGGGTCTATTCAGATTACAACACCGATAGCCTGGGCTTCGACACGCGCGCCAGTAAAATTGTCGGCCGCCATGAGCTCAGCGCCGGCGTCAACGCCCATACGGAAAACAGCGAGCGCCCGTTCCGCCAGTCGCCTGCCCCGAGCCAGACCAGCGTGATTATGCAGCCGCAGGCCGACAGCCGCAGCTACACCGTCGCGGGTTACCTGCAGGACAAAATCAATTTTGACGCCGACGGCCATAACGTCGCGGTTATTTCCGGCGTGCGCGTGATGTATCAGAACACCAAACCGCGCAACCTCGCCAGCCTCGCCGCCGGCAGCAGCGTGCTGACCGACGCGCAGCTGGAAACGCTGTACGGATCCGGCAACAGCGATACCGTGGTGCTGCCGTCGCTCACCTTCCAGTACGACCTGACGCCAGCGCTCACCACTTATCTGCAGTACAAGCGCGGCGTGCAATTCCCGACCGGCAGCCAGCTTTACGGCTCCTGGAATCTTGGATCCAGCTACGCAGGGCGCGCCCAGTACGCGCTGATCGGCAATGCGGATCTTGATACGGAGTCCAGCAATAATTTTGAATGGGGTCTGAAAGGCGAGCCGGTGAAAGGCGTGACGGTCAACACCTCGCTGTTCTACAACCAGTACAAAAACTTTATCGCCTATACGCGCTACACCCGTGCCGGCAATCCCGATAAGTTCGTCAACGTGCCGGGCAACATCTATACCGCCTATCAGGCGGAGAACCGCGACAAAGCCTATATCTACGGCGCTGAGCTGGCGACCCGCATCAACTTCGGCAGCTGGTTCCAGCCGGTCGACGGACTGAGCGCCAGCTTCGCGCTGGGCTATAACGAAGGGAAGTCGAAGTCGAGCTACGCAGGCGACAAATATGTCGATCTCGACAGCGTCGCGCCGCTGAAGGCGATTGTCGGCCTGGCGTGGGACGACGCGCAGCGCGGCTATGGCGCGGCCGTGACCGCGACCTTCGTGAAAGGCAAGCGCGCCACCGAGACCGGCCGCGAAAGCTACAGCAACAGCGGCGCGGCGCTTGCTGACGCCGCCGGCGAGTATATGCGCGTGCCGGGTTATGGCATGGTGGATGCAACGGCCTACTGGCAGGTGGCGAAAAACGTCCGGCTGAGCGGCGGCGTCTATAACCTGACCGACCGCAAATACTGGGACTACACCAGCAGCCGCGAGCTGACCAGCGACACGGCGCAGGATCGCAACGACGTGGCGCTGGCGGTGATGCCGGGCCGGACGTACCAGCTGGGCGTCAACGTCGATTTCTAATCACTGGAACGCCCTGCGCAGGCGCAGGGCGCATCTCTTAGGGGAGCAAGGCGCAATGAATTCACTGTGGCAGCACTACCAGACGCTGAAAAGCCGTCATCCGGAAAAATACGCGCGCGAGCTGGCTGCGCTAATGGGCATCATCGAAGCGGAGCTGTGCGCAGCGCGCGTCGGGCAGGAGGCGCAGCCGCTAAAGCCGCAGTTTCGCGAGCTATTGCCAGCGCTGGAGGCGGTGGGCGAAACGAAAAGCATCACCCGCAATGAATATGCGGTGCATGAGCATCTTGGCCTTTACCAGAACCTGAAGCTGGGCGATCACGCCGGGCTGGTGCTGAATCCGCGCGCTCTCGACCTGCGCTTCTTCCTCAGCCAGTGGCGCAGCGCTTTCTTTCTGCAGGAGCAGAGCGCGCGCGGCGCGCGGCAGAGCATTCAGATCTTCGACCGTCACGGCGACGCGGTGCTGAAAATCTACGCCACCGATCGCACCGATATGGCGGCCTGGCAGGCGCTGATCGCACGCTTTATCGACGACGCGCCCGCCGCGCTGCACGTCGAGCCGGCGCCGGCGGCGAGCTTCGCTCAGCATATCGACGCCGCCGCCATCGACAGCGAGTGGCGTGCCATGACCGACGTGCATCAGTTTTTCGCGCTGCTGAAACGCCATAACGTTTCGCGCCCGCAGGCGTTTCGCGCGGCGGGCAACGATCTGGCGTGGCGCGTGGATAACGACGCGCTGGCGCGCCTGCTGACGCTGGCGCAGCGAGACGGCAATGAAATTATGATCTTCGTCGGCAACCGCGGCTGCACCCAGATCTTTACCGGCGCGGTGGAAAAAACGGCGACGATGGAGAAGTGGCTCAACCTGTTTAATACGCGCTTCACGCTGCACCTGATGGCGGAACGCATCCACGAAAGCTGGGTGACGCGCAAACCGACCGGCGACGGCTTCGTCACCAGCCTGGAGCTGTTTGCGGCCGACGGCACGCAGATCGCCCAGCTCTACGGCCAGCGCAGCGAAGGCACGCCGGAGCAGGCGCGCTGGCGCGAGCAGATAACCTCGCTGAGCGCGGCGGGAGAAGCCGTATGAAAGGGGTGATCGCCGGGTTAATGCTGCTGCTGACGCTGCCTTCGCTGGCGGCGGAGCGCGTGATCGCTATCGGCGGCGACGTCACGCAGATCGTGTATGCGCTGGGCGCGCAGCAGGCGCTGGTGGCGCGCGACAGCACCAGCCAGCATCCGGCGCTGGCGAAGCGGCTGCCGGATATCGGCTACATGCGTCAGCTCAACGCCGAGGGCATTCTGGCGCTGAAGCCGACGCTGGTGCTGAGCAGCGAGCTGGCGAAACCGTCGCTGGCGCTGCGGCAGGTCGCCCAGGCTGGCGTCAGGGTGGTGGAGATCACCGGCGAGAACAGCCTGGAGGCGATTCCCAAAAAGATCGCCGCCATCGGGAAGGCGCTGCACCGCGATGAAGAGGCGCAGGCGCTGGCGCAGCAGATTAACCGCACGCTGGCGGCGCTGCCGAAGCGGCCGCTGCCGGTGAAGGTGCTGTTTATTATGGCGCACAGCGGCATGAAGTCGCTGGCGGCGGGTAGCGATACCGCCGCCGACGGCGCCATCCGCAGCGCGGGCCTGATCAACGCCATGGCGGCGGTGCCGCACTATCAGCCGCTGTCGCAGGAGGGCGTCATCGCCGCCGCGCCGGATCTGGTGGTGATCGGCGACGATGGCCTGAAAACCCTCGGCGACGAAGAGGAGGTATGGCGGTTGCCTGGCCTGGCGCTGACCCCGGCGGGCCAGCATAAAAACCTGCTGGCGATCGATGAAATGGCGCTGCTCGGTTTCGGCCTGGATACGCCAGGCGCCATCGTCAAGCTGCGCAAAGCGGCCGAAGCGGCGCGGCATGAGTAGTATTGCCGCGCCGCGCTGGCTGGCGCTGATGCTGATGAGCATGCTGGTGGCGATGGCGCTGGCGGCTAATCTCGGCGCGATGACGCTGTCGCCGCGCACGCTGTGGCAGGCGCCGCTCAGCGATATGGTCTGGCAGATCTGGCTGCATATCCGGCTGCCGCGCGTGCTGCTGGCGGTGCTGATCGGCATGGCGCTGGCGGTTTCCGGCGCGGTGATGCAGGGGCTGTTTCGCAATCCGCTCGCCGATCCCGGCCTGCTCGGCATCAGCAGCGGCGCAGGGCTGGCGGTAGCGATCGCTCTTCTTCTGCCGCTGACGCTGCCCCCGCTGCTGGCGCTCTGGCTGCCGACCCTGGCGGCCTTTCTCGGCAGCCTGGCGGTGATGGTGCTGATCTTCAGCCTCAGCCAGCGAGCGCAGGGCAGCCTGGCGCGTCTGCTGCTGGTGGGTGTTGCCATCAACGCGCTGTGCGGCGCGGCCGCAGGCGTGCTCTCGTGGCTCAGTAACGACCAGCAGCTGCGTCAGCTTTCGCTGTGGGGCATGGGCAGCCTGAGCCAGGCGCAGTGGCCAGTGCTGGCGGTCTGCGCCGCCTTTATCCTGCCGGCGCTGCTGCTGACGCAGCGACGCGCGCGCCATCTTAACCTGCTGCAGCTGGGCGAAGAGGATGCGCACTATATGGGGCTTGACGTCAGGCGTACCCAGCGGCAGCTGCTGACGCTGAGCGCGCTGCTGGTGGGCGCGGCGGTGTCGGTCAGCGGCATTATCGGCTTCGTAGGCCTGGTGGTGCCGCACGTGATGCGCTTCTGTCTCGGCAGCGACCATCGCTGGATGCTGCCCGGTTCGGCGCTGGCGGGCGCGATCCTGCTGCTGCTGGCGGATACCCTGGCGCGCACCCTCATGGTGCCCGCCGAGATGCCGGTAGGACTGTTGACCAGCCTGCTGGGCGGCCCCTGGTTTCTCTGGCAGATCCTGCGCCAGCAGCGAGGAGTGGAATAATGGATCGATTAGAGGCGCGCAGCCTGCGCTATGCGCGCGGCGGACGGATGCTGATCGACGCGCTGGATCTGTCGCTGGCGTCGGGCGAGCTGGTGGCGCTGATTGGCCCGAACGGCGCGGGAAAATCGACGCTGCTGCGGATGCTGACCGGCTTTCTGACGCCCGATGAGGGGGAGTGTCGGCTGGGCGATCGTCCCTTAGCGGCCTGGCCGCGCGCGCGGCTGGCGCAGCGGCGCGCGGTGATGCGCCAGCAGAATCCGGTCGCCTTTGCGCTGCCCGCCGCCGACGTGGTGGCGATGGGCCGCGCGCCCTGGCCTGCCGCAGGCGCAGCGGCCATCGTCGAGGAGGTGATGGCGCTAACCGGCTGCAGCGAGCTGGCCGGACGCGACTATCGGCAGCTTTCCGGCGGCGAACAGCAGCGCGTGCAGCTGGCGCGCGTGCTGGCGCAGCTCTGGCGCGACGGGGCGCCGCGCGGCTGGCTGTTTCTCGACGAGCCGACCTCGGCGCTCGATCTCTACTGGCAGCAGAGGACGCTGCGGCTGCTGCACCAGCTGTCGCGCCAGAGCGACTTCGGGGTTTGCGCCGTGCTGCACGATCTCAACCTGGCCGCGCTCTGGGCAGATCGCATTCTGCTGCTGCATCAGGGCACGCTGGTGGCGCAGGGCTCGCCGCAGGCGGTGATGACCGAGACGACGCTGACGCGCTGGTATCGGGCGGACCTGCGCGTCTCCGCTCATCCTGAAAGCGGCAGCCCGACGATCCAGCTGCGCGCGTAAAGCCGTTTGGCTTACTATTCATAGCGTTAGCGCTTAGCGGCGCGCCGATTTTCGACCATACTTTCTACTCTGAATCACTAAACAGGGAAGCAAAATATGAACGATGCACTAGATCGGGCCGCCGAACAGCTTGGCGAGCGGCTTCTCTCCTCTGAGTGGCGGTTAGCGACCGCCGAGTCCTGCACCGCCGGCCTGATCAGCATGACGCTGGCGAAAGTGGAAAACAGCGGCAACTTCTATACCAGCGGCTTCGTCACCTACAGCGACAATGCGAAAACCCAGCTGCTCGGGGTGCGGCCGGAAACGCTGGAAGCGCATACCGCGGTGAGCGAACAGACGGCGCGCGAGATGGCGATCGGCGCGCGCGAGCGCTCCGGCGAACCGGTCAGCCTGTCGATTACCGGCTACGCGGCACCAGACGGCGGCGAAGACGGCACGCCCGCAGGCACCATTTGGTTTGGCTGGACCTTGCCCGACGGCAGCGTGGCGGCGGAGATGCGGCGCTTCGAGGGCGAACCGAAATCGGTGATGGAGCAGGGCGCGCAGTTCGCGCTGGAGCGTCTTGCGGTGCTGCTGCGCGACGCCGCCCTGCATCAGAACGCTTAACGGCAGTCGACAATCAGGCGGCCGCGCACCTTGCCGTCCAGCAGATCCTGCGCGCCCTGTTTCGCTTCGCTGAGCGGGATCAGCGTCGTAAGCCGGGTGAGAGTGTCGCCGTTCAGCAGTTCACTGAGGCGCTGCCACGCCTGCTGGCGCAGCGGTTTCGGACACATCACGCTGTCGACGCCGGTCAGGGTTACGCCGCGCAAGATAAAGGGCGCGACGCTGGCGGGCAGATCCAGCCCCTGCGCCATGCCGCAGGCGGCGACCACGCCGTCGCGCTGGGTAGCGGCCAGCACGTTGCTCAGCGTATGGCTGCCGACGCTGTCGATGGCCGCCGCCCAGCGCTCTTTCGCCAGCGGCTTGCCGGGCTGCGACAGCTCGCTGCGGTCGATGACAGAATGGGCGCCGAGCGTATCGATCAGATAGCCTTCGTCGCTGGCGCGTCCGCTGGCGGCGATCACCTCAAAGCCCAGGCGCGCCAGCAGGCTGACGCTGAAGCTGCCGACGCCGCCGCTCGCGCCGGTGACCAGCACCGGGCCGCGATCCGGCGTTACGCCCTGTTTCTCAAGCGCCATCACGCACAGCATCGCGGTAAAGCCCGCGGTGCCGATCGCCATCGTCTGCAGCGGACTCAGGGCGGCGGGCACCTCTACCAGCCAGTCGCCAGAGACGCTCGCCTTCTGCGCCAGGCCGCCCCACTGTTTCTCGCCGACGCCCCAGCCGGTCAGCAGCGCCACGTCGTCCAGCCGCCACTCTGGATGGCGGCTGGCGGTAACGCGGCCGACGAAATCGATGCCCGGCACCATCGGGAAGTGACGCACGATCGGGCCTTTATTGCAGATGGCGAGCGCGTCTTTGTAGTTCAGCGTGGAGTAGGCGACGTCGACGGTGACGTCATGGTCGGGCAGCTGGGATTCGTTGAGATCTTTCAGGTTGGTGCGGTAGCCTTGCTCATCATTTTCAATGACTAATGCTTTAAACATGCAGCCTCCGGCAATCAGGAAATGTGCCGGCCAGTCTACTACTCCTCAGCGGGAAGGGGTAGAGAAGGCGCAGAAGCTGACTCAACGCGCGGCTAAATGCATAACCTTTCATAAAGAAAAGATAATTAAGCATTTAGTTAAAGTATTCATGTTTTAATTCATTATTTATCAGTAGATTACATTTGTTTGCTCTTGCAAGGTTATTGATTCGGGCGGGTTGTTCCCGCGCTAAAAAGATGACATGATTGCGCCTCTTTTTGCCTGTTCGTCGAGGATGTCGCTATGGTCGGAACAATGCACAGCCGCACCTGCCTCCGCTCGCTTTGCCCTGTGCGCAAGGCGCTCCTCTCTGCCCGCCGCTTTCAGGCGTTCCCGCGCGCCATGCGGTGAGGCCAGCTAAACGTTCGCTGTTGGGCATGCGTAAAGACAGACGCGATCTGGCTTTACTGATGTCTATCGGGTGCGGCTTTACCTTTTGCTCCGTCTCCGCTTCCGCCTGACGTTATTCGCCGGGGAATCTTCCCTATTGCCGTGCCTCTGGCACTCACTCATCCTTCACCGTTGGGGATTTGTGTTATGACACCACTGAAAATTGCCGCCAGCGCCGCTGTGGCTCCCAGCCTTACCCTTAATACCGGGCGTGACGTAGTGACGCTGGACAATACCGACTTTACCGACGTGGCGGCAGTGGTCGTCTCGCTGGCCGATACGCGCAGCGGCGTGCTGGCGCTGTTGCGCCATACCGGCTTCAATCTGCCGGTATTTGTCGCCAACGCCTGGGAAGAGGAGGTGCTGCATCTGCCGGGCGTGACCGGCGAGCTGAACGGCTCCGCGCAAGAGTGGGCGGCGCTGGAAGCGGCTGCGGCGGAGTATGAGGCGAACCTGCTGCCGCCGTTTTTCGATACCCTGACGCGCTATGTCGATATGCAGAACAGCACCTTCGCCTGTCCGGGCCATCAGGGCGGGGCGTTTTTCCGTAAGCATCCGGCGGGACGGCAGTTTTACGATTTTTACGGCGAGAACGTTTTTCGCTCCGACATGTGCAACGCCGACGTTAAGCTCGGCGATCTGCTGATCCACGAAGGCTCGGCGAAAGATGCGCAGAAGTTCGCGGCAAAGGTGTTCAACGCGGATAAAACCTACTTCGTGCTGAACGGCACCTCCAGCGCCAACAAAGTGGTGACCAATGCGCTGTTGACGCGCGGCGATCTGGTGCTGTTCGACCGCAATAACCATAAATCGAACCATCACGGCGCGCTGATCCAGGCGGGCGCGACGCCAGTCTATCTGGAAGCGGCGCGTAATCCTTTCGGGTTTATCGGCGGCATCGACGCGCACTGCTTCGACGAGAGCTGGCTGCGCGAGCGGATCAAAGAGGTGGCGCCGCAGCGCGCCGAAGAAGCGCGACCTTTCCGGCTGGCGATTATTCAGCTCGGCACCTACGACGGCACTGTCTATAACGCGCGTCAGGTGGTGGATCGCATCGGACATCTCTGCGACTACATCCTGTTCGACTCCGCGTGGCTCGGCTATGAGCAGTTTATTCCGGTGATGGCCGGCACCTCGCCGCTGACGCTGGAGCTTACCGAGAACGATCCCGGCATTTTCGTCACCCAGTCGGTACATAAGCAGCTGGCTGGCTTTTCGCAGACGTCGCAGATCCACAAAAAAGATAACCATATTCGCGGGCAGAAGCGCTTTTGCCCGCACAAGCGGCTGAATAACGCCTTTATGCTGCACGCTTCTACCAGTCCCTTTTATCCGCTCTTCGCCGCGCTGGACGTTAACGCCAAAATGCATCAGGGCGAAGCGGGCCGCCAGCTGTGGCAGTCGTGCGTGACGCTCGGCATCGAGGCGCGCAAGGCGATCCTCGATCGCTGCGAGATGATTTTGCCGTTTGTGCCGGAGCAGGTTAACGGCATGCGCTGGCAGGATGCGCCCACGGAGACCATCGCCCGCGACAGCCGCTACTTCAGCTTCGAGCCGGAGGCGAAATGGCACGGCTTTGCCGGTTATGCCAAGGATCAGTATCTGGTCGATCCCTGCAAGCTGCTGCTGACGACGCCGGGCATCGACGCGGCGAGCGGCGAATACGCTGACTTCGGCATTCCCGCGACGATTCTGGCGAACTATCTGCGCGAAAACGGCATCGTGCCGGAGAAGTGCGACCTTAACTCTATTCTTTTTCTGCTGACGCCGGCAGAGAGCGCGGAGAAGATGGCGCATCTGGTGGCGATGCTGGCGCAGTTTGAAGAGCGCGTCAGAGAGGATGCGCCGCTGGCGGAGGTGCTGCCGACGATTTATCGCAAAAATCAGGCGCGCTACAAGGGCTATACCCTGCGTCAGCTGTGCCAGGAGATGCACGATCTCTATGTCAGCTTCGACGTGAAGGATCTGCAGAAGACGATGTTCCGCCAGAAGAGTTTCCCGGCGGTGAAGGTGAATCCGCAGGACGCGCATCAGGCTTATATTCGCGGCGACGTCGAGCTGGTGCCGATCGCGCAAGCCGAAGGGCGCATCGCCGCCGAAGGCGCGCTGCCTTATCCGCCAGGCGTGCTCTGCGTGGTGCCGGGCGAGGTGTGGGGCGGCGCGGTACAGCGCTATTTCCTGGCGCTGGAAGAGGGCGTCAACCAGCTGCCGGGCTTCTCGCCGGAGCTGCAGGGCGTTTATACCGAGGATGACGGGCAGGGGCGTCTGCAGCTGGTGGCGAATATGATGGTGGAGCGGTAGCGGACCCTGCCTGACGGGTGATTTGCCTGCTGCGCAGGCGGGCTCTGAGCGGGTTTCGTTCGCCTGACCGCGAGGCAGTTTCATTCCGCCCGCTGCGGGCGACCGAGCAGGGCCGGTGGGCGCCGGCCCTGCACCCGCGCCCCGGGCCAGCTCACCCGCCCGCTGCGCGGGTCCCTTCGCTCTCTCAGGATTTCTGACGGACCGCGCAGGACAGGCCGTCCTGGCCTGGCCCGCGCTTTCGGCGACGTCCTGTCGCCTCATCCTGAAATCCTTCCTCCGCTCAGCGGCTGCGATGGCCCCCAAAAACCCCCCGCTGCAAATCCTGATTCCTGAAGGCGCAACGTCGTCGCTGAAAACATGCGTTATGCGCTCAGACGTCGCTGTCGTTAATGAAAACCAAGGAAATTACAGGCGGGGCAGTCAGAGGCATCCGACACGCTGAGGCGCGCACGGCGGTCAGGACGAGCCGACAGGACGTCGGCGAGAGCGCGGCATGAGACAGGATGTCGAATCCGCGCGGTCCGTGCGGCCGACGTAAGCAACGAAGGCACCGCGCGGAGCGCGGCGTGGAGGCTGCCGGAAGCCGGGATTGTTAAGGGGCTGGCGAGTCCCTTAACACGCACGCCGGCAGCGGAGCGGCTGAAACTCCCCGACGCCTGGCGGGCGGAACCCGCTCAGAGCCCGTTCGCGCAGCGAACCTAACCCCCGGCGGGCGGAACCCGCTCAGCGCCGCCTGCGCAGCAGACACCCTGTCAATAACGGCGATAGCTGCGCTGCGCCGTACTCACCTTATACAGATAGCGCCGCGACTCCGCAGACGGATGCTGCGTCGTCAGCGTGGTATAAACCTGGCTCGGCGACATATTGTTAATGGCGTTGAAGGCGCGATCCTTATCGCTGGAGAAGACGCGCAGCACGCTGCCCGCACCGCCGTTATAGGCGGTAATCACCGCATAGCGCCGCGACACCGGATCCTGAATCCCGCCCAGATAGCTCTTCTGCAACAGCGAAAGATAGGCGGTACCCGCATCGATATTGTTCTCGGGATCGAGCAGGTAGCTGCGGCTCGGCTTGCCCCACTTGCCCTTCATGCGGAATACATCGACGCCTGCGGTATGCTGCACCACCTGCATCAGCCCCAGCGCGTCGGAATGGCTGACCGCATAGGGGTTGAAGCTCGACTCGGTCTGCATAATCGCCAGAATCAACGACGCGTCGACGCCGTACTGCTCGGCGGCCTTACGCACTATCGGCAGATATTTGTGCGCACGCTTGTCGAGGTGGTTAGGCACCATCGGAATGGTCACCGAGTAGATGACATGCAGGCCGGAAACGCGACGCTGCAGTTTATTTTGCAGCAGGTAATCGGCGAAGTTGCCCGCACGGCCCTGCCAGCGAATCGGCTGGCCCGTGTTGTCCAGCACCTGGCCGTAGAGCAGCGGCTCTTTACTGATGACGATATCGTTGGCGTCGGAATAAAGATCGACATTGCCCGGATCGTCGCCGATCAGCAGCGTGGTCACGATCGCCTGGCGCAGGCTGGCCATCGGATCGGTACCGGAAATGGTTTCGATAGTGATATTGCCGCTTTCGAAGTTGATATGGCTGCGGGTGTAATAGTTGTCGCTGTATTTGACGTAATCTTTCGGTCCGGCGATCAGGACTTCGTTGATACCCCAAATGTTCTCGATGTTATGCGCAAACTGGCCCATTAAAATATCGAAGCCGTTGGTGTCCTTTACCCACTCTTCGTGATACTGCGAAGACTTCTTTCCTGAGCAGGAGACCAAAAGGGGCGCGATCACCAGCAGTGCGAGTAATTTCTTATTCATTGTAAATACGTGCCTGACCCGGAAAAGAGAGGGGCCTCAACGCTGAGGCCCTAAAATTTATGCTTCTGGCGGCGTATAGCCTTCGATGTGGACCTCTTTGCCTTCAAACAGGAAATTCACCATCTCCTTCTCCAGCACTTTGCGGTCTTCCGGATTCATCATGTTGAGCTTTTTCTCGTTGATCAACATGGTCTGTTTGGTCATCCACTTCTGCCAGGCTTCTTTCGAGATCTCATTGTAGATGCGCTTGCCCAGTTCGCCCGGATAGAGCTGGAAATCCTGCCCTTCGGCGTCGCGCTGTAGAAACGTACAAAAAATCGTGCGGCTCATTACTTTTCCTCTTCAATCTCATGCCGGTGCAGGGCCAGCTGTTGCGGGTGACGTAGCTCGTGCAGTAGCCGCTCAACCGGCGCCGCAAGCCCCACTGACGGCGGCTGGGCTAAGTTATACCAGAGACCGCCGGGTTCATCCATCGCCGCCCCGACAGATGGCCACGATAGCCACATTGGCACGATATCCAGATGGAAATGGCTGAAGGTATGACGAAACGCGGTGAGCTGCTGCGGCTTCGCAGCGATGCCGCGCGCCTGCAGCCAGTCGTGCAGCGCATCCTCTGTCGTGAACTGCGGGAAGCAGAACAGACCGCCCCATAATCCCACCGGCGGACGCTGCTCTAGCCAGACATCATCGCCATCCTGCAACAGCAGAAACCAGCCGCTGCGCTCCGGCAGGATCTGCTTCGGCTTTTTGCCGGGATAGCTCGCCTGGCTATTGTTGGCGTAGGCGATACAGCCGCTGTTAAGCGGACAGATGTCGCATTTGGGTTTCGAACGGGTACAGACCAGCGCGCCGAGATCCATCATCGCCTGGTTGAACTGGCTGACGCCCTCTGCCGGCGTGACGGTTTCGCTGATTTCCCACAGCCGCTTCTCGACATCCTTTTTACCCGGCCAGCCGCCGACCGCGTAGCAGCGGGCCAGCACGCGCTTTACGTTGCCGTCTAGAATGGGGAAGTGCTGGCCAAGCGACAGCGACAGCACCGCCCCTGCGGTCGAGCGTCCGACGCCGGGCAGCGCCGCGACGTCGTCGAAGTTGCGCGGAAACTCGCCCTGATGCCGATCGGCGATCTGCTTCGCCGCCTTATGCAGGTTGCGCGCGCGGGCGTAATAGCCGAGCCCGGTCCAGAGGTGCAGCACCTCGTCGAGCGGTGCGGCGGCCAGATCGGCGACGGTGGGAAAGCGCGCCATAAAGCGTTCGAAATAGGGAATAACGGTGGCGACCTGGGTCTGCTGCAGCATCACTTCAGAGAGCCACACCTTATAAGGCGTTTTCTCCTGCTGCCACGGCAGGGTCTTGCGGCCAAAGCGCTGATACCAGTCCAGCACCTGTTGCGCGAACTGCGGCGCTTGCATCATAAGAAGGAAATTTTCCGTGATTACTCTACACTCAGGCAGGCATTCCAGCACAGGCGCGGCCCCGGTGTAAACCTGAAGATCGCAAGGGCTTGCTTCTGCTAATTAACTTTGCATAATGCGCCTTTCCCCAAACAGGCTACTCAGCAGGCTACAACATGATTAATGACGTCATCACTCCGGAATTTGATGAGAACGGGCGGCCGCTGCGCCGTATACGCAGTTTTGTGCGCCGCCAGGGGCGTCTGACCAAAGGGCAGCAGCTGGCGCTCGACCAATACTGGCCGGAGATGGGCGTTGAGTTTCAACCCGAGCCGCTGGATTTGAGTCAACTGTTTGGCCGCGACGCGCCGGTGGTGCTGGAGATCGGCTTCGGCATGGGCGCGTCGCTGGTGACCATGGCGCAGAATAATCCGCAGCAGAACTTTCTCGGTATCGAAGTTCACGCGCCGGGCGTGGGCGCCTGTCTCGCCTCCGCGAAAGAGGCGAACGTCGAGAACCTGCGCGTGATGTGCCACGACGCGGTGGAAGTGCTGGAGAAGATGATCCCGGATAACTCGCTGCGGATGGTGCAGCTTTTCTTCCCCGATCCCTGGCATAAAGCGCGCCACAACAAGCGTCGCATCGTGCAGACGCCTTTCGCCGAACTGGTGATGCGCAAGCTGAAGCTGGGCGGGGTGTTCCATATGGCGACCGACTGGGAAGCCTACGCCGAACATATGCTGGAAGTGATGAACGGCATCGACGGCTATAAAAACCAGTCGGAAACGCAGGATTACGTGCCGCGTCCGGAGACGCGTCCACTGACCAAATTTGAGCAGCGCGGGCAGCGACTGGGCCACGGCGTTTGGGACTTAATGTTTGAGAGGATTAAATAATGGCCACACATCGCAGCCGCCGTTTACGTAAAAAACTGCATCTCGACGAATTTCAGGAGCTGGGTTTTTCGGTTGCCTGGCGCTTTGCCGACGGCACCACGGAACAGCAAATTGATAAAACCGTCGACGACTTTATCAACGAAGTCATCGCGCCGAACGGCCTGGCCTATGACGGCAGTGGCTATCTGGTGTGGGAAGGGTTGGTTTGCCTGCAGAAGACCGGCAAGTGCACCGACGAGCACCGCGAGCTGGTGCGTAAGTGGCTGGAAGATCGTCAGCTGAGTGATGTGCAGGTTACCGAACTTTTCGACGTCTGGTGGGACTAATATTTTTATCCGGCGTTGAGTCCGCTTCAGGCTGGCTTACTTGCGCTACCGACGCCGGGCAGTGCTCGCCTTCCTCACGTACTTCAGTACGCTCCGGAGGCTGTGCGCTGGCCGTCGCCAGTATCGCTGCGCCGCCGACGCCTGACCCTTCAACAGCGGAAAGGCGATTACACGGAATAAGTTTCGTTGGGAGAGATTATGGTTCGTAAAACGCTTATCGCCGCGCTGCTGCTGGCAGCGACGCAGGCGCAGGCTGCCTGGGAGTGCAGCGTTAAACCGCAGGATGACGTGGTGATTAAGCCGCAAAGCGTGCAGGTGGTCGGCGCAAACGGCAACCTGGAGATCTCCCCGCAGGGCGATGTGCGGCTCAACGGCCAGAAAGTGGCGGTGAACAACGCGCAGCGTCAGCAGGCTATCGACTACCAGAATGCGCTGCGCCGCGATCTGCCGTGGATAGATACCGGCGCCTCGTCGCGCCTGGAGAAAGGCCGCATCGCGCTGGATAAGGTCATCGTCGAGAAGCTCGGCGCCGACAGCAACGTGCGCAACCGCCTCACCACGCTCAACGGTCAGCTGAAGCAGCAGATGAACCGTATTATCGAACACCGCGACGACGGCCTGACCTTTCACCATCAGGCGATCGACCAGGTGCGCGCCGACGGCGAACGTCTGGTGCAGAGCACCATGGGCGGCGTGCTGCAGGACAGCCTGAATGAGATGGGCAGCAAGCAGGCGAGCGGCAGCAATCCGCTGCAGGCGATCATGGGCAACCTGGGCGGGCTACAGCAGTCGATCCAGGCGGAGTGGAGCAATCAAGAGCAGGATTTCAAAAACTTCGGACAGGAAGTCTGTAACCGCGTGATTAGCCTTGAAGATCAGCGCAAGAAGCTGGTCGGCAGCGTGAAGTCGTAAAGAAGGCGGCGCGCTTGCTGATTTCAGGCGCGCCTTGCGGGATTACTCGTTGCCCCACTGATTAAGAAACTCAGCGATCTCGTCAATACGCTGCGCGTCGATGCCCGCTTCCACAGCCATTTCATGCTGCGCTTCTTCGCTGATTTCCTCATTATTCATCAGGCGCGTGATCAGCAGCTGGAAATAGCGCGCCAGCGAATCGCGTTCCGATTCGTCTACCGGCTTGTCGCTCTCCGTCGCATACTCATCCGCAACGTCGTAGTATCTGATTGGTATTTCATCGTTCATAAAGAATCTCCAGGGTAACGCCTGTTGTACTTTCGGGACTGTCTGCCGTATCTCAGACTTTAAGCATTTTCGCCGTGGCATCGACGTCGATCTCATCTTCCGAGAAGATCAGCGTCGTTCCCTGGAAAGTGGTGATCGCCAGCTTTCTCACCGTGCGCATTTCGCCAGGCCTGGCTTCGGTTTTCGGCCGGATGTTATTCAGCAGCGAACCCACAGAGAGCACGGTGTTCTCTTTATCGATGCGGCTATCCGCCGGCACCTCTTCGCTGAAGACCACGAAAGATTTGATTGCGGTGAGCTTGATGCGCTCGCCGGCGATAAAGATATATTTGCTCTCCGGCATTACCTTCACAGCATAAGCTGACAGCCCCTTGCTGTTGGTGGTGGGTTCGAAGGTCACCGCCGCATTCTTTTTGATTAGCTCAGGGTTGGCGACCTTGATCACGTGAAAATAGCGATTGTCGCCGTTCTCATCTTTGATAAATCCAAAACCTTTGTCCTGAAACCAGGTTGTGATCGTTCCGTTCATCGCCGTTACCGCCTGTTTAATCGTTAATCTACTCAGTTTTTGCAGCGCGCAGTGTAATGCACAATGGCAGTGCCGACTACGGCTTTGGGTAAGTGTGGCTGATAAATTTAACGGGTGCGAGGAGAGCGCGGGCCGCTCAAGGGGAGACCGATATGAAAAAACCCGCACAGGGCGGGTTTTTTCATTATCAGCGGCAGCTTAGCCGCTCAGGCTTGCGCCTTCATCGCTGTTGTAAGCGTCGCTGATAACAGACGCGTCTTACAGCGCGGTGACGTTGCCGGCAGCAGGGCCTTTAGCACCATTTTCGATGGTGAAAGAGACTTTCTGGCCTTCGTCGAGGGTTTTGTAGCTGTCGCTCTGGATTGCAGAGAAGTGTACGAATACATCTTTGCTGCCGTCGTCCGGAGTGATGAAGCCGAAACCTTTGTCAGAGTTGAACCATTTTACTAAACCAGTCATTTTGTTAGACATAGATATTTCCTTAATTTATGAGCCACTAAAAGCGGCGAAGATGGCCTGAGAATTACTTATGGGGCGCTTAGGAGGAGCTCACGAAGAAGGGTATCTTTGGATAACACTTGAACTGAGGACTGCTTTACTAAAACTGCTTTCATAAGGTCTGTATTCCAAACCGATGGCGCTATTAAGCCACAGCGCATGAGGTTTGGCAACATTTATATTAATTTATTTTAACCACTTATACACCTGGACGGCTGTATGGACAGAGGCAGCGGCTGACGTGCCCCTCAATGCAGCGATTCAGCCGTCTCGCTGAGATGGTAGCCAGTTCACAACTCTGGGCTTAGCCAGCCGCTGGCCGCCTGTGCCCATGCTAGTCTTGCCTGATGCCGCGCACCCGCTCCTCTATTTAACAGGTTGTATGAAACGCAGACTGCCTTTTCAGGTAAAGCTCTTCCTCTCGCTGGTGCTGTTTTCCTGCCTGCTGCTGGCGCTGCAGGGCGCGATCCTGTTTCATTTTATCGACCGGCAACTGCATCACGATCTGGGGCAGCGCGCGCGAGTGCAGGCGAGCGAAATCGCGCTGATGCCCGGCCTGGCGGAGAAGGTGGCGAGCCGCGATATCGCCGCCATTGCGCGTCTGATCCAGCCGCTGCGCGAGCAAAGCGACGCGAGCTATATCGTGATAGGCGACGCGCGCGAGCAGCATCTCTATCATTCTGAATCGCCCGAACGCCTTAATTTGCCGCTAATTGGCGGCGATAATGCCGAGGTGCTGCAGGGGAAAACCATTATTTCGGTGCGTAAGGGCGGCATCGGCGTATCGCTGCGCAGCAAAGCCCCCATTTTTGATGCCCGCCATCAGGTGATCGGCATCGTCTCGGTTGGTTATCTCACCTCCTATATCGCCAACATCAACGTCAGCCTGCTGTGGCAGGCGAGCCTCTACGGCCTGGCGCTGCTGGTTTTGCTGTTTATTTTTTCATGGGCTTTTAGCCGCAACCTCAAAAAGCAGATGTTCTGGCTGGAGCCGAAAGATATCGCGCTGCTGGTGCTGCAGCAAAAAGCGCTGCTCGAGGCGATGTATGAGGGGGTCTTCGCCGTTAACGCAGAAAAGCAGCTGATCTTAATCAATCGCGCCGCCAGGGAGCTGCTGGAGATCGATCGCAGCGAGAGCGAACTGCTGGGCAAGCCGCTGCATGAGGTGATGCAGATCCATCCCGCTTTTCTCAGCCAGAGCGGCGGACAAGCGAGCGAGGGCCGGCACGATCAGATCACCGTCCTGAATCAGCGTCAGGTAATCGTCAACCGGGTTACTATCGATCTTGAACCTGGCGTGCCGGGCGGCTGGGTCTGCAGCTTCCGCGATAAAAACGACATCAACACCCTGAGCAGCCAGTTGAGCCAGGTAAAGCGCTATGCGGATAATTTGCGCATTATGCGCCATGAACAGCTCAACTGGACCGCCACGCTGGTGGGGCTGCTGCAGATGCAGCGCTACGAGGATGCGATGCGTTATATTCAGGCGCAGTCCGCCGGCGCGCAGCAGGTGCTCGATTTCGTCTCGGCACGCTTTACTTCGCCGGCGCTGTGCGGGCTGCTGCTGGGAAAATATGTCAGCGCCCGTGAAAAAGGGGTGGAGCTTAAGTTCGATCCCGCCTGTCAGCTCATGCGCATCCCCGCGACCATTAGCGAAACCGCGCTGATGTCAGTGGTAGGCAACGTGCTGGATAACGCCGTAGACGCTACGCTCAAGGTGAAAAAACCTGCTCCTCCGGTGGAGCTCTATATTTCCGATCGCAATCAGGAGCTGTTGATCGAAGTGGCCGATCAGGGCTGCGGCGTGGACGAACAGCTGAAACCGCATCTGTTCGAGCAGGGCGTAACCAGCAAGCCCTTCAGCGGCGACGATCCGCTCGGCTCGGAGCACGGCATCGGACTCTATCTGGCGGCGGGATACGTTCATCAGGCGGGCGGCAGCATCGAAATCAACGACAACGCGCCGCAGGGAACGATTTTCACCATTTTTATTCCGTTCCCGTCCGCCGCTTCGACAGGAATTTCTCATGAACAACGCTAAGCCGCTCAAAGTCGTGATTGTGGAAGATGAGCCGCACCTCGCCGATTTGCACCGCGAGTTTATCGAGCAGCATTTCCATCTGCGCGTGGCGGGCATCGCGGCCACGCTGGAGCAGGCGCGCCAGCTGATCGAGCAGCATCAGCCGCGGCTGGTGCTGCTCGACAACTATTTGCCGGACGGGCAGGGCGTCACGCTGATCGACGACCCGCTGCTGAAGCGTTTTGACTGTTCCGTGATCTTTATTACCGCCGCGAGCGATATGCAGACCTGTAGCCACGCGATGCGCAGCGGCGCGCTGGACTATCTGCTCAAGCCGGTCTTTTTTCACCGCCTGCGCGCCTCGCTGGAACGCTTTATGCTGCTGGTGCAGACGATGCGCCAGATGACCAATGTGGACCAGCATGCCCTGGACAAGCTGTTCAACCTGCCGACCAGCGACGCGCCGCCCGCGCCGTCGACTAAAGGCATCGAGTCTCTGACCCTGACGCGAGTTAAACGCTTTTTCAGCGATGCGCCTGACCGCAGCTGGTCGGTGGAGCAGGTGGTAGAGAGCGTCGGGATCAGTAAAACCACCGGCCGCCGTTATCTGGAGTATTGCGTGGAGATCGGCTTTATCAGCGTCGAAATGCAGTACGGCAACATCGGGCATCCGCGCCGACTCTATCGCAAAATGAGCGGCCTGCAATAGTGTGATCGCGCGCAATAAGGGCGCGCGGCCTCTACGTGGTTTTAATGGTGTTAATCGCCGAAAAAACGCCGATAATCACACTTCGCGAAGATAACGCCCGGGCACCTCTTGTCTGGCGGACCCAATCGACTATGTTGACCCTTAGTTCCCAAAGTGTAACTAAAAGGTTAAATATAATGTCGAAAAACTATCCTCTTACTCTGGTTGCCGCGACCGTATTTGTCTCCTGTTCCGCCTTCTCCGCACCGCCACAGGGGTATCCGGCGGACTACCAGGGCGTTATCGACGCCGCGACCAAAGAAGGCAAAGTCGTGGTCTATTCCACCACCGACACCAAAGCCGCAGGGCCGCTGATCAAGGGGTTCGAGGCCACCTATCCCGGTATCAAAGTCGAATATAACGACATGAACAGCACCGAGCTGTACAACCGCTTTATCAGCGAGCAGGCCTCCGGCGGCACCAGCGGCGACGTGGTCTGGAGCTCCTCCATGGATACCGGTCTGAAGCTGGCGACCGACTACGCCCAGGAGTATCAGTCGCCCGAGCTCGCTCAGCTGCCGAAGTGGTCGGTGTGGAAAAACCGCGCGTACGGCACCACCTACGAGCCGGTGGTGATTATCTATAACAAGCGGCTGATCCCGGCTGGCGAGGTGCCCGATTCGCACGCCGCGCTGGCGAAGCTGATCGCCAGCCAGACGGACAAATTCAAGAGCAAGGTCACCACCTACGATATTGAAAAATCGGGGCTGGGCTTCATGCTGTCGGTACAGGATTCGAAGGCCGATCCAGACTATTTTAAAACCCTTGCCGAAGTGGCGAAGGGCGGCTTAGCGGTGCAGTCCTCTACCGGCACCATGATGGAGAGGGTTTCTTCTGGCGAAAACCTGATCGGCTTCAATATTCTCGGCTCCTACGCTGAAGCCCGCGCCAAAACCGATCCTTCGCTGGGCATCTCTTATCCGAAGGATTACACGCTGGTGCTGTCGCGCGTCTCCTTTATCAGCCAGCAGGCCCAGAACAGCCATGCGGCAAAGCTGTGGCTCGATTACGTCCTCTCTGAAAAAGGGCAAACCATTCTGGCGAATCAGGCCGACATTCCCTCGCTGCGTAACGATATTGAAGGCAAAAACGATATCGACGGCCTGACCAAAATGTTAGGCAATGCGCTGAAGCCTATCCCGGTAGACGAAAGCCTGCTGGAGTACCTGCAGCCGAAAAAACGTCTGGATTACATCAAGCAGTGGCGCGCAGCCGCCGGTAAATAACGGCAGTTCGGAAGCGCGGCCCGCTGCGTCGCGCTTCTCTTTCCTAAGATTTCGCCATTCAGGGTCTCAATATGAATGCATTGCGCAGAAAGTGGCAAAGCCTGCCGCGTGGCGTCGTGGTGCTGTTAACCGCGCTGGTTATCTATGTTCCGCTATCGTTTATCGTCATCCAGAGTTTTTTATCCGCCCCCTTTTTTGCGCCGTCAAAAGAGTGGAGCCTGGAGTCATTTGAATTTATTTTCACCGACCCGGACTTCTACAAGGCGCTGAAGAGCGGCTTTATTCTCGCCTTTGGGCTGGTGATCATCGCCATTCCGCTGGGCGGCATCCTGGCGTTTCTGATGGTGCGTACCGACCTGCCGGGCAGACGCATTATCGAGCCGCTGATCCTCGTGCCGATCTTCGTCTCGCCGATGGTGCTGGGATTCGGCTATGTGGTGGCCGCCGGGCCGGTCGGCTTCTTCTCGCTGTGGGCGCAGTCTCTGCTCGGCTTCGTGCCGTGGAATATCTACGATATGTCGAGCATCGTGGTGATTGCGGGGCTGACGCACGTTCCCCATGCCTACCTCTATATCTCCTCGGCGCTGCGCAGCGTGGGATCGGATGTAGAGGAGGCGGCGCGCATCGCCGGCGCCTCGCCGCTGCAGGTAATGACGGCGGTGAGCCTGCCGATGGTGCGCCCCTCGATCCTCTATGCCGTGGTACTGCTGTTCTTTCTCGGACTGGAAGTCTTCGGCTTAATGCTGGTGCTGGGCGATCCCGAAGGGAATATGGTGCTGGCGACCTACCTCTACCAGCTGACCAATAAGCTCGGCACGCCTTCGTATCACCTGATGGCCGCAGTGGCCGTGGTGCTGATCTGCATCACCATTCCGCTGGTGATGCTGCAGCGCCGCCTGATGCGCACCGCCAACCGCTTCGTGACCGTTAAGGGCAAGGCTTCCCAGGCGCGCGCCTTGCCGCTGGGGAAATGGCGCTGGGTGGCGGGCGCGGTAGTGGCGTTCTGGCTGACCGTGACCATCGGCGTACCGCTGTTGGGCGTGGTGCTGCGCGCCTTTATCTCTAACTGGGGCGTCGGCGTCTCGCTGTGGGACGAGCTGTCGATCAAAACCTTCCAGACTATCTGGGCGCAGCCAAATCTGCTGCGCGCCATCGTCAACTCCATGGCGATCGGCGTGATCGGCGGGGCGCTGGCGGTGGCATGCTACCTGTTCATCGGCATCGCCATGCACCGCAAGCCTGACAACACCACGCGCTTCCTTGACTACAGCGTGCTGGTGCCGCGCGCCGTGCCGGGGCTGCTGGCGGGCCTGGCGTTTCTCTGGGTGTTTTTGTTCCTGCCGCTGTGGCTGGACAACTCGCTTAAATCGGGCTGGCTTTCTGATTTCACCTGGTCGCAGTGGCTGCGCGATAACCTCATCGTCTGGCTGCGCTCGCTGCGCAGCACCATCTTCAGCGTCTGGCTGGCCTATACCGTGGTGTGGATGGCCTATGGCCTGCGGCTGATCTCCTCGACGCTGCTGCAGGTGGGGCCCGAGCTGGAAGAGGCGGCGCGCAGCACCGGCGCCACGCGCGGGCAGATCACGCGCCACGTGACGATCCCGCTCTCTCGCTACGGCCTGATCGGCTCCTGGCTGCTGATGTTCCTGATTTTTGAACGCGAATACTCCACCGGCGTTTATCTGCTGTCGCCCGGCACGGAAACCATCGGCTCAATGCTGGTTTCCCTGTGGGCGGCGGGCGCGATCGATATCGTCGCCGCGCTCTCCTTTATTAACATCCTGCTGGTGGTGGTGGGCCTGGGTATCGCCCTGCGATTTGGAGTTAAATTACATGATTGAATTATCCGTAGAAAATCTGCATTTGACCTATGGCGACAACCCGGTTCTGAAAG
This sequence comes from Pantoea septica, assembly GCF_002095575.1. GTDB lineage: Bacteria > Pseudomonadota > Gammaproteobacteria > Enterobacterales > Enterobacteriaceae > Pantoea > Pantoea septica. The sequence goes on along the minus strand of NZ_MLJJ01000031.1, from coordinate 19,831 downwards.
GGGTCTCCATGAATTTACAGCGCGGCGAAGTGGTGTCGCTGCTTGGCCCCTCCGGCAGCGGTAAAACTACGCTGCTGCGCGCCGTCGCCGGGCTGGAAAAGCCGACTCAGGGCAAGATTATCATCGGCAAAAACCAGGTATATGCCGGTACGCCGCGCAGCGAGATCCCGGCGGAAGAGCGCAACCTCGGGCTGGTGTTTCAGTCCTACGCGCTCTGGCCGCATAAGACGGTGTTCGAGAACGTGGCCTATCCGTTAAAGCTGCGTAAGGTTGCTTCCGCGGAGATTAATCAGCGGGTGCAGGACGTACTCAATCAGCTGGGGCTGGGCCATCTGGGCAAGCGCCATCCGCATCAGCTCTCGGGCGGGCAGCAGCAGCGCGTCGCCATTGGCCGCGCGCTGGTTTATAACCCGCCGGTGATTCTGCTGGATGAGCCGCTGTCGAACCTCGACGCCAAGCTGCGGGAAGAGGCGCGCGTTTTCCTGCGTGAACTGATCATCAAGCTGGGCCTGTCGGCGCTGATGGTGACGCACGATCAAAACGAGGCGATGGCGATTTCCGACCGCATCCTGCTGCTGAATAACGGCAAGATCGAGCAGCAGGGCACGCCGCAGGAAATGTACGGCTCGCCGAAAACCCTGTTTACCGCCGAGTTCATGGGCAGCAACAATCGGCTGCACGGGAAAATCGCCGAGCTGCGCGACGGTAAAGCGCGTATTGAGGGCAAAGGCTGGAGCCTGTGGGGCAGAGCGGGAGAGGGGGTGCGGCAGGGCCAGGAGGGCACGGCGGTGATCCGCGTCGAGCGTGTAAGGCTGGTGGACGGGCCGGGCGAGAACCAGCTGGAACTGCCGCTGGTCACCAGCATGTATCTCGGCGACCGCTGGGAGTACCTGTTCCGCACCGCGGGCGACGATTTCGCTATTCGCGCGTACGGCAATGAGGTGCGCGACCCGCAGCACGGCTATCTGGCGCTGCCGGAAAACCATCTGTGGATTTTCCCGAAGGCATAACGGCGAGGGCGGCTTGCGCCGCCCTCGTTGTTTCCACTTACTCCTCCGCCAAAAACAGCTCCAGCAGCGAGTTCAAAAACAGCTTACCTTTTTCCGTTATCTGCCAGTGCGTGGCGCTCTCCGCTACGTAGCCTGCCGCGATCGCCGCATCCATCTGCGGCCGAATGGTCTGCTCGCTCAGGCCGGTGTAGCGCGCAAACTCCTCGCGCGGCGCCGCTTCCAGCAGGCGGAAACGGTTCATAAAGTATTCGAAGGGCTTCTCCGCGTCGGCGACCTCATACTGCTTCTCCTGATAGCGGCCCTGCATAAAGCCGCGCGGGTGGCGCGTCTTCACGGTGCGCACGATGCGTCCGTCAGGCTGGGTCAGCTTGCCGTGCGCGCCGCAGCCAATGCCGAGGTAGTCGCCAAAGCGCCAGTAGTTGAGGTTGTGCTCGCAGCGGTAGCCGGGCTTCGCGTAGGCGGAGGTCTCATACTGCTGATAGCCGGCGGCGGTCAGCAGACGATCCCCTTGCTCGAAGATATCCCACAGCGCGTCGTCGTCCGGCAGCGTCGGCGGACGCGAGCCGAACAGCGTATTCGGCTCGATGGTCAGCTGATACCAGGAGAGATGCGGCGGGTTGAGTGCGATAGCCTGCTTCAGGTCGCTCAACGCCTCTTCCAGCGACTGATCGGGCAGGCCGTGCATCAGGTCGAGGTTAAAGCTGCGCAGATGCAGCCCCTCGGCCAGCTGTGCGGCGCGCTTCGCCTCGTCCGGGCCGTGAATGCGCCCCAGCCGCTCCAGCTTCTGCGAATCGAAGCTCTGCACGCCGATAGAGATACGGTTAATGCCCGCCAGCTGATAGGCGCTGAAGCGGTCAGCCTCTACGGTGCCGGGATTGGCCTCCATGGTGATTTCCGCATCCGTCGCCAGCGGCAGCCGCGCGCGCACGCCGTCCATCAGCATCTGCATCGCCTCGCCGCTCAGCAGGCTCGGCGTGCCGCCGCCGATAAAAATGGTGCGCACGGCGCGCCCGTGGGTCAGCGGCAGGTCGTTTTCCAGATCGCGCAGCAGGTGCTGCACATACTCGACGTGCGGCACCTCGCCTTTCAACGCATGGGAGTTGAAGTCGCAGTAGGGGCACTTCTGCACGCACCACGGAATATGGATGTAGAGGCTTAACGGCGGTAAATCAGGCATTGCGCATCGCTTCCAGCAGCAGCGTCAATGCTTTGCCTCGATGAGAAACCGCGCCTTTTTCCGTTTTGCTTAGCTCGGCGGCGGTTTTGCCCAGTTCGGGCACGTAGAAAATCGGATCGTAGCCGAAACCGCCTTCGCCGGCGGCGGAGCGGGTGATCTCGCCCGCCCAGCTGCCGTGGAAGACCAGCGGCGTCGGATCTTCCGCATGGCGCAGATAGACCAGCACGCAGTGGAACTGCGCCTGACGTTCGCCGTCCGGCACCGTTTCCAGCGCGTTCAGCAGCTTCTCAAGGTTCTCCCGATCGCTGGCCGCCTCTCCGGCGTAGCGCGCTGAATAGATGCCGGGCGCGCCGCCCAGCGCATCCACCGCCAGGCCCGAATCGTCGGCGATGGCGGGCAGGCCGGTGATCTGCGCGGCGTGCCGCGCTTTCAGGATGGCGTTTTCGATAAAGGTCAGGCCGGTCTCTTCCGCCGACTCCACGCCCAGATCGGTTTGCGCCACGATATCCAGGCCAAAGGCGGAGAGGAGATCCGCCAGTTCACGTACCTTGCCGGGATTGCCGGTGGCGAGCACAACTTTTTGCATAGCAGTTCCAGTCATATTTACAGCAGAAACCAGAGGCCCGGAAACAGATCCATTCCGAGGAAGTTCAGGGCGTAGAGCACCAGAATCACAATCATCGCCGAGAAGTCGATGCCGCCCATCGCAGGCAGAATGCGGCGAATCGGCGACATCAGCGGTTCGGTCAGCTGCACCAGCACATAGTCCAGCGGGCCGCGTCCCTGGCTGATCCAGCTCATCAGCGAGCGAATGATGATCACCCAGAACACCAGATAGCCGGCGGATTTCACCAGCGACAGCAGGCCGACCAGCAGATTGGCCGGATCGACAGAGAAGGCGCCGACCTGGATCAGCAGCAAAATCGGGTATTTCAGCGTCGTCAGCACAAACGCCAGCAGCAGCGAGGCGGTATCGATCGGACCGATGGCTGGAATAATGCGGCGCAGCGGCTTGATAACTGGCTGGGTGATTTTCACCACGAACTGCGACAGCGGATTATAAAAATCGCAGCGCGACCACTGCATCCAGATGCGCAGCAGCAGCACCATCACATACAGGTCGATCAGCGTTTTGACTAAAAACGTCAGTGTTAACATGAGGTTCCTCAATTATTGTTGTGGGTTGCGCGCATAATCCCGCGCGCCGAAAATCGCGGTGCCGATGCGCACCATGGTGCTGCCTGCGGCAATAGCCGCTTCCATGTCGTCGCTCATTCCCAGAGAAAGCGTGTCGACGTCGGGATAGCGCTGCTTCAGCTCACGGAAGGCGTCGGCCATTCGCTGACACACCGCCAGCTGGCGCGCGTAGTCGCTCTCCGGCGCCGGGATCGCCATCAGTCCGCGCAGCTGCAGCCGCGGCAGCGCGGCAACCTGCTGCGCCAGCTCAGCCAAATCCTCCAGCATGATGCCAGATTTGCTGTTTTCGTCACTGATATTTACCTGAATCAACACTTTCAGCGGCGGCAGCGAGTCGGGACGCTGATCGTTCAGGCGCTGGGCGATCTTCAGACGATCCACCGTATGGCACCAGGCGAAATGCTCCGCGACCAGGCGGCTTTTATTCGACTGCAGCGGGCCGATGAAGTGCCACTCCACCTCAGGATGTGCGGCCAGCGCCTCAATCTTTTCAACCCCTTCCTGCACGTAATTTTCGCCGAAGGCGAGCTGCCCGGCTTCGATGGCTTCCTCGATCGCGCTCGCAGGTTTGGTTTTACTGACGGCAAGCAGCGTAACTTCTTCTGGATCGCGCCCGCATTGCGTTGCGGCAGCGCGGATTCGCTGACGCAGTTGCTGTAGGTTGTGCTGGATTGAGGTCATCGTCAGGAGGCTATCTATGGAGTTGGAAGAAATGGTGGCGCTTAGTGTAAAGCATAATGCCGCCGATCTGCACCTGTGCAGCGGAGATTCGCCGCGCTGGCGGCGCCACGGCAGGCTGGAGCCGCTTCCCAATCTCGCGCCGCTGACGGCCGACTGGCTGGAGCAGGTTATCGGGCGCTATCTCGGCCCGCGGCAGCGCGAAGAGCTGGCGGCACAGGGGCAAACCGATTTCGCTTTCTCGCTGGTCGACGGTCAGCGGCTGCGCGCCAGCCTGTTCCGCCAGCGGCAGGGGCTGTCGCTGGCGCTGCGGACGCTGGCGACCCGCTGCCCAACGCTGGAGAGCCTGCGCCTGCCAGCGGCGGCGTCGCGCTGGCTGCTGCTGGAGGATGGGCTGGTATTAGTGACCGGCGCGACCGGCAGCGGCAAGTCGACCACGCTTGCCGCGATGGTCGACGCCATTAACCGTCAGCAGGCGAAGCACATTATTACGCTGGAGGATCCCATCGAGTTTATTCACCAGAGCCGGCAGTCGCTGATCCAGCAGCGCGAAATCGGCACGCACTGCGCCTCGTTCAGCCTCGGGCTGCGCGCCGCGCTGCGTGAAGATCCCGACGTCATCCTGCTGGGCGAGCTGCGCGACGGCGATACTATTCGCCAGGCGCTCACCGCCGCCGAAACCGGGCATCTGGTGCTCGCCACGCTGCACACGCGCGGCGCGGCGCAGGCGGTCGATCGCCTGGTGGATGTCTTTCCGGCGGAGGAGAAAAACCTGGTGCGCGCCCAGCTGGCAGGCAGTCTGAAAGCGGTAATGGCGCAGAAGCTGATCGCGGCGCGCGACGGCGGACGCATCGGGCTGTTTGAGGTGCTGATCGCCACGCCCGCCATCGCCAGCCTGATCCGCGACGGCAAGATGCATCAGATCGGCGCGCTGCTGCAAACCGGCGCGCAGGCCGGCATGCAAACCTTCGAACAGAGCCTGCTATCGCGGCAGCGGGAAGGGCTGATCGCTCCTGAATCAGGCGAGAGCGAGACGGGCCTTAGTGGGTTTCGAACCAGTCCTGCAGAATAATCGCCGCCGACTGCGAGTCCACCGAGCCTTTATTCAGCGCGCGATAGCCGCCGCGTTCGAACAGGCCGGCACGCGCTTCTACCGTGCTGAGGCGTTCGTCCTGCAGCTCGACGCGCACGCCGAAGCGGCCGTGCAGGCGGTTGGCGAACTTGCGCGCGCGCGCGGTAAGCGGCTGCTCGGTGCCGTCCATATTCAGCGGCAGGCCGACCACCACGAAATCAGGCTGCCACTCCTTGAGCAGGCGCTCGATCTGCAGCCAGTCCGGCGTGCCGTCCTGCGCTTTCAGCGCGGCGAGCGGGCGGGCGCTGCCGGTCAACTGCTGGCCGACCGCGACGCCGATGCTTTTGGTGCCGAAGTCAAAACCCAGCAGCGTTTGCGTCGTCATCAGGCGTGTCCCGCATCGCTGGCGATGCTGTGAATATCGATGCCGATGCTGCGCGCCGCTTCGCGCCAGCGATCGGCGATCGGCGTCTGGAACAGAATATTGCTGTTGGCGGGCGTGGTGAGCCAGGCGTTCTCCATCAGCTCGTTTTCCAGCTGATCTTTCTCCCAGGCGCAGTAGCCCAGCGCCACCAGTACATGCTCCGGCTGCGAAGCGGTGCCGAGCGACTCCAGCACGTCGCGCGAGGTGGTGATCACCGTGGTATCGGAAATGCGGATGCTGGAAGAGAAGGTGCGCTGCGCGGAGTGAAGAATAAAGCCGCGATCCTCAGCCAGCGGGCCGCCGCTGAATACCGGTTTGTCCAGACGAATCGCGGGATCGCGCTCGCCTGACGTGATTTTCAGCTTCTTTAAAATGCCTTCGACCGTCAGATTTTCCATCGGCTTGTTGATAATCAAACCCATCGCGCCTTCTTCATTGTGCTCGCAGATATAGACTACTGAGCGTTTGAAAAAGGGATCCTGTAGGGAAGGCATGGCAATCAAAAAATGATGCTGTAAATTCATTCTCACTCGATGTACCAAAAATAGCCGGCGCGGGTATGCGCCGGTTTGGGTTGATCACGGAGCCTGGCTCCAGGGTCATGCTCAGCCCAGACGCTTCTCGATAGCGTCCATCAACATACCGGTGATGGAGATCGGGAATGCGGCTTCGATTTCACGCACGCAGGTCGGGCTGGTGACGTTCACTTCAGTGAGTTTATCACCAATGATATCCAGACCGACAAAAATCAATCCTTTTGCTTTCAGCGTCGGGCCGACGCGGCGGGCAATTTCCCAGTCGCTTTCGCTCAGCGGACGCGCTTCGCCACGGCCGCCTGCCGCCAGGTTGCCGCGCGTTTCGCCACCCTGCGGGATGCGCGCCAGGCAGTAAGGCACCGGCTCGCCGTCCACCACCAGCACGCGTTTATCGCCTTCTTTAATGGCCGGCAGATAGTTCTGCGCCATACAGAAGAACTGCCCGTGGTTAGTCAGCGTCTCGGTAATCACGCCGAAGTTCGGATCGTCCTGCTTGACGCGGAAGATCGATGCGCCACCCATGCCGTCCAGCGGCTTCATAATAATGTCGCCGTGCTCCTGCCAGAAAGCGCGCAGTTTCTCCTTGCTGCGCGTCACCAGCGTATCCGGCGTGAACTCCGAGAACCAGGCGGTGTAGAGCTTCTCGTTACAGTCGCGCAGGCTCTGCGGCTTGTTGACGATCAGCGTGCCTTGCTCTTCGGCGCGCTCCAGAATATAGGTGGCGTAGATAAACTCGGTGTCGAACGGCGGATCCTTACGCATCAGGACCACGTTGAGATCGGCCAGCTTGATCTCCTGCTCGCTGCCGAACTCATACCATTTATCATAGTTCTGATCGACGCTCAGCAGGCGGGTGCGGGCGTAAGAGACGCCGCCGCGCAGCGAGAGATCGGCCATCTCCATATAGTGAATTTCGTAACCGCGGCGCTGTGCTTCCAGCAACATGGCGAAGCTGGTGTCTTTTTTAATGTTAATGGACGCGATAGGGTCCATAACGATGCCAAGTTTAATCATTATTCTCTCCTCAGAGAGGCGGTCTTTTCCGCCTCGTTCTGTGCGGTCAGCGCAGGCTGACCAGTCAGGACGCCAGTAAGTGCTGCGCGCGTCTTAATATAAACCCTGATTATTCCCTAGCCGAGATCGCCAAACCTCACCTGGAGTGCCGTAATCGCGGTCAGCGCGGTGGTTTCCGTGCGTAAAACGCGCGGGCCGAGCAAAATATCGGTAAAACCGCGCTCGCCGGTCATGGCGATCTCCTCGGCGCTTAGTCCGCCTTCCGGGCCGATCAGCAGGCGAACCCGCTCGACCGGCTGCGGCAGCGTGTTGATGCTCTGCTGCGCGCGCGGATGCAGGTTGAGTTTCAGGCCGTCGTCGACCTCGGCGCACCAGGCCTCCAGCGTCATCGCCGGGCGGATTTCCGGCACGCGATTGCGGCCGCACTGTTCGCAGGCGGCGATAGCGATCTTTTGCCACTGCTGGCGTTTTTTCGCCAGCCGTTCGGCATCCAGCTTTACGCCGCAACGTTCGGAAAAGAGGGGGGTTATCACGCTCACACCCAGCTCAATCGATTTCTGGATAGTGAACTCCATCTTTTCGCCGCGCGACATCACCTGGCCGAGATGCAGAAACAGGGGAGACTCACGATCGTCGGGCTGGCCTTCAAGGACTCTTACTTTTACACGCTTTTTATCGACAAGAGTGATCTCTGCCGCAAAAGTCAGATTAGTGCCATCAAAGAGTTCCAGACGCTGGCCGCTGGTCATGCGCAGAACGCGTCCAACGTGGTTAGAGGCGTCTTCGTCCAGCGCGATCTCGCTGCCGCTGGTTAAAGGTTCGGAATGATAAATGCGAGGTATGCGCATACAGGCCCTGAAAGCTGAGCGCCGCGCACCCGGCGCGGCAATATCGAGAAGACGTTAGTGTAGGGCAGTGATTTTAACGCTGGCAAGCCTGCTGCACATAAGGATTGTGATTACCCTGCACGCGCGCGATGCGCTGGTCACGTTCGCACTCCCAGCTGGAGACCGGATAGAGCTTGTCCCAGACGGTGAAAAGCTGAGTCTGCTGGCGCGACAGGCGCAGATGATACTGGTCGCGCATATAGAAGTAGGTGCGCGCGATGGCGCCGCGGGCGCGGGCGGGCGGCTCGGCCTGCTTGTTCTTGAAGTCCACCTTCATGGCGCACTGGCCATACTGCTGTTCGCCGCCGTTCCACTGGCTGTAGGCGAAGTTGCCGCGGTCGCCGTTGACCTCGCCGACGGCGGGCTGCAGGTTATGCAGATCGCTTTCGATGCGGCGGTAGTCGGCGTCTTTGCTGCAGTTTTTGCGGCCGCCGTTCTGCCAGCACTGACGCTGATGGCCGAACTCCCAGGCGGGCATCACATGTTCCCACTCGATGCGTCCGGCGCGGTTGGCGTTTTTACGCACCTGATAGCCGCAGCTGTTGAGATCGGGTATGCCTTTTTTACCCTGCCAGCTGATTTTACAGCCGCAGTAGAAGGAGCCGGGCGCGTCGGCGTTAATCGCCGCAGCGAAGGTTTTCGCCTGTTGAAAGTTATTCTGATGGTAGTTGTTCAGGGCGATCGCCTGGGCAGCGAGAGGGGAGAGCAGCAGCGCGACGGCGCAGATAATTTTGCGAGACATATTGCGGAATCATTCTCAGTCGGTAAAAAAGTGCGGCAGGGTAGCAGAATGACGTCGCGAGCGGAATGGGAATTCCGCTCAGGCTGGCGAATAGTCGCCCGGTTTTAACAGGCTTTTGCAGCGCACGCAGCGGTATTCGCTTTCGCCGCGCAGCACGCGGTTATGGCGGCGTACCGTGAGGTGATGCTGCTGGCATCCGCAGCGGTAAGGAAAGGTGGCGGCGCGCACCGAGGCGATTTCGAACTGATGGGTGCGACGTGCGGGCACGCCAAGCACTTCCTGCATCATCCACTTCCACTCTTTGCCGTGCGGCGGCACGCGGCCAAAGACTTTCCATACCAGCAGATGCGCCAGCTCGTGCGGCACCACCTCATCGATGAATGCCTGCTGGTTTTCCATCAGCAGCACCGGATTGAGGCGAATTTCCCATTTTTCCAGCCAGGCGGTGCCTGCCGCCGTGCCGCGCTGCTGATAGACCAGCGCAGGTTCGGCAAACGGGCGCTCCAGCCTGTCGCTGGCAAGCTGTAAAAAATGGCGCAGCGAGCGCATAACGGCCTGTTGGAGGGCGATGGGAAGTCGGGGCGTTTTCATGGCGAAAAGCATAGGCGGCGAGAGGGAAGAACTCAATCAAATAAAAAAGGCGGGCCATAAGGCCCACCTTCAGACGGCTAACAAACTCAAAACACGGGTGACAAGGACCAAAGAGCAAAGCGTCCCGCGCAAGGGACTGCGCGGGACGAGCCGCCATGGATGGCGCTTTTGCGTCTTTGCGATCGGGCCTTGTCACCCGTGTCCGCACATTGCTAACCGCTTCAGGCGGGCCTTTTGGCCCGCCTGAGTAACTTAGTTGTTTGAACCGATGTCGCGCAGTTTTTTGCCGGACATCAGGTTGCGCTCGATGTGCTCCAGCGAGACGTTTTTGGTCTCTGGAATCAGCATTAGCGTCAGCACAATGAAGAAGACGTTCAGCAGCGCATAGACCCAGAAGGTGTTCGCGTTGCCCAGCGTATTCAGCATCGTGAGGAAGGTCGCGCCGACAATCATGTTGGCGATCCAGTTAGTCGCGGTCGAAACGGTAATACCGAAGTCGCGGCCTTTCAGCGGCTGGATTTCCGAACACAGCACCCAAATCAGCGGACCGGCGCTCATGGCGAAGCCGACGATAAACATCAGCAGCATGGCGATAGCGAAGTACTGCGCGCCCTGCGAATGGATGCCCATGTGCAGCATGGTGCCCAGCACGCCCATACCTGCCGCCATCACCAGGAAGCCCAGGATCAGCGTCGGTTTACGGCCCCAGCGGTCCACCAGGCCGATAGCGATAAAGGTTGCCAGCACGTTGACCAGGCCAACGATAACGGTACCCCACATCTGCTCGGTGGTATTGGTGAAGCCGGCGATTTCAAAAATCTTCGGCGCGTAGTACATGATGACGTTCATACCGGTGAACTGCTGCATCACCTGCAGCAGCACGCCGAGGAACACCGCGCGGCGGAAATTGCTGTTGCTCTGGAACAGCTGCCAGCCGGACTGCTTGATCTTCAGGCTCTCGCGAATCTCTTCAAGCTCGCGTTTCGCCTGCTCGCTGGTGTCGCGCAGACGATCCAGCACGCGCTGGGCGTCGCGAAAGTCGCCTCTGGCCGCCAGCCAGCGCGGGCTGTTGGGCAGGAAGAAGACGCCCACCAGCAGCAGCACCGCCGGAATAGTGATGATGCCCAGCATCCAGCGCCAGTCGCCGGACGCGCTGAAGGCGGTGTCGGAGAGGTAGGCGCCGAGAATACCGATGGTAATCATCAGCTGATAGAGCGAAATCATCGAGCCGCGAATTTTTTCCGGCGCGATTTCAGACAGGTAGAGCGGCGCGGTGTAAGAGGCAACGCCGACGGCGAGACCCAGCACTACGCGTGCGACGATCAGCATTTCCGGGTTCGGCGCCATGGCGGACCAGAGCGAACCGATAACGAACAGAATGGCGCCGGCCATCAGGCTCTTTTTACGACCAAGACGTGAAGACATCCAGCCGGAGCCGACTGCGCCAACCGCCGCGCCGAACATCATGGAGCTAACGATCCACTCCTGCTGGTGCGCGGTCACGTTAAAGTCTTTGGCGATAAACGGCAGCGCACCTGCGATAACACCGATATCCAGTCCAAATAACAGCCCTGCGAGAGCTGCAAGAAAGCAGACAAACAAGGTCATCGCCTTGTTTGAGGTTCTGCTTTTGTGAGTGTTGCCAGGCATGTTGCCTCCGAGTTTATCCATCATTGTTGTTATCTAATGTTAAAAAACCTTTCTCGAGTAAAAAGTGAGGACGATCACGCTGATGTAATCGCTTACACACGCCGAAACCCTGAAATTCAGCATATTCAGCCCGAAAAGGTTTACTAACCAGTAAGGTATAGCACTTGTTAAGTTTCCGACATGGTGTCAATTATCGGCTATCAGAGGACGCTGAAAATAACGCATTTTCAGCCGAATAACCACGCAGGTTAAATCCTAAATAACAGATTAATAAAGCGTTTCAATTTGTAATCGTTAACACGTCGAGGCTTGACGAGTGTGAAAAGTGTAGTAGAGAAAAGAAAATGTGCTGAGCGGGGGGCAAGGCGGAAAGAAAAGAGGCCAAAAAACAAGGCTCTCCCCTGCGACAGGGGAGAGCCTTTAGATCGAACCTTACAGGCCAGCAGCGTCGCGCAGCTGAGCAGCCTTGTCGGTTTTTTCCCACGGGAAGTGTTCGCGACCGAAGTGACCGTAAGCGGCGGTCTCTTTATAGATTGGCTGCAGCAGGTCCAGCATCTGAATCAGGCCGTAAGGACGCAGGTCGAAGAACTCGCGCACCAGCAGCGTCAGCTGTTCGGTTGAGATCTTCTCGGTACCGAAGGTTTCCACCATGATGGAGGTCGGCTCCGCTACGCCGATAGCGTAGGAAACCTGAATCTCGCAGCGGTCAGCCAGGCCGGCGGCAACGATGTTTTTCGCCACATAGCGCGCCGCGTAGGCCGCAGAACGGTCAACCTTAGAGGGATCCTTGCCGGAGAACGCCCCGCCGCCGTGACGCGCCATGCCGCCGTAGGTATCGACGATGATTTTACGGCCGGTCAGGCCGCAGTCGCCCATTGGGCCGCCGATAACGAAGCGGCCGGTCGGGTTAATGTGGTACCTGGTGCTGGCGTTAATCCATTCGCTCGGCAGCACCGGCTTGATGATCTCTTCCATCACCGCTTCGCGCAGGGTTGCCTGATCGATATCTTCAGAATGCTGAGTAGAGAGCACCACCGCGTCGATACCGACGATTTTGCCGCCGTCGTACTGGAAAGTGATCTGGCTTTTCGCATCCGGACGCAGCCACGGCAGCGTGCCGTTTTTACGTACTTCAGACTGGCGCTGCACCAGACGGTGCGCATAGGTCACTGGCGCCGGCATCAGCACGTCGGTTTCGTTGGTGGCGTAGCCGAACATCAGGCCCTGGTCACCCGCGCCTTGCTCCAGCGGATCGGTGCGGTCAACGCCCTGGTTAATGTCGGGTGACTGCTTGCCAATGGCGCTCAGAACGGCACAGGAATTGGCGTCAAAGCCCATATCGGAATGGACATAACCGATTTCACGTACGGTATTGCGGGTAATCTCTTCGATATCGACCCATGCGCTGGTGGTGATTTCACCGCCGACCAGCACCATACCGGTTTTAACGTAGGTTTCGCAGGCCACGCGCGCTTTGGGATCCTGCTCGAGGATGGCGTCCAGCACGGCGTCAGAAATCTGGTCGGCGATTTTATCAGGATGTCCTTCTGATACGGACTCGGACGTAAAAAGGTGTTTAGCCATTCTGTTCTTTACCTTACAAATGGTTTGAATTCGACTGCATAGCGTAAGTGAGATGAACTTACTTGACGCCCCTTCAGGCAAAGCCGCGAGCAGTGTTAGAAGTGTCAGCGTGCCAGACGTAAAACGCCTGGATGTTAACCAGTTTAGATGGAAAACCATCTGGACGGCTATTTTAGGTTAAGGGGTGAACGAAATGCCAGCCCTTTTTCTGTTTCCGCATTTTTCGGAAAAGCGTCTGCTGGCAAAAAATCGTGACGCTGAACGGCGGCAAACCAGCGAAACGCTTTGCAATTTCGCCCGTCAGGCGGTATAAAACGCCGCTGCTGCCTGCAGCCATAAGGATGACGCCGCTGCGCGTAAGCCACTGTCAGAGCTTCTCTGACGTTCGCCCAGATTGTTTCCACATGCGAAAACATGTGTGGAGGTGACAGAAGTAATGAACCACGCTTTCCTCTCTTGCGGTTCTCTGCGCTCAACGGGCGCGCTGGCGTACTCCTTTCCTGCCTTTTCTCCTCTTTTCCGACGAATCGCCTGTTGCGGTCATTCTCCCGACACGCGCGCCGGTTAACCTGTTTTTCCTTATTTACGCTACTGGCGATCGCGCGTCAGTGAACGTCGTGATGCATTCGGGGTCCATTTACACGTAACGGGCCAGGGTGTTTTACACTTAGTTTTGTGCTTTTTTCACATTCCAACAGAAATTCGAGGTTCGTGATGTCTGGCGACATGAAGACTATTAAGGGTTCGTCAGCTGGCGAACAGGGTGTGCTCCGCTCAATGCAGGAGGTTGCAATGAACGACCAGGATGCCAGCAAAATGCTGCGTACCTATAACGTTGCCTGGTGGGGCAATAACTACTACGACGTTAACGAACGCGGTCACGTCAGCGTCTGTCCGAACCCGGACGAGCCGACGCTGCGCGTCGATCTGGCGAATCTGGTGAAAGAGCGCGAGGCCCAGGGCCAGCGTCTGCCTGCGCTGTTCTGCTTTCCGCAAATCCTGCAGCATCGTCTGCGCTCGATTAACGCGGCGTTTAAGCGCGCGCGCGAATCTTACGGCTATCGCGGCGACTACTTTCTGGTTTACCCGATTAAGGTCAACCAGCATAAGCGCGTTATTGAATCGCTGGTCAATTCTGGTGAACCGCTGGGGCTGGAAGCGGGTTCCAAAGCGGAGCTGATGGCGGTGCTGGCCCACGCCGGCAAAACCCGCACGGTGATCGTCTGCAACGGCTACAAAGATCGCGAATATATTCGTCTGGCGCTGATTGGCGAAAAGCTCGGTCACAAAGTCTATCTGGTCATCGAAAAGATGACGGAAGTGCGCCTGGTGCTGGAAGAGGCCGAGCGTCTGAACGTGGTGCCGCGTCTCGGCATCCGCGCGCGTCTGGCGTCGCAGGGCTCCGGCAAATGGCAGTCGAGCGGGGGCGAAAAATCGAAGTTCGGCCTCTCGGCGTCGCAGGTGCTGCAGCTGGTGGAGATTATGCGCAACGCGGGCCGTCTCGACAGCCTTCAGCTGCTGCACTTCCACCTCGGTTCGCAGATGGCTAATATTCGCGACATCGCTACCGGCGTGCGCGAGTCGGCGCGTTTCTATGTTGAACTGGCGAAGCTCGGCGTCAACATCAAATGCTTCGACGTCGGCGGCGGTCTGGGCGTCGACTATGAAGGCACTCGTTCGCAGTCCGACTGCTCGGTCAACTACGGTCTGAACGAGTACGCCAACAACGTTATCTGGGCGATCGGCGACGCCTGCGAAGAGCACGGGCTGGATCACCCGACGGTGATTACCGAGTCAGGCCGCGCCGTGACCGCGCACCATACCGTGCTGGTCTCCAACATTATTGGCGTGGAGCGTAACGAGTTCATTACGCCGCAGGCGCCGGAAGAAGATGCGCCGCGCCCGATCCTCAGCATGTGGGAAACCTGGCAGGAGATGCACGAACCTGACGTGCGCCGTTCGCTGCGTGAGTGGCTGCACGACAGCCAGATGGATCTGCACGACATCCACACCGGCTACGCCTCCGGCACCTACGATCTGACGCAGCGCGCCTGGGCGGAACAGCTTTATCTCAGCATCTGCCACTATATCCAGCAGCATCTCGACCCGAGCAACCGCGCGCACCGTCCGATTATCGACGAGCTACAGGAGCGTATGGCGGACAAGATGTACGTCAACTTCTCGCTGTTCCAGTCGATGCCGGATGCCTGGGGCATCGATCAGCTGTTCCCGGTATTGCCGCTGGAAGGGCTGCATAAAAAGCCGGAGCGTCGCGCGGTGCTGCTGGACATCACCTGCGATTCCGACGGCACCATCGATCATTACGTCGACGGCGACGGTATTGCCGCCACCATGCCGATGCCGGAATACGATCCAGAGAATCCGCCGATGCTCGGCTTCTTTATGGTCGGTGCCTATCAGGAGATCCTCGGCAATATGCATAACCTGTTCGGCGATACCGAGGCGGTCAACGTCTACGCGCGCGCGGGCGGCGAAGTCGAGGTCGAGCTGTCGGACGAGGGCGATACCGTTGCGGATATGCTGGAGTACGTGCAGCTGAATCCCGATGAGCTGATGACGCTGTTCCGCAATCAGGTCAAAGAGACCGATCTCGACGACGAGTTGCGCGCGCAGTTTCTGGAAGAGTTTGAAAGCGGCCTTTACGGCTACACCTATCTTGAAGATGAGTAAGTAGTGCTTCATGCCGGGCCTTGTCTGGGGCCCGGTATTCCGTTCTCCCGCCTGAAATCCCCCTTTTTATCTGTTTTGTGAGCATCATCACTGTTTCACGCCTGATTAAGCTTCGTAAAACCCGCGCTCCAGAGAAGCGCCCTGTTTTCCGCTGAATTTTTTAGAAAAAACGAGGCGTTAGCGTTAGGTTCCGTTCAGGCGGTCTCGATTGTTAAATTTACATCGTGTATAGCCTCTACTTATCAGGCTTATACATTATAAAAGTTAAACATTATGCCTAAAGCGCAATTTACAATAGCCGTTTTTATTTGGCGCTTTTTGGAAGTTAATGCGGCTTTTGTTTCAGGTAAAATTTATCAGCTAATGTGATGTTTAATATGACAACTTTAATTTATTTACTAATAAAATCAATTTGTTGGATTTTTTTGGATTCGTCAAGTCCATAGAGTAAATTAATTTATAACATGTTTTATGATTTTTAATTTCTAAAAATCCTTTTCAATCACCTTTATTGATTGGTTTTGGCTATTGAATTTTCCGTCTGGTTTGGCTTAAATCTATTTTTCAAAATGTAAGTTGTACGTTAGCATCAGGTTAAGGTGTTAAGGATCTTCTGGGTTTTCTTAACGTTCATATGAGTTTTCCTGACATTTCCGTTGCGGTTTTCAGGCAGCTGGCTTATCGGGTTGATTGGGTAGCAGCAGAATGGGTCGCCAACTACATCTTCGTCAGCACTACGTTTTTCTGCTTGACCCGATTCATGCTCCCTCAGGGAAAGTGATAGTGTGGGAGCTGTTAACGCGCATCGCGCCGGATCGCGACATCGCCTGCCCGGCAGATGCCGACAGCGGACACCGGCTGTTTGCCTACCTGCTTGAGGCGGAAAAATGGCAACTCTTTCAGCGACAGCTAACACAGCTCGAAACGCTCTATAAAAGCGGCTTCACGCAGCTTGTCAGCCTTAATGTCGACGGCGATATTATTCGCGCTATTCTGGATGATGCTGCGACGCAGCAAAGGCTGGATCGGCTGCCGCTATTGCGTCTCGAAATTTCCGCCTTTTTTACCCAACGTTATTGCGCTGCCGATCGCCTGCTGCTGCAAAAGCTGGCGGGTATTACCCCAGCGTTATTATGGCTGGATGATTTTGCGGCGGGCGGATCCACCTTATCGATGCTGACCAGCGGCCTGTTTGAATATGTCAAAACCAGCAAAGACTTCTTCTGGAAATATGGCGATGGTTATGCCTTCGATACGCTGCTTAATCATGTAAACGATTTCTGCAATGGCGTTATCGTCCAGGGCGTAGAGGCAGAACAGCATCTCCAGATGCTCGCACGTAAACCGATTATCGGCCTGCAGGGGCGTCGCTATAAAGTACGCTATTTAACGGATTTAATTGAGCAAACAGCAGCAGCCTCATCATCCAGGACGTTAAGAAAACAGCAGGCCGCCATCGACAGCTACCCTCATTTTTTATGATATGCCGCCTGTTTCCATTATTACGGGAACAGGCTAGCCCATTGCGGTTATTAAAAAAATAAAAGTGATTCCCTCACCAGGATAAAGACTCAAAACGGCTCAGAGCGATTTCGTCAAGCGTATGGGATCGACAAAGAGGGGAGTGAATAGCACGCAGCGTTATTCACGGATAAACCGGGATCTTAAGGTGCCGGGCATTTTTATGAATATTAATAACCTCAGTGGGATATACATAACATGAATAATATCTCAGTAACGCCTAAAGGCGGTACTATCGCCTCTCAGCTGAGTGGCAGCGACGTTAATTTGTCCACTCCAAGTGTGGTTAAACTCAACCTCAATCGATCTGACATCAAGTCTTTCGCACGCAACGGCAACGACCTCGTTGTTACTACGAAATCTGGCGAAACGGTTGTTATTCATAATTTTTATGGCCCGGCAGGTGAAAGCGATCTGGTGCTGCAGGATGACAAGGGCGCGCTCTGGTGGGTAGAAAATCCCGGTGAACAGGGTTTCCAGTATGTCTCTATCGACAGCACCGAAGGGCTGCTGGCGGATAACCTGACCAGCGACAACACTATCGCCGCCTTTGGTATCGGCGGCGCGGCGCTGGCGGGTATCGGCGCGCTGTTTGCTACTAACGGCGGTGGTGGAGGCGGTGGCGGCGGCGGCGGCGATGCAGGCGGCGGCACGGGTGGCGGCGGTACGGATGGCGGCACGGGCGGCGGCGGCACAGGCGGCGGCGGCACAGGCGGCGGCACGGGAGGCGGCGATACTACCGCGCCCGGCACGGCGGCCAATCTGGTCATTAGCGACAGCGTCGGCAGCATTCAGGGCGCCATTGCCGCAGGCGGTGTTACCGATGACAATACACCAGTTTTAAGCGGAACGGCTGAAGCGGGTGCTACCGTCAGCGTTTATGACAACGGCACGCTGCTGGGAACGGCGATTGTCAACGCCGACGGCAGCTGGAGCTTTACCTCGCCGACGCTGGCGGATGGCCAGCATAGCCTGACGGTGACGGTCACCGACGCTGCGGGCAACACCAGTAGCGCCACCGATCCGCTGAACTTTACCGTCGATACGCTTGCGCCGGCGCTAACCGACGTGAGCGCCAACAGCGATAACGGCACGATCCTCACTCCCATAGCCGCAAACGGCGCGACCAGCGACGCGACGCCGACGCTGCAGGGCACGGCCGAAGCGGGCAGCACCGTCACCATTTCCGATAACGGCACCGTGCTGGGCACGGTTATCGTCGGCAGCGATGGGCGCTGGTCTTTCACCCCCTCTACGCTGGGCGAAGGCGGCCATACGCTGAGCATTACCGCCGCCGACGCGGCAGGCAACGTTAGCCCGGCAACGACGCTGACTTTCACCGTCGATACCCTCGCGCCGGACGCAGCCAGCAACCTGCAGCTCACCGATAACGTCGGCGACAGCCAGGGTCCACTCGCTTCCGGCAGCTCGACCGACGACAATACGCCAGCGTTGAGCGGACAGGCAGAAGCGGGCACTACGGTCAGCGTCTATGACGGCGATACCCTACTCGGCACGGTCACGGTCGGCGCCGATGGCCTCTGGAGCTTTACCACGCCCGCGTTGAGCAACGGCAGCCATAGCCTGACGGCGACCGTGACCGATGCGGCAGGCAACGTCAGCGCGCCGACGGCGGCGATTGTGGTCAACGTCGCGGCGGATCTGCCGCCGGCGACCAGCTCGCTGGAGATTACCGACGACAGCGGCAGTACGCTGGTGCCGTTGACCAATGGCGCCTCAACCGCAGACAGCACGCCGACCCTGAGCGGCCTGACGACGGCGGGCGCGCTGGTGACGCTCTACAACGGCGAAACCGTCATCGGCAGCGTTACCGCCGACGCCAGCGGCCAGTGGAATTTTACCCCCGCCGCGCTGGCCGACGGTACCTACGCCTTCCGCGCCGATACCACTAACGCCGACGGCAGCATTACCCCTTCACCGGTGCTGAGCATCACTATCGACACGCTGGCGCCCGCCACGCCAGCCGATCTGCAGCTGGTTAACGACGACGGCGCTGCGGTGGCCGCTGGCAGCGCGATCAGCGACAATACCCTGACGCTGAGCGGCAGCGCGGAACCGGGCAGCACAGTCACCGTGCGAGACGGCGACACGCTGTTGGGCACCGTTACCGCAGGCGGAGACGGCAGCTGGAGCTTTACTACGCCGGTGCTGACGGACGGCAGCCATAGCCTGACGGCAACGGTGACGGATGCGGCGGGCAACGTTAGCGCGGCTTCCGCGCCGCTGAGCTTTACCGTCGATACGCAGGCTCCGGAAGCGGTCAGCGGCCTGGTGGTCACGGACGACGTCGGCGACAGCACTGGTCCGCTGACGTCAGGCGCCACCACCGACGACGCGACCCCTGTTCTGAGCGGACAGGCGGAGCCCGATTCGCTGCTGACGATTTACGACAACGGCGTCGCCATCGGCAGCCTGACGGTTGGCACCGACGGCAACTGGAGCTTTACCACGCCGACGCTGAGCAACGGCGCGCACAGCCTGACGCTGACCCTGACCGATGCGGCAGGCAACGTCAGCGCGCCGACCGCGCCGTTCGATTTCACCGTGGCTGCAGGCGAACCGCCGGCGGCCAGCACGCTGGTGATCACCGACGACAGCGGCAGCGCGCCGGTGGATCTGGCCGACGGCGCCAGCACGCGCGACACCACGCCAACCCTGAGCGGACAAACCTTCGCCAACGCGCTGGTAACCCTCTATAACGGCGATACCGTCATCGGCAGCGTCACTGCCGACATCAACGGCCAGTGGAGCTTTACGCCCGCCGCGCTGGCAGACGGCACCTACGATTTTCGCGCCGCCGTTACCGATGCCGCCGGCAACACCACCGATTCCGCCATCCTGGCGATTACCATCGATACCGTCGCGCCGACAGCGGCGGCGGACGTTACGCTGGCAGACGCCAGCGGCGATCCGATCGCCAGCGGCGGCCTCACCAATAACAGCACGCCGCAGCTGAGCGGCAGCGCGGAGCCGGGCAGCATCGTTACCGTCTCTGACGGCGGCACGCCGCTGGGCAGCGTCACCGTTGGCCAGGAT
>NZ_MLJJ01000030.1 GCF_002095575.1 Pantoea septica | reverse complement strand
AAGATGATGAGAACCTGATCGACTACGGTCTCGATTCCGTGCGCATGATGGCGCTGGCGGCGCGCTGGCGTCAGGCGCACGGCGATATCGATTTCGTCAGCCTGGCGAAAAATCCCACTATCGACGGCTGGTGGGCGCTGCTGTCACGGGAGCCTGCGTAATGAGCCAGCGCTTCGACTTCAGCGGTAAACAGGTCTGGGTGACGGGCGCAGGCCAGGGTATCGGCTACTATACCGCTCTCGCGTTTCACGCCGCGGGCGCTCAGGTTCAGGGCTTCGATCTGCGCTTTCACGACGTCGACTACCCCTTCGCCTGCCATACGCTCGACGTGGCCGATGCCGGACAGGTGAAAACCCTGTGCCAGCGTCTGCTGGCGCAGCAGCCGCGCCTCGACGTGCTGGTGAACGGCGCGGGCATCCTGCGTATCGGCGCAACCGACGAGATTTCCGCCGCGGATTTCCATGCCTGTCTGGCGGTCAACGTGGGCGGCGCCTTCAATATGTTTCAGCAGACGCTGCCGGTGTTTCGCCAGCAGCGTGCAGGCGCCATCGTCTCTATCGCCTCTAACTCGGCGCACGCGCCGCGTATCGGCATGTCTGCTTACGGCGCCTCCAAAGCCGCGCTGCGCAGCCTTACCCTGACGGTCGGCCTGGAGATGGCGCCGTATGGCGTGCGCTGCAATATCGTTTCGCCCGGCTCGACCGATACCGAGATGCAGCGCAGCCTGTGGCATACCCCGACCGCCGAGCAGGAGATGATCGACGGCTTCCCGGATCAATATAAGCTGGGGATCCCGCTGCGGAAGATCGCCACGCCGCAGGAGATCGCCCATAACGTGCTGTTCCTCGCCTCGGATCTCGCCAGCCACGTGGCGCTGCAGGATATCGTGGTGGACGGCGGCGCGACGCTGGGAGCCTGACCGATGGCGATCTGGAAACGCGCGACCGATCTCGACGCGCTGAACGCTATCGGCGAGAACTCGCTGGTGGCGCATATCGGCATCCGCTTTACCGCCATCGGCGACGATTACCTGGAGGCGGTCATGCCGGTCGATGCGCGCACCCATCAGCCCTTCGGCCTGCTGCACGGCGGCGCGTCGGTGGTGCTGGCGGAGTCGATGGGCTCGATCGCCGGCTATCTCTGCACCGAAGAGGGCAAAAGCGTGGTGGGCATCGAGGTGAACGCCAGCCATCACCGCCCGGTCTCCAGCGGCGAAGTGCGCGGCACCTGCCGCCCGCTGCATATCGGCTCGCGCAATCAGGTGTGGCAGATTGAAATCCGCAACGCGCGCGGTCAGCTCTGCTGCTCGTCGCGCCTGACGGTGGCGGTGCTGGGGTAACGAAAAAGGGACAGCTTTCGCTGTCCCTTTTCTCCGGCATTACCGCTGGTAGATGATTTCGACGCCTTCGTCGTCATCTTCGTCCCAGTCGTCATCCCACTCTTCATCTTCTTCTTCAACCACGGTTTCCATCGCTTCACGGTGGTAGTCATCCCACATGAACTCGACTTTCTCGGGTTTCTTCTCTTCTTCTTCCGCTTCTTTCGGGTTGGCGTTGATAAAGCTCATCACGTCCCAGCAGAGATCCTGCACGCCCTGACGGCTTGCAGCGGAAATAAGATAGTACTTCTCTTCCCAGCCCAGCGCTTCGGCAATCGCTTTGGCGCGCGTCTGCGCTTCTTCTTCGCCAATCACGTCGATTTTATTAAACACCAGCCAGCGCGGCTTGTTGAACAGCTTGTCGCTGTACTTCTCCAGCTCGCCGAGGATGATGCGGGCGTTTTCCGCCGGATCGGACTCGTCGATCGGCGCGATGTCGATCAGATGCAGCAGCACGCGGCAGCGCTCGAGGTGCTTCAGGAAGCGGATGCCGAGGCCAGCGCCGTCGGCGGCACCTTCAATCAGGCCCGGAATATCGGCGACCACAAAGCTCTGCTCGCTGTCCATGCGCACCACGCCCAGACTCGGCACCAGCGTGGTAAACGGATAATCCGCCACTTTCGGCTTGGCCGCAGAGACGGCGCGGATAAAGGTCGATTTGCCGGCGTTCGGCAGGCCCAGCATGCCGACGTCAGCCAGCAGCATCAGCTCCAGCTGCAAATCGCGCTTCTCGCCCGGCGTTCCCATGGTTTTCTGACGCGGAGTACGGTTTACCGAGGATTTAAAACGCGTGTTGCCCAGGCCGTGCCAGCCGCCTTTGGCGACCATCAGCTTCTGCTCGTGACGCGTCATATCGCCCAGCGTTTCGCCAGTGCCCTGGTCGATCACGCGCGTGCCGACCGGCACCTTAACGATAATGTCCTGCCCGCGTTTGCCGGTACAGTCGCGGCTCTGACCGTTCTGACCGCGCTCGGCGCGGAAGGATTTCTCAAAGCGGTAGTCAATCAGGGTATTCAGGTTCTCGTCGGCAACCAGATAGACATCGCCGCCGTCGCCGCCGTCGCCGCCGTCCGGACCGCCTTTCGGAATATATTTTTCACGGCGGAAGCTGACGCAGCCATTGCCGCCATCGCCGGCAACCACCAGGATTGTCGCTTCATCAACAAACTTCATTTTCTTTCTCCGTCACACAATCGTCCGCGCGCCCTTCAGGGCTGCGAACGGGTCCGCCAGGGTCTGTCTGCGCTGACCGGCGGCGGATAAATCAGGACTGATTTGCATCAGGCGTACATAAAGTGTACAGCAATACAGAACGACAGGTCGCAGAATGTAAAAAGCCCCGCAATGGCTGCGGGGCTTTTATTCGTGCGTTCAGACAGTCGCTGTCTGCGTCACGACAACCTTACTCAGCAACGATGCTGATGTATTTACGGTTGTTCGGACCTTTCACTTCGAATTTAACTTTGCCGTCTGCGGTAGCGAACAGGGTGTGGTCACGACCACAACCTACGTTGTTACCGGCGTGGAATTTAGTGCCACGCTGACGAACGATGATGCTACCTGCCAGAACAGATTCGCCACCGAAACGTTTTACACCCAGACGTTTTGCATTGGAGTCACGACCGTTACGAGTCGAGCCACCAGCCTTTTTATGTGCCATTTGTCAGATCTCCTCTTAAGCGCTGATGCCAGTAATTTTCACATCAGTGAACCACTGACGGTGGCCAGCCTGCTTACGGTAGTGCTTACGACGACGAAACTTAACGATTTTAACTTTCTCGCCACGACCGTGAGCAACGATTTCAGCTTTGATAACGCCGCCTGAAACCAGTGGCGCGCCGATTTTCACGTCTTCGCCATTTGCGATCATCAGCACCTGGTCAAACTCAATGGTTTCACCGGTTGCGATGTCCAGCTTTTCCAGGCGAACGGTCTGACCTTCGCTTACTCGGTGTTGTTTACCACCACTTTGGAAAACCGCGTACATATAAAACTCCGCTTCTGCGCATGCCTTTCGTTCATCAGGCGGCGCGATAAATATTCACAATAGGGCGCGAATTCTACGCAAATCTCCAGCAGAAGACAAGAGCACTTTGCACTCTCTTGCAGAAAAAAACACAGGCCGATCGCAAACGTTTCTCATCCGGAAAATTCAAGTACAATCAGTAACAGATTACCTGAACTCAGGCTGGTTAAAGCACGTACCATGAGCCGTTGAAACGAGTCAAAGCTGAACAGACGAATGAACTTAGAACAAATTAATGAATTAACCGCGCAGGATATGGCGGCCGTCAACCAGACCATCCTCGACCAGCTGAATTCCGAGGTCTCGCTGATTAATCAGCTTGGCTATTACATCATCAGCGGCGGCGGCAAGCGCATCCGTCCGATGATCGCCGTGCTTTCGGCACGCGCGCTCGGCTACCAGGGCGAGCTGCACGTCATTAACGCGGCGCTGATCGAATTTATCCACACCGCGACGCTGCTGCATGATGACGTGGTGGATGAATCCGATATGCGTCGCGGCAAAGCCACCGCCAACGCGGCGTTCGGCAATGCGGCCAGCGTGCTGGTCGGCGACTTTATCTATACGCGCGCCTTCCAGATGATGACCAGCATGGGTTCGCTGCGCATTCTGGCGCTGATGTCCGAAGCGGTGAACGTGATAGCCGAAGGCGAAGTGCTGCAGCTGATGAACGTCAACGATCCAGACATCACCGAAGAGAGCTATATGCGCGTGATTTACAGCAAAACCGCGCGTTTGTTTGAGGCTGCTTCGCAGGCCTCCGCTATTCTCGCCGACGCCACGCCGGCGCAGGAGAAAGCGATGCAGGATTACGGACGCTTTCTCGGCACCGCTTTCCAGTTAATCGACGATCTGCTCGACTACAGTGCCGACGGCGCTACGCTGGGCAAAAATACCGGCGACGATTTGAGCGAAGGCAAGCCGACGCTGCCGCTGCTGCATGCGATGCATAACGGCACGCCGGAACAGACGAAGATGATCCGCGAGGCGATCGAACAGGGCAACGGCCGTCACCTGCTCGAACCGGTGCTCGCCGCCATGCAGCAGTGCGGCTCGCTGGAATGGACACGCAAGCGCGCCGAGCAGGAAGCGGATAAAGCTATTGCGGCGCTCAGCGCACTGCCTGAATCGCCCTGGCGCAGCGCGCTCGAAGCGCTGGCGCATATGTCTGTCCAGCGCGATTTCTGATTTCCCTCGGAGCTGCCGACGTAGCTCCGCTATTTTCCCCTCCCCGCTTCACTTTTTCAGAAACGCCTCTCTGTTGTTGCCGCGCTTTTGCGTCGAGCCACTCACTTATCGCGACCGGACCAAAAATTACTGGAAAGAACAAGAAGCTTTCTGATATAAAAATTCCACAAATTTCCAGATAAGAGAAAAGAGCAAGGCCCTCGCTGCACTGGGAATATTCACGCAAGGAACAAGGAGAATGCGATATGCAAAAAAGGAGTGAAGACTGGCATCCCGCCGATGTGATTGCCGCGCTGCGCAGACGCGGCACGACGCTGGCGGCGTTGTCGCGCCAGGCGGGCTTGAGTTCATCCACGCTGGCTAATGCCCTTTCGCGTCCATGGCCGAAAGGAGAGTGGCTAATTGCGGAGGCGATTGAGGTCCATCCCGCCGAGATCTGGCCAAGCCGCTACTACGATCCGCAGACCCACCTGCTGCTGGATCGCAAAAAGCGTATTCGATCCCCCGCAGGAGACGAGAAGCACAAGTAGGATCCCGCCAGCGCCTGAGGATCAAACAGGCAAAAAAAAACCAGCCGCGCTGCCGTGGCTGGTTTCTTATTCGCGCCGGGTTTATTCAGCGCTTACGCGTTCAATCTGCGCGCCCATCGCCTTCAGCTTATCTTCGATGTGTTCATAGCCGCGATCGATATGGTAGATGCGATCCACCAGCGTCGTGCCTTCGGCGATGCAGCCCGCCAGTACCAGGCTCGCCGATGCCCGTAGATCGGTCGCCATCACCTGCGCGCCAGAGAGTTTTTCCACGCCGTGGCAGATGGCAGTGTTGCTCTCGATTTCCGCGTGCGCGCCCATACGGATCAGCTCGGGAATGTGCATAAAGCGATTTTCGAAAATGGTTTCAGTGATGACGCCCGTGCCTTCCGCTACCAGGTTAAGCAGGGTGAACTGCGCCTGCATATCTGTTGGGAAGCCCGGGTGCGGCGCCGTACGCACATTGACCGCCTTAGGGCGTTTGCCGTGCATGTCCAGGCTAATCCAGTCGTCGCCGGTTTCGATGTCGGCGCCCGCGTCGCGCAGCTTCGCCAGTACAGCGTCCAGCGTGTCCGGCTGGGTGTTGTGACACAGCACTTTGCCGCCTGAAATCGCCGCCGCCACCAGGAAGGTGCCGGTTTCGATGCGGTCCGGCAGGACGCGATAGACGCCGCCGCCCAGACGCTCAACGCCTTCGATGGTGATCTTGTCGGTGCCTGCGCCGCTGATCTTCGCGCCCAGTGTAATCAGGAAGTTAGCCGTATCGACAATTTCCGGTTCGCGCGCCGCGTTTTCGATAATGGTGACGCCGGTAGCCAGCGTCGCCGCGCTCATGATAGTCACGGTCGCGCCTACGCTCACTTTATCCATCACGATATGCGCGCCTTTCAGGCGGCCGTCGACAGAGGCCTTAACGTAGCCCTCTTCCAGCTTGATTTCGGCGCCCAGCTGCTCCAGGCCCGTAATATGCAGATCGACCGGACGCGCGCCGATGGCGCAGCCGCCCGGCAGAGAGACCTGGCCCTGGCCAAAGCGCGCCACCAGCGGACCGAGCGCCCAGATAGAAGCGCGCATCGTTTTCACTAAATCGTACGGCGCGCAGTAAATATCGACCTTGCTGGCGTCGACGTGGACGGAGCCGTTGCGCTCAACCTTCGCACCCAGCTGGCTCAGCAGCTTCATTGTGGTATCGATATCGCGCAGCTTCGGCACGTTCTGGATCTCGACCGGCTCTTCAGCCAGCAGCGCAGCAAACAGAATCGGCAGCGCGGCATTTTTCGCCCCGGAAATGGTTACTTCACCACTCAGACGGGTGGGGCCTTGCACACGAAATTTGTCCATTAACACGGCTCTCAATTAACTAAAGACGGGAAGAACTCGCCAGCGGCGAGCGCCCATGATGAAGGCTTAAAAACCGTTGATTTTACGGTCGCGCGCCCATTCAGCAGGGGTATAAGTTTTAATGGAGACGGCATGAATGCGGTTGTCGGCGATATATTCCATCAGCGGCGCATAAACGGCCTGCTGTTTTTTCACGCGGCTCAGCTCGCCAAACATTTCACCTACGGCAATTACCTGAAAATGGCTGCCGTCGTTGCTCATCACGTGGACTTCGTCCAGCGGCAGCGCTTTCATCAGCACGGCCTGAATTTCACTGTTTTCCATTGCTCATTACTTAAGTTGTAAAGAATAAAGGGTGACATCTTAGAGGAAAGCGGCGGACTCTTAAACATGCAAAAGCCCCTGCCAGAAACAGGGGCTTAAGAGATTAAGAAAGCGGTCAGCTGCTTTTTTCCGCAGAAACAATAATCTGCTGAAGATTGTAGAGAGTGATTAGCGACTGCAATTTCTCGCTGATGCCGCTAAAACGCGGCGTGACGCCCTGAGCGCGGGCGATTTCACGCAGGTGCACCAGCAGCGCCAGACCGGCCGAGTCGACGCGCGCCAGTCCGGAAACGTCGATAATCTCTGCTTTGTCGATCAGCGTATCGCGCTGCTGCCACAGCGCCAGCAGCGTATCTCGGTTCAGTTCGCCGTACAGCGACAGCGTGCTGGCGTCACGCTGCCAGCGTAATGACTCATGCATCGTTACTGTTTATCCAGCGTAATCGGCTGTGCCGCAGAGCTTTTCAGCTGCGCGGTCAGGCCATCAATGCCTTTGGTACGCAGCAAATCGCCCCACTCGTTCTGTTTGGTGGTGATCATGCTGACGCCTTCGGCAACCATGTCATAGGCCTGCCAGTTGCCGCTCTGGCTGTTTTTACGCCACTGAAAATCCAGGCGAACCGGCGGACGACCGTTGGGATCCACTATGGTGACGCGAATGGCGACGATATTCTTGCCATCGAGCGACTGCTCCGGCTGAATCTGGTAAGTCTGGCCATGATAGAGCGCCAGCGCCTGGCCGTAAGCCTGCGCCAGATAATCGCCAAATGCGGCGAAATAGGCATCGCGCTGCGCTGGCGTCGCCTCACGATAGTAGCGGCCCAGCACCAGCGCGCCGGCGTACTTGATTTGCACATAGGGCAGCAGTTCCTGACGAACGATATCGCGCAGGTAGTTAGGGTTCTGCTTGATTTTGGGCTGCTCATTTTTAAGACGCGTAAACGTCTTAGCCGCCGCTTCATTCATCAGCTTGTAAGGATTGCTTTGGTCGGCGGCATTCGCCGCGGCCAGCGGCGCAACGACCAGCATGGCAATCATCAGGAAACGTTTGAACATCGTGTTTTACCTCTCAGGGTTGAGCCGGGGCAGCAGGCGCGCTCTCGTCGCCCTGCGTACCCTTGTTATCCGTATCGTTTTTCTTGTCGCCGCTCTTGTACAGGAACTGGCCTATCAGATCCTCTAGCACCATGGCCGATTTGGTATCGCGCAGCGTGTCGCCGTCTTTCAACATCGCCGAACCCAGTTCGGGATCGTCAAAGCCTAGATTCAACGCTAAAAACTGCTCGCCGAGTAAGCCTTGCGTGCGGATCGCCAGCGAGCTGGTATCGGGAATCTTGTCGGCGTACTCCTCGCTGATCGCCATAGTGACGCGCGGCAGCAGCGTTTTAGGTTCAAGGGAGATGTCAGTGACGCGGCCGATGACCACGCCGCCGATTTTAACCGGCGAGCTGACTTTCAGGCCGCCGATATTATCGAAGGTGGCGTAAAGCTGCCAGGTCGGCTGCGTGCCGAGCGACTTAAGATCCGCCACGCGCAGGCAGAGAAACAGCATCGCCACCAGCGCCAGAAGCATAAACACGCCAACCCAAATTTCGCTTTTTTTGCTTTGCATTGCATTAGTTCCCAAACATCAGTGCTGTCAGCACAAAATCCAGACCGAGCACCGCCAGCGAGGCGTGCACCACGGTGCGCGTCGTCGCGCGGCTAATCCCTTCAGAGGTCGGAATCGCGTCGTAACCGTTAAACAGCGCGATCCAGGTGACCGTCACGGCAAAAACGGCGCTTTTAATAATGCAGTTGATTACGTCAGTGCGAAAATCGACCGCGTTTTGCATCGCCGACCAGAAAAAGCCGGGATCGATGCCCTTCCAGCTCACGCCAACCAGCGCGCCGCCAGCGATGCCGACGGCGGTAAAAATCAGCGTCAGCAGCGGCATGCTGATAAAGCCCGCCCAGAAGCGCGGCGAGACGACGCGGCGCAGCGGATCGACCGCCATCATCTCCATGCTGGAGAGCTGCTCGGTCGCCTTCATCAGGCCAATCTCTGCCGTCAGCGCCGATCCGGCGCGCCCGGCGAACAGTAGCGCGGTCACGACCGGCCCCAGCTCGCGCAACAAAGAGAGCGCCACCAGCATGCCGAGACTGGTTTCCGCGCTGTAGGTGGTCAGCACCAGATAGCCTTGCAGCCCCAGCACCATGCCGATAAACAGCCCGGAGACGACGATAATCAACAGCGATAAGACGCCGACGCTGTAAAGCTGTTTGATCAGCAGCGGCGCGTGTTTACGAAAGGCGGGTTTCCCTACCAGCGCGTGAAACAGCATTAAGCCTGCCCGACCAAAGGTGGAGCAGGTATTGATTCCCCGGCGTCCCAATGACGCCAGCGCCTTTAACAACATTGGCTTACACTCTCCCTGAGCCGGTTAAGTCGGCAAGATAGTCTCCGGCGGCAAACCGGAACGGGACAGGTCCGTCCGCAATCCCATCCAGAAACTGACGCACGCGCGGGTCGGGGTTTTGCCGCAGCTCCGGCGTGCTGCCCTGCGCAATGATTTTCTGGCCGGCCACGATATAGGCCCTGTCGGCGATGCTGAGCACCTCCGGCACATCGTGCGATACCACAATGCAGGTGAGGCCCAGCGAATGGTTGAGCTCGTCGATCAGCTTGACCAGCACGCCCATAGTAATGGGATCCTGGCCGACAAAAGGTTCGTCGAACATGATGAGCTCCGGCTCAAGCGCGATAGCGCGCGCCAGCGCGGCACGCCGCGCCATCCCGCCGGAGAGCTCTGCCGGCTTCAGCTGCGCCGCGCCGCGCAGTCCCACCGCTTCCAGCTTCATCATCACCGTGCTGTGCAGCAGCGCCGCAGGCAGCTGCGTATGCTCGCGCAGCGGCCAGGCCACGTTTTCATATACCGTCAGATCGGTGAACAGCGCGCCGGACTGAAACAGCATGCTCATCTTTTTTCGGGTTTCATAAAGCTTCGCGCGGGACAAGCTGGGAATATTTTCGCCGCGAAACCAGATCTCGCCCCGATCGGGCTGCAGCTGGCCGCCAATCAGGCGCAGCAGCGTGGTTTTGCCTATGCCCGACGGCCCCATAATGGCCGTAACTTTTCCCTTTGGCACCGTCAGCGAAATATCGTCGAAAATCGGACGATCGCCGCGTGTAAAACTGACGCCACGAACCTCAACCAGGTTCGTTTCCTGTTGGTCCATTATTACCTCTTCTGTGGATCGGGCGTTATAAAGCCTACGATGGTAGCCTGTAACGCGCCAGTTCACGATAGCATTACAGAAACTTACTGCCTTCATTTGGCGAAAGCGGGCATAAAATTTACTTTTGCCGCTCAGACGGTCAAAATCAGCGCCTGTTTCTGATGACAGAACCTGAAACCTGCCGCACAAGACGTGTCGGCAACGCATTTCATCCAAGGATTTTTCATGTTCGTAGCCGCTGCCCTGCTGATCGTTGGTTTGATTTTACTGGCTTATGGCGCCGATCGCCTGGTGTTTAGCGCCGCGATACTGTGTCGATCCTTTGGTATCCCGCCGCTGATTATCGGCATGACGGTCGTCAGCATCGGCACTTCGCTACCCGAGATGATCCTCTCTTTTTCAGCAGCGCAGCACGGTCAGATGGATCTCGCCGTCGGCACCGCGCTGGGCTCCAATATCACCAATATTTTACTGATCCTCGGCGGCGCGGCGCTGCTGCACCCTCTGAACATATACTCCAATCTGATCCGGCGCGAACTGCCGCTGATGCTGCTGGTCTCGCTGCTCAGCGGCCTGATGCTGTTCGATAACTACCTGAGCCGCCTTGACGGCCTCGGCCTGATCGCCATCGCCCTCGCCTATCTGCTGGTGGCGATCCGCTTCGCGCGCCGCGCCGAGCGGGACAATAGCGATACCCTGACTCGCGAACAGCTTGCGGAGCTGCCGCGCGAAGAGAGCGGCAACACGGTAGCCTTTCTCTGGCTGGCGGTCGCGCTGATCATCTTGCCCATGGCGACGCGCATGGTGATCGACAACGCCACCACCTTTGCCGATTATTTCGGCGTCAGCGAGCTGGTGATGGGCGCCACGCTGATCGCGGTAGGCACCAGCCTGCCGGAGCTGGCGACGGTACTGGCGGGCGCGCTGAAAGGCGAAGACGATATCGCCATCGGCAATCTTATCGGCGCCAACATTTATAATATCGCCATCGTGCTGGGCTTACCGGCGCTGATCAACCCCGGTAGCGTGGACGAACATGCCTTCGCGCGCGATTACTGGGTAATGCTGGCCGTCAGCGCGCTGTTTGCCCTGCTCTGCCTGCAGCGCCGCCGCCGCATCGGCCGCGTCGCAGGCGCTTTCTTACTCTGTGGTTTCATCGTCTGGGGCGCGCTTTTGTGGATTGAGCCCGCTTTCCTCGACGGCTAACAAAGGACCGATTTGCCATGTCAACTCAGCTTTCAAACGCGAATTTCGACTTTCAGACGGCGGGAAAAGCGGTACTGCGCATCGAGCGTGAAGGTCTGGAACAGCTGGACCAGTATATTAACGACGATTTTACCCGCGCCTGCGAGATGATCTATCGCTGCCAGGGCAAAGTCGTCGTCATGGGCATGGGCAAGTCGGGCCATATCGGCAAGAAGATGGCCGCCACCTTCGCCAGTACCGGCACGCCCGCCTTTTTCGTGCATCCGGGCGAAGCCAGCCACGGCGACCTGGGAATGGTCGGCCGCAACGATGTGGTGCTCGCCATCTCTAACAGCGGCGAGTCCAACGAAATTCTGGCGCTGATCCCGGTGCTGAAGCGCCAGCATGTGCCGCTTATCTGCCTTACCAGCCGCCCCGACAGCGCCATGGGCCGCGCCGCCGACGTGCATCTGTGCGTAAAAGTGCCGCAGGAAGCCTGCCCGCTCGGGCTCGCTCCGACCAGCAGCACCACGGCGACGCTGGTAATGGGCGATGCGCTGGCGGTGGCGCTGCTGGAAGCGCGCGGCTTTACCGCGGAAGATTTCGCGCTGTCGCATCCGGGCGGCGCGCTGGGCCGCAAGCTGCTGCTGCACGTGAGCGACATCATGCACAGCGGCGACGAAATTCCGCACGTGACGCGCGACGCCTCGCTGCGCGACGCGCTGCTGGAGATTACGCGTAAAAATTTAGGGCTGACGGTTATCGTCGACGATCTGATGAAGATCGAAGGCATTTTTACCGACGGCGACCTGCGCCGCATCTTCGATATGGGCATCGACTTTCAGAAGGCCACCATTTCGGAAGTGATGACGCGCGGCGGCATTCGGGTTCGCCCCAATATGCTGGCGGTCGAGGCGCTGAACCTGATGCAAAACAAAAACATTACCGCTGTGCTGGTGGCCGATGACGATCGTCTGCTCGGTGTGGTACATATGCATGACATGCTGCGCGCCGGCGTAGTCTGAACAGGAAATGAGAATGTCGGTAAATACTTCCCTGGTAGAAACCTGCTACGGCCCGGTCAGCGCAGAGGTGATGGCGCGCGCCGGCCAGATCCGTCTGCTGATTTGCGACGTCGACGGCGTGATGTCTGACGGCGTGATCTATATGGGCAATAACGGCGAAGAGCTGAAAGCTTTTAACGTGCGCGACGGCTACGGCATCCGCTGTTTGCTAACCTCTGACATAGAGGTGGCGATTATTACCGGACGCAACGCGCGCCTGATGGAGGATCGCTGCAAAACCTTAGGCATTCGTCATCTTTACCAGGGACAGTCCGATAAGCTTTTGGCCTATCGTGAACTTCTGGATAAACTGTCGCTTTCCGATGAGCAGGTCGCCTATATCGGCGATGACCTTATCGACTGGCCGGTGATGGCCCGGGTAGGGCTGAGCGTGGCGGTGGCGGATGCGCATCCGGTGTTGCTGCCGCGCGCCCATTACGTTACGCGAATCGCAGGCGGGCGCGGCGCAGTACGCGAACTGTGCGACCTGATTTTAATGGCGCAGAACAAATTTGAGGATGCCAAAGGGCAATCAGTATGAGTAAAAGCAGGCGTTGGATAACGCTGATTCTGGCCTTAATTGCGCTGGTGCTAATCGGCTGGAACCTGACCAGTCAGGATGAAAGCAGCGCGCCGGTCGCCGCCAACGATCAGGAGCCGACCTATACCAGCGCGAATTCGAACACCGTGGTCTACAACCCGCAAGGGGCGCTGGCTTACAAACTGGTGTCCGATAAAGTGACCTATTTCGCGACGGATGAAGTTAGCTGGTTCGACAAGCCGGTAATGACCACCTACGACGAAAATAAAGTGCCGACATGGTCAGTCCGCGCCGATAAAGCCAAATTAACCAAAGATCGTATGCTTTATCTGTATGGTCACGTCGAGGTGAATACCCTGACGCAGGATTCGCAGCTGCAGCGCATCAAAACTGACAACGCGCAGGTCAACCTCGTCTCGCAGGACGTGACCTCCGACGATCAGGTTACTTTGTTCGGGCGCGGTTTTAACTCTACCGGCATGAAGATGCGCGGGAATTTACGGACCAAAAACGCCGAGTTGATTGAAAAGGTCAAAACTTATTATGAAATTCAAAATGCACAACAACAGCCTTAAGTTTTTCCTGGTCGGCGCTCTGCTGGCGGCCAGCTTGCCCGCGCTGGCGGTGACCGGCGACTCGGACAAACCCGTCAACATCGACTCCGAAAACCAGGCGCTGGACCTGCAAGGCAATGTGGCGACCTTTACCGGCAACGTCATCGTGACCCAGGGAACGATCAAAATCACCGCCGATAAAGTGGTGGTGACGCGCCCTGGCGGCGACAGTAATAAAAACATCGTGGACGCCTACGGCAATCCCGCCACCTTCTACCAGATGCAGGACAGCGGCAAGCCGGTCCAGGGCCACGCCGCTAAGCTGCACTATGAGCTGGCGAAAGATTTCGTCGAGCTGACCGGCAACGCTTATATCGAGCAGCAGGACAGCAATATCAAAGGCGACCGAATTACCTATCTGGTCAAAGAGCAGAAAATGCAGGCCTACAGCCAGGGTCAGAGCAAGCGCGTCACCACTGTGCTGGTGCCGTCGCAGCTGCAGGATAAAAACGCTAACAGCCCGAAAAAGAGTAACTGATCGCTATGGCCACTTTAATCGCAGAAAATCTGGCGAAGGCCTATAAAGGCCGTCGCGTGGTGGAAGATGTCAGCCTGCAGGTGAAATCGGGCGAGATCGTCGGCCTGCTCGGCCCTAACGGCGCGGGCAAGACCACTACCTTCTACATGGTCGTCGGCATCGTGCCGCGCGACGCGGGCCGCATCGTGATCGATGAGGATGATATCAGCATTCTGCCGCTGCACGCCCGCGCGCGTCGCGGCATCGGCTACTTGCCGCAGGAGGCGTCGATTTTCCGCCGTCTCAGCGTTTATGACAATCTGATGGCGGTGCTGCAAATTCGCGACGATCTCACCGAAGAGCAGCGTCAGGATCGCGCTAATGAGCTGATGGACGAGTTCCATATCGCCCATCTGCGCGACAGCATGGGTCAGGCGCTGTCGGGCGGCGAGCGCCGCCGCGTCGAGATTGCGCGCGCGCTGGCCGCTAATCCCAAATTTATTCTGCTGGATGAGCCTTTCGCCGGCGTCGACCCCATCTCGGTTATCGATATTAAAAAAATCATCGAGCACCTGCGCGACAGCGGGCTCGGCGTGCTGATTACCGACCATAACGTACGTGAAACCCTGGCGGTTTGCGAACGCGCCTATATCGTCAGCCAGGGGCGTCTTATCGCTCACGGCACGCCGAATGAAATTCTTGAAGATGAGCAGGTTAAACGGGTTTATTTGGGCGAAGAGTTCAGACTCTGATAAGGTGTCGTTAATACGATGTTTGCTTAGGAAATCCCGTCCTGAATATGAAGCAAGGTTTGCAACTCAGGTTCAGCCAACAGCTGGCGATGACTCCGCAGTTGCAGCAGGCCATTCGGCTGCTGCAACTCTCTACGCTTGAACTGCAGCAAGAGCTGCAGCTGGCGCTGGAGAGCAATCCGCTGCTGGAACAGGCTGAAGTGCATGAAGAGATCGACAGCCGCGACTATCAGGAAGATGAGGTGCTGGACACGCGCGAGGCGCTTGAACAGAAAGAGATGCCGGACGATTTGCCGCTCGACGCCACCTGGGACGAGATGTACACCGCAGGCACCCCTTCCGGCACCGGCACCGACTATCAGGACGACGAACTGCCGGTCTATCAGGGCGAAACCACCCAGTCGCTGCAGGACTACCTGATGTGGCAGGTGGATTTAACGCCCTTTACCGATACCGATCGCGCTATCGCCACCTCGATCGTCGACGCCATCGATGATACCGGCTACCTCACCGTTTCGCTTGACGAGATCCTCGACAGCATGGGCGATGAAGAGCTGGCGCTGGATGAGGTCGAGGCGGTGCTGAAGCGCATTCAGCGCTTCGATCCGGTCGGGGTCGGCGCGCGCGACCTGCGCGACTGCCTGCTGGTGCAGCTCTCTCAGTTCGCGCCGACCACGCCGATGCTGGCCGAAGCGCGGCTGATCGTCAGCGACCATCTCGACCTGCTGGCCAACCACGATTTCCGCAGCCTGATGCGCGTAACCCGTTTCAAAGAAGATGTGCTGAAAGAGGCGATGCTGCTGATTCAGTCGCTGGATCCACGTCCTGGCCAGTCGGTGCAGACCGGCGAGCCGGAATATGTCATTCCCGATGTGCTGGTGCGCAAGGTCGGCAAGCGCTGGACGGTGGAGCTCAACGCCGATAGCGTGCCGCGTCTCAAAATCAATCAGCAGTACGCCGCTATGGGCGGCGCGGCGCGGAACGACAGCGACAGCCAGTTTATCCGCAGCAATCTGCAGGAAGCGCGCTGGCTGATCAAAAGTCTGGAAAGCCGCAACGATACGCTGCTGAAAGTCACGCGCTGCATCGTCGAGCAGCAGCAGGCCTTTTTCGAGCAGGGCGAAGAGTTTATGCGTCCGATGGTGCTGGCAGATATCGCCCAGGCGGTAGATATGCATGAATCCACCATCTCTCGCGTGACCACGCAGAAATATCTGCACAGCCCGCGCGGCATCTTCGAACTTAAATATTTTTTCTCCAGCCACGTAAATACCGAAGGCGGCGGCGAAGCCTCTTCTACGGCAATCCGCGCGCTGGTGAAAAAATTAATCTCGGCGGAGAATCCCGCTAAACCCTTGAGTGACAGCAAGCTCACCACCATGTTATCTGAACAGGGCATCATGGTGGCGCGCCGGACCGTCGCTAAATATCGCGAGTCTTTATCTATCCCGCCCTCCAACCAGCGTAAACAGCTGGTTTGACCGAAATGAGAAGGAAGACCTATGCAGCTAAACCTCACTGGGCAAAACGTTGAAATCACCGAACCACTGCGTGAATTCATCAACACGAAATTCGCCAAACTGGAACACTACTTCGATCGTATCAATCAGGTTTATATTGTTCTGAAAGTGGAGAAGGTCACTCAGGTTGCGGAAGCGACTTTACACGTCAACGGCGGCGAGCTGCACGCCACGGCGGAAGCGGAAGATATGTACGCGGCGCTCGACGGACTGGTGGATAAACTCGCCCGTCAGCTCACCCGGCACAAAGACAAACTGAAAAAACACTAACCTTCACGCTTGCAGCGCGCTTGCCGCGCGCTCGAGGCGGCCAGGATGGGGCGGATTTACCGCCCCGTTTTGCCATCTGTGCAAGCGCCACGGGATACCGCGCGGCTGTTTAGCGCGGCAGGCCCGCGGCTCTGTGAACTCGCAAGTGAAACGACAATGAACAACGATCTGACACTGGAACTGAGCACCGTGCTGACGCCGGACTGTACGCGCAGCGGCGTACACTGCCAGAGTAAAAAGCGCGCGCTGGAAATTATCAGCGAGCTGGCAGCGAAGCAGCTTAATCTGCCGCATCAAACGCTGTTTGAAGCGATCCTGACCCGTGAACGCATGGGCAGCACCGGTATCGGCAACGGTATCGCCATTCCGCACGGCAAGCTGGAAGAGGATACGCTGCGCGCCGTCGGCGTCTTTATCAGCCTCGACCAGCCTATTGCATTCGATGCGGTGGACAACCAGCCGGTCGATCTGCTGTTTGCGCTGCTGGTGCCGGCGGATCAGTGCAAAACCCACCTGCACACGCTGTCTCTGGTCGCAAAACGCCTGGCGGATAAGACCGTGTGTCGCCGCCTGCGCGCGGCGCAGAGCGATGAAGAACTCTACGCCATTATTACAGAAGCTCCAGAGGAGCAGTAACGCGCGCTGCGCTTTTACCGGCGTGCGCGCCGGTTTAAAACGGGAGAGAAGGTCATGGTGCTGATGATCGTTAGCGGTCGGTCAGGCTCAGGAAAGTCGGTGGCGCTACGCGCGCTGGAAGATATGGGGTTCTACTGCGTCGATAACCTCCCCGTGGTGCTGTTGCCCGAGCTGGCGAACTCGCTGGTGGAGCGCAATATTTCGGCCGCCGTCAGCATCGACGTGCGCAATATGCCGGAGTCGCCTGAGGTGTTCGAACACGCGCTGAATAATCTGCCGGACGCCTTTTCGCCGCAGCTGCTGTTTCTGGACGCCGATCGCAATACGCTGATCCGCCGCTACAGCGACACGCGCCGCCTGCATCCGCTCTCCAGCAAAAATCTCTCGCTGGAAAGCGCCATTGATGAAGAGAACGATCTGCTGGAGCCGCTGCGCTCACGCGCCGATTTAATTATCGATACTTCGGAAATGTCGGTTCACGAACTGGCGGAGATGCTGCGCACGCGTCTGCTGGGCAAGCGCGAACGCGAACTAACCATGGTCTTCGAGTCTTTTGGCTTCAAGCACGGCATCCCCATCGACGCCGACTACGTTTTCGACGTGCGCTTTCTGCCTAACCCGCACTGGGATCCCAAGCTGCGGCCAATGACCGGCCTCGATCGCCCAGTGGCGGCGTTTCTCGATCGTCATACCGAAGTGCACAACTTTATCTATCAGACACGCAGCTACCTTGAACTATGGCTGCCGATGCTGGAAACCAACAACCGCAGCTATCTGACCGTCGCCATCGGCTGTACCGGCGGTAAACACCGTTCGGTCTATATCGCCGAGCAGCTGGCGGACTACTTCCGCTCACGCGGCAAAAATGTGCAGTCGCGCCATCGTACGCTGGAAAAACGCAAATCATGACCGTCAAGCAAACCGTGGAAATCAAAAATAAGCTGGGCATGCACGCCCGTCCGGCCATGAAGCTGTTTGAGCTGGTGCAGAGCTTCGATGCCGAAGTGTTGCTGCGTAACGAATCCGGCACGGAGGCGGAGGCCAGCAGCGTTATCGCCCTGTTGATGCTCGACTCGGCGAAAGGCGGCCATATCGAGATTGAAGCCAGCGGCCCGGAAGAGCGTCAGGCGCTGGCTGCCGTCATCGAACTTTTCGAGGCTGGCTTCGACGAAGAATAAACGCTAGTTGAGATGATGACGCTGCAGAAAGCCTTCTCCGCCTAGCTGGCGCATCTGGCGCATAATCCACTGCTGACGCTGCCGCACATAGCCAGAGGGCGCGTCGGCGCGAAAACGGATGGGGTTCGGCAGCACCGCCGCCAGCAGCGCCGCTTCCGCTATCGTCAAACGGCTGGCCGGCTTGTGAAAATAGCGCTGCGCCGCCGCCTCTACGCCAAAGGTGCCCTGCCCGAACTCGGCGATATTGAGATAGACCGTCAGGATGCGACGTTTGGTCCAGACGGTTTCGATGCCAACCGTCAAGCCCGCCTCCAGCCCTTTCCTCACCCAGCTGCGCCCATCCCAGAGAAAAAGATTTTTCGCCGTTTGCTGCGAAAGCGTCGAAGCGCCGCGCATGCGCTCGCCTTCGCTGCCCAGCGCCGTTTCAATCGCGTCGACGTCAAATCCCCAGTGCTCGGGAAATTTTTGATCTTCTGCGGCGATCACCGCCAGCGCCATCCAGGGCGATATCTCATCGTGACCCACCCAGTCGGCGTGCGCGACGTAATGAACGTCGCCGCGCAGCCAGGCACCGATTTGCCGTTCCGCCATCACCGCTGAAAATGGCACCGGCAGAAAGGAAAACACAATAATTCCCGCGACCCAGATACCCGCGACAGCGACCACTGCGCCGATAGCAAGCCGCTTAATGCGTTGCCAGCGGTTACCTTTATTCTTGCTCATGCAATGTTCTCTTACCTGTTCCCTGCATTAATCAATTCCCGGCGTGATGAAAGCCGCATTTTGTTCAAAAGCGCTGAAGAAGCGCCAAAAGTTGCGCGTCGCTTAACCGTTACCGCGCAGTTTTATCCGTAAAATAGTAAAACAGATCGAATGACATCAAGCACTTCCGTAAAAAAGGAATCGGTTCCATACTTGTTGCCCGCTTATCGCTTTTCACGCCATATACTTAATGATTGGTAATAAGCGCCACTTCAAATGATTTACTTTTCTAAACTATGGGCAAGAGAGCACTGTTGTGCTTTTCACCAAATGAAGCGAATGGTTACACAACAGGCAACTTCAGGCTGCTAATTTGCTCTTCATAGCGCTGTCTGCACCACTCAATTTTATGCGTGGCGCCCTGCAAAATGACAGGACTTAATTTAAATCTGGAACTTTAAAGACGCGCTTTCCAAAACGTTTTGGATAATAGCGCGGAAATAGCCCTTTATACTTTAAATTTCATTGCGTTATCATAACTCAAGCCGCGATAAACCGCTGTGCGCCCTTTTTCCGGGTTTAAGGCCATGCTCCTAACGTCATGGCAACCGAAAACCGCACAAAAAATGCAACAATTGGTCAAAATAAGCGCAATGCAACGCAGAAATTAATTCCTTACTTGACTGTGTTGGCAAATTAATGTTTTCTGTATTTAAACGCTGCTCAACATCACACATTTTAATGAATCTTTACCTGGTCATTGATGAATTTGCTAAGGTGATGACAGACGTTAACCGATACCACGCTGCTGCGCTTAAACTCCTCCAAGTATAGCAACAGCGACTTTTTCCCTGGTGTTGGCGCAGTATTCGCGCACCCCGGTCTTCGACTGGGGTCATTTTTTTTCAGGCCCCCTGGTTTTCTCTTTCCGCTACCCAGTCGCGCAATACCTGAACGTCATGACGCCACTCGCGCTTGAGCTCTTCAACCCATTCGCCTACGTTATCCCACCATGCAGGCAGCTCCGGGCTTTGAATCTGTTTAGCTACCTGCTGCAGATGCTGTAGCCCAACCGATCCCGCCGCGCCTTTGATTTTGTGCCCCTCTTCCGCAATGCCTTTCTGGTCGCGCGCCATAAGGTTCGAATCAAGCACCTCCAGATAGCCAGGCATCATCTGTTCAAACATCGTCAGGCTCTGCGTAATCAGGCTGGGGCCCACCAGTTCGATATATTGCTCCAGCATCGGCACATCCAGCAGCGCGCGCGTCTTGTCATCGCTTTCCGGGTGGTCGGCGCCAGCCTCTTCATTTTGATGATCCCAGAACTTCTTGATCATGGCGGTAAGCGCCGGAACGGAAAGCGGTTTGCTCAGCACGTCGTCCATACCGGCTTCCAGATACTCTTTTTTATCTTTGAGCACGTTGGCGGTCAGCGCCACCAGCGGCGGCAGGCTGGCGTCTGGATAGCGCTGATGGATGGCGCGCGAGACGTCGAGTCCGGTCATATCCGGCAGCTGGATATCCAGCAGGGCGAGATCGAACTCCAGCGGATCGAACATTTCCAGCGCGGCCTGGCCGGTCATGGCGACCTCGACGCTGCAGCCAAGCTTCTCCAGCACCGAGCGCGCCACGATGACGTTCAGCTCAATATCTTCCACCAGTAAAACGTGTAGCGCCGGCAGCGGCATGCTGCTGTCTCTGCTGTCATCCTCCACCTCTTCGGCCACGCGCGGCGCCTTGATCAGCACGGTAAAGCAGGAGCCCTGGCCTGGCGCGCTGCGTACGGTAATATCGCCGCCCATCGCCTGCGCCAGACGACGCGACACCGCCAGCCCGATGCCGGTGCCGGTCGCCGGCTTGCCGCCGTGCTGATCTTTCACCTGATAATACATGGCGAAGATCTTGTCCTGCTCTTCTTGCGGAATGCCCTGGCCGGAGTCCTCTACCTCGAAGCGCAGAGTCTCATTCGGCTCATAGGCGACGCGCACCACGATTTCGCCCTGCTGGGTGAATTTCACCGCGTTGCCGATCAGGTTCCACAGGATCTGACGCAGGCGCGTGCCGTCGGCGCAAATCTTGTGTGGCAGCGGTAAAGCGGGCGCCATCACGAACCTGAGCCCTTTCGGCTGCGCCAGCAGTCCGGAAAGGTTCTCCAGATCCGCCAGGAAGCCGGTGAAGTCGAGCGGCTGGTTATCCAGCTGCACCTTGCGGCGCTCGATCTTGTCGACTTCAATAACGTCGTTGAAGATATTGCCGAGCGTAATCGCTGAAACGTGAATGGTTTTCAGGTATTTCAGCTGTTCCTGATTGAGATCGGTGTCGAGCAAAATGCGGCTCAGGCCCACAATGCCGTTAAGCGGCGTACGCAGCTCGTGGCTGATAGTAGAGATAAAGGTGGTTTTCTCCCGGCTGGCGTTCTCCAGCGCGTCCTGGTAGCGCTTACGTTCGGTAATATCGCGGCCGAAGCCCATCAGCCCGCTGCGTTTGCCAACGCGGTCGTAGTAAGGCACTTTACGGATTTCGAAACAGGCTTTGCGCCCGTCCGGATATTGCAGCCACTGTTCGTAAGTGAGCGATACGTTATGACGGAAAACCTTTTCATCCGTCTCCAGCACTTTGGTCGCGGCGTCATCGTCATAGATATCGCGCGGCGTCAGGCCGATCAGCTGCTTTTCGCTTTTGCCGGTCAGCAACTCCATGGCGCGGTTACAGCCGGAGAACTGC
The DNA here is from genome assembly GCF_002095575.1 of Pantoea septica. Classification (GTDB taxonomy): domain Bacteria; phylum Pseudomonadota; class Gammaproteobacteria; order Enterobacterales; family Enterobacteriaceae; genus Pantoea; species Pantoea septica. The sequence goes on along the minus strand of NZ_MLJJ01000030.1, from coordinate 27,379 downwards.
TTGTCGATATTGCGGTAGAACACCAGATCGGGCGAAGCGTCGAGGAAAGATCGCAGAAACGAGGATTGCTGTTCCAGTTCGATCTGCGCCTGTTCGCGGCGGGCCATCTCCTCGCGCAGCTTATCCATCACCTGCTCGCGCGCCTGCTCCGCCTTGATACGGTCGTTAATTTCCTGATTGAGCTGGGTGATGGTCTCTTTCATCTGCTGATTGAGTTCTAAATCGCGGGTGCGCATCTCTTCCAGCTTATCCACCAGTCGCGACAGACGCTGACGCGACTCCTCCAGCTGATCGACCACCACCGAGAGAAAGTAGACCGCCCAGGGCGTAATCAGCAGCCCGAAGAACACCGAACGTACCACGTCGATGCTTTCGACATGGCCGCGCAGCACCATGGTCACCGCCATCTGCACCACCATCGCCAGCACCACCAGCGCCGACGCCAGCAGCAGCGAAAAACGCACCAGTCCCAGCTTAACCATCAAATCAACATAATACTGCGCCAGCAGGCGAATCTGTTTCATACGAACTCCCTGGAAAAGAACAGGCTCATCATAGCGTAATTAAGCCGTCGATGGCGCGACGAAGCGCCGGAAAGCGCGCGTTACGCCCCGTTATGGTGCATCTGACGCCACGATCGCCGACGATGCCTGCGCTGGCGCTAAATCACTTGACTAATTGCGCCAACCGAATAATCTGGAGGGCCGCCTGCTTCTCGGCGACTGTGATCCAAACCTCTCTTTTCTTTGTCGACAGCTTTCCGTTGTCCCGGCACCCCTTTTTCTATTTGCATATAAATTCATTTTAATTGCGTGAATAATCGCGCTTGCCGTGATTAATTTTACTTATGACGCCAGCTCATTTGCAGCAAAGAGGCTGTTATAAGAAAAACAGATACATGATGTGCGGGTAATCTGCTATGCAGCACATTCTGCTGTTAAAGCGTATCAAACCAGCACGGCGAAGGGATATGACGGCTGCATGACAGTGAGACAGTTCACATTTCGGCCGGGCAGGCGCAATGGCCGATCGCCTCTTTTTTTATAGTTAAATGGATAAAATTCAGTAACTTAATTAACAAATCCCCGTTAAAAAGACGACCAGGAACGCTATTTGACCTTATTCCGCTTTCCCGATAAGTTGGAAATCCGCTGGAAGCTTTCTGGACGAGTGCTCAACTCGTCATATTTATGCAGTAACAGAGATTCCCCCTGTAACAAGACCACGACGCTTGTGACAACGACGCCAAAGGCCAGACAGATGGGGCGACACAGGAGTGCAGCGCACGATGCGCGCCAGCCTGTCGCTTAGCACTTTCTGCGCCCGTAGCCCGACCAAAGGGAATCCACAGAGCCTGGGGAGGTTCACTGAAATGTTGTATGACAAATCCCTTGAAAAGGATAACTGTGGTTTCGGCCTCATCGCCCATATAGAAGGCGAACCTAGCCACAAGGTGGTGCGTACCGCTATCCACGCGCTGGCCCGTATGCAACACCGTGGCGCGATCCTTGCCGACGGCAAGACCGGCGACGGCTGTGGTCTGTTATTACAAAAACCTGACCGTTTCTTCCGCGTCGTTGCGGAAGAAAAAGGCTGGCGCCTGGCGAAAAATTACGCCGTAGGCATGCTGTTCCTCAGCCATGATGAGGAAGAGGCTCAGGCGAGCCGCCGCATTGTGGAAGAGGAAGTGGTCCGTGAAACCCTCTCTGTGGTCGGCTGGCGCGACGTGCCCGTCAATCAGGACGTATTGGGAGAGATCGCCCTCTCCTCTATGCCGCGCATTCAGCAACTCTTTATCAACGCCCCGGCCGGCTGGCGTCCGCGCGATATGGAGCGTCGCCTTTATATGGCGCGCCGCCGCGCGGAAAAGCGCATCGAGCAGACCGACGATAAAGCATTTTATATCTGCAGCTTCTCAAACCAGGTCAATATCTATAAAGGCCTGTGTATGCCGGCCGACCTGCCGCGCTTCTATCTCGACCTGGCGGACCTGCGTCTGGAATCGGCTATCTGCCTGTTCCACCAGCGCTTCTCTACCAACACCGTGCCGCGCTGGCCGCTGGCGCAGCCGTTCCGCTATATGGCGCACAACGGCGAAATCAACACCATCGCCGGTAACCGGCAGTGGGCGCGCGCGCGCGCCTACAAATTCAATACGCCGCTGATCCCCGATCTGCAGAATGCCGGGCCGTTCGTCAATGAAACCGGCTCCGACTCCAGTTCGATGGACAACATGCTGGAGCTGTTCCTGAACGGCGGTATGGACCTGGTGCGTGCGATGCGCCTGCTGGTGCCGCCCGCCTGGCAGAACAACCCGGATATGGATCCGGAACTGCGCGCCTTCTTCGACTTCAACTCCATGCATATGGAGCCGTGGGACGGCCCGGCAGGCATCGTCATGTCCGACGGCCGCTACGCCGCCTGTAACCTTGACCGTAACGGCCTGCGCCCGGCGCGCTATGTGATCACCAAGGACAAGCTGATTACCTGCGCATCCGAAGTCGGCATCTGGGACTACCAGCCGGACGAAGTGGTGGAAAAAGGCCGCGTCGGTCCTGGCGAGCTGATGGTGATCGACACCCGCATCGGGCGCATCCTCCATTCGGCGGAAACCGATAACGATCTGAAGAGCCGCCATCCCTATAAAGAGTGGATGGAGAAAAACGTTAAGCGTCTGGTGCCGTTCGAAGATCTGCCTGATGACCAGGTCGGCAGCCGCGAGCTGAACGATCCGCTGCTGGCGACCTACCAGAAGCAGTTCGGCTACAGCAGCGAAGAGCTCGACACTATTATTCGCGTGCTGGGCGAGAACGGCCAGGAAGCGGTCGGCTCAATGGGCGACGACACGCCGTTCGCCGTACTCTCCAGCCGCCCGCGCATTATTTATGACTATTTCCGCCAGCAATTTGCGCAGGTAACCAACCCGCCAATCGATCCGCTGCGTGAAAACCATGTGATGTCGCTGGCCACCAGCATCGGCCGTGAAATGAACGTCTTCTGCGAAGCGGAAGGCCAGGCGCATCGCGTCAGCTTTAAGTCCCCTATCCTGCTGTGGTCCGATTTTAATCAGCTGACCACCATGGAAGGCGAGTACTATCGCGCCGACACGCTCGACTGCACCTTCGATCCGGCGACGCAAACCCTGGAACAGGCGATGCACGCGCTGTGCGACGAGGCCGAGCGTATGGTGCGCGACGGCACCGTGCTGCTGGTGCTCTCCGATCGCGCCATCGGCGAAAACCGCCTGCCGGTTCCGGCGCCGATGATCGTCGGCGCGGTGCAGACGCGTCTGGTTGAGAAAAACCTGCGCTGCGACGCCAACATTATCGTTGAAACCGCCAGCGCGCGCGATCCGCACCACTTCGCCGTACTGCTCGGCTTCGGCGCGACCGCTATCTATCCTTATCTGGCCTATGAATCGCTGGCGAAGATGGTCGACAGCAACGTGATCGAGAAAGACTATCGCGCGGTGATGCTGAACTACCGTAACGGCATCAACAAAGGCCTTTACAAGATCATGTCCAAGATGGGCATCTCGACCATCGCCTCCTATCGCTGCTCGAAACTGTTCGAAGCGGTGGGCCTGCATGCCGATGTATCGCGTCTCTGCTTCCAGGGCGTGGTCAGCCGCATCAGCGGCGCCAGCTTCGCCGATTTCCAGCAGGATCTCACCAACCTGGCGAAACGCGCCTGGCTGCAGCGCAAGCCGCTGGACCAGGGCGGCCTGCTGAAGTATGTATACGGCGGCGAGTATCATGCCTATAACCCGGACGTGGTAGGTACGCTGCAACGCGCCGTCGAGAGCGGCGAATACAGCGACTATCAGGCCTATGCGAAGCTGGTGAACGAGCGCCCGGTCGCGACGCTGCGCGATCTGCTGGCGCTGCAGCCAGGCGCCGAATCGGTCCACATCGACGACGTCGAGCCGGCCAGCGAGCTGTTTAAGCGTTTTGACACCGCGGCGATGTCTATAGGCGCGCTCAGTCCGGAGGCGCATGAGGCGCTGGCCGAAGCGATGAACACGCTCGGCGGCTGCTCCAACTCCGGCGAAGGCGGCGAAGATCCGGCGCGCTACGGCACTAACAAAGTTTCGCGCATCAAGCAGGTCGCTTCCGGCCGCTTCGGCGTGACGCCGGCCTACCTGGTCAACGCCGACGTCATTCAGATTAAAGTGGCGCAGGGCGCGAAGCCGGGCGAAGGCGGCCAGCTGCCGGGCGACAAAGTCACGCCGTATATCGCGAAGCTGCGCTACTCCGTGCCGGGTGTCACGCTTATCTCCCCGCCACCGCATCATGACATTTACTCGATCGAAGATCTGGCGCAGCTGATTTTCGACCTGAAGCAGGTGAATCCTAAAGCGATGATATCGGTGAAACTGGTCTCCGAGCCAGGCGTCGGCACCATCGCGACCGGCGTGGCGAAAGCTTATGCCGACCTGATCACCATTGCCGGCTATGACGGCGGCACCGGCGCCAGCCCGTTAAGCTCGGTGAAATATGCGGGCTGTCCATGGGAGCTCGGACTGGTGGAAACCCAGCAGGCGCTGGTCTCCAACGGTCTGCGTCATAAGATCCGTCTGCAGGTCGACGGCGGCCTGAAAACCGGCCTCGACATTATCAAAGCGGCGATCCTCGGCGCGGAAAGCTTCGGCTTCGGCACCGGTCCGATGGTGGCGCTGGGCTGTAAATACCTGCGTATCTGTCACCTGAACAACTGCGCGACCGGCGTGGCGACCCAGGACGACAAGCTGCGTAAGAACCACTATCACGGCCTGCCCTTCAAGGTAACCAACTACTTTGAGTTCATCGCGCGTGAAACCCGCGAGCTGATGGCCAGCCTGGGCGTGAAGCGCCTGACTGACCTGATCGGCCGCACCGACCTGCTGAAAGAGCTGGACGGCTTCACCGCCAAGCAGCAGAACCTGGATCTCTCGTCGCTGCTGAAAACCGCGACGCCAATGCCGGGTAAAGCGCTGCACTGCACCGAAGGCAGCAACCCGCCTTTCGACAAGGGCGAGCTGAATAAAGCGCTGCACGACCAGGCGATGCCGTTTGTAGAAGCGAGACAGAGCAAGACCTTCTTCTTCGATATTCGCAACACCGACCGCTCCGTCGGCGCGACGCTCTCCGGCGCTATCGCGGCGATCCACGGCGATCAGGGGCTGGCGGCGGATCCGATCCGCGCGCACTTCTCCGGCACCGCCGGTCAGAGCTTCGGCGTGTGGAACGCTGGCGGCGTTGAGCTGACGCTTACCGGCGACGCCAACGACTACGTCGGCAAGGGAATGGCGGGCGGCATGCTGGCAATCCGTCCACCGGTCGGCTCCGCGTTCCGCAGCCACGAAGCGACCATAGCGGGCAACACCTGCCTCTACGGCGCGACGGGCGGCAAGCTGTTCGCCGCAGGCCGCGCAGGCGAGCGTTTCGCCGTGCGCAACTCGGGCGCGATTACGGTGGTAGAAGGGATCGGCGACAACGGATGCGAATATATGACCGGCGGCATTGTCTGCGTGCTGGGCCGCACCGGCGTCAACTTCGGCGCTGGCATGACAGGCGGCTTCGCCTACGTGCTGGATGAAGACGGCGAGTTCCGCAAGCGCGTCAACCCGGAGCTGGTGGAAGTGCTCAACGTCGACGAGCTGGCGATCCATGAAGAGCACCTGCGCGGTCTGATCACCGAGCATGTACAGCACACCGGCTCTAGCCGCGGCGAAGAGATCCTCGCCAACTGGCCGCTCTGGTCGTCGCGCTTCGCGCTGGTTAAACCCAAGTCCAGCGACGTCAAAGCGTTGCTGGGTCACCGCAGTCGTTCCGCAGCAGAGCTGCGCGTGCAGGCACAGTAATAGTTTGCCCCGTCCAGCGCGGCGCGCCGGACGGGATAGCCGTAAGAGGTTACGATGAGTCAAAACGTATATCAATTTATCGACCTGCAGCGCGTTGACCCGCCAAAGAAGCCGCTGAAAATTCGTAAAATTGAGTTTGTCGAAATTTATGAGCCCTTTTCTGACAGCCAGGTAAAGGCGCAGGCCGATCGCTGTCTCTCGTGCGGCAACCCTTACTGCGAGTGGAAGTGTCCGGTTCACAACTACATTCCTAACTGGCTGAAGCTGGCGAACGAAGGCCGCATTATCGAAGCGGCGGAGCTGTCGCATCAGACCAACAGCCTGCCGGAAGTGTGCGGACGCGTCTGCCCGCAGGATCGTCTGTGCGAAGGCTCCTGCACTCTGAACGACGAGTTCGGCGCAGTCACCATCGGCAATATCGAGCGCTACATCAACGATAAAGCGATGGAGATGGGCTGGCGGCCGGATATGTCACACGTTAAACCGACCGGCAAGCGCGTGGCGATTATCGGCGCGGGTCCGGCGGGCCTCGCCTGCGCGGACGTACTGACGCGCAACGGCGTCAAAGCGGTGGTTTACGATCGCCATCCGGAAATCGGCGGCCTGCTGACCTTCGGCATTCCGTCGTTCAAGCTGGAAAAAGAGGTAATGATCAAGCGCCGCGAACTCTTTACCGGTATGGGCATTGAGTTCCAGCTGAATACGGAAGTGGGACGCGACGTGCAGATGAGCGACCTGCTGAACGCCTATGACGCGGTCTTCCTGGGCGTCGGCACCTATCAGTCGATGCGCGGCGGGCTGGAGAACGAGGATGCGCCAGGCGTCTATGACGCGCTGCCGTTCCTGATCGCCAATACCAAACACACCATGGGCTTTGCGCAGCAGGACGATCAGCCCTACATAAACATGGAAGGCAAGCGCGTCGTGGTGCTGGGCGGGGGCGATACCGCGATGGACTGCGTACGCACCTCTATCCGTCAGGGCGCGACGCACGTTACCTGCGCCTACCGCCGCGACGAAGCCAACATGCCGGGCTCGAAACGCGAGGTGAAAAACGCGCGTGAAGAGGGCGTGGAGTTTCAGTTCAACGTGCAGCCGCTGGGCGTCGAAATCAACGCCAGCGGTCGCGTCAGCGGCGTCAAAGTGGCGCGCACCGAGATGGGCCAGCCGGATGCGGCAGGACGTCGCCGCGCGGAAATCGTGCCCGGCTCCGAGCATGTGCTGCCCGCAGACGCGGTAGTCATGGCGTTCGGCTTCCGTCCGCACAAAATGGAGTGGCTGGCTGACTTCAGCGTAGAGCTGGACGGTCAGGGACGCATTATCGCGCCGGAACAGGCTGAAAGCGCCTTCCAGACCAGCAACCCGAAAATCTTCGCCGGCGGCGATGCGGTGCGCGGTTCGGATTTGGTGGTGACGGCGATTGCTGAAGGCCGTAAAGCCGCCGAAGGCATCATGGACTATCTGGAAGTGTAAGAGTCGCCCAGCGACAAAAAAGCCGGCTATCGCAGCCGGCTTTTTTATGTGCTATTTCACTACCCGCAGCGACGGGCGATTGCCGCGCGGCGGCGGATCGTCATCCGGCGAAGGATCGTCTTGGTCGGCGTCGTCCGGGCGGTCGCCATCGATCACTGACATCACAGGATCGACCGGCGTCTCTTCGACATCCTGCGCGCCCAGCTCGTAGGCGGGTTCCGGCTCGAACATCGTGCCCGCGCCGTTTTCACGCGCGTAGATCGCCAGAATAGCGGCCATCGGCACGGAGACCTGGCGCGGCACGCCGCCGAAACGCGCGTTAAAGCGCACTTCGTCGTTGCCGAGTTCCAGATTGCCGACCGCGCGCGGCGCAATGTTCAGCACAATCTGTCCATCGCGCGCATATTCCAGCGGCACCTGAACCCCTTCCAGATTGATGTCGACCACCAGATGCGGCGTTAGCTGGTTATCGAGCAGCCAGTCATAGAACGCGCGCAGCAGGTAAGGACGGCGGGCTGAGAGTTGCGACATTTCCATAGGTTAGCCCCGGGCTTGCAGGCGCATTTCACGTTCCGCTTCCGTCAGTGAAGCGAGGAAAGAGTCACGCTCGAATACGCGATTCATATAGCCTTTCAGCTCTTTCGAACCGGCGCCGGCCAGATCGATGCCCATTGACGGCAGACGCCACAGCAGCGGCGCCAGGTAGCAGTCCACCAGGCTAAACTCTTCGCTCATAAAGAACGGCGTGCGGGCGAACAGCGGCGCAATCGCCAGCAGCTCTTCGCGCAGCTGTTTGCGCGCGGCTTCCGCTTCCTGGCCGCTGCTTTTTTCAATGATGTGCATCAGGCTATACCAGTCCTGCTCGACGCGGTGCATCATCAGGCGGCTTTCACCGCGCGCAACCGGATAGACCGGCATCAGCGGCGGATGCGGGAAGCGTTCGTCCAGGTATTCCATGATGATACGGGATTCATACAGCGTCAGTTCGCGATCTACCAGCGTCGGCACAGTGCGATACGGGTTGAGGTCAATCAGATCCTGCGGCAGGTTATCCATTTCGACCTGCTCGATCTCTACACTAACGCCTTTTTCAGCCAGGACGATACGTACCTGATGGCTGAAAATGTCAGTAGGACCGGAAAACAGCGTCATTACCGAACGTTTGTTGGCAGCGACAGCCATGAAAACCTCCAAGTTTGTTCACAAAAAGTTACTGCGAATAGCCAACCACACGGCGACTCACCTGCTCAATCGTTCGCTCACAGCCCGCGTTAGATCTGTCTTTCCGACATCCTGAGGGTCGACCGACATCACACGCCGACTTATGGGCGCAAAGTGACACAGAGTTTACCAGATTTTGGGCAGCTTGTGGGCGAGGATTCGAGATTTGCGGGGAATTTGCGAGCAGCGCGGGGGTTTTACGCGCTTTTTGACGCGACGGGGTAGAAAATAAAAAACCCGCCGAAGCGGGTTTTTTGTGCCAATCGCAGCAGCCGAAGCCGCAAACAATTAACGCTTGGAGAACTGCGGACGACGGCGTGCTTTACGCAGACCGACTTTCTTACGTTCAACCTGACGTGCGTCACGGGTAACGAAGCCCGCTTTACGCAGTTCAGCACGCAGAGATTCGTCGTACTCCATCAGAGCGCGGGTGATGCCGTGACGGATCGCACCTGCCTGACCAGAAATACCACCACCTTTAACGGTGACGTACAGATCGAATTTACCAACCAGGTCCAGCAGCTCCAGCGGCTGACGAACTACCATGCGGGCAGTTTCGCGACCGAAATACTGTTCCAGAGAACGTTGGTTGATAACGATGTTGCCACTGCCCGGCTTAATAAATACGCGAGCGGTGGAGCTTTTGCGGCGACCAGTGCCGTAGTTTTGAGTTTCAGCCATTGCCTGTAATCCCGATTAAATGTCAAGAACTTGCGGTTGCTGTGCCGCATGGGTGTGCTCGTTGCCCGCGTAAACTTTCAGCTTACGGAACATTGCACGGCCCAGCGGGCCCTTCGGCAGCATGCCTTTAACCGCGATTTCAATCACACGCTCAGGACGGCGAGCAATCATCTCTTCAAAGGTCGCCTGTTTGATACCACCGATGTGGCCAGTGTGGTGATAGTAAATCTTGTCAGTACGCTTGTTGCCGGTAACGGCGACTTTGTCAGCGTTCAGAACGATGATGTAATCACCAGTATCAACGTGCGGAGTGTATTCCGCTTTATGCTTACCACGCAGACGGCGCGCCAGTTCAGTCGCCAGGCGACCCAAGGTTTTGCCAGTTGCGTCAACAACATACCAGTCACGCTGTACGGTTTCTGGTTTAGCTGTAAAAGTTTTCATCGAAAAGCTTACCCAAATTAAGTTACACGTTGGTGAAAACCCAAACGCTTAAGTAAACGGTTGAGGCTCACACGACCATTTTGACCAGCAAGCCCACCCCTTCGGATAGAGTTACCGGAGCACAACGGATTCGGGAAATAAATCCAGTTGCTGTAACGTGGGGTCGCAAGATTATAGAGAAGTCGATTGCAAAAATCGAACTCTATTTGATCTTTTTATTGCGCGCGCTCAGGGCAGATGCGGCAGCCGCAGATACTCCTCGCTCTGCATTTCCTGCAGGCGCGACAGGCAGCGCTGATACTCGAATTTCAGCCGCGTGCCCTGGTAGATTTCGAACAGCGACGTTTCCGCCGCGACCACCAGTTTGACGTGGCGCTCGTAGAACTCATCCACCAGCGCGAGAAAGCGGCGCGCCTGATCTTCGGTTTTATAAATCATTACCGGCACGTCGTAGAGCAGCACGCTGTGGAAACGACGCGACAGCTCGATATAGTCATGCTGGCTGCGCCCTTCTCCGCACAGCGTCAGGAAGTCGATCGCCAGCACCCCTTCGCTGACGCCCAGCGTCGCCATCTGCCGGTGGTTGATCTCCAGCACCGGCGCGTCGTCGCGCGCGCTGCCCGCCAGCGCCTTGAACATGCGCTCCATTTCGGCGTGCGTCGCCTCGTTTAGCGGCGAGTTCCACAGATGCGCCGAGGTCAGGGTGCGCAGCCGGTAGTCGATGCCGGCATCGACGTTCATCACGTCGCAGTGCTGTTTAATTTGCTCAATCGCCGGCAGGAAACGCGCGCGCTGCAGGCCGTTGCGATAGAGATCGTCTGGCGGAATGTTCGAGGTCGCCACCAGCGTAATGCCGCGCGCGAACAGCGCCTCCATCAGGGTGCCGAGCAGCATGGCGTCGGTAATGTCGGAGACGAAGAACTCGTCGAAGCAGAGAATGTCCGTTTCGGCTTTAAAGCGGTCGGCGATGATCAGCAATGGATCGCTCTGTCCCTGCAGCTGGGTGAGCTCTTCATGCACGCGCAGCATAAAGCGATGGAAGTGCAGGCGCAGCTTGCGGTTGCCAGGAATAGACTGAAAAAACAAATCCATGACCCAGGTTTTGCCGCGTCCTACGCCGCCCCACATATAGAGGCCGCGCACGGGCGTCTGCGCGTCGGTTTTCTCTTTGCCCATCAGCCGGGACAGGCGGCCGAATAATCCTTTGCCGCTGGCGGGCGGTTCGGGCTGACGCGCGAGCAAGGCCTGCTGAACGGCGTCCAGCCGGGTGATGGCGTCGCGTTGTACATCATCGGGTTTAAAGTCGCCCTGCGACAGCGCCTGCTCATAGCGCGCAAGCGGAGATGAGGTTTGCATTGTTTCTCTCTGAATCCCTGAAAAGGTCTTATTCACAGTTCGGTTGATGAAAAAAAGGCCGCTCTACACTAAGGCATGCCGCCTCAGAGTTCCACATCCATAAGATTAACGGGTATAGTGACTACTATTGAAATGGTGGATGCCCTACAAACAACGGAAATTACATGGGAGTCATTATGACCTGGGAATACGGGTTAATTGGTTTAGTAATTGGCATTATTGTCGGCGCGGTTGCCATGCGTTTCGGTAACAAAAAACTGCGCGAGCAGCGCAGCATGCAGTACGAGCTGGAGAAGTCTAAAGCAGAGCTGGCGGACTACCGCGAAGAGCTGACCAACCACTTCGCGCAGAGCGCTGAGCTGCTGGACAACATGGCGCGCGACTACCGCCAGCTCTATCAGCACATGGCGAAAGGATCGAACGATCTGCTGCCGAACCTGCCGGGCGAGAAAAACCCCTTTGCCTATCAGCTGACTGAAGCGGAAGCGGATAACGATCAGGCGCCGGTCCAGATCCCGCGCGACTACTCCGAAGGCGCTTCCGGCCTGCTGCGTGGCGAACGCGCCGCGCGCGACTAGTCTTATTGGGGCGTAACCCGGTTGCGCCCCGCATTTTTGCGAACCCAGACCCTGAATCAGCTGTCACATACGTTTACTCCCCCACTTTTCGCAGCGAGAGCGTTCTAGCAATGAAAAAACAAGCACGTCTGTTAAGCGCATTAGCCTTGAGTATCGGAATGAGCCTGGCCGCAACGCCTGCGGCGATGGCGACCTTGCCCGCGCAGATCCAGGGCCAGCCGTTACCCAGCCTGGCGCCGATGCTGGAAAAAGTGTTGCCGGCGGTGGTCAGCGTCCATGTTGAAGGCACGGAAACCGCCAGCCAGGCGCAGGATATTCCCGAGCCGTTGAAACGCTTCTTCGGTCAGGGGCCTGGCGGCGATCAGGCGCAGCCGTTCGAGGGCCTGGGCTCCGGCGTGATTATCGACGCCGCTAAGGGCTACGTCCTGACCAATAACCACGTGGTCAACGGCGCGGACAAGATCAGCGTGCAGCTTGGCGACGGCAGCGAATATGACGCGAAGCTGATCGGCCATGACGAACAGACCGACATCGCGCTGATTCAGGTCGAAGGCGCGAAGAACCTGACGCAGGTGAAAATCGCCGACTCCGATCAGCTAAAAGTGGGCGACTTCGCCGTAGCGATCGGCAATCCGTTCGGGCTGGGTCAGACCGCTACCTCCGGCATTATCTCGGCGCTGGGGCGCAGCGGACTTAACCTCGAAGGGCTGGAGAACTTTATCCAGACCGACGCGGCGATTAACCGCGGCAATTCCGGCGGCGCGCTGGTCAATCTCAACGGCGAACTGATCGGCATCAACACCGCCATTCTGGCATCGAGCGGCGGCAATATCGGCATCGGCTTCGCGATCCCGAGCGACATGGCGATGAACCTGGCGCAGCAGCTGATTAAATATGGCGAAGTGAAGCGCGGTCAGCTCGGCATCAAAGGCACCGAGATGACGGCGGATATCGCCAAGGCGTTTAACGTTGATGCGCAGCGCGGCGCGTTCGTCTCCGAAGTGCTGCCGCAGTCTGCGGCGCAGAAAGCGGGCATCAAGTCAGGCGATATTATCACCTCGATTAACGACAAGCCGATCACCAGCTTTGCCGAACTGCGCGTGAAAGTGGGCACTACCGCGCCGGGCGAAAAAGTGAAGCTCGGCCTGTTGCGCGAGGGCAAGCCGCTTTCGGTAGAGGTAACGCTGGAGCAAAGCGCGCAGACGACGGCCAGCGCGCAGCTGATGTCTCCGGCGCTGCAGGGCGCGATGCTGAGCGACGGCGCGACCAAAACCGGCGACAAGGGCGTGAAGATCGACAGCATTGAAAAAGGCACCCCGGCTGAGCAGGTCGGCCTGCAAAAAGATGACGTGATTGTCGGCGTTAACCGCACGCGCGTCTCCAGCCTTGCCGAAATGCGCAAAGTGCTGGAAGGCAAACCGCCAGTGCTGGCGCTGAACGTGGTGCGCGGCGACGAGTCTATTTACCTCCTGCTGCGTTAATCCCGGCTACGGGCGAACAACACAAGCGCGTGTTTGTTCGCCTTTCTCATGCTATTCTGCCCTGCGATCTCCCCCTGGCGTAAGTTAACACCATGTTTCCTAAACTTTTGCGTTCAGTGGTGTTGGGCCTGATTGTCGCGGGCATTTTGCTTGCGGCCTTGCCCGCACTGCGTATGGGCGGCACCAGCGCCCTTCTCAACCGTGACGACAGCGAAGACCAGACGCCTTTCAGCTTTAACGCCGGCGTCCGTCGCGCCGTGCCTGCGGTGGTCAACGTCTACAACCGCAGCGCCCACGGCGGCAATAACAATCGCGGCATCACCACGCTCGGTTCCGGCGTGATCATGAACGCCAAAGGCTACATCCTGACCAACAAGCACGTGATCAATAACGCCGATCAGATTATCGTCGCGCTGCAGGACGGCCGCTTCTTTGAGGCCAATCTGGTAGGCTCCGACGCTATGACCGATCTGGCGGTGTTGAAAATTACCGCTTCCAGCCTGCCGGTGATCCCGATTAACCCGCACCGCGTACCGCATATCGGCGACGTGGTGATGGCGATCGGCAACCCTTATAACCTCGGGCAAACCGTGACGCAGGGCATTATCAGCGCCACGGGCCGCGTCGGCCTGAGCTCATCCGGACGCCAGAACTTCCTGCAAACCGACGCCTCTATCAACCAGGGCAACTCCGGCGGCGCGCTGATTAACTCGCTGGGCGAGCTGATGGGCATCAATACCCTGACCTTTGATAAAAGCAACGACGGCGAGACGCCGGAGGGCATCGGCTTCGCTATCCCTACCGCGCTGGCAAGCAAGATTATGGATAAGCTGATCCGCGACGGCCGCGTTATCCGCGGCTATATCGGCATCACCGGACGCGAGCTGCCGGCGCTGCACAATCAGGGCAGCGGCATCGATCACGTGCAGGGCATTATCGTCAGCGTGGTGACGCCGGACGGTCCGGCAGAGAAAGCGGGCGTGCAGGTCAACGACGTGCTGCTGAGCGTGAACGGCAAGCCGGCTATCTCCGCCCAGGAGACGATGGATCAGGTTGCGGAGATCCGCCCTGGCTCAGTGATTAAAGTGGAAGTGCTGCGCAACGATCAGAAGCTGACGCTGCCGGTGACCATTCAGGAGTTTCCCGACAGCGGGAACTGATTTTGAGGACGGCGGAGCCGTCCTGAGTTGGCGAGCGGTGCTCTCGCGGGTGGCATGGCCCGATCGCAAAGACGCAAAAGACGGCATCCCTGCCAGCTCGGCCCGCGACCTCCCTGTCGCGGGACGCTTTGCTCTTCGGTCCATACCACCCGCTCTTTAGCTCTGGCGACCGTTTGCCTGGAGCAAAACCGATGTTTAGCTGCGATCCACCGGAAACGCGATAACCTCGCTCAGCGAATCCGCCTTCAGCGCCAGCATAATCAAACGATCCACGCCCAGCGCCACGCCGGAACAGGCGGGCATGCCGTGCGCCAGCGCATCCAGCAGATAGGTATCGACCGGATGCTGCGGCAACCCGCGCGCCGCGCGCCGCCGGTTATCCTGCTCGAAGCGCTGACGCTGCTCGCGGCTGTCGGTCAGCTCGCGGAAGCCGTTGGCCAGCTCTACGCCTTTGTAGTAGACCTCGAAGCGCTCCGCGACGCGGTGATCTTCCGTGCTAATTTCGGCCAGTGCCGCCTGGCTGGCAGGGAAATGGTAAACGAAGGTCGGCTTATCGATGCCGATCTTCGGTTCCACGCCCAGCATAAACAGCAGCATCAGCAGGGTATCGCGATCCTCTTCGCGATTCGCCAGTTCGCCCTCGCCTAGCTTCTCCGCCGCTTCGCGCAGCTGCGCTTTATCCGCTGACAGCGGGTCGAGATCGAGATGGCGAATAAACGCCTGCTGGTAGGATAGCGATTCCGCACTGTCGCACTCCAGCACCTGCTGCAGCAGATCGTCTACCTCGTTCATCAGGCGATACATATCGTAGTGCGGGCGATACCACTCCAGCATGGTGAATTCAGGATTATGGTGGCGCCCCGCCTCTTCGTTGCGAAAACAGCGGCTCATCTGATAGATAGGTCCACTGCCCGCCGCCAGCAGGCGCTTCATATGGTATTCCGGGCTGGTCATCAGCCAGAGATCGCGTCCCTGCGTTGCGCCGGGACCGACAAAGCGCGTCTGAAAAGGCACCAGATGGATATCGGTGACGGTCGCCTGGCTCATCGCCGGCGTATCGACCTCAAGCACGCCGCGATCGGCAAAGAAACGTCGAATTTCCGCGAGGATAGCGGCACGTTTCAACAAATTGGCAATGGGTGCGCTCGGCTGCCAGCTTGCCGTTTCGCTCATGGTGATGACTCCTTATACAAATAAGGGGTGGAAGTCTACCTGCATTGCCTCCGGCAGACAATCAGCCGTCCTAAGCCAGAGAAAAATCGCAGCGGCAACTATACTGAATCTGTTCAATCAAAAAGGAATCGCTTATGTCCCCATGGAAAACGTTCATCGCAGGCCTGGGCTCAATGCTTTCAGTAGCCTGCTCTACCACGCCGCCGAAAAACGTTACCGTCGTCGAAGGGTTCGACAGCCAGCGCTATCTCGGCACCTGGTATGAAATCGCGCGCCTCGATCACCGCTTCGAGCGCGGCCTGGAACAGGTCACGGCGACCTATAGCCCGCGCGACGATGGCGGCCTCAAGGTCATCAACCGCGGCTACAAGCCGCAGAAGCAGAAATGGCAGGAAAGCGTAGGCAAGGCGTACTTCACCGGCGACCCGCAGCGCGCCGCGCTAAAAGTCTCTTTCTTCGGTCCCTTTTACGGCGGCTACAACGTTATCGCGCTGGACAAGGATTACCGCTACGCGCTGGTATGCGGTCCGAATCGTCACTATCTGTGGATATTATCGCGCACGCCGCAGCTGGATGAAGGCGTGAAGCAGAAGCTGGTGGAACAGGCGCGGCAGGCCGGTTTCCCGGTCGAGGATCTGATTTGGGTTAAGCAGAAATAACCGGTACGACGGAATCGTACCGGCTTGAAGAGTTTACTGCGCAGTACGCTGAATAGCCTGGCCGCCCGCTTCTACGTCTTCGCCGACACCACGCGTGGTGTTACAGGCGGACAGCAGAGAAGAGAGCACCAGCACTGAGAAAATCGCAACAATACTTTTCTTTAACATGGCAATATCCTTTTTGTGGTTGCAGTCAAGTACAGCGCTTTAAGCATAGACCGCTTATGGCCAAACGTACTGAAAGGCACAGAAAAAAGGTTATCGAGCGGGACTATTTTGCCGCGCGTGGAACGGCGCCGCCAGGGTGGGAAGCCTCTTCGCCGCAGCCGTGAAAAGTATTGCAGGCGCGAGAAGATGAAAAAGGCGCATCCCTGGATGCGCCTTCGCACTTATTTTACGCGTGAAACGTATTCGCCGGAGCGGGTATCGACTTTAACCACTTCGCCGATCTGAACGAACAGCGGCACTTTAACCACGGCGCCGGTCGCCAGTTTAGCAGGCTTGCCGCCGGTGCCAGCGGTATCGCCTTTCAGGCCCGGATCGGTTTCAATCACTTCCGCTTCGATAAAGTTCGGCGCCTGAACGGCGATGGCTTTGTTGTTCCACAGAGTAACGATACACTCTGCGCTGTCCTGCAGCCATTTCTGCACGTCTTCCAGCACTTTCGACTCAACCTGATACTGCTCGAAGGTTTCCGGGTGCATAAAGTAGAAGAAGTCGCCGTCGTTATAGGAGTACTGCAGCGTCATATCGATAACGTCTGCGCCTTCAGCTGAGTCGGTAGACTTGAAGGTTTTCTCAACGCGCGTACCGGTCAGCAGACGACGCATTTTTACGCGTGCGAATGCCTGGCCTTTACCTGGCTTAACGAATTCACTGGATTCGATGGCGTAAGGCTCGCCTTCGAACATGATTTTAAGACCGGAACGAAAATCGTTGCTAAGATAAGTCGCCATAAAGGCCCTCTGTAAATATTGAACTGGTAATAGCCAAAAAAATGGCACACATTGTAACCCTAAAACCCCCTTCCAGAGAAGATTGGTTGCAGCAACTTGCTGATGTTGTCACCGAACCTGATGAATTACTGCGACTTTTAGGCCTTGAAAACCATGCGGAACTGGCCGCTGGCCGTGACGCCCGTCAGCTTTTCGCGCTGCGCGTGCCGCGCGCCTTTATCGCGCGCATGAAGCCGGGCGATGCGCAGGATCCCCTTCTGCTGCAGGTGCTTACCCAGCGCGAGGAGTTTATCCAGGCGCCGGGCTACAGCGCCGATCCGCTTGACGAGCAGAGCAGCGTGGTGCCGGGCTTATTGCATAAGTACAGAAACCGCGCGCTGCTGCTGGTCAAAGGCGGCTGCGCGGTCAACTGCCGCTACTGCTTCCGCCGTCATTTTCCCTATCAGGATAACCCCGGCAACAAGCGCAGCTGGCAAACGGCTATCGACTATATCGCCGCCCATCCCGAACTGGACGAAATCATCTTCTCCGGCGGCGATCCGCTGATGGCGAAAGATCATGAACTGACGTGGCTAATTGACGCGCTGGCGCAGATTCCCCATCTGAAACGACTGCGTATCCACAGCCGTCTGCCAGTGGTTATTCCGGCGCGCATTACAGATGGACTGTGCCAGATGCTGGCGGAAACGCGCCTGCAGGTATTGATGGTGACCCATATCAACCATGCGCAGGAGATCGACGCCTCGCTGGCGGCCGCGATGCAGCAGCTGAAGCGCGCCGGGGTTACCTTGCTTAACCAGAGCGTGCTGCTGCGCGGCGTCAATAACGACGCCCAGGCGCTCGCCGATCTCAGCAACGCACTGTTCGACGCGGGCATTCTTCCTTACTACCTGCACGTTCTGGATAAGGTGCAGGGCGCAGCGCACTTTTACGTCTCCGATGAAGAGGCCCGCGCGCTGGTGCGCACGCTGCTGACGCAGGTGTCCGGCTATATGGTGCCGAAGCTGGCGCGAGAGATTGGCGGCGAGCCGAGCAAAACGCCGCTCGACCTGCAGCTGCGTCAGGAGTAGCGTGCCAACCTCCCGCCCACAAAAATTAACGGCCGGTAAAAACCGGCCGTTATCAACAGAATGGCAAAGACGATCAGGCTTTCGCCGGGCATTTATAGACCTGCCCGTTCATTTTGCTGTCCAGAGGCGCGAAAGCGGACCACAGGTTTTGCGTCGGGCTGGTCGCGCCGTAAATCACATTGCCGCCCATTTCCGCCGCGCGGTTGCGCAGATCGTTGGCCGCGCCGCGCAGCGAGCTGCCCTCGCCGCCCGAACCGCTCAGCCAGTTACTCTGTGAACCCGTGACGTTACCCAGAAGCTGACAGTCGCTGCCCGGTTGTTGATCGGTGAAGGTGACACGTTCGCCGCCAGCGCTCAGCTGATGAGAGCTGCTGCATCCCGCCAGCAACAAGGTACCGACCGCCAGTCCGAGCAAGAGGTTAATCCGCATTGTAATCCCCATTTATTATCATCAGTATCGGGCGGCAGCGTAGCAGAAAAGTATCTCTTTTTTCTGAACATTCATTGCCCTGAACCCGCAAAGCCGAAGTATTGCGCCCTTACTTATACCCTTTTCATCTGCAAAAGAAAAACCCCCGACCGTTTCCGATCGGGGGTTTTTCAGATAGCAAAAGCGTCAGGGCAATTACATCATGCCGCCCATTCCGCCCATGCCGCCCATGCCGCCAGCGCCAGCACCTAAATCAGGCGCGTCGCCTTTCGGCAGGTCGGTCACCATGCACTCGGTGGTGATCATCAGACCCGCAACAGAGGCCGCGTACTGCAGCGCAGAACGGGTCACTTTGGTTGGGTCCAGGATACCGAAGTCGATCATGTTGCCGTATTCTTCAGTCTGCGCGTTGTAACCGTAGTTGCCGTCGCCCGCTTTCACGTTGTTAGCGACAACAGACGGCTCTTCGCCGGCGTTAGAAACGATCTGACGCAGCGGCGCTTCCATTGCGCGCAGCGCAACTTTGATACCGACGTTCTGGTCTTCGTTCTGACCACGCAGATTAGCCAGCTGTGCTGCAACGCGAACCAGCGCTACGCCGCCGCCAGCTACCACGCCTTCTTCTACCGCAGCACGGGTTGCGTGCAGGGCATCTTCAACGCGGGCTTTCTTCTCTTTCATTTCAACTTCAGTTGCTGCGCCCACTTTCAGAACGGCCACGCCGCCTGCCAGTTTCGCTACGCGCTCCTGCAGTTTTTCTTTGTCGTAGTCAGAGGTCGCTTCTTCGATCTGCTGACGAATCTGGGTTACGCGGCCCTGAATCGTCGCCTCTTCACCCACACCGTCGATGATGGTGGTGGTGTCTTTGTTGATCACAACGCGTTTTGCCTGGCCCAGATCTTCCAGCGCCGCTTTTTCCAGCTCCATACCGATCTCTTCAGAGATAACGGTACCGCCAGTCAGGATAGCGATATCCTGCAGCATGGCTTTACGACGGTCGCCGAAGCCCGGCGCTTTCACCGCAGCGACTTTCACGATGCCGCGCATGGTGTTGACCACCAGCGTTGCCAGCGCTTCGCCTTCAACGTCTTCAGCGACGATCAGCAGCGGTTTGCCCGCTTTAGCAACGGCTTCCAGCACCGGCAGCATTTCGCGGATGTTGGAGATTTTCTTGTCAGCCAGCAGGATGAACGGCGATTCCAGCTCAACCGCGCCGGTTTCCGGCTTGTTGATGAAGTACGGAGAGAGGTAGCCGCGGTCAAACTGCATACCTTCAACCACGTCCAGCTCGTCCTGCAGACCGGTGCCTTCTTCAACGGTGATCACGCCTTCTTTACCCACTTTTTCCATCGCCTGGGCGATCAGGGTGCCGACGCTCTCATCGGAGTTAGCGGAAATGGTGCCGACCTGCGCGATAGCTTTAGAGTCTGAGCAAGGAACGGACAGCGCTTTCAGCTGTTCAACCGCCGCGATAACGGCCTGGTCGATACCGCGCTTCAGATCCATCGGGTTCATGCCCGCAGCCACAGCTTTCAGGCCTTCGGTGATGATTGACTGAGCCAGTACGGTTGCAGTGGTGGTGCCGTCGCCTGCTGCGTCGTTCGCTTTAGAGGCAACTTCTTTCACCATCTGCGCGCCCATGTTTTCGAACTTGTCTTCCAGTTCGATCTCACGCGCTACGGACACGCCATCTTTAGTGATGGTCGGTGCACCAAAAGATTTATCCAGAACCACGTTACGGCCTTTCGGGCCCAGGGTAACTTTTACTGCATCTGCCAGTACGTTCACGCCGCGCAGCATTTTTACGCGAGCGTCATTACCGAATTTTACGTCTTTAGCTGCCATTTCAATTGTCCCTTAAATTCGTTTCGTTCAGTGAGTTCCGCGTAATTACGCTTCAACAATCGCCAGAATGTCGCTTTCAGAGATGATCAGCACTTCTTCGTTGTCGATCTTTTCGGTTTTCGCGCCGTAGCCTTCGCTAAAGATCACCAGATCGCCAACTTTAACGTCCAGCGGCTTCACTTCGCCATTTTCCAGGATGCGACCATTGCCCACGGCCAGAACTTCGCCACGGGTTGATTTGCCTGCTGCAGAGCCGGTCAGAACGATGCCGCCAGCAGATTTAGCTTCAACTTCTTTACGCTTGACGATAACGCGATCGTGCAACGGACGAATTTTCATTAGATAGCTCTCCTTTGAGAAGTCCAATCATTCAGTTTTTGGGTTGAACGCCGGGCTGCAGGGCTTCCGGCCTCGTGGTGCAAGAGATAGGGTCGGTCAAAATGGCTTTCAAGGGGCAGCAGGACAATTTTTTTACCTGCCTATGACAACTGCCCATTTTTTGCGCGAAAGGCCGCTTTTGCCTCGGCCATAAAAAAGCGCGACGCTCAGGTCACGCTTCTCTTCTGCCCGCGCTTAGCGATCGTGGCGGTCGTCATGGCCGATGCGATCGCTATCCTTGCGTTCATACTCCCCATCCACGGTAAATCCGCTGTCCGGGCCGGCGCCTGGCCCGCGCCAGACGCGCAGGTGCGGCATCAGCTTCAGGGTCAGATGTTTTTGCACCGGCGGCAGCAACAGCAGCAGGCCGAGGAAGTCGGTAAAGAAGCCAGGCAGCAGCAGCAGAAAGCCCGCGATGATCAGCGATACGCTTTTAATCATCTCTTCGGCCGGGCTCTCGTTGCGCGCCAGCTTCTCCTGCATCAGCATAAAGTTTTTCATGCCCTGGTTTTTCACCAGCGACACGCCGATCGCCGAGGTGAAGATCACCAGCAGCATGGTCAGCAATACGCCCAGCGCGTGAGCCACCTGAATAAACAGGGTGATCTCAATCCAGGCGAGCGCAAAAATAATGATTAACGGTAACCAGCGCACCGTATTCTCCTTTTAGTCGGGCTGCTCTGCGTCAGGCAGGCAGCGGTAAACGCCGTTTTAGACGGCCTGGCTATGAGATGGGCCTGCCGTAACGCTAATTCAACCGCTGTTTTCAAATATTTACAGTAGGGTTAAATTTGTGCGCAATCTCACATATCGTGGTTATTACAGCGATAATTGATGCATGGATACGTCTCCAGGCTCGCGCTTTAGCCCGGCGGCAGCATATGATCGTGCGCGCCGGTGACGAGGCGGATACACTGTCGGCTCCGGCTTTCCACGACAAATCAACACATCACCTGTGATGGATGGCGCCAGCGCAAGCGGCCAATAACAAGAAGGTTATCATGGCGAACAACATTCGTATCGAAGAAGACCTGCTAGGCATGCGTGAAGTCCCCGCCGATGCCTACTACGGCGTTCATACTCTGCGTGCGATTGAAAATTTCCGTATCAGCAACAGTAAAATCAGCGACATCCCCGAATTCGTCCGCGGCATGGTGATGGTGAAAAAAGCCGCCGCGCTCGCCAACAAAGAGCTGCAAACCATTCCGCGCAATATCGCCAACACTATTATTCAGGCCTGCGACGAGGTGCTGAACAACGGCAAATGCATGGATCAGTTTCCGGTCGACGTCTATCAGGGCGGCGCAGGCACCTCGGTCAACATGAACACCAACGAAGTGCTGGCCAATATCGGGCTGGAGCTGATGGGCCATCAGAAAGGCGAATACCAGTTCCTCAACCCGAACGATCACGTCAATAAATGCCAGTCTACCAACGACGCCTATCCCACCGGCTTCCGCATCGCGGTCTACAGCTCGATTCTGAAGCTGCTGGACGCGATCAAAGAGCTGGGCGAAGGCTTTGAGCGCAAGGCGGCGGAGTTTGAGACCATTCTCAAGATGGGGCGCACCCAGCTGCAGGACGCGGTGCCGATGACGCTCGGCCAGGAGTTCCACGCTTTCCACGTGCTGCTGAACGAAGAGACGCGCAGCATTCTGCGCACCGCCGAGCTGCTGCTGGAGGTGAACCTGGGCGCCACGGCGATCGGCACGCGCCTCAACACGCCGGACGGCTATCAGCAGCTGGCGGTTCAGCGTCTCGCCGAGGTGAGCAATCTGCCGGTGGTGCCGGCGGAAGATCTGATCGAAGCGACCTCTGACTGCGGCGCCTACGTGATGGTGCACTCGTCGCTGAAGCGACTGGCAGTGAAGCTGTCGAAGATCTGCAACGACCTCCGCCTGCTCTCTTCCGGCCCGCGCGCGGGCCTAAACGAGATCAACCTGCCGGAACTGCAGGCGGGCTCCTCGATTATGCCCGCCAAGGTCAACCCGGTGGTGCCGGAAGTGGTGAACCAGGTTTGCTTCAAGGTGATCGGCAACGACACCACCTTAACCATGGCGGCGGAGGCGGGTCAGCTGCAGCTCAACGTGATGGAGCCGGTGATCGGCCAGGCGCTGTTCGAGTCGATCAGCATCCTGACCAACGCCTGCTACAACCTGCTGGAAAAATGCGTTAACGGCATCACCGCCAACAAAGCGGTGTGCGAAGCCTACGTGTTCAACTCTATCGGCATCGTGACCTACCTCAACCCGTACATTGGCCATCACAATGGCGATATCGTCGGCAAAATTTGCGCGGAGACCGGTAAAAGCGTGCGTGAAGTAGTGCTGGAGCGCGGCCTGCTGACCGAAAGCGAGCTGGACGATATCTTCTCGGTGCAGAACCTGATGTACCCGGTCTACAAGGCGCGTCGCTACACTGACGAAAACGAACAGTAGGTCAATTTTCACAATGA
This sequence comes from Pantoea septica, assembly GCF_002095575.1. Classification (GTDB taxonomy): domain Bacteria; phylum Pseudomonadota; class Gammaproteobacteria; order Enterobacterales; family Enterobacteriaceae; genus Pantoea; species Pantoea septica. The sequence goes on along the minus strand of NZ_MLJJ01000030.1, from coordinate 4,177 downwards.
TAAAAAAGGCGCGCCGCGATCAACACGGCGCGCCTTTTTATTTGGTACATAACCGGCTCTTTTTCTCACTCTCATGAGGTGACGAATGATCGTCGTTGAATTAGCGATCGTCCTGCTGGCGATCTGGTTGGGCGCGCGTCTGGGCGGTATCGGTATCGGATTCGCGGGCGGGCTGGGCGTGCTGGCGCTGACGCTGATCTGCGGGCTGAAGCCCGGCGCCATCCCCTTTGACGTGATTGAAATTATTATGGCGGTGATCGCCGCCATCGCTGCGATGCAGGTCGCGGGCGGCATGGATTATCTGGTCAGCCTGGCGGAACGGCTACTGCGCCGCCATCCGCGCTACGTCACGCTGCTGGCGCCGCTGGTAACCTATATGATGACGCTGCTGGCGGGCACCGGCCATACCGCCTTCTCGACGCTACCGGTGATTGCCGAAGTGGCGAAAGAGCAAGGCGTGCGCCCGTCGCGCCCGCTCTCTATCGCCGTGGTCGCCTCGCAAATTGCCATTACCGCCTCGCCGCTCTCCGCCGCAGTGGTTTTCTTCGCTTCGCTGCTGGAGCCGCGCGGCGTCGGCTATATCGCCCTGCTGGCGATCGCCATTCCTTCGACGATGATCGGCCTGTTTCTCGCCGCGCTGGTCACCAACTTCCTCGGCAAGGAACTGCATGAAGACGAGGTCTATCAGGCGCGCCTCGCCAAAGGCGAAGTGAAGCTACGCGGAGCAAGCCGCTATGAAGAGAAGCCCGGCGCCAGGCGGTCGGTGCTGCTGTTTCTGATCGGCATCGCCGCCGTGGTGCTCTACGCCACCGCAATCAGCGACGGCGTAGGCCTGATTGCCGACCCGCCGCTGCCGCGCAACGAAGCGATTGTGGTGTTTATGCTGACCATCGCCACGCTCATCTCGCTGAGCTGCAAAATCGACACCAGCGCCATCCTCAGCGCCAGCACCTTCAAGTCTGGCATGAGCGCCTGCGTCTGCGTGATGGGCGTCGCCTGGCTCGGCGATACCTTCGTCAAAGCGCATATCGGCGAGATCCAGCAGCTGGCGGGCGACTTGCTGCAGCAGGCGCCCTGGCTGCTGGCGGTAGCGCTCTTTTTCGCCTCGATGCTGCTCTATTCGCAGGCGGCCACCGCCAAGGCGCTAATGCCCGCCGCGCTGCTGCTGGGCGTGTCGCCGCATACCGCCATCGCCTCCTTCGCCGCCGTTTCCGCGCTGTTCGTGCTGCCGACCTATCCGACGCTGCTGGCGGCGGTGGAAATGGACGACACCGGCTCGACGCGCATCGGCAAATATGTCTTTAACCACGCCTTTATCGTGCCGGGCGTGCTGGCGATCGCGCTGTCGGTGCTGTTCGGCTTTTTGATCGGCGGCCTGGTGCTGTAGGGCTGTTACAACCGGTAAAGCCTGAGGCGCGGCGAGCGTGCTATCATCGTCGCTTTCCGCAACAGGAGCCACAGGATGAACGCCGTTGTGATTCTTTGTACCGCGCCGGATGAAGCCTGCGCGCAGAGGCTGGCCGCCCTGGCGCTGGAGGCGAAGCTCGCCGCCTGCGTCACGCTGCTGCCCGGCGCCACGTCGCTTTACGTCTGGCAGGGCAAGCTGGAGCAGGCCAGCGAAGTTCAGCTGCTGTTAAAAAGCAGTACGACGCACCAGCAGGCGCTAATGGATCTGTTGAAGCGCGAACACCCTTTTGAGGTGCCCGAACTGCTGGCGCTACCGGTTCAACATGGAGACAGTGAATACTTGTCATGGCTGCACGCATCTCTTGCCTGATCGCCTTCGCGCTGGCGCTGTTTATCACGCTGCCGACGCAGGCGTCGATTTTCTCCCCTCACGCCACCAGCCGCTTTGTCCCCGTGGACCAGGCGTTTGCTTTCGATTTCAGCCAGCAGGGCCGGCAGCTGACGCTCAGCTGGAAGGTCAAAGAGGGCTACTACCTTTACCGCCAGCAGATTCATGTCAGCGCGCAGCAGGCGCAAATGGCGCCGGTGGCGCTGCCGCCAGGGCAGCCGCATGAGGATGAGTTCTACGGCAAAAGCGAAATCTATTCGCAGGATCTTCAGGTGCCGGTGCAGCTGCGCCAGGCCGCCAGCGGCGCCAGCCTCATCGTGACCTGGCAGGGCTGCGCGGCGGCGGGCTTCTGCTATCCGCCCGAGACGCGCACCATTCCGCTAACGCCGGTGGCCGCTGGCGCGACGTCGCCAGCGGCCAGCGTTCAGCCCGCGCCAGCCGCGCCGCTGCCCTTCTCGCCGCTCTGGGCGCTGCTGATCGGCATCGGCGTCGCCTTTACGCCCTGCGTGCTGCCGATGTATCCGCTGATTGCCGGGATTATCCTCGGCGGCCAGCGCAGCGGCGCTTTGCTGCGGCTGTTTAGCCTCGCCTTGATCTACGTGCTGGGCATGGCGCTCACCTATACGCTGCTGGGCGTCGTGGTCGCGGCGGCAGGCCTGCGCTTTCAGGCGGCGCTGCAGCATCCTTATGTGCTGATCGGCCTGTCGCTGATCTTCACTCTGCTGGCGCTGTCGATGTTCGGCCTGTTCCAGCTGCAGCTTCCCGCCAGCGTCCAGACGCGCCTGACGTTATGGAGCAACCGCCAGCAGGGCGGATCGCTACCCGGCGTTTTCCTGATGGGCGCGCTGGCGGGGTTAATCTGCTCGCCCTGCACCACCGCACCGCTCAGCGCCATTCTGCTCTACATCGCCCAGAGCGGTAATCTCTGGGCTGGCGCGGGCACGCTGTGGCTCTACGCCATGGGCATGGGCCTGCCGCTGATTGTGGTGACGATGTTCGGCAACCGCCTGCTGCCGAAAAGCGGGCCGTGGATGCAGACGGTCAAGCAGGGTTTCGGCTTCGTTATTCTTGCGCTGCCGGTGTTTTTGCTGGAGCGCGTGCTGGGCGATCTGTGGGGAATGCGGCTCTGGAGCGCGCTGGGCGTCGCCTGTTTCGCCTGGGCCTTTTGCAGCAGCCTGCGCGGTCAGGGCGGCAAATGGCGACTCATACAGATAGCGATGCTGGCGGCGGCGCTTATTAGCGCACGTCCCTTGCAGGAATGGGTCTGGGGCGCGCCCGCCACGGCGCAGACGGCGGCGCAGCTTCCCTTCCAGCGTATCGCCTCCGCGCCGCAGCTGGACGAGGCGCTGCGGCAGGCCAACGACCGCGTCACCATGGTCGATCTTTATGCCGACTGGTGCGTAGCCTGCAAAGAGTTTGAAAAATATACCTTTAGCGATCCGGGCGTGCGTGAGGCGCTAAGCCGTTACCAGCTATTGCAGGCTAACGTCACCGCGAATAACGCCTCGGATAACGCCCTGTTGCGGCATCTTCAGGTGCTCGGCCTGCCCACCATTCTGTTTTTCGATGCGCAGGGCCGCGAGATCCCCGGTTCGCGCGTGACGGGTTTCCTTAATGCAGAGGATTTTCTCGCGCATTTGCAGAATCGGGCGCGTTGAACGACACTGGAATCCCCCGCCTCAGGCGGACTCGTACAGAGAGGAGACGTCATTTGCAGCGTGAACAGGTACTCGAGCATGCGTTGAATGTGCTCGAAAAAAATGGACTGGCGGCGACGACGTCATTACTACCGCAGCTGGCTGCCAGCAGCGACATGACGCTGGCGCAGCTGGAGGCGCTCTGGCCCGACAGCGACGCCATGCTTTACGATGCGCTGCGCTATCACGGGCAGCAGATCGACAGCTGGCGGCGTCAGGTGTTGCTCAGCGAGCAGCTCGACGGCGAGCAGAAGCTGCTGGCGCGCTATCATGTGCTGAGCGAACAGGTGCAGAAAGGCCGCTTCCCCGGCTGCCTGTTCATCGCCGCCTGCAGCTTTTATCCGCAGCCGGATCAGCCGGTGCATCAGATTGCCGAACAGCAAAAACAGGCTTCCTGGCACTTCACGCACAGCATTCTGGTTGAGCTGGGGCTGGATAATCCGACGATGGTGGCGGACCAGCTTGAGTTGATTCTTGAAGGCTGTCTCAGCAAGCTGCTGGTGAAGCGTAATGTGCAGGACGTGGCGACCGCCAAACGTCTGGCGGAAGATGTGTTGCGCATCGCGCTGTGCCGCGCTAACGGCGCGCTGGCCTAGGGTTTTGCCGCTTTTGCCTGAAAATCAGGCAATCAGTCACGTTTTCCCGCTTTTTTACCGGAAAGGCGTTGACGCGAAGCGGCCATTAC
>NZ_MLJJ01000029.1 GCF_002095575.1 Pantoea septica | reverse complement strand
GGACGAGCCGACAGGACGTCGGCGAGAGCGCGGCATGAGACAGGATGTCGAATCCGCGCGGTCCGTGCGGCCGACGTAAGCAACGAAGGCACCGCGCGGAGCGCGGCGTGGAGGCTGCCGGAAGCCGGGATTGTTAAGGGGCTGGCGAGCCCCTTAACACGCACGCCAGCAGCGGAGCGGCTGAAACTCCCCGACGCCTGGCGGGCGGAACCCGCTCAGAGTCCATCTGCGCAGCAGATAAATCGCCCGGCGGGCGGAACCCGCTCAGCGCCCGTTCGCGCAGCGAACCTAAGTCCCCAGCGGACGGAACCCTGCGCGGCAGGCAAAAAAAACGGGGCCGAAGCCCCGTTGATCTTATTTAGCTCGCCAGCGACAGGCTGGGCTTCTGACTGTGCGTCGCCAGCCACTCCGCCACGCGCGCCTGCTGCGCTTCGTTCAGCCACATCCCTTGTTTAGTGCGGCGCCAGATAGCGTCATCCAGCTCGCGCACCCACTCGTTCTGCACCAGATAGCGCAGCTCGGCTTCATAAAAGTCGTGACCGAAGTTCTCGCCCAGATCCTCAAGGCGCGTCGCGCCGTCGAGCAGCGTCTCGGTGCTGCTGCCGTAGGTGCGGGCGAAGTGACGCGCCATCCCTTCGGTAATAAACGGATAACGACGACGCAGGCTGGCAGCGTAATCTTCACGCGTGCCGGCGAAATCGCCGCCCGGCAGCACGCAGTTTTTCGTCCATGCCGGTCCGGCATTGGGGAAATACTTCACCAGCTTCTCCAGCGCATGCTCCGCAAGCTTGCGATAGGTGGTCAGCTTGCCGCCAAACACCGACAGCAGCGGCGCCTGGCCGTTGTCGTCGCGCACGTCCAGCGTATAGTCGCGGGTAATCGCCTGCGGCGAATCGGACTCGTCATCGCACAGCGGACGCACGCCGGAGTAGCTCCAGACCACATCGTCACGCACCAGCTGCTTTTTAAAATGGCTATTGTAAATTTTGAGCAGATAATCGATCTCGCTGTCGTCGATTTTGACGTTCTTCGGATCGCCTTTGTACTCGACGTCGGTGGTGCCGATAATCGAGAAGTCATCCATCCACGGAATAACGAACACAATACGGTTGTCTTCGTTCTGCAGGATGTAGGACTGCTTCTCGTTGTGCACGCGCGGCACCACGATATGGCTGCCTTTAATCAGACGGATGCCGTACGGAGATTTCAGCTTCAGACCGTCGTCAAACAGCTGTTTCACCCACGGACCCGCCGCGTTCACCAGCGCTTTGGCGCGCCAGGTATACGTTTTGCCGCTGTCAACGTCTTCCGCTTCCACCATCCACAGGCCGCTTTCGCGCCAGGCGCGCGTCACGCGAGTGCGGGTACGGACGTCGCCGCCGCGCTTTACCACTTCCTGCGCGTTCAGCACCACCAGGCGGGCATCGTCTACCCAGCAGTCAGAATATTCGAATCCGCGCGTGATTTCCGGCTTGAGGGCCGAATCCGCGCCAAAACGCAGACTTTTGCTCCCCGGCAGGCTGGTGCGCTTGCCCAGGTGATCGTATAAAAACAGGCCAGCGCGAATCATCCATGCCGGACGCAGATGCGGACGGTGCGGCAGACGGAAGCGCATCGGGAAAGCGATATGCGGCGCCATCTTCAGCAGCACTTCGCGCTCGGCCAGCGCTTCGCTGACCAGGCGGAACTCATAGTGTTCGAGGTAGCGCAGGCCGCCGTGAATCAGCTTTGAACTGGCGGAAGAGGTCGCGCAAGCCAGGTCCCGCGCCTCCAGCATCAGCACTGACAGGCCGCGTCCTGCAGCGTCTGCTGCAATGCCGGCACCGTTGATGCCGCCGCCGATCACGATCAGGTCTTTGGTTTCCACGTCATCTCCTCCGATGTTCGGAATAGTTCATTAATGTTCGTTTTCGAGCATAATCATAATCGCAAACCAACATTGATGCCAGTGTTTAACGCGGTAAAAACATTTTTGCGTGATATAGCTAACATTCTTGTTGAGAAATAAATACAAACCCGGACGCTTTGTCAGGTTATTGGGGCTGCTTATCGGGTTACACTAGGCGGTAATTGTGTCGTCTTAACGAGAGAATCATGGAAACCTTCGAATGCATTAACGTTCAGCAGGCCAGCGAGCATCTGGCGCAAGGCGCGCAGCTGGTCGATATCCGCGATCCGCAGAGCTTCGCGCTCGGCCATGCGGAAAACGCGCTGCACCTGAGCAACGGCAACCTTAACGACTTTCTGGCCACCGCCAGCCGCGAACTGCCGGTGCTGGTGATGTGCTACCACGGCAACAGCAGCAAGGGCGCCGCACAATATCTGCTGAGCCAGGGCTTCAGCGCCGCCTACAGCATCGACGGCGGCTTCGATGCCTGGCGCGCCGCGTTTCCGACCCAGGTTGTCGCCGGCGGCGAGTGAGCCGCGCGCGATGAACAAGGAGAGTGATTAATGGTGCGCATTACCCAGTTTAATAACCCGCGCATGGCGCAGGCGTTCGTCGACTATATGGCGACGCGCGGCGTCGCGCTGCGCATCGAACAGGATGGCCATTACGTTATTCTGCTCGATGACGAGAGCCGGCTTGAAATGGTCGAAAACGAACTTCAGCAGTTCGTGCGCCAGCCGGACCATCCGCGCTATCAGGCCGCCAGCTGGCATACCGGCGACACCAAAAGCGGCCTACGCTACGAGCGCAGCAACCTGTGGGGCAACATTCGCGATCGTGCCGGTCCGCTCACCATGACCGTGCTTTTTGCCTGTATCGCGGTGTTTATCCTGATGCAGATTTTTGGCGATCAAACGGTGCTGCTGTGGCTGAGCTGGCCGGACGGCCCAGGCCAGTATCTCCAGGTATGGCGCTGGTTCAGCCATGCGCTGCTGCACTTTTCGCTTCTGCATATCCTGTTTAACCTGATGTGGTGGTGGTATCTCGGCGGCGCGGTGGAGAAGCGGCTCGGCAGTGGCAAGCTGTTTGTGATTATGCTGATCTCGGCGCTGCTCAGCGGCTTCGTACAGGCGAAATTTAGCGGCATCTGGTTCGGCGGTTTGTCGGGCGTGGTCTATGCGCTGATGGGCTATTGCTGGCTGCGCGGCGAGCGCGATCCAGAAAGCGGCGTCTATCTGGAACGGGGACTAATTGGTTTTGCTATCGTGTGGCTGGTGATCGGCTGGTATGGCGCGTTCGGGCTCGCTATCGCCAACGGCGCTCACGTCGCCGGTCTGCTGGTCGGGCTGGCGATGGCGTTTGTCGATACCCGTGCAGTGCGGCGCCGTTAGCGCCGGATAAGAAAAGAAAACAGGAGAGTAATGTGAAGCAGACGCAACGTCATGACGCCATTATCGATCTGGTCCGGCGTCAGGGATATGTCAGTACCGAAGAGCTGGTAGAACATTTTGAGGTAAGCCCGCAAACCATCCGCCGCGATCTTAACGACCTCGCCGATCAGAATAAAATTCAGCGTCATCACGGCGGCGCGGCGCTGCCTTCCAGCTCTGAAAATACCGCCTGGCAGGAACGTAAGATGATGTGGTCGGCGGAGAAAGCGCGCATCGCCGAACGCGTTGCCAGCGAAATTCCAGACGGCGCGACCTTATTTATCGATATCGGCACCACGCCAGAAGCGGTGGCCTATGCGCTGCTGAACCATAAAAATCTGCGCGTGGTGACCAACAATATCAACGTGGCGACGCTGCTGATGTGCAAGCCCGATTTTCGGCTGATTATCGCGGGCGGCGAAGTGCGCACGCGCGACGGCGGCATTATGGGCGAAGCGACGCTCGACTTTATCTCTCAGTTCCGCCTTGATTACGGCATTCTCGGCATCAGCGGCATCGATATGGACGGGTCGCTGCTGGAGTTCGATTACCACGAGGTGCGCACCAAGCGCGCCATTATCGAAAACTCACGCTGCGTGATGCTGGTGGTCGACCATTCGAAGTTCGGCCGCAACGCGATGGTGAATCTCGGCAATATGGGGCTGATCGACCAGCTTTATACCGACAAGCAGCCGCCCGCCAGCATTATGAAGGTGATCGAGCAGCATGAGGTGCAACTCGAACTCTGCTGATTAAGCTCTTTCGTCTCTGAGCTGTCGCGAGCGATATCGCCTTACCCTGGGCTATATCGCTCGCTCTTTTCCTTCCTGGCCAGCCTTTTTCTTTGTTTCCTGTCGATTTTTTCCGCACTGCCGTCTTTACTTAATGCTCAGTTTGCCTGTGCGCAGACGTTCATCACAACGCAACGCAACGGCTTTGGATCAAGACGCTAAGGGGACAGCATGAAAGAGAGCGCACTGGATCGCGCGGCAGTCGCCGCCGGAATCTCCCTGACCTATACCAACGCCAAAGGCGAACCGGAAGCGATCGGCGACGAAACCAAAACGGCGCTGCTCGCGGTAATGGGCGATGCTCAGAAAGAGAAGGGCGCGCCGCTGCCGCCGGTGCAGGTTTTTAGCGGCGGCGCGGCGCGCCAGCTCAACCCGGAAGGGCGCGGCCGCTATCAGTGGCGGCTGCGCAGCGAAAAGGGCCGCGAGTTTAGCGGCGAACTTGAGGCAGGCCAGCCTTTTATGCTGCCGTCGCCGCTCGGGCACGGCTATCACCAGCTGACGCTGAGCAAGGGCAAAAAAGAGTGGCAGACGCGCATTATTCTGACGCCGCGCCGCTGCTGGCTGCCGACGCCGCTGCGCAACGGCGAAAAGCGCTGGGGTGCGCTGGTGCAGCTCTATACCGTGCGCTCCGCCGATAACTGGGGCATCGGCGATTTCGGCGATCTGCAGCAGCTTCTGGAGCAGGTGGCGCAGCAGGGAGGCGACTTCGTCGGGCTCAATCCGCTGCACGCGCTCTATCCCGCGACGCCCGATTTCGCCAGCCCTTATAGTCCCTCGTCGCGCCGCTGGCTGAACATTATCTACATCAGCGTGGCGCAGCTGGAGGATTTCCAGCAGAGCGCGGCGGCGCAAAAGTGGTGGAAAGCGGCGAAAACTCAGCGCGCGCTGGCAAAAGCGCGCGAGAGCGAATTTGTCGATTACGCGACGGTGATGGCGCTGAAGCTCGCCGCGCTGCGCCATGCCTGGGCGCAGTTCAGCCTGCGCGCGGAAGATGACGCGCAGCGGCAGGCGTTCGTCGCGTTTGTGCGCGACGGCGGCGACAGCCTGCGCTATCAGGCGGCCTACGATGGCCTGCAGGCGGAGCGCCGCGCCGAAGATGCGGACGCCTGGGGGTGGCCGGCCTGGCCGGAAAGCTGGCGCAACAGCCAGTCGCCTGAAGTGCAGCGCTGGTGCGAAAGGCACGAAGAGGAGATCGCTTTCTGGCAGTGGCTGCAGTGGCTGGCGCAAAACCAGTTCGCTCAGTGCTGGGCGCGCAGCCAGGCGCTGAAGATGACGGTGGGGCTCTATCGCGATCTGGCGGTAGGCGTGGCGGAGGGCAGCGCGGAGACCTGGCACGATCCTGAGCTCTATCGCCTCGAAGCGTCGGTCGGCGCGCCGCCGGATCGCCTTGGACCGCTGGGACAAAACTGGGGCCTGCCGCCGATGGATCCGCACGTGATGCGCGCGCGCGGCTATCAGCCTTTTATCGAGATGCTGCGCGCCAATATGCGCGACTGCGGCGCGCTGCGCATCGATCACGTGATGGCGCTGCTGCGGCTATGGTGGGTGCCGAAAGGGGAAACCGCCGATAAAGGCGCCTACGTCAGCTATCCGGTGCATGACCTGCTGGGCATCCTGGCGCTGGAGAGCCAGCGGCATCGCTGCATGGTTATCGGCGAAGATCTCGGCACGGTGCCGCCGGAAATCGTCGGCCTGCTGCGCGCCAGCGGCGTTTTCTCCTGGAAGGTTATGTGGTTCGAGCAGCAGCGCGACGGCAGCTATCGCCTGCCCGGCGACTATCCGCGTCAGTCGATCGCCAGCGCCAGCACGCACGATCTGCCGACGCTGACCGGCTTCTGGAACGCGGGCGACTTCGAACTGGGAGAAAAGCTCAAGCTCTATCCCGGCAAAGAGGTGCTGCAGTCGCTGCATGAACAGCGGGCGAAACAGAAACAGGCGCTGCTGGATGCGCTGCATCAGGCGGGCGCGATGCCGGCGCGCAGCGCGCGTCAGGCGAACAAGCTGGCGATGACGCCCGCGCTTAATCTGGCGATGCATAAGTTTCTCGCGGCGACCGGCAGCGCGTTGCTGGGGCTGCAGCCCGAAGACTGGATAGGAATGACCACGCCGGTAAACGTGCCTGGCACCGTCGATCAATATCCCAACTGGCGACGCAAGCTGACGCAGCCGCTGGAGGCGATCTTTACGGATAAAGCGGTGACGAAGCTGTTGAAGGCGGTGAGCCAGACGCGCAAAGGGGAGTAGCGAACGGCGCGCGACAGTCGCTGACTGTCGCGCGTGGAGGCGATTAGTAGTAGGAGTGCTCGCCGCGCTGGTGCTCGGTGATATCGCGTACGCCTTTCAGTTCCGGGAAAGCAGCCTGCAGCTCTTTCTCGATGCCGTCTTTCAGAGTGACGTCAATCATCGAGCAGCCGTTGCAGCCGCCGCCGAACTGCAGGATAGCGAAACCGTCGTCGGTAATCTCCATCAGCGAGACGCGACCGCCGTGACCGGCGAGCTGCGGGTTAATCTGCGCCTGCAGCAGGTACTCGACGCGCTCCGCCAGCGGCGCGTCGTCGGAGACTTTGCGCATTTTGGCGTTCGGCGCTTTCAGCGTCAGCTGCGAGCCGAGGTTGTCGGTAACGAAGTCGATTTCGGCGTCTTCAAGGTAAGGCGCGCTCAGTTCGTCAACGTAGGCCGAAAGCTTCTCGAACTTCAGCTCCGTATCGGTCGCTTCTACCGCGTCCGGCGGGCAGTAAGAGACGCCGCACTCGGCCGTTGGCGTACCCGGGTTAATAACGAATACGCGAATCTGGGTGCCATCTTCCTGTTTTGACAGCAGTTTAGAGAAGTGCTCCTGGGCAGAGTCTGTAATTCGGATCATGGCAATTGCTCAATAGTTGACTAATTTAGTTGGTTATAATACGCCCATCACCGACGCTCTACAAGGTACGGCACAGGCACCAGATTTGTACGCTGGCTGCGCCTTGCGCCAGCAAAATGCGGCCGATCTCTCCTACGGTATGACCCGTTGTCACCACATCGTCTATTAGCGCGATATGGCGGCCGCGCACGTCGATTTCAAGGCGGAACGCGCCGCGCACGTTTTGGCGACGCTGCGAGGCGGGCAGTCGGTGCTGCGGGGCGGCGCGGCGCCTGCGGCGCACGCCGTCGCAAAATTCACAGCCCAACCAGCGCGCCAGCGGCTGGGCCAGCAGCGCCGCCTGGTTGTAGCCGCGTCGACAGGCGCGGCTTTTATGCAGCGGTACGCAGAGCAGCAAATCGGGCCGCCTCAGTCCGCGCGTGCGGTGAGCGTGTAGCCAGCTTAGCAAAAGCAGACGCGCCAGCATCACCCTGAGTGCGGTTATGCGGGAAAACTTCAGCTGGTGCACCCAGCGGCGCAGCGGCGGCTGATAGCCGCTGACGCAGATCAGCGCCTGCCAGACGGGCGGCGACTGCAGACAGCGGCCGCAGGCGACGCGGGATGATGCGGCGGGCAGGCCGCAGCGCGGACAGAGGATCGGCAGCGGCGGCAAGGCGCGCAGGCAAACGCTGCATAGCCCATGCGACGCGACGCGCAGCGGCAGTCGGCATAGCCAACAGAGGGCGGGCATTGGTAGCATAGCGGCCTCCTTAACCTTTTACGGGATAGTAACTGATGACCTCGCTTTACTGGCGCACCTGCGGAGAAGGGAATGTGGATCTTGTGCTGCTGCACGGCTGGGGACTGAACGCGGAGGTGTGGCAAAGCATCGTGCCGCGACTCAGCCCTCATTTCCGGCTGCACCTGGTCGATCTGCCTGGCTACGGCCGCAGCCAGGCGCTCGGCGCGCTTTCGCTGGCGGAGATGGCGCAGCGGCTGCTGCCCCATTTGCCGCCGCGCGCGCTGCTGCTGGGCTGGTCGCTGGGCGGGCTGGTGGCGACGGAGCTGGCGCTGCGCGCGCCGCAGCAGGTCGCGGGACTGATCAGCGTCGCCTCTTCGCCCTGTTTTACCGCCGGCGAGACGTGGCCGGGCATTAAGCCGGAGACCCTGGCGACCTTTCGCGCGCAGCTTAACAGCGATTTCCAGCGCACCGTCGAGCGCTTCCTGGCGCTGCAGACGCTGGGCACCGACAGCGCGCGGCAGGACGCGCGCCGCTTAAAAGAAGTGGTGCTGGCGCAGCCGATGCCGCCGGTGGCGGTGCTGGACGGCGGGCTGGCGATTCTGCGCGAGGTCGACTTGCGCGACAGGCTGCCGCACCTCGCCATGCCGTTTCTTCGACTGTATGGCGCGCTCGACGGTCTGGTGCCGCGTCGCGTCGCCGCATTGCTCGACGCCGCGCTGCCCGCTTCGCCTTCCGTGGTGATGGAAAAAGCCGCGCACGCCCCCTTTGTTTCGCATCCAGACGCCTTCTGCCAGCATATTCTTGATTTCAGACAGGAGTTTTGCGGTTAAACCCCGACGCGAAGCTGGCAATTTTCTCATCAGCGACAATACTTTTCGGGTAGGCATGGCCGCTTAATGATGTGAATTATCCAGGGAGAGGATGATGCCGTTCCATCTCGCCTGACGCATCCGGCGTCTGCTTACATCTCACATAACGGAAATGAATGAGGGGTACTGTAATGAAGGTGATGAAATGGGTTGTAGCTTCAATGGTAATGGGCGCAGTGTCGTTTTCGGCGGTTGCGGCCAAGGAAGTGACCAAAGAAGAAGTGAAAAAAATGAATCTTCAGAAGATCGGTACGGTGAACACCACGGCGGAAACCACCTCGCCGATGGACGCCAAACGCGAACTTTCTAAACAGGCTGATGAAAAAGGAGGCAAATACTTCCTGGTGATCGCGGGCCGTGAACACGGCAAATTCAGCGCCACCGCAGAAGTCTATAAGTAATCAGCTACGTAGCCAGACAAATTGCCAGGCATCCAGCGTAAGCGGCTGGGTGCCATCAATTTTCCTCTCTGTAATCACATCCTGAAAAAGACGCGCTTCCGGCAGCGTCGCCTCTACGGTTTTCGCACTCAAATTAAATACGCACAGCAGGCCGCCATCCTCCTGCTGCGGGGCGTGACGCCTCAGTACCAGCAGCGCGTTGTCGCTGTCATAGAGGATCATCGGATTATCGGGGTGAAAGGCGGGCTGGCGCGTGCGCAGCTGAATGAGCCGACTAAGGCGGGTATAGATGGCGTGGCGCAGGCTGCCGCCGTCCGCCAGCGCCGCTTCAATCATCTTTAAATCGTACTTTTGCCGGTTGATGGCGCGGTTATGGCCTGCGGCTTTGACGCCCTCATAATCGTTGCGCGAGCCGAGGATGCTCTGAATATAGATAGCGGGCACGCCAGGGAAGGCCAGCAGAATCGCGTGCGCCAGCAGAAAGCGACGCAGGCGCGTGTCGTCGTCGTCGTTCTGATGATTGAGGGCGTCAAGATAGGTGACGTTGATCTCATAGGGACTGGTGGTGCCGTCGGGATTGTTTTTATAGGAGACCAGCGCCCCTTCCAGCGCCAGATCGCGCACCAGCGCCACAATCTCCACCTCGGAGAGAATGCCGCGCGCCGGATTAAGCCCGATGCCGTCGTGCGACGCGAGAAAATTAAAGAAGGTGGTGCCGCCTTTGCCGGGCTCCAGCGCGCCCGCCCACTGTCGCAGCGCGCGTCCGGAGCCGGAATGAATAGCGTGCAGCACCAGCGGCGGCAGGGAAAACTGATAGACCATCTGCGCTTCGTCATGCCCGTCGCCGAAGTAGCTGACGTTGTCTTTATGCGGCACGTTGGTTTCCGTGATGATCACCGTGCCGGGCGCGACCAGGTCAGCAATTGCGCGAAACAGCTTCACCAGCAAATGGGTTTTTTCCAGATGAATGCAGCGCGTGCCGGGCGTTTTCCACATATAGCCGACGGCGTCGAGGCGCACATAGTCCGCCCCTTTTTGCAGGTAGTCGAGCAGCACCTCTACCATGCGTATCAGCACCTCGGGGTTGCCGAAGTTAAGATCGATCTGATCGGCGCTGAAGGTGGTCCAGATAAAGCGCATTTCGCCGTTCGCCATCTCGAACGGCGTCAGCAGCGGCGAGGTGCGCGGCCGCGTCACGCCGCTGAGATCGGTGGCGGGGGGCATGCTGATAAAGAAGTCGTCCCAGCCGGGATCGAGCGCCAGATAGTGTTTAAACCATGCGCTGTGCGCCGACATGTGATTGCAGACGAAGTCGAACATCAGGCGCGTTTCCTGATGCAGCCTGGCGACATCCGGCCAGTCGCCGCATAGCGGGTTGACCTGATGGTAATCGATGACCGAAAAGCCGTCGTCGGACGAGTAGGGGAAAAAGGGCAGCAGATGCACCAGCGGAAAGGTGGACTGCAGATGCTGCTGGTAAAAGCGAGAGAAGCTTTGCAGCGTCGGCACCTCTGCTTCGCGGAACTGATCGGCATAGGTGATCAGCACCACGTCCTGTTCGTCCCAGTGCGCCTTGCGCGGCAGCTTAGTCGCGTCGCGCGCGGCGGCGATATGGCTCAGCAGACGCTCACGCGCCGCCTGAGGAAAGGTATCGGCATAGATTTTATCGAGCAGCGCTGTGATCGTTTCCATCGCGAATTGGGTGCCACGTCCCGGGTTGTTTTTTATGCAGGCGTGCTTTCAGCGTAGCGTTAAGAGAGGGATTTTCAACTTTACAGAGGCGGTTACGCGCGCCCGAGCCAGAATCAGTCGGGCGCGCGCAGGGTTTAGCGTTTTTTGCCGAACGCCGCCGCCAGCGCATCGCCCATCGCGCTGTTGCCTGCGGGCTGGCTGTTCTGACGCGCGCGCGGCTTCGCGCCGCCGGCCGGACGCGCACCGTCGCGTGGCGCGCTGCGGGCGCTGCTGCGGGCGTTGCTGTCGCCCGGCTGCTCATCCAGACGCATGGTGAGCGCAATACGTTTGCGCGGCAGATCGACCTCCAGCACTTTCACCTTCACGATATCGCCCGCTTTCACCACCTGATGCGGATCCTCGACAAATTTGTCCGACAGCGAGGAGATATGCACCAGACCATCCTGATGCACGCCGATGTCGACAAAGGCGCCGAAGTTGGTGACGTTGGTCACCGCGCCTTCCAGCACCATGCCCGGCAGCAGATCGTTAAGGGTTTCGACCCCTTCGGCGAACTGCGCGGTTTTGAACTCTGGGCGCGGGTCGCGGCCCGGTTTTTCCAGCTCTTTGATAATGTCGGTGACGGTCGGCAGGCCGAAACGCTCGTCGGTAAAGTCGACCGCCTTAACGTTGCGCAGGCTGGTGGGGTTGCCCATCAGATCCTGTAACGCCTGCTCGGTCGCCGCCAGGATGCGCTCCACTACCGGGTAGGCTTCCGGGTGCACCGTCGAGGCGTCAAGCGGGTTGTCGCCGTGGTTAATGCGCAGGAAGCCCGCGCACTGTTCAAAGGCTTTGGGGCCGAGACGGCTCACCTTGAGCAGCTGCTGGCGATTCTGAAAGCGGCCGTTTTCGTCGCGCCAGCTCACGATATTCTGCGCCATCATGCGCGTCAGACCGGCGACGCGCGTCAGCAGCGGCACGGAGGCGGTATTGAGATCGACGCCGACGGCGTTCACGCAGTCTTCTACTACCGCGTCCAGCTTCTTCGCCAGCTGGCTCTGGCTGACGTCGTGCTGATACTGGCCGACGCCGATCGATTTCGGATCGATTTTCACCAGCTCCGCCAGCGGATCCTGCAGGCGCCGTGCGATAGAGACCGCGCCGCGCAGCGAGACGTCGAGGTTCGGAAACTCCAGCGCCGCCAGCTCCGAGGCGGAATAGACCGAGGCGCCCGCTTCGCTGACGATGACTTTCTGCGCGGTAACGTGCGGATACTGTTTCTGCACGTCGAGGAAGAAGCGCTCTGTCTCGCGCGAGGCGGTGCCGTTGCCGATCGCCACCAGCTCGACCTGATGTTTCGCGCAGAGCGCGGCGACCACGGTAGCGGCTTTGGCCGCCTGGCCGGTATGCGGATAGATGGTATCGGTCGCGACCAGCTTGCCGGTGGCGTCCACCACCGCGACCTTCACGCCGGTGCGCAGGCCGGGATCGAGACCCATGGTGGCGCGCATGCCCGCCGGCGCCGCCATCAGCAGATCGTGCAGATTGCGGGCGAATACGTTGATCGCTTCGTCTTCGGCGCGCTCGCGCACCGTGCCCATCAGCTCCGTCTCCAGATGCAGCATCACCTTGATGCGCCAGGTCCAGCTCACCACCGCCTTGCGCCAGGCGTCAGCCGGCGCGCCGTTGAGGCGCAGGTTGAGATGCTCAGCGATCAGCGTTTCGCCGAAGCTTTCGCGCGGCGGCTCGTCGAATTGCGGATCGGCGTTCAGGGAGAGCTGCAGCACGCCCTCGTTACGGCCGCGCAGCATCGCCAGCGCGCGGTGCGACGGCACGCTGTGCAGCGCTTCGTGATGATCGAAGTAGTCGCGGAATTTAGCCCCTTCCTGCTCTTTGCCCTCCACCACGCGCGACACCAGATGCGCGTTTTTCCACAGGTAGTCGCGCACCTTCGCCAGCAGTGCGGCGTCTTCGGCGAAGCGCTCCATCAGGATATAGCGCGCGCCGTCCAGCGCGGCGCGCACGTCGGCGACGCCTTTATCGGCATCGACATACTGCGCGGCCAGCTGTTCGGGATCCTGCGACGCGTCCTGCCACAGGCTCTCTGCCAGCGGCTGCAGGCCGGCTTCAATGGCGATCTGGCCGCGGGTGCGGCGCTTGAGCTTATAGGGCAGGTAGAGATCTTCGAGTTCGGTTTTGTTCAGCGTGGCGTTAATGGCGCTGGCGAGTTCGTCGGTGAGTTTGCCCTGATCGTCAATGGACTTCAGAATCGACTGACGGCGGTCTTCCAGTTCACGCAGGTAGCCGAGGCGCGTCTCCAGCTGGCGCAGTTGGGTGTCGTCCAGACCGCCGGTCACCTCTTTACGATAACGTGCGATAAACGGCACGGTGTTCCCTTCGTCCAGCAGACGCACGGCGGCTTCAACTTGCTCCGCACGCGCCTGCAGCTCACTGGCAATAATGTGGCTGAGATCTTTCATCATCGATTCTGTCTTGCTTACAGGGTTAAAAAACAGGGGACAGTTATACGGGCTGAAAAGTGAAATTGCCAGCGATGGGGCCGGCTTTCAGCGATATTCTGAATCAGGCATCCGGATAGGAAATCTCGTTGACGTACCAGAGCGCGGGACCCAGCGGCGTCTCTACCGTCACGGCATCGCCCGGCTCTTTTTTCAGCAGCGCGCGCGCCATCGGCGAGTCGATAGAGATATAGTCTTTGCGGCCGAAGATCTCATCGTAGCCGACGATACGGAAGCGTTTGACCTCTCCGTCGTCATTCTCCACCTCTACCCAGGCGCCGAAAAAGACTTTGCCGTCCTGCTGCGGCGAATAGTCGACGATGCGCAGCGACTCAAGGCTTTTTGTCAGATAACGTACGCGGCGATCGATTTCGCGCAGGCGTTTTTTGTTGTACTGATAGTCGGCGTTTTCGCTGCGATCGCCGAGGCTGGCGGCCCAGGTCACTTTTTTCGTCACTTCGGGACGCTCTTCGCGCCAGAGGTAGTCGAGCTCGGCCTTGAGCTTATTAAAGCCTTCACGGGTGATCAGTCGGGTTTTCATGCGTAGCGACTCGGAAGCGGAAAAGCAGGCAGTGTAAAGCAAAGCAGGCGCGGCAAAAAAGAGTCGGGGAACAGGTTTTCAACGGTGAAAACCCTTTGTGTCGTTCCCCGGTGGCGAAAGGGGCAGGTACAAAAAAGAGAAAACGGCCTGAATCGTTATTTTCCAGCCACGGTTGAAGTGGTGGTTGAAGAGGAGGTGCCTTTGTCGCCGCCGCCAGCGGTCGCCAGCGCCACGCCGAGCAGCGCAGCCACGGCGCCGACGCCGATAGCGTTGGAGTTGCCCTGCGCGGTGGTCGAAGCCTGCGCGCCGGCGGCCTCGCCGGTTGCGGTCGCCGCTAAAGCCGGATTCAGAACGAGGGTGGCCAGCGCACCCAGCACTAACAACGTTTTTTTCATTATTGCTTTCCCTGTAGTGAAGCGAGTGAAAGCAGTGTGGTGCAATTCGCACAAGGCGGAAAGATAGCTTTACTGATTGATTTAGCGGGCTTTATTTTTGGCTGGTCTGAATCGCGGCAAAAATGGCGCAAATCCGAGAGAAGCCTGCGGCACGGCACGCAAAGGCTGATATTTTATGCTGTCGGCCAGCCAGGTTGACTGGAATTGCGGCCGCTACGTCAGGTGAGGAATGGCGCTAAAGTCAAATTGCGCGTTAACTGGTTGATCTGAAAGTTTGATTAATCCAGGGCGCGATTTTGCGGCCGCCGATGGCGAGAAAAAACGCCCGACTTTCAGAATTGCCGTAACGGGGACAAACGCCGCTCAAGAAGGTGATTTTGCACTGAAGGCAACGATAAAATTAAAGATAAGCTCCTGTTTAATATGCTTTGTAACAATTTCGGCTAGAATATAAACCATTAATGACTGTCACAGACAGACAACTTTTTTTAACA
Organism: Pantoea septica; assembly: GCF_002095575.1. Lineage (GTDB taxonomy): Bacteria > Pseudomonadota > Gammaproteobacteria > Enterobacterales > Enterobacteriaceae > Pantoea > Pantoea septica. The sequence continues at coordinate 35,799 of NZ_MLJJ01000029.1, read as the reverse complement.
ATATCGGCTCAGGCAATGGCGCCTTTGGGAGTAGAAAATGCAAGAGAACTACAAAATTCTGGTCGTTGATGATGATATGCGTTTGCGTGCGCTGCTGGAACGCTATCTCACCGAGCAGGGCTTTCAGGTGCGCAGCGTCGCCAACGCCGAGCAGATGGATCGTCTGCTGACCCGTGAATCCTTTCACCTGATGGTGCTGGATCTGATGCTGCCGGGCGAAGACGGCCTGTCGATTTGCCGTCGTCTGCGCAGCCAGAGCAATCCGATGCCGATCATTATGGTGACGGCGAAAGGCGAAGAGGTCGATCGTATCGTTGGGCTGGAGATCGGCGCCGACGACTATATTCCTAAGCCGTTCAACCCGCGCGAGCTGCTGGCGCGCATTCGCGCCGTGCTGCGTCGTCAGGCCAACGAGCTGCCGGGCGCCCCTTCGCAGGAAGAGGCGGTCATCGCATTCGGCAAGTTCAAGCTGAACCTCGGCACGCGCGAAATGTTCCGCGAAGATGAGCCGATGCCGCTCACCAGCGGCGAGTTCGCGGTGTTAAAGGCGCTGGTGAGCCACCCGCGCGAACCGCTGTCGCGCGACAAGCTGATGAACCTGGCGCGCGGACGCGAATACAGCGCGATGGAACGCTCCATTGATGTGCAGATTTCGCGCCTGCGCCGCATGGTGGAAGAAGATCCGGCGCATCCGCGTTATATCCAGACGGTCTGGGGCCTGGGCTACGTATTCGTGCCGGACGGTTCTAAAGCATGAGGCGACTGCGCTTCTCGCCTCGCAGCTCGTTTGCCCGCACCCTGCTGTTGATCGTGACCCTGCTGTTCGTCAGCCTGGTAACGACCTATCTGGTGGTGCTCAACTTCGCCATTCTTCCCAGCCTGCAGCAGTTCAATAAGGTGCTGGCGTATGAAGTGCGCATGTTGATGACCGACCGGCTGCAGCTGGAAGACGGCACGCAGCTGGAAGTGCCGCCCGCGTTTCGCCGCGAGATCTACCGCGAGCTGGGGATTTCGCTGTATACCAACGCGGCAGCCGAAGAGAGCGGGTTGCGCTGGGCGCAGCACTATGAATTCCTGAGCGAGCAGATGGGCCAGCAGCTTGGCGGGCCGACCGACGTGCGCGTCGAGGTCAATAAAAACTCGCCGGTGGTCTGGCTGAAAACCTGGCTGTCGCCTGATATCTGGGTACGCGTGCCGCTGACCGAAATTCATCAGGGCGACTTCTCGCCGCTGTTCCGCTACACGCTGGCGATTATGCTGCTGGCGATTGGCGGCGCCTGGCTGTTTATCCGCATTCAGAACCGGCCGCTGGTGGATCTGGAGCACGCGGCGCTGCAGGTGGGCAAGGGCATTATTCCGCCGCCGCTGCGCGAGTACGGCGCCTCGGAGGTGCGTTCGGTGACGCGCGCCTTCAACCAGATGGCCTCTGGCGTTAAGCAGCTGGCGGACGACCGCACGCTGTTGATGGCGGGCGTTAGCCACGATCTGCGCACGCCGCTGACGCGTATTCGTCTCGCTACCGAGATGATGGGCGAGGAGGATGGCTATCTCGCCGAGTCGATCAATAAAGATATCGAAGAGTGCAACGCCATTATCGAGCAGTTCATCGACTATTTGCGCACCGGCCAGGAGATCCAGACCGAGCGCGCCGATCTCAACAGCGTGCTGGGCGAAGTGGTGGCGGCCGAAAGCGGCTACGAGCGCGAGATTGAGAACGCCGTCATGCCGGAAGAGCTGATGCTGGATATCAACCCGCTGTCGATCAAGCGCGCGGTGGCGAACCTGGTGGTGAATGCGGCGCGCTACGGCAACGGCTGGATCAAAGTGAGCAGCGGGCGCGAATTGCATCGCGCATGGTTCCAGGTCGAGGATGACGGTCCGGGCATCAAGCCGGAGCAGCTGACGCACCTGCTACAGCCCTTTGTACGCGGCGACAGCGCGCGCAGCACCAGCGGCACCGGCCTTGGGCTGGCGATTGTACAGCGCATTATCGATGCGCATCAGGGATCGCTGGAAATTGGTGAGAGCGAGCGCGGCGGGCTGCGCATTCGCGCCTGGCTGCCGCTAACGGAACAGACTGCGCCGAGCAGCAACGGCGCGGCGCAGAGCTGAGCAGCAAGGGGCGCGGCGAGCGCCGCGCCCGAAGGCTTACAGCACCGGACCTGCTTTAACCAGCGCGGCGCCCGCCGCGTTGTCGGTATACTTCTCGAAGTTGGTGATGAAGCGCTGCGCCAGATCGCGCGCCGCTTCCAGCCACTTCTCGTCGCTTTCCCAGCTGCTGCGCGGATCGAGCGTGGCGGCGTCGAGCTGGCCCAGCGCTTTCGGCACCTGCAGGTTGAACACCGGCAGCGTCTCGGTTTCAGCGTCGTCCAGTTCGCCAGCCAGAATCGCGTTGATAATGGCGCGCGTATCCTTCAGCGAAATGCGTTTGCCGCTGCCGTTCCAGCCGGTATTGACCAGGTACGCCTGCGCGCCGGCGGCCTGCATGCGCTTCACCAGCACCTCGGCATACTGCGTCGGATGCAGCGTCAGGAACGCGGCGCCGAAGCAGGCGGAGAAGGTCGGCGTCGGCGCGGTCACGCCGCGCTCGGTGCCCGCCAGCTTGGCGGTAAAGCCGGAGAGGAAGTGATACTGCGTCTGCTCAGGCGTCAGGCGCGACACCGGCGGCAGCACGCCGAAGGCGTCGGCGGTCAGGAAAATCACCTTCTTCGCGTGGCCCGCTTTCGACACCGGACGTACGATATTGTCGATATGATCGATCGGGTAGGAGACGCGGGTGTTCTCGGTCTTGCTGTCGTCGTCATAATCGACACTGCCGTCTTCGCGCACCACTACGTTCTCCAGCAGCGCATTGCGGCGGATAGCGCGGTAGATTTCAGGCTCGGCCTGCTCAGAGAGTTTGATGGTCTTGGCGTAGCAGCCGCCTTCGAAGTTGAAAACGCCGTCGTCGTCCCAGCCGTGCTCGTCGTCGCCAATCAGCTGGCGTTCCGGATCGGTGGAGAGCGTGGTTTTGCCGGTGCCGGACAGACCGAAGAACACCGCCACGTCGCCCGCTTTGCCGACGTTGGCCGAGCAGTGCATATCCTTGGGCGAGCGACCGGTAAAAATGCCGGTATCGACCGCCACTGCGCCGCTTTGCGTCAGGGTGCCGCGCGCATAACCTTCCAGCTCGGGACGGAGTTCTTCGGTAAACAGCGTATCGAAATCGGGGTTGTGGACCACTTCGGTGGTGCCCTCGATGCCCAAAGCGGCAAGATCTTGCGAGGTCAGGCCGGTAACGCGCATGTGACTGCTCCTTAAATCGTTTTGGTACTGCACAGGCGAATAGTTATAGGTGCCGCGCAAGCCGTCCGCGTGCTGCTGGGCGGATGCACGATCGCGCGCAGTGTACTCTTCTGAGCCGATGGGAAAAGCGTTGTCCGTCAGAAATGCGAACCAGGGCGCGTTAAGCAGCAAAAAGAGCCGCTTTTGAAACTAAAGTTAGCGATGGCAGGTTATTTTGTTTTGTAAATTAAGGGGATATCGCGGAGAGGGAAAAGGGCGGCGAGGCCGCCCGGGAATAAATCAGTGGATGCTGTCGCTGTTTTCGCCTTCTGCGCCGCCTTTGCGGATCGCCGCAATGTCGACCGCGTCATAGACGTAGTGCGTACCGCAGTAGTCGCAGTGCATATCGACCTGGCCATCCTCTTCGATGATCTCGTCGACCTCGTGCTGAGGCAGGGTTTTCAGCACTTCGCCGCAGCGTTCGCGCGAGCAGGTGCACTTAAAGCTCACCGGCTGCGGATCGAATACCGTCGCCTCTTCCTGATGATAGAGGCGCCACAGGACGTCGGTCGCCGGCAGGTCGATCAGCTCTTCGCTCTTCACTGTTTCGGTCAGCGTCGCCAGGTGGTTGAAATCTTCGGTCTGGGTATCCTGCGCCGGGAGCACCTGCAGCAGAATGCCTGCGGCGCCTTTTTCATTGGTGCGAATAAACAGGCGGGTCGGAAGCTGCTCGGAGCGCATAAAATAGTCTTCCAGGCAGGCAGCCAGCGTCTCGCCTTCCAGGCCTACCACGCCCTGATAGCGCTCGCCTTTCTCCGGCGAAATGGTGATCGCCAGATAGCCGGTGCCGACCATGCTTTTCAGGGTGGCGTCCGCTGGAATATCGCCTTTCACGCGTGCTACGCCGCGCAGCTCCTGGCGGTTATTGCCGTTGATGACCGCCAGCGAGAGCGGGCCGTCGCCCTGCAGCTGCACCGTGATATCGCCGTCGAATTTCAGCGTGGCGGTCAGCAGGCTGGTCGCGACCAGCAGCTCGCCGAGCAGCGTCTGCACCGGGGCCGGATAGTCATGGTTTTTGATGATTTCCTGCCAGGTGTGGCTGACATTCACCAGCTCGCCGCGCACGGCCACATTCTCAAACAGGTAACGATGCAGTTGATCTTGTACAGACATAAATTTTCTCTCGTTGGGGCTAGGCCTGGTCGTCGCCCGTTAATTTAAATTTCATCAAATCGCGGCGCTCTTTTTTATCGGGGCGGCGATCGGGATGCGGCATGGTGAGGGCGTTCATTTTACGCGCCAGCGCCACCTTTTCCCGTTTTTCGATACTGGCGGCGGTTTCGCTGTAGAGCTGCTGCGCCACGTCGGCCGGACCGCGCTTATCGCTCAGCGCGGTGACGATTACGGTGCGCTCGTCGTTGCCCTGGCGCAGCGTCAGCTCCGCCTCCAGCTCGACCAGCTTGCTCGGCTTGCTGCGCTGGCCGTTGTAGTGCACTTTGCCGCCTTCAATCATGTCGCGCGCCAGCGAGCGCGTTTTGTAGAAGCGGGCCGCCCAGAGCCATTTGTCGAGGCGCACGCCTTCGCTGCTTTTCTCTTTCATTGCTGCTCCCGTTTACGCCAGCGCGCTGCACAGGGTGCGATAGTCGCGGACCGCCGCGTGACGCTGGAAGACCTGATCGGGACGCCCGGAGTCGGGGTTGCTGACGCCTAAACACCAGCCGATGCCCCAGCTTTTCGCCGCGTCGAGAATGGTCTCGTTGTCATCAATAAACAGCGTTCGCGGACGATCAAATCCGGTATGCTGCTCCACCGCCTGCCACAAGCGCGGGTCCTCTTTCGGATACCCAAAGGTATGGGTGGAAAGTAATAAATCAAGGTGCGGCGCAAGGCCGGTCTGCGCCAGTTTGATATCCAGGTTATAGGGATGCGCGTTGGTCAGCAGAATGGTGCGTTTTCCCGCCCGACGCAGCGCCTGCAAAAAGGGCACCGTATCTTCGCGCATCGCCGCCAGACTACGCTTCGCATAGGTCATGGCGCGAATATCCAGCGCCAGCTCCGCCGCCCAGTAGTCCAGACAATACCAGTTTAGCGTATGCGCCACCGCCTGGTACTTTCCGGCGATCAACGCCTCGGCTTCTGCCAGTGTAATGCCGCGGGTCTCGCTCAGCGTTAGCGGCACATGCTCCAGCCAAAAATGGCGGTCGAACGCCAGGTCCAGCAGCGTGCCGTCCATATCCAGCAGCACGGTATCGATTTGCGCCCAGTTCAGCGTCATCAGGCAGGTTCTCCGATAAAAAGCGGGCGACAGGGTAGCACAGAAAGAAGCGGGAGAGGGCAGGGCGCCGGCGGAACCGGCCGGGCGGCGCCGCGGCGTCAGAACATCGAGCGCACGCTCTGCATGGTGCTGAGATTATGATTGAAGCACTTGTCGTAGTACTGCTGGATATTCGCCATGCGCTGACGGTTTCTATGGATGCGGCGCAGCGCCAGCAGAGCGTTGACCAGCGCGCACGCCAGCAGAACCGCCAGCAGCAGCGTCGTGCCGAGATAGCGCCACATGGCCATTGCGTCCGGCTCGTTGTGCAGCGCGATATGGCGCGTGCCGTTGGCGTCTATCGACAGGCTGGTGATAATGCCGCTGGCGCTGAACGGCGTATGCAGCAGCAGGCCGGAGAGGCGCTGCAGCTCGCGCCACTGCGACGGCGCATCGAGATCGAACAGCGAGATCGTCGGCTGCGGCTGATTCACCAGCTGGCGGCCTTCGTCGCTGACGATAAGGAATCCGCCCGGCGGGGGGCTGTTAAGGTTTTCAGCGGCGCGGCGCGTCTCGCGGAAGAAGAAGCTGGAGGTCGCGGTATTGACCAGGTTTTCCAGCGCTTCGGCGCTGACCGGCCGCAGCAGCACGTTCATGCCGTTCAGCTGCCCAGAGTCGGCGCGGCGCACTAGCGTATCCCAGTCTTTGGCGTTGCCGAGATTCACCAGCGCGTTCTTCAGCCGCACGCAGTCCTGCTGCTGGCTACAGAGATCCTGCGTTTTCAGCACCAGGTCGGCGAAATCGTCCAGCAGTATCATGCCCGATTTCTGTATCGCCGAGGCGAGCTGCGGGTTGAGCTTGGGATCGGTATTGGTTTCCGGATGCAGCTGGCGCGTGGTCGCCTCCAGCAGCGCCGAGGCTTTATCGATGATGTCGGACTGCGGCTGGGGCAGCGGCGAGGCGTTGTTCCAGTAGACGGCCGAACAGTCAAACGGCATATAGGCGTAGCTGCGGTTGCTCTGATAGTTATCGGGAACGGAGCACATGCCGGTGCCGTTAACTTTTAAAATGTCGCCGACGTGCAGCGACTGCGCCGCCAGCTTGTCTACCTCGTTCACCTCAAGACTCTCGGTGCCCTTGATCCAGGCCAGGCTGAGCTTGATCGGCATGCTGAGCGGGATCCAGCTAATTAGCAGCGCCATCACCAGCAGCGAGCCGCAGGCCAGTACGACGTTTTTGCGCCAGCGCTGGATAGGGAAGTTGCGCACCTCGTCCTGCAGCGACAAAAAGCGGCCCTGGCGCACGACCTGACGGTTCAGGTAGATCTCAACATCGGTGGTCTGGCCGAGGTCGTGCGCCACATAGGGCAGCCAGTGCGGCGGGTAGGCGAGATCGATAATGCCCAGCGTGATATTGCTCTGCTCCTGGTTCGACTCGCCGAACAGGCCCCAGCGTTTGGGGGCGCCGCGCAGGCAGTGTATGTCGCGCATGCGCTTTTGCGCGGGAATGTGAAACAGCGACCAGACGCTGGCGCCGATCATGGCGCAGCCCAGCAACGCCAGCCAGCCCATCAGCGCGGCGGGCACCAGCAGGCTGATAAAAAAGAGCAGAAAGGCGAAGGTGATGGTCACCGCCTCACGCGTGCCGTCCGGCCGCGTCAGTTGATACTCTTCCAGCGTCTCTTTGCGCACCTGCAGCAGCTCGACGTTTTCGCTCTCTTCCTGGCGTATCGAGGCGTTGGTCGAGCCGGGACGCACCAGCGCCGGCAGCGACGGCTGATCGGTGCCGTAGTTGACCAGCGAGTGGCCGTTAAGCGAGATCACCAGCGGAATCGTCTGGGTGCGGATCAGCTCAACATAGTTCTCATCGGTTATATACTGTTCCCAGTGCGGCGGCAGATGCACTTCCACTTCGTCAAGGTAGTAGCGCCACTTGTGGGCATCGTCGGTCGACAGGCCATAGCGGGTAATGGCGCGCGTGACGGGGTAGACGTTGTTGCTCTGCGCGGTGAGCGTCAGATTGTCGAAAATGGGATGCTTTTCACCGGGTACGGCGGGACGCGACTGCTTCGCAAGCGAGGCGACGTATTTTTCCACCGCGCGACGTTCGTCGTCGGTGAGTTTGCGGCAGGGCGGGCTAATAAAGGGCAGCGGTTTCGCCAATGGCGGACGATGCCGCATAGCGTACCAAAAGCCGATACCTGCCAGACCTGAGCAGACCAGCACTATGACCAATACAATAAGGATTGTGCTCATGCGTTGTTCAATGCAGCCAAAATCCTGCCTTCACTTTGGACTAATGCTCCCAGATAGAACTGTTATTTAAGACAATTTTGGCGGGAATAAACTATTCTGACAAGCTAAATGCCAGAGGAAATAACGCGCAAAATCATTTAATTAGAAGTTAATGCAGCATGCCTTGTCCGAATGTTAACCGGCAGAATCTGAATTAAACATCGGTCTTTTCTGAATTTTACCGCGCGACGTTGACTTATTGCAAAAGCGTTAACTGGCGCAGCCGCATTCGAACACGCCAGGCCAGGCGCGGCCTCTGGGGCCGGCGCTAAACTCGCTGTCGCACAAACGCCTGTGGTCAGGTAAGCTAATTTTTTTACCGCACCGCGCGGCGTTGAACGTCTGAGGCTGATATGAAGAACCCGTTAAAGAAACCCGACATCCTCAAAGTGGAAACCGTGGCGCGCTCGCGGCTGTTCACCGTTGAATCCGTCGATCTCGCTTTTAGCAACGGCGCGCGCCGCGTTTACGAGCGCATGAAGCCCTCCGAGCGCGAAGCGGTGATGATTGTCCCGATTATCGATAATCAGGTCGTGCTGATTCAGGAGTACGCAGTGGGGCTGGAGAGCTATGAGCTGGGCTTTCCTAAGGGATTGATCGATCCCGGCGAAACCGTCTTCGAGGCGGCGAACCGCGAACTGAAAGAAGAGGTCGGCTTCGGCGCCGAGAAGCTAACGTTTCTCAGCAAGCTGACCATGGCGCCCTCCTACTTCTCCAGCAAGATGAATATCGTGGTGGCGGAAGGGCTTTATCCTGAACGGCTGGAGGGCGACGAGCCGGAGCCGCTAATCGAGCATCGCTGGCCGCTGGAGGATCTGCTGGCGCTGCTGCAGGAGCCCGATTTCCGCGAGGCGCGCAACGTGAGCGCGCTTTTCCTCGTGCGCGAGTGGCTGGTGCGGCAGGGGCGACTGAGTTACTAACGGGTATGGCACGGCCTGAAAGAAGCATGGGTTATCGTCTTAAAGGCAGCTGAAAAGCTTGCGATCGTGCCATCTCACCCGCGCTGGCACATTGCATATATAAAAAAGCCGACATTGCTGTCGGCTTTTTGTTTTACTACTGCCTATAGGGCTTAGAAGAGCTCGTGGCTCTCGCCGTTATCCATAATGGTGGTGCCGACGTCATGTACTGAGTATTCCGTCGGCTGCGTACCGTTGATGAAGTACTCCTGGCGCGTATTGCCGCCGCCGTTGGCCAGCTTGCCGGTGCTGCGGTCAATAGTCACCGTGACGATGCCCTCCGGCGGCGTCAGCGGCTGCTCCGGCACGCCGTCCAGCGCACTCTTCATATAGTCGTCCCACGCCGGCTGTGCGCTTTTCGCGCCGCCTTCATAACCGGAAATCTGGTCTGGAATCGCGCCCGACAGCGTGCTGCGGCCTAAAGCGCGGCGCGCGTCGTCAAAGCCGATCCACACCGAGGTCACTACGCCGGGACCGTAGCCGGAGAACCAGGCGTCTTTCGAACTGTTGGTGGTGCCGGTTTTACCGCCGATATCGTTGCGCTTCAAATCGCGCGACGCGCGCCAGCCGGTACCCATCCAGCCCGGTTCGCCAAAGATATTGGAGTTGAGCGCGCTTTTGATCAGAAACGACAGCGGCGTGTTGATGACATGCGGCGCATACTGCTGCCCGTCCGGCTGCGGCTGAGGGGGAACCTGCCCCAGCGCTGGCTGCGGCGCCGGCTGGTTCTGGTTCTGATCGGAAGTCGCGACGTTTTCTACGCTCTCCTCGTTCAGCGCCAGCGCCTTGCGGGTTTCGCCATAGATCACCGGCAGATTGCACTGCGGGCAGGCGATGCGCGGTTTCGCTTCGAAAATCACGCCGCCTTGCTCGTTCTCGATCTTGCTGATGAAGTACGGGTCGACCAGGAAACCGCCGTTCGCCATCACGGAGTAGCCGCGGGCTACCTGCATCGGCGTAAACGACGCTGCGCCGAGCGCCAGCGATTCGGTATGCACGATATTCTGCGCCGGGAAGCCGAAGCGCTGCAGATATTCCGCCGCGTAATCGACGCCCATGGCACGCATGGCACGCACCATCACGACGTTTTTCGACTGACCTAACCCCTGACGCAGACGAATCGGACCGTCATAGGTAGGCGGCGAGTTTTTCGGCCGCCAGTCGGCGCCCGCGCCCGCATCCCAGCGCGAAATCGGCACGTCGTTCAGGATCGAGGCCAGCGTCAGACCGCGATCCATCGCCGCGGTATAGAGGAACGGCTTAATGTTGGAGCCGACCTGACGCAGCGCCTGGGTGGCGCGGTTGAACATGCTTTGATTAAAGTCGAAGCCACCGACCAGCGCGCGCACCGCGCCGGTTTGCGGATCGAGCGACACCAGCGCGGAGTTAACGTCCGGCACCTGCGCCAGCCACCAGTCATTATTGACCTTACGCACCCAAATCTGCTGACCCGTCTGCACCACCTGCGTCACGCTTCTCGGCGTTGGGCCCTGCACGGTATCCGACTTGAACGCGCGCGCCCAGCGCACGCCGGCGAGGCCTAGCGAGACGCTGGTGCCATCTTTCAGCATCGCGGTCGCCTCGTCGCTGCTGGCCTGCGTTACAACGGCAGGCAACAAGGGTCCGTAAACCGGCAGCGGCTTGAGCGCTTTCAGGATCTGCTCCTGGCTCCAGGCGGGTTCGCCCACTTTCCACAGCACGCTGGTCGGCCCGCGGTAGCCGTGACGCATATCGTAGGCCAGCACGTTGTTACGCACCGCCTCCTGCGCCGCCTGCTGTAGACGACGCGTCACGGTGGTATAGACCTTGTAGCCGTCGTTATAGGCGCCGTCGCCGTAGCGCTTCACCATCTCCTGGCGCGCCATTTCGCTCAGATAGGGCGACGAGAAGGCGATTTCCGGACCGTGATAGCTCGCTTCCAGCGGCGCGCTGCGCGCTTCATCGTACTGCTGCTGAGTGATGTAGCCCTGATCCAGCATGCGCGACAGCACCACATTGCGACGCGCCAGCGCGCGGCTGTGGGAGTAGAGCGGGTTAAAGGTAGAGGGCGCTTTGGGCAGACCGGCGATCATCGCCATTTCGCTCAGCGAAAGCTGGTCGACCGGCTTGCCGAAGTACACCTGCGCGGCGGCGCCGACGCCATAGGCGCGATAGCCGAGATAGATCTTGTTCAGATAGAGCTCAAGGATCTCATCTTTATTCAGCAGCTGCTCAATGCGAATGGCGAGAAACGCCTCCTTGATCTTGCGCATCAGCGTGCGCTCAGGGCTCAGAAAGAAGTTACGCGCCAGCTGCTGCGTAATGGTGCTCGCGCCCTGCGAAGCATGGCCGGACATCAGCGCGATGCTGGCGGCGCGGAAAATGCCCACCGGATCGACGCCGTGATGCTCGTAGAAGCGGCTGTCTTCCGTGGCGATAAAGGCTTTGATCAGCTCTGGCGGCATCTGCTGCAGCGTCAGCGGAATACGGCGCTTCTCGCCGTACTGGGCGATCAGTTCGCCATCCGCGCTGTACACCTGCATGGGCGTCTGCAGGCGCACATCTTTCAGCGTGTTAACGTCGGGCAGCTGCGGCTCTATATATTTGTACAAACCATAAATCGAGCCAGCTCCCAGCAAGATGCAACACACTGCAAGGATTAATAAATACTTTACGAACTTCACCTGGAGTTTCCCATCTGTTGTCGTTTGAGCAGTTTATAAACAACCGCGCGGTAGTATAAAGGCAAGCCAGACGCTTTGATATGTCCTTTTACCCCTGTAGATAAGGAGATCGCGCGCATGGCTTTTCAGACATGGCAGGTCGGACTGGATATTCAGAATACGCAGCTCTGCGCTCTCGCTATACAGCGCCGGCGCGGCGGCTGGCAGCTGTGCCGCTGGTGGCAGCAAGGGCTGCCGCAAGATACGTTAAGAAACGGCGTGCTGCAATCTTCGCCTGAATTACAGGCGGCGCTGCGCATGCTGCGACAACAGCTACCGCAGCGCTATTCGCTGCGCGTCGGACTGCCTGCGCAGCTGGTGCTGCAGCGGCCGCTGGCCCTGCCGAACCAGCGTCTGCAGGAGCCTGCGCTGGGGCGTTACGTGACGGCGGCGGCGCAGCGGCTCTTTCCGGTCGAGCCGGAAGCGCTGGTGCTCGACTACCGCGCCAGCGAAGCAACCCGCCAGCTTTACGTTACCGCCGCCCGGCAAGAGGTCATCGCCCAGTGGCTGACGCCGCTGCGGCAGAGCGCGCTGCGGCCGGCCGTTTTTGAGCTCACGACCCATGCGCTGGCGCTGACGGCGCGCGCCGCAGGCCTGAATGACGACGCCGCGCTGCTGATCGGTCACGACGCGCAGTGGCTCTGGTATAGCCGCGCCAGCGAGAGCGTGGTCGGCAGCGCCAGCATAGAGACCGCGCCCGAGGAAGTGAGGCAGCGCTGTTTCCCGCAGGCCAGCGCGCTGTTCGGCTGCGCGCCGTCGCCCGATCTGCTGCCCGACGCCTTCTTCTCTTTTTCGCCGTTCAGCCTGTTCGCTTACCGCCAGCCGCCGCTGCCCCAGCAGGAAGCGGCGTTTTGCATTGCCGCCGGACTGGCGCTGCGCCCTGAGGATAGCTGATGATCGCGGTGAATATGCTGCCGTGGCGACATGCGCGTCTGCGCCGCCAGCGGCGCGCCGTGCTGGGGCTGACGGCGACGCTGCTGCTGGCGCTGACGCTGACGGCGGCCTTAGCGCTATGGCGTCTCGACCGCGTCAGCCAGCATCTGCTCAGCGTCCAGAGCGAGGCGCACCACGCGCTGACGGCGATCGCTCAACGGATTGGCCAGCGGCGCGAACTGCAGCAGCAGCTGGCGGCGCAGCAGGCAGCGTGGCGGCGCGCGCGGCGTCACGCCGACGACCTGATGCGCTGGCACCGATTCTGGCAGGCGCTGCCGGCGCTGTTGCCGCAGCGGGTCTGGCTGGAGCGCGTAGAGAAGATGCCGACGCAGCTGCGTATTGAGGGACGCGCGCAGGAGATGCGGGCGATAGGCGAACTGCGGCACCATCTCGACGAAGCGGCGCTCTTCGCCGCGGTGCGGCAGGGCAACATCGAGCGTCAGCCGGACGGCATCTATCGCTTTACGCTGCGCGCGCATCTTGAGGAGATCGCGGATGAATAGCGCGCTGGAGCGCTGGCTGCATCTGCCGCTGCGCCGACAAATCGGCATATTAGCGGCGTGCTTCGCCGCGGCGACGCTGGCGCTCTGGCTGCTGTTTTTGCAGCCGCAACAGTTAGCGCAACAGGCGCTGCGCGCCGATATCGCCCGGCTTGAGCAGAAGTACCAGCAGCAGCTGGCGCAGCTCAATGCGCTGCCTGATGAGGCGGCACTGCGCGCGCAGCTGGCCGAGGGCGCACGCCGATCCGAGGCGTCGTCCCGCGTCGCGCCGATCGACGCCGTTCTGGCGGCGCGCGGCAGCCAGCTGCAGGCGTGGCAGCCCGAAACGGAGCCGCGCGCCCTGACGCTGCTGCTGCCGTGGGAGCAGTTTCTGCCGCTGTTCGCCGAGCTGGCGCGCACCACGGCTCCCTTTCCGACGCGTTTTCTGCTCGAGGCGCGACAGGGAAAGGTGCAGGCGAAACTCTGGCTGGAGAGCGGCGATGCGCGCTAAATGGCTGCTTCTCTGGCTGGCGGCGGCCGCGCTTTATGCCGCGCCGCGCGATCCGTTTCAGCCGCCGCCGGAGAGCCGGTGCGAGCCGCCAGCCGCACTAACCGGCTGGCGGCTGCAGGGCGTGCTGGGACGTGCGCCGCGCCTGCGCGCCTGGCTGACGTCGCCACAGGGGGGCGTCGTTAAAATCGCGGCGGCGGATCGCCTTCCGCTGCCGGGCTGGCGACTGAGCGCTATGGCGCCTCGCAGCCTGACGCTCATCGCAGGCAGCGGCTGTGCGCCGCAATTCGTCACTCTTTCTCTCAAAGGAAGCGCTCATGTTCAGGATGACACTCTTACTGCTGACAAGCCTTTGGCTCGCGCCCGTCCAGGCCACTGACGATCCCAGCGACGGTGAACGCGGCCAGCGGCTCAGCCTCAACTTCGACGACGCCCCGGTCGAGCGCATTTTGCAGGCGCTGGCGGATTATCAGCACGTTAATCTGTTAATCGCTCCAGGCGTGGAGGGCCGGCTGTCGCTGCGTCTCGACGACGTGCCCTGGCGGCAGGCGCTGTCGCTGGTGACGCGGCTGGCGGAGCTTACCCTGGTGGAAGAGGAGAATGTGCTGCTGGTTTACCCCGACAGCTGGCGCCAGCTAAAAGAGCAGCAGGCGCAGGCTGTCAGCGCGCAGCAGGAGCCGCTGGCGCTGCGCGCCGTCACGCTGCGCCACGCCAGCGCGACAGAGGTCTACCGCAGCTTTCAGGGCGAACGGCAGGCGCTGATGACGCCGCGCGGCAGCGTAACCCTCGACGCGCGCGCTAACGCGCTGCTGCTGCGCGATACGCCAGCGGCGCTCAGCGATGCCGAACGCTGGCTGCGGGCGCTTGATGTGCCGCTCGAACAGGTGGAGCTGGCGGCGCATATCGTCACCATCAGCGAGGAGAGGCTGCGGGAGCTCGGCGTGAGCTGGAACCTGCCGGCCGGCGCGGAGGCGGTGGCCGGCGCGCTGCGCAATCCCCGGCTGGCGATCCCGCTGGCGGCGAGTTCGCCAGGGATCGCCGCAGGCGTGACGCTGGCGCGGGTCGGCGGTCGGCTGCTCGATCTGGAGCTCAGCGCGCTGGAGCAGGAAAACCAGGTCGAGATTATCGCCAGCCCGCGTCTCTTCACCTCGCATCAGCAGAAGGCGATGATCAAACAGGGCAGCGAGATCCCCTATGAGGTGTCGGCGGGCAACAGCGGCGCGACCACCATCGAATTTAAAGAGGCGGTGCTCGGCATGGAGGTCACGCCCAACGTGCTGGGCAACGGGCGCATCCAGCTGAAAATTCGCATCAGCCAGAACGTGCCGGGCCGCGCGGTGCAGAGCGGCGGCGGCGACGTCCTCTCAATTGATAAGCAGGAGATAGAAACTCAGGTCACGCTAAAAGATGGTGAAACGCTGGCGCTGGGCGGCATTTTTCAGCAGCAGCGCAGCCAGGGCGAAAGCCGCGTGCCGGTGCTGGGCCATATTCCGCTGCTGGGATCGCTGTTTCGCCATCAGACAGCGGAAAATAAAAAACGCGAGCTGGTTATCTTTATTACGCCGCGATTGGTCAGGGAAGCAGCGCTTACCGCCGGATAAACCGGAAAATGCGCTCCCCAGTGCCAACTGCGTTGACGCAGGACAGGAATTAGCTTACAAGGTTTAGCGATTTTTAGAACGCTGTAACCGTCCCGACGGCGCGTATCCGTCAGGGTCAGATATCTCTTCTGTAGGCGGCGCGTAAAAAGCGCAGCGCTAATGCGCATCGTTTCGCATATCGCATACCGGCCCCGCAAGGGGAATGCCGGAGGGCGATTTATTCGGTTGCCAAACGCCCTTGAGTGTTGAGATAATTTTTCGTCTGACTCTTGCTAACGCTCATGAGGTCTCAGTTCCTGTCCCGCCAGCGATATCGCTGAACGCGGGGTATCATCAACGAATTCTTAGTAATACCGACAAAATGGCAGAGAAACGCAATATCTTTCTGGTTGGGCCGATGGGTGCCGGCAAAAGCACTATTGGTCGTCAGTTAGCTCAGCAACTCAATATGGAATTTTTCGATTCCGATCAGGAAATTGAGCGACGTACCGGAGCGGATGTGGGCTGGGTATTTGACGTCGAGGGCGAAGCTGGATTTCGTGACCGCGAAGAAAAAATCATTAACGAGCTGACCGAAAAGCAGGGCATTGTCCTGGCGACCGGCGGCGGTTCCGTCAAATCTCGGGAAACACGCAATCGTCTCTCCGCCCGTGGTGTCGTGGTGTATCTTGAAACCACCATTGAGAAACAGCTGGCACGCACGCAACGCGATAAAAAGCGTCCGCTGCTGCAGGTTGATTCGCCGCCGCGTGAAGTGCTTGAAGCGCTGGCGGACGAGCGCAACCCGCTCTATGAAGAGATCGCGGATGTCACCATTCGTACTGACGATCAAAGTGCGAAAGTGGTGGCCAACCAGATTATCCACATGTTGGAAAAAAACTGATCTAACGCCGAAAGGCTCAGTAACAGGTATCGAGCATCATGGAGAAGATCACCGTCTCACTGGGAGAGCGTAGCTATCCCATCACCATTGCCGCCGGACTGTTCAAGGATCCGGCTTCTTTTTGGCCGCTGAAAGCGGGCGATAATGCAATGCTGGTCACCAACCAGACGCTGGAGCCGCTCTATCTTGATACGCTCTCGGCGTTGCTGACGGCCGCAGGCGTTAAAGTGGACCAGGTGATTCTACCCGACGGCGAGCAGTACAAAACGCTGGCCGTGATGGATGACGTCTTTACCGCGTTGCTACAAAAGCCGCACGGCCGCGACACCACGCTTATTGCGCTGGGCGGCGGCGTGATCGGCGATCTTACCGGCTTTGCGGCCGCCAGCTATCAGCGCGGGGTGCGCTTTATTCAGGTGCCCACCACGCTGCTGTCGCAGGTCGATTCTTCGGTCGGCGGCAAAACGGCCGTTAACCATCCGTTAGGCAAAAACATGATCGGCGCCTTCTACCAGCCTGCCTCGGTGGTGATCGATACCGACTGTCTGCGCACGCTGCCGCCGCGCGAGCTCGCTTCAGGCCTGGCGGAAGTAATCAAATACGGCATTATTCTGGACGGCGAGTTCTTTAGCTGGCTTGAGCAAAATCTCGATGCGCTGCTGGCGCTGGATGAACAGGCGACCGCCTGGTGCATTCGCCGCTGCTGCGAGCTTAAAGCGGACGTGGTGGCGGCCGATGAACATGAGCACGGCCAGCGCGCGCTGCTGAATCTGGGCCACACCTTCGGTCACGCTATCGAAGCGCATATGGGCTACGGCAACTGGCTGCACGGCGAAGCTGTCGCGGCGGGCATGGTCATGGCGGCGCGCACGGCGCAGCGTCTGGGCCAGTTCAGCGAGGCCGACACGCAGCGGATTATCGCGCTGCTGCAGCGCGCGGGTCTGCCCGTGCACGGCCCGGAAAGCATGAAAGCAGAAGAGTATCTGCCGCATATGCTGCGCGACAAAAAGGTGCTGGCGGGCGAGCTGCGGCTGGTGCTGCCGCTGGCGTTAGGCCGCTCCGAAGTGCGTGGTGGCGTAGCGCATGATATGGTGCTGGCTGCGATTAACGACTGTCAGAAACCCTGAACATAAGCAGTTAAGTGGTGACGCGGCGCGCGGGGTGCGCATGGCCGAATGCCGCTTTACGGAGGAGGCAAAATGGATGAGTTTAAACCGGAAGACGAGTTAAAACCTGACGCCAGCGACCGCCGTCCCTCGCGCCCGCGTAAGACGGCTTCCGCCCCTAAAGTGCCGGTTTCGCGCCAGCATATGATGATGGGTATCGGCATTCTGGTGCTGCTGCTGTTGGTGCTCGGCATTGGATCGGCGCTGAAAGGCCCGGACGAGAGCAAACCGGCGGCAGGCAAAGACGCGGCTAACGCGCCGGCATCCGGCAGCGGCGGCGAAAAGAGCATCGATCTTTCCGGCTCGACGCCGATGAGCGGCGGCCAGACATCGCCGACGGAAGGCGCGGCCGCGAATAGCACGCCGGCTGACGGCACGACGTCGCGCGACGTCTCTATGCCGCCGGTCTCCTCTACGCCGACCCAGGCGGCGCCGGTAGAAGCGCCAGCCAGCCAGCAGCGCGTTACCCTGCCAGGCGATCTCAATAGCGCGCTGAGCAATCAGCAGCAGGTCGATAGCGCCGCACTGGGCAGCAGTTCGCTGCCGACCGCGCCGGCAACCGTCAGCGGTAGCGCCGGCAACGGCACCATTAGCGCGCCTGCGGCGACGCGTCCGACCACGCAGCGTCCCGCTACGCAGACGCATGCGTCACGCGAACCGGCACATAAATCTTCGACCGCCAGCCGTCCGGCGGCCAGCGAAAGCCGCACCCATACCACGCCGGCGCGTCCTGCTCTTAACGGCGCGGCAGGCGGCAGCACGGCAGCCAGCAGCGCGGCCAGCAACGGCGCGGCAGCGAAATCGGTGCCCGGCGGCAACTACACGCTGCAGCTGAGCGGCGCTTCGCGCGCCGAGAGCCTGAACGCCTGGGCGAAAAAACAGAATCTCAGCGGCTATCATGTCTATAAAACCACCCGCAACGGCCAGCCGTGGTACGTGCTGGTGAGCGGCTCTTACGCCACCTCGGCGGATGCCCGGCGCGCCGTCGCCTCGCTGCCTGCGGAAGTTCGCGCGCAGAATCCCTGGGTGAAGCCCGTAAGTCAGGTTAAGAAAGAAGCCAGCCAGTAAACTATGTGGGGCCGGTTAAGCCGGCCCCGTTGATAAGCGCCGTTCTGCTGTCGGTCCGCCACAGCTCCACAATAAGATGTATAACCACGACAGCATGAAGAAAAATCGCGCTTTCCTGAAATGGGCAGGAGGCAAATATCCCCTGATGGAGGATATCCGTCGCCATCTGCCGCAAGGCGACTGCCTGATTGAGCCTTTTGTCGGCGCGGGTTCGGTGTTTCTCAACACCGACTATGAGCGCTACCATCTGGCGGATATCAACAGCGACCTGATCAATCTCTACAATATCGTTAAGCACCGCAGCGCGGCATTTATCGAGGATGCGCGGCGACTTTTCTCGCCGGAAGGCAATACGTCGGAGTGCTACTACCAGCGCCGCACCGCCTTTAACGCCAGCCGCGACGCCTACGAGCGCGCGCTGCTGTTTCTCTATCTTAACCGCCACGGCTACAACGGCTTGTGCCGCTATAATCTGCGCGGCGAGTTCAACGTGCCCTTCGGCCGCTATCGCAAACCCTACTTTCCCGAAGCGGAACTCCTGTGGTTCGCCGAGCGCGCGCAAAAGGCGACCTTTGTCTGCGAATCGTACGATGTTACCCTGACCAATGCGCAGGCGGGTTCAGTGGTCTATTGCGATCCGCCCTACGCGCCGCTGTCGGCGACGGCCAATTTTACGGCCTACCACACCAACAGCTTTAGCATGCGCGAGCAGCAGCATCTGGCGGAGCTGGCGTCGCGGCTGGCGCTCGAGAGCCGCATACCGGTTCTGATCTCTAATCACGATACCGCTCTGACGCGTCTCTGGTATCAGGATGCAGTATTACATGTGGTGAAAGCGCGGCGTTCTATCAGCCGAAGCATAACGGGTCGCACACAGGTTGACGAACTGCTGGCACTTTATTGCTAGTCTGTTTCGTCCGCGACCAGGCATTACGTCAGCCGCAAGGCTGGCGCACAACATTGGGAGAATCGGATGAAACAATATTTGCTGGCCCCTTCAATCCTGTCGGCGGACTTTGCCCGCCTGGGTGAAGATACCGCAAAAGCGTTAGCCGCCGGCGGCGACGTGGTGCATTTCGACGTGATGGACAATCACTACGTTCCCAACCTGACAATGGGGCCGATGGTGCTAAAAGCGCTGCGCGACTACGGCATTACCGCGCCGATTGACGTGCATCTGATGGTTAAGCCGGTCGATGCGCTGATCCCGGACTTCGCCAAAGCAGGCGCCAGCTATATCACTTTTCATCCCGAAGCGAGCGAGCACGTCGACCGTACGCTGCAGCTGATCAAAGAGCACGGCTGCAAAGCGGGCCTGGTATTCAACCCCGCGACGCCGCTGAGCTATCTCGATTATGTGATGGATAAGCTCGACGTGATCCTGATCATGTCGGTCAATCCGGGCTTCGGCGGCCAGTCCTTTATTCCCGGCACGCTGGATAAGCTGCGCGAAGCGCGCAGGCGCATCGATCAGGGCGGCTACAACATTCGCCTGGAAGTGGATGGCGGCGTCAAAATCGACAATATCGCGCAGATCGCCGCCGCCGGTGCCGATATGTTCGTCGCCGGTTCGGCGATTTTCGGCCATCCCGACTACAAGAAAGTGATTGATGAAATGCGTCACGAACTGGAGAAGGTTAATGGCTCATTTCACTGATATTCGCGCGCTGGCGTTCGACCTCGACGGAACGCTGGTGCACAGCGCACCCGGTCTGTCGCAGGCGATCGACCTGGCGCTGGCGGATCTGCAGCTTCCGCCGGCGGGCGTTGAGCGCGCCTCGACCTGGATCGGCAACGGCGCGGACGTGATGATGTCGCGCGCGCTGACCTGGGCGCTGGGCCGGGAGCCGCAGCCCGACGAACAGCGCGACGCGCGCGCCCTGTTCGACAAACATTACGCCGCGACGGTAGACGCGGGCAGCACGCTTTTTCCGCGGGTAAAAGAGACGCTGCTGGCGCTGCATGCCACAGGGCTGCCGCTGGCGATCGTCACCAATAAGCCGACGCCGTTCGTCGCGCCGCTGCTGGACTCCCTTGGCATTGCCGAGGCGTTTACGCTGATCATCGGCGGCGATGACGTTATCGTAAAAAAACCGCATCCGGCCGCGATTTTTCTGGTGCTGGGCCGCTTCGGCGTGCTGCCGAATCAGCTGCTGTTCGTCGGCGATTCACGCAACGATATTCAGGCGGCGCAGGCCGCTGGCGTGCCGAACGTCGCCATGACCTATGGCTACAACTACGGCGAGCCGATCGCTGACAGCAAGCCTGACCTGACCCTCGACTCTTTTGATGAACTTTTGCCCCTTCTCGGGCTGCACTAATCAGGACACAAGTATGAGCAAACCCATTGTTTTCAGCGGCGCACAGCCGTCCGGCGAACTTACCATTGGCAACTATATGGGTGCGCTGCGTCAGTGGGTGCAGATGCAGGACGATTTCCACTGCATTTACTGCATCGTCGATCTGCACGCTATCACCGTTCGTCAGGATCCGGCGGCGCTGCGCAAGGCGACGCTGGATACGCTGGCGCTCTATCTCGCCTGCGGCATCGATCCCAGCAAGAGCACCATCTTCGTGCAGTCGCACGTGCCGGAACACGCGCAGCTGAGCTGGGTGCTGAACTGTTATGCCTACTTCGGCGAACTGAGCCGCATGACGCAGTTCAAAGATAAGTCGGCGCGCTATGAAGAGAACATCAACGCGGGCCTGTTCGATTATCCGGTGCTGATGGCGGCAGATATTCTGCTCTACCAGACCAATCAGGTGCCGGTAGGCGAAGATCAGAAGCAGCACCTTGAGCTGAGCCGCGATATCGCGCAGCGCTTTAACGCGCTCTACGGCGATATTTTCCGCGTGCCTGAGCCGTTTATCCCGAAATCTGGCGCGCGCGTAATGTCGCTGCTGGAGCCGACGCGCAAGATGTCCAAATCGGACGATAACCGCAATAACGTTATCGGCCTGCTGGAAGATCCGAAGTCGGTGGTGAAGAAGATCAAACGCGCCGTGACCGACTCCGAAGAGCCGCCGGTAGTGCGCTACGACGTCAAAGAGAAAGCGGGCGTCTCGAACCTGCTGGACATTCTTTCCGGCGTTACCGGCAAAACCATCGCCGAGCTGGAAGCGGAATTCGAAGGCAAGATGTATGGCCACCTGAAAGGCGCGGTGGCGGATGCGGTATCCGGCATGCTCAGCGAGCTGCAGGAGCGCTACAACCGCTACCGCAACGACGAAGCTTTCCTCGAGCAGGTGATGCGCGACGGCGCGCAGAAAGCGCGTGAGCGCGCGCAGGAGACGCTGAAGAAGGTCTATGAAGCGATCGGCTTTGTTGCCGCGCCATAATCCGATTAAAAAGTAAAACGCGGACGCTATCCCGCTTTTCACGCCGCAGTAAAGCGGGCAAGCGGGTGGGATAGGTCGAAGAGCAAATCGTCCTGCGCCAGCAATGGCGCAGGACGAGCTGGCGCCTTATTTCAGTCAACGCAGACGTTTTTAAGCTCGTTTTCGCGGCCGGCCTAAAACCAGCGCAGCCGCTCGCGCAGCGACACCACGCTGCCGATAATAATCAGCGACGGGCTCTCTACCTGCTGCGCCAGCTCGCTGAGCCGATCCAGCGTGCCCGTCACCACGCGCTGCTGCGTGCTGGTGCCGTTCTCAATCAGCGCCACCGGCATATCCCCGCGCATACCGTGACGCATCAACTGCTGTTGGATATGCGGCGCCTGCGACAGCCCCATATAGAACACCAGCGTTTGCTGTTCGGCGGCCAGCTTCTCCCACTCCAATGTATTCTTCTGCTGCAGATGGCCGGTCACCAGCCGCACGCTCTGGGCATGATCGCGATGCGTCAGCGGAATGCCGCTATAGGCCGAGCAGCCCGACGCCGCCGTAACGCCGGGCACCACGCTGAACGGAATATGATGCTCTGCCAGCGCCTCCAGCTCCTCGCCGCCGCGGCCGAAAATAAAGGGATCGCCGCCTTTTAGCCGCACGACGCGCCTGCCGCGCTGCGCCTGCTCCAGCAGCAGTTGATTAATCTGCTCCTGCGGCACGCAGTGGTGTCCGGCGCGCTTGCCGACGAAAATGCGCTCCGCGTCACGGCGCACCAGGTTAAGGATCTCCTCGGAGACCAGCCGGTCATAGACGATGACGTCCGCCTGCTGGATCTGCTGCAGCCCTTTCAGCGTCAGCAGGCCGGCGTCACCCGGCCCGGCACCTACCAGCGTCACCTCGCCCTGAGCGGGCAACGCCTCGCTGAACAGCCCGTCGACCAGATGCGCGGCGCGCGTGCCGTCGCCGTTGGCCAGCGTCTGCGCCAGCCTGTCGCTGGTGAAAAAACGCTCCCAGAAAAAGCGTCGCTGCGCCATTGAGGCGAAACGCTGTTTAACGCGCGCGCGCAAGGTGCCCGCCAGCGATGCCAGCTGGCCAAGATGCTGCGGCAGCATCGCCTCGATTTTTTCACGCAGCAAACGGGCCAGCACCGGCGCGCGGCCGCCGGAAGAGACTGCCACCATCAGCGGCGAACGATCGATAATCGACGGCATAATGGCGCTGGCCTGCTCCGGCGCGTCCACCAGATTACAGAAGATGCGGCGCGCTTCGGCGGCCTGCGCCACCTGCTGATTTACCGCGTCGTCATCGGTAGCGGCGACCACCAGCCAGCACGCGTCCAGCCAGGCGTCGTCGAACGCGCCCGAAATCAGCGCCAGCCTGCCGCAGTCAGCCCACTGCTGAAACGCAGGGGAAAAGTGCGGCGCGCCGACATGCAGATCGGCGCCGGCGGCCAGCAGCAGCCGCGCTTTGCGCTCGGCGACGTCGCCGCCGCCCACCAGCAAACAGCGCTTGCCCTGCAGGCGACAAAAAAGGGGAAAGTAGTCCATAGCGCATCCTGAAAGCGAGAAGAGTGGGCAGGCCGCCGACGCGCGGGGCGTCGGCGGCGTAGCATAGCATCAGGGCGAGGAGGATATCAGGCGCAAACCTCGACCTTGCCCGCGTTGACGCGAACGGGATAAGCGGCGACAGAGCGCGACGCATCCTCCATACAGCAGCCGTCGCTGAGGCGAAAACGCTGTTTCTTGAGCGGACTGGCCACCCAGAGGCAGCCTTCATGCTCGGCGATAATGCCGCGCGACAGCACGCTGGCCTGGGCGAAAGGATCGATATTGCTAATGGCAAATAGCTCGCTATCGTCGCGCGGCCGAAAAATGGCGATCTGCTGGTCATTCACCAGCGCGCATACGCCGGTAGCGGGCAGGATTTGCTGCAAATCGCAGACGGGCGTCCACTGGCTCATACTTCGCTCTCCTCGATCAGGGTTACGGCGATGCGCTCTTCCGGCCGGGCGGGGCGATGCTGACCGCGTTCGGCCACCATCTGCACGTTGGGATCGCGCAGCGGCGCGTTGATAAAGTGGGCGAAGCGCGCATGCTGCGCGGGATCGTCCACCGTCTCTTTCCACTCGCAGCGCACGCGGGCGCGCAGCTCGCTCAGCTCCGCCTCCAGCTTGCTGTTGATGCCCAGCTTGTCGTCGACGATCACGCTGCGCAGGTAGTCGATGCCGCCTTCCAGACTCTCCAGCCACAGCGAGGTGCGCTGCAGCCGATCGGCGGTGCGGATATAGAACATCATAAAGCGGTCAAGGTAGGCGATCAGCGTATCGCTATCGAGGTCGGCCGCCAGCAGATCGGCGTGGCGCGGCTTCATGCCGCCGTTGCCGCAGACATAGAGGTTCCAGCCTTTTTCCGTGGCGATAATGCCGACGTCTTTGCCCTGCGCCTCGGCGCATTCGCGCGTGCAGCCCGAGACGCCGAACTTCATTTTATGCGGCGTGCGGATACCTTTGTAGCGATTCTCCAGCGCGATGCCGAAGCCGAGGCTGTCGCCGACGCCGTAGCGACACCAGGCGCTGCCGACGCAGGTTTTCGCCATGCGCAGCGCTTTGGCGTAAGCCTGGCCGGTTTCAAAGCCCGCGGCGATCAGCTGCGACCAGATAGCGGGCAGATCGTCTTTCTGCGCGCCGAACAGGCCGATGCGCTGGGAGCCGGTGATTTTGGTGTAGAGATTGTAGCGTTCGGCGACCTCGCCAATCACCTTCAGACCCTGCGGCGTGATTTCGCCGCCGGGCGAGCGCGGGATTACGGAGTAGGTGCCGTCTTTCTGGATATTGCCGAGGAAGAGATCGTTGCTGTCCTGCAGCGGCGTATGCTGCGGCGCCAGCACAAAGTCGTTCCAGCACGACGCCAGCAGCGACGCCACCGTGGGTTTGCAGACCTCGCAGCCGTAGCCGGTACCGTATTTCGCCAGCAGCGCGTCGAAGGTTTTAATCTCCTCGACGCGGATCAGGTGATAGAGCTCCTGGCGCGAGTAGGGGAAGTGAGCGCAGAGATGATTGTTGACCTCGATGCCCTGACGGCTCAGCTCGGCGTTGAGCACCTGGGTCACCAGCGGAATGCAGCCGCCGCAGCCGGTGCCGGCGCGGGTTTCGCTCTTCAGCGCGGCGACGGTATGGCAGCCGCCCTGAACCGCTTTGATGATGTCGCCTTTACTGACGTCGAAGCAGGAGCAGATCTGCGCGCTATCCGGCAGCGAATCGACCCCCATTACCGGTTTTTCGCCGCTGCCGGCGGGCAGGATCAGCGCTTCTGGATTTTCAGGCAGCGGAATGGCGTTGAGCACCAGCTGCAGCAGATTGCCGTAGTCGCTGGTATCGCCTACCAGCACCGCGCCGAGCAGGGTTTTGCCATCTTCGCTGACGATCAGGCGTTTGTAAACCGAACGGCTTTCATCGAGCCAGACGTAGCTGCGCGCGCCCGGCGTACGGCCGCGCGCGTCGCCGATGCCGCCGACGTCCACGCCGAGCAGCTTGAGTTTGGCGCTCATGTCGGCGCCCTGAAAGGCGCTGTCGCGGCCGGTTAGGGCGTCGCTCGCCACCTGCGCCATCTTATAGCCCGGCGCCACCAGGCCGAAGACGCGGTCCTGCCAGGCGGCGCACTCGCCGATGGCGTAGATCGCCGGATCGCTGGTGCGGCAGCGGTCGTCCACGGCGATGCCGCCACGCTGACCGAGCGCCAGACCGCACTGCTTCGCCAGCTTGTCCTGCGGACGAATGCCGGTGGAGAAGACGATAAAGTCCACGTCGAGCGCGCTGCCGTCGGCGAACTCCAGCGTTTTGCCGCCTGCGGCGTGGTGCACGATCTGACGGGTATTTTTGCTGGTGTGCACCTGCACGCCCATCTCTTCGATTTTACGACGCAGCTGCTCGCCGCCCTGGACGTCGAGCTGCTCCGCCATCAGCACCGGCGCGAACTCGATCACGTGGGTTTCCACGCCCAGGTTTTTCAGCGCGCCAGCGGCTTCCAGGCCGAGCAGGCCGCCGCCGATTACCGCGCCGCGTTTGCTGCGGCGCGCGCAGGCTTCAATGGCGTTGAGATCTTCGATGGTGCGATAGACGAAGCAGTCGGCGCCTTCCGCGCCTTTGATCGGCGGGATCCAGGGGTAAGAGCCCGTGGCGAAAATCAGCGTGTCGTAACGCACCGCGCGGCCGGTATTAGAGTGGATCAGCTTCTCTTCGCGGTTGATGGTAATGGCGCGCTCGCCCAGCAGCAGATTGACCTGATGTTTTTCATAGTAGCCTTCGCGAACCAGAGAGAGTTCTTCGGCGGTATGGTGAGAGAAGTAGGCGGAAAGGTGAACGCGGTCATAGGCGACGCGGGGCTCTTCACAGAAGACGGTTAATGCAAACTGGCCGGGTTCGGCTTTGTCGATCAGCTCCTCAATAAAGCGATGCCCAACCATGCCGTTACCGATAACGACGACATTGTGCTTGCTCATGCTTGCCTCAAAATTGCGGGAATTGAGGCTACAATAGCGCGCCGTTTTTAGCTCATATTGATATATATCAAGCGCCTTTCTGTATACCTATTTTGAGTTATGTGTCTGATTCTGAGCAATTTTTTGTTAATTTTTCTGAATTGCCTGAAAATTCAAACGACTTAACAGAAACAGGCTCTGCACTTTTGTAAGCTACAAACGGATTTGCTACCAGAACGTTTTGACTGATAAGGAAATAACATGAAGCAAAAGTGCATAGCAGGATGTCTGTTTTCTCTGTTTACTTTCTACGCTGCGGCGGCGGTTCCCCCAGGCGATGATGCGACAACCAAACCCGATTTGTATTACCTGAAAAACGAGCAGGCGATTGATAGTCTGAGGCTGCTCCCCCCTCCTCCGGAAACAGGCTCTATCCTGTTTTTAAATGACCAGGCAATGTATGAGAAAGGACGCATGCAGCGCAACACCGCGCGAGGTAAACAGGCGCAGCTGGATGCGGATCTGGCGGCTGGCGGCGTAGCCACAGCTTTTTCAAAGGCCTTTGGCGCCCCGATTACTGCCAAAGAAGCGCCGGAACTCTATAAGCTGCTGACCAACATGATTGAAGATGCCGGCGATCTCGCTACCCGCTCAGCCAAACAGCACTACATGCGTATCCGGCCTTTTGCTTTCTACGGCACGGAAACTTGTAATACCAAAGATCAGAAAAAATTGTCGACTAACGGTTCCTATCCATCTGGCCATACCGCCATCGGCTGGGCAACGGCGCTCGTGCTGGCAGAAATTAATCCCGCCGATCAGGATGCGATTCTGGAACGCGGCTACCAGCTTGGACAGAGCCGTGTGATCTGCGGCTATCACTGGCAGAGCGATGTGGATGCTGCTCGCGTCGTGGGATCGGCCGTGGTGGCAACGCTGCATGCCAGCCCGGCATTTCAGGCGCAGCTGGAGAAAGCCAAACAGGAGTTTGCCGCCAGGACGCCAGCGGCGTAGAGCAGGGCCGACGAGCAAAAAAAGGCCAGTTACCCTGAAGTCACTGGCCCCTGGCTTCGCAGCGCTGCCGTTAGTGCATCACGTGGCCGTGCTGGCGGTGTCGGGTGACAAAGCCCAGCAGCACGCACATCACGAACACCACGGCGTAGAGGCCGTTCGCCGTCAGCAGCGCGGCATGGACGCCGCCTTGCTTCACGATTGGGCTGGTCACCACGAAGGTCAGCATGGTGCCGACCGTGCCGCAGGTGAGAATAAAGTTCACCAGCTTCGGCGAGGAGACTTTGGTCTGCAGCGAGCCGAGCGTAATGATGGTGGTGTAGATGGCGCTGGAGCTGAAGCCCAGAATCATGATCACCCAGCGCAGCATGCTGGCGTCTGTGGTGCTGACGAACCAGTACATCAGCAGCGTCGCCAGACCGGCCAGCACCATCAGAATGCGTTGCAGATCGAAGAAGCGCAGCAGGAAGCTAAAGACCCACATGCCGACCATATAGGCGGTCCAGAAGTTGCCGACCAGCTGGCCCGCGCTGGCGATATCCATGCCCATGGTTTTGGTGGCGTACTCCGGCACCCAGGAGATAAAGCCGAGCTGGCCGAGGATGTAGCAGAGCGCGGCCACGGCGAGAAACAGCACGCCGACGCCCCATTTCTCTTTCTCCAGCGTCGGGCTGTTTTCCGGCTTGCGCAGCACCGGAAACTCGACGCACAGCGTCAGAACGAAAATGGCGACGTAGATAATCCCGATGCAGACATAGACCCAGTACCACGGCAGCGCGCGCGCCAGCAGGATACCGGCCAGCACAGGAAACAGCGTACCGGCCATGCTGAAGAAGGAGTCAGTGAACAGCAGGCGCGATCCGCGCTGACGGCCTTCATACAGATGGGTGATCAGGAAGGTGCCGATCGACATGGTGATGCCGCTGACGACGCCCAGCACAAACATGCAGAGCGAGAAAACGGAGAGATCGCGGCTGGTCATCAGGCCCAGCACCGCCAGTACCATCAGAATAAAGCCGAAAATCAGCTGGCGCTTCAGCGGCACGATAACCATCAGCCAGGCGTTCAGGAACACCGAGACCAGAATGCCGGCGTTCAGGAAGGTAAAGGTATTTCCCATGCTTTCAATCGGCAGCTGGAAATCCTTCGCGATGTCGCCCATGACCATGCCGGTGACGATCACCAGCGCGCCGGTCAACGCGTACGAGAAAAAGCTTATCCAGGTAAGCCCGATACGATTACGATTTGTCATGTTTTGAACCTGTGGAAAACAGAGAGGGCGGCGTAAAACTGTCAGAAAGTGTAAACGGAACTGTGATCTTAATAAATAAAGACTGAAAATCAGTTTTCATATTTCATTGATAATGTGATTTATGTCACGAAAACGTTTGCGCGGGCGGTTCTTCTGGCTTGAGCAACCCGTGCGTAAATAACGGTAAAACGCTGGCTCTTGTATTTTATGCTCTTTACAATCAATGTCGTTAAAAGCTGCTCTCCAAGGTAAGGACTTATTCATGCTTAAACGTACTCTTACAGCGGCGATCGCCCTGTTTGCGCTCTCCTCCGTTTCCGCCTCGGCGCTGGCTGCCAAAGGCGATACGCACGTCCTGTTCACCACGTCCGCCGGTAATATCGAACTCGAACTGAACAATCAAAAAGCGCCGGTTTCGGTGAAAAACTTCGTTGACTACGTTAACAGCGGTTTTTACAACAACACGATTTTTCATCGCGTGATCCCGGGCTTTATGGTGCAGGGCGGCGGCTTTACCGCTGACATGCAGCAGAAACAGACCAACGCGCCGATCAAGAACGAAGCGGACAATGGCCTGCGCAACCTGCGCGGCACCATTTCTATGGCGCGCACCGCCGATAAAGACAGCGCCACCAGCCAGTTCTTTCTGAATGTCGCCGATAACGCCTTCCTTGACCACGGCCAGCGCGACTTCGGATACGCGGTATTTGGTAAAATTGTGAAAGGAATGGACGTGGCGGATAAAATTGCCCAGGTCCCAACCAAGGATGTCGGCCCTTATCAAAATGTGCCGGTAAAACCGGTAGTTATCCTTTCCGCCAAAGTCCTGCCCTGACTTTCAGCGCCGCTATCCTCTGGCGGCCTCGCCTTGTCCGTCTCCGGCAAAGGGAAAATTTGCTCCTATACTCAGCTTCGAGAGTGTGGACAACCCTGAGCAGGAGGCGGCATGGCAAACAAACTCACCGAGAAACAGAAAAATACGCTCTGGCAGCAGCGACGCGTCGCCAGCTATCAGGCCAGCTGTCGGCTGGACGGCTTAACCCTGGCGGAGCCTGCCAGCGCTTACGAACAGGCTGACGCGGCCGAAGCGCGACTCGATTCGCTGAGGAGGCAGTATGGTGCCGAATAGCAGCGTTGCCCGCGATCCCTATCTGTGGCAGAACGACGATGTGCTGAAAAACCGTCTGGATATCCACGACGCCGCTCAGCTGCGCAAGGCGGAGCTGGCGTTTAGCGCCGCGCGACTCGCCACCCTGGAGCTGGGGCCGGCCACCATTGGCCTGCCTTTTCTGCGCCATATTCACCGCACGCTGTTCCAGGATGTTTACGCCTGGGCGGGCGAGCTGCGCACCATCGATATCTGGCGCGACGACACGCCGTTTTGCCACTTCGAATACATCGAAAAAGAGGGCAATACGCTGATGGACGCGCTGGAAGAGGAAGAGGGACTGCGCAATCTGGAAGAGGCGGATTTCGCGGCGCGCATCGCGCACTACTACTGCGAAATAGCGATGCTGCATCCGTTCCGCGAAGGCAACGGGCGCGCCCAGCGCATCTTCTTCGAACAGCTGGCGCTGCACGCCGGCTATTTTCTCGACTGGCAGAAGATCGAGCCCGCGCAGTGGCACGAGGCCAGTCAGGCGGGCGCGGACGGCGACCTGGCGCCGCTGGAGGCGGTTTTTGCCCGCGTCGTGAGTCGCGCCAGCCTGTAAAACGCGTAGAATAGCGGCGGTTTTCTCAGTCAGGACCGACTATGCTGCTGCTAATCGACAACTATGATTCCTTTACCTGGAATCTTTATCAGTACTTCTGCGAGCTTGGCGCGCAGGTACGCGTAGTGCGCAACGACGCCATCACGCTGGAAGAGATGGCGGCGCTGCCGCTGTCGCATCTGGTGATTTCGCCAGGGCCCTGTACGCCCGACGAGTCAGGCATTTCGATGGCGGCGATCCGCCACTTTTCCGGGCGCATTCCGGTGCTCGGCGTCTGCCTGGGCCATCAGGCAATCGCCCAGGCTTACGGCGCGAAAATAGTGCGCGCCCGCCAGGCGATGCACGGCAAAACCTCCACTATCGTCCACAACCAGCGCGGCGTGTTCCGCAACCTCAATCATCCCCTGACCGTTACGCGCTACCACTCTCTGATCGTCGCGTGGGACTCGCTGCCCGACGCGTTCGAGATCACCGCCTGGAGCCTGAGAGAGGGCGAACCGGATGAGATCATGGGTTTTCGCCATCGGGAAATGGCGCTGGAAGGGGTGCAGTTTCATCCGGAGAGCATTCTGAGCGAGCAGGGGCATCAGCTGCTGCGTAATTTTCTTGAATCCTGAAGTTATGTTTGCCTTCGGTTGATTTATTATGCATATTTTGTGACTATTATTTCAATTTGGCTCAATAAATAATCAAAGGTGGTCGTCGATGGCAGCGGAGAAAATTGCGGTAACGCGGGAAACGTTCGATAACGTTATTTTGCCTGTTTATGCACCCGCGCAGTTCGTGCCGGTCAAAGGCAAGGGCAGCCGCGTCTGGGATCAGCAGGGCAAAGAGTATATCGACTTTTCCGGCGGCATCGCCGTCACGGCGCTGGGCCACTGTCATCCGGCGCTGGTCGAGGCGCTAAAAACTCAGGGCGAAACCCTGTGGCATCTGAGCAACGTCTTTACCAACGAGCCAGCGCTGCGCCTTGCCAGCAAGCTTATCGACGCCACCTTCGCCGATCGCGTCTTCTTCGCCAACTCCGGCGCGGAAGCGAACGAGGCCGCCTTCAAGCTGGCGCGCTACTACGCCTGCCACCGTCACAGCCCGTTCAAAAGCAAAATCATCGCCTTCCACAACGCGTTTCACGGCCGCACGCTCTTTACCGTTTCCGTCGGCGGCCAGCCGAAATATTCCGACGGCTTCGGGCCGAAACCGGCGGATATCGTGCACGTTCCCTTTAACGATCTCGAAGCGGTAAAAGCGGTTATCGACGACCATACCTGCGCCATCGTGGTCGAGCCGATTCAGGGCGAGGGCGGCGTGATGCCCGCTACGCCAGAGTTTATGCAGGGGCTGCGCGCGCTGTGCGATAAGCATCAGGCGCTACTGGTGCTGGACGAGGTGCAGAGCGGCATGGGACGCAGCGGCAAGCTGTTCGCCTATGAGCATTACGGCGTGACGCCGGATATTCTCACCACCGCCAAAGCGCTGGGCGGCGGCTTTCCGGTCAGCGCCATGCTGACGACTCACGAGATCGCCTCAGCCATGTCGCCGGGCGTACACGGCACGACCTACGGCGGCAATCCGCTCGCCTGCGCGGTCGCGGAAGCCGCGCTGGACGTGATTAATACGCCGGAGGTGCTGGAAGGCGTTCAGGCGCGTCGCGAGCAGTTCGTCGCGGCGTTGAAGGCGCTCGATGCGAAGCGGGATCTCTTCTCGGAGATCCGCGGCAAAGGGCTGCTGATCGGCGCGGCGCTGAAGCCGCAGTACGCCGGTAAGGCGCGCGACATCCTTAACGCCGCAGCGGCGGAAGGGCTGATGGTGCTGGTGGCCGGCACGGACGTGATCCGTTTTGCGCCGTCGCTGGTGATCGAGCCCACCGATATCGAAGAGGGCATGGCGCGTTTCGCCCGTGCGGTAGAACGCGCGCTGACCGCCTGACTATCCTTTCCGCAAATGCCTGATTAGCCAGCGGCCATGGTGCGGCCGCTGGGTCCACGCCAGCGACGAGATGGTATGCATCACGTTGAGATGCTCCAGAATACGCTTCACATGCTGCTCCAGAATCGTCGTCGGCCCTTCATCCAGGTTCTCTACGCCCGCCATCACGTTAGTCTGCGATCCCGGTCCGTCATACTCCAGCCGCTGCTGGCAGCGCTGCAGCGCAACTTCGCACGACTGCAGATAGCGCTGCGCCAGGTCGGGCGTCAGCATGGTGTGCTCGCGGGCGAGGATGGTCATGGCGTTGATATGCTCGACGATAAACTGGCTGTGCGTCACCCACAGGCGCATATCCTTCAGGTACTGGGCGTTGAAGCCCGGCTCCTGCATCGCCTGATTGAGCGAGTTGAAGAGCGCGTTGTGCGCCTGATTGACCTGCATGCGCTGCCAGGCCAGCTTCTTCGCCTCCTGCTCCGGCCCCAGCAGCAGCCGCAGCGCATCCTGATAGGTTTCCAGCGCGTCGTGGGCGTTTTGACGCAGCAGCCCGCTCTGCCACTGCGGCCACAGCCACAGCATGCCGCCGAAGGCGATCAGGCAGCCCATTAACGTGTCCATCAGGCGCGGCAGTAAAAACTGCGCCCCGTTCAGCGAC
Organism: Pantoea septica; assembly: GCF_002095575.1. Taxonomy (GTDB): domain Bacteria; phylum Pseudomonadota; class Gammaproteobacteria; order Enterobacterales; family Enterobacteriaceae; genus Pantoea; species Pantoea septica. The sequence goes on along the minus strand of NZ_MLJJ01000029.1, from coordinate 3,329 downwards.
AGCAGCTGCAGCGAGTAGACCGCCGTTACGGTAAAGCCGATCATCGACCAGCCGTAATATTTACGCGTCACCAGATAGCTCACCAGCGTCACTACCAGCATAAACAGCAGCACCAGCGATTCCGGCACCGCGAAACGCAGCGAGGCGGCGGCGATCACCAGGCCGGCAAAGGTGCCCAGCGCCCGGTGCTGGATGCGCACTCGCGTGGCGCTGTAGCCGTTCTGACTGACGAACATAATGGTCATCAGGATCCAGTAAGGCTTGGGAATATCGAACAGCATCGCCAGCGCGCTGCCGAACATCAGCATCACGGCGAAGCGCGCCGCGGTGCGCAGCGCGGCGGATTTTAGCGACAGGTAGCTGCGCAGCGCGGGCAACAGCGGCAGACGGCGCTGGCGATCGGTCATCAGGTCGCGCTGGTAGAGCGGTTTTTGCGTGCGCAGCACGCGCGCGATGCGGCTGAAGTGGTAGTAACAGAAGTGGCCCACCGGATTATCGGGATGCTGACGGGCGATCTTCTCCAGCGCGCCGAGCGGCTTCTCCATATCGAAACGACTCGGCAACTGATGGTAGAGGATGGCGTCGGCCAGCGCGCGCAGCCGCGCCGAGATGATTTTGGCGTTCCAGCGGATCACCGCTTCCGCATGGCTGCGCTCCACCAGCTTCTGCACTTCTTCCGGCTGATGCAGGCTGACGGAGATATGCTCCTGCAGGTCGAGCGCCACCTGAAACGCGCGCGTCAGCCGCTTGTGGCTGTTGTCGCGGCTGGCGGAGAGCATATGCATCTGCTGATAGCAGGTGTTGATCAGATCGACCGCTTTTTGCTGGCGCGCCAGCAGCGGCGGCAGCGCTTTTTCCGGGTCGGTAAGCTGGGTCAGCAGGGTATATTTCGCGTCGCAGTAGTCCGCCAGTTCGCGGTAGATCAGGCTCAGGGTTTCGCGCATCGGCTGCTCTTTCCACAGCCAGAACCAGAACCAGTTGAAGAACCCATACCAGAGCGTGCCGCCGATATAGAGCAGCGGCGGCACATAGATCGGCATGCGGCCGATCAGGCTCAGGGTAAAGATCGCCGCCACCAGCGTGCCGGAGAGCAGGCGGCCGTGCAGCGGGCTGATTTCGCCGGTGACGCCCAGCAGCAGCGGCAGGGCAAAGAGCACGGCAGGCAGCGGCACCCCTTTCAGGGTTAACAGCTGGATCAAAAAGCTGCCGAGCGCGAACAGCGAGCCGCCGACGAGCAGACGTTTGAAGAAGCGCTTATGGGGCGTATCCAGACCCGCGACGTTGCAGCAGGCGGGAACCAGAGAGAAGAGCAGGCCTTTTTGCAGATCGCCGAACAGCCAGCCGAGCGCCACCGGAATGCAGAGCACCAGCGTCTGCCGCAGGGCATAGTTAACTTCGGGGTGATAGATGATTCGGCGCCACATCACTTCACTAAAAGCGGTAACGGCGTGACGGTGACATCACGCCGTGAGTGAGAGGAAATCAGCGGGTGCCGTAAACGACAATGGTTTTGCCGTGTGCGGAAATCAGATTCTGGTCTTCCAACATTTTCAAAATGCGGCCCACGGTTTCGCGCGAGCAACCAACGATTTGGCCAATTTCCTGACGAGTAATTTTGATTTGCATGCCGTCGGGATGCGTCATGGCGTCTGGCTGCTTCGCCAGGTTAAGCAGGGTTTGTGCAATACGTCCGGTCACGTCGAGGAAAGCTAAATTGCCTACTTTTTCCGATGTAACCTGCAGACGGCGCGCCATCTGCGAAGAGAGACGCATTAAAATATCCGGATTCACCTGGATAAGCTGACGGAATTTCTTGTAGGAAATTTCCGCTACTTCGCACGCGGTTTTCGCACGTACCCAGGCGCTGCGCTCCTGACCTTCTTCGAACAGGCCAAGCTCGCCGATAAAATCACCCTGATTCAGGTAAGAGAGGATCATCTCTTTGCCCTCTTCATCTTTGATCAGCACCGCAACGGAACCTTTCACGATGTAGTAGAGGGTTTCAGCCTTCTCACCCTGATGAATCAGCGTACTTTTGGATGGATATTTGTGAATATGGCAATGGGACAGGAACCATTCGAGTGTAGGGTCTGTTTGCGGTTTGCCGAGAACCATTCGCTATTATCCTCTGTTGTAATCGTGCCCAAAACGCGGGGGGATTAGTCCCTGCCAGGCGATGAAAGCTTCAAGCGTTTCCCCTAAAGGAGATTATTCGGGCCTTATTTTGCGCCAGGCGCTTGATGTGTCCCGTCTTCGTCCCTAACAGAACGAACTATTTTCAGCACTGTTTGTAGCACAGCTTTTGCCGACTGTCTTCTGTTGTCTCGCTTCAGCAAAGGGGGGATTACTCTGGATTGCTGTTTGCCGGGTGAACGCGTACTCTGGCGGCAAACGGGCTATTCTTGAGGTGGAAACATGCAGGCTAGAGTGAAGTGGGTCGAAGGATTAACCTTTCTCGGCGAGTCGGCGTCGGGACATCAGATCCTGATGGACGGCAACTCCGGCGATAAAGCGCCCAGTCCGATGGAGATGGTGCTGATGGCGACGGGCGGCTGTAGTGCCATCGATGTGGTTTCCATATTGCAGAAGGGCCGCAACGAGGTGGTGGACTGCGAGGTGAAACTGACCTCGGAGCGTCGCGAAGAGGCGCCGCGCCTGTTTACCCATATCAATCTGCATTTCGTGGTGACCGGCAAGGCGCTGAGCGACAAAGCCGTAGCGCGCGCGGTGGATCTCTCGGCGGAGAAGTACTGTTCGGTGGCGCTGATGCTGGGCAAGGGCGTTGAGATTACCCATAGCTATGAAGTGGTCGCGCTGTAAAAAAGCGCACTGTACGTAAGGAGCGGGTGTCAATGCCCGAAGAGCAAAGCGTCCCGCGCCATGGACAAAAGCGCCGGGAGCGTTTTTGAACAGCGCAACGCGTTGGCCCGGCAACGGGCGCACCTCAGGGATGAGGTGCGTAATCGCGCGGGCCGAGCTGGCAGGGATGCCGTTTTTGCGTCTTTGCGATCGGGCCTTGCTACCCGCGACCGCGCCAGACCGGGTCAGGCGATCTGTTTGCCTTCCATCAGCCGCTGCACCAGCGGCGCCATAATCAGCTCCATCGCCAGCCCCATCTTGCCGCCCGGCACCACCAGCGTATTGATATGCGAAATAAATGAGCCCTGCAGCATCGCCAGCAGATAGGGGAAGTCGATATTCTCCAGCCCGCGAAAGTGGATCACCACGAAGCTCTCGTCCAGCGACGGGATTTCGCGCGCGGCGAACGGGTTAGAAGTATCAACGGTGGGGACGCGCTGGAAGTTAATGTGCGTGCGCGAAAACTGCGG
>NZ_MLJJ01000028.1 GCF_002095575.1 Pantoea septica | reverse complement strand
TTTTCGCTCAGCCGCAGCGCGTCGTGCCCGGCCACCTCCAGTTTCTGGGCGTGCAGGTGCAGCGCAGGGGAGAGCAGCCCCATCAGCGAGCGCGCGGTCAGCGATTTGCCGGAGCCTGATTCGCCCACCAGCGCCACGCGCTCGCGGCCGATGCGGAAGCTGATGTCGTCCACCAGCAGCGCGTCGTCGCTGCGGATGCTCAGCGACTCGGCGTGAAGTAACAGATCATTTGGCATGGCGGGTATCCAGTCGGTCGCGCAGGCCGTCGCCTGTCAGGTTAAAGGCCAGGCTGGCGAACAGAATCGCCGCGCCGGGGGCGGCGGCGACCCACCACTGGTCGAAAATCACTTTGCTGCCTTCCGCCACCATCGAACCCCATTCGGCGGTCGGCGGCTGCACGCCCATACCGAGGAAGCCGAGGCCGGCGGCGGAGAGAATAATACCGCCGAGGCTGAGCGCGGCGCGCACCACGGCGGTGGGCAGGCAGAGCGGCAGAATATGGCCGAACATCAGGCGCAGCCCGGTGATGCCCTGCATACGCGCGGCGGCCAGATAGTCGCTACGGCGCAGCGCCAGGGTTTCGGCGCGCGCCTGGCGGGCGAAGGGCGGCCAGCTGGTGAGCGCCAGCGCCAGCGCGCCGTTCATCAGGCCGGGACCAAGCATCGCCACCAGCGCCAGCGCGATCACCAGATTCGGCAGCGAAAGAAAGATATCGGTAATGCGCATCAGCACGCGCTCCGTCCAGCCGCCAACGTAACCGGCGGTAATGCCGACCAGCAGGCCGACCGGGATGGTCAGCACCAGGATCAGCGACACCAGCAATAGCGTCGGGCGCGCGCCGTAGATCACGCGGGAGAGCAGATCGCGGCCGAAGCCGTCGGTGCCGAACCAGTGCTGCGCCGACGGCGGCAGCAGGCGCGCCGAAATGGTCTGCAGATTGGGATCGACAGGCGCCAGCAGCGGCGCGAGCAGGGCGGTCAGCACCAGCACCGCCACCAGCGTCAGGCCGATGGTCAGCGAGGTGACGCGACGGCGACGGCGGCGCGGCCGCACGGTTTCGAGTTCAGAGAGTTGTTGCGTCATCGGGTTCTCGGATCGGTTAACCAGGTTAGGGCGTCCGCCAGGGCGTTAAGCAGTATGAAGCAGGCGCCGATCAGCAGCGTAGAGCCGAGGATGGCCGGTACGTCGGCCGAGAAGAGCGCATTGGTCATATAGCGTCCGACGCCCGGCCAGGCGAAGACGGTCTCGGTCAGCACCGAGCCCTCCAGCAGCGTGGCGTAGGAGAGGGCGATCACCGTCACCAGCGTGCCCAGCACGTTGGGAAAAATATGGCGCAGCAGGATACGGCCGCGACCCGCGCCTTTGGCGCGCGCCAGCGTCACGTACTCTTTGCTGCTCTCTTCCAGCAGCGCGGCGCGCAGCAGACGGGTAATGCCGGCCATCGCCAGCAGGCCGAGGATCACCACCGGCAGCCAGAGGTGGGCGATGGCGTTGCGGAACATCTCCGGATCGCCGGAGAGCCAGCTGTCGATCAGCACGAAGCCGGTTTTCGGCTCCAGCGTATAGACGTAGAGATCGTCGAGCCGTCCCGGGCCGGCCGACCAGTGCAGCACGGCGTAAAACAGCAGCAGGCCGAGCAGGCCGAGCCAGAACACCGGCACCGAGTAGCCGAGCAGAGAGACGAAGCGCGCCACGTTGTCGATTACGCTGCCGGGCTTCCAGGCGGCGAGCAGCGCCAGGCTGACGCCGAACAGGGCGGCGAAGATCATCGAGCAGGTCGCCAGCTCGATGGTGGCGGGAAAAGTCTGCATCAGATCGTTCGCCACCGGCTGATTCGTCAGATGGGAAAGACCGAGATCGCCGCGCGCCAGATGTTCGAGGTAGCGCCAGAACTGCACCAGCACCGGCTGATCCAGCCCCAGCTCGTGGCGCACCTGCGCGTAGGTCGCTTCGCTGGCGTGATCGCCGGCGATCTGCTGCACCGGATCCACCGGCGAAAGGTGGGAGAGCATAAAGGTAAAGGCCAGCAGCCCAAGCAGCGTCACCAGCAGCGACAGCAGGCTGGTGACCAGCCGCGACAGGCGCGGCCAGAGCTGCCGAGCGAACCCGGCCTCCGAGGCTGACTGCGCCATTATTTGCTGACCTGCGAGTAGTAGACCATGTCGGGGTTGATGCCCTGCACGTAGCCTTTCAGGTTGTCGCGCAGCGCGACCAGGTTGCGCGCCTGCAGGCCGATCACGTACGGCGAGTTTTTCAGCACCGATTCCTGCATCGCTTTGTAGAGGGCCACGCGCTTCTGCGGATCGCTTTCCGCGGTCGCCGCCAGCACCTGCTTGTTCAGCTCGGGAATATGCCAGTCGGAGCGGTAAGCGATGGTTTTGCTGCCGTCTTCCGGGTTATAGGCGAAAGAGGCGGCGTTGGTGTTGGGATCGAAGTAGTCCGCGCCCCAGGCGTTCAGCGTCGCCTGATACTTATGCGCCTTCACGCTGGTGGAGACTTCCGAGCTCAGGCCCGGCTGCACGTTGATCTTCACGCCGCCTTTGGCGAAGCTGCCCTGCAGCGCCTGCGCGATATCGAGGTAGGGCGGCTGATTGCTGGTAGAGAGATCGAAGCTGACGTTGGTCAGGCCCGCCTTCTGCAGAATCGCCTTCGCCTTTTCAGGATCGTAGCTGTAAGGGGTATCGTTGACCGCGCCGAGGAAGCCTTTCGGCAGGAAGGTCTGATGCACGTCGAACTGGCCTTTCAGCAGGTCGTTGGCGATGCCTTTATAGTCGAACAGGTAGCGCGCCGCTTCCCACAGCGCCGGATTCTTCAGGGTCTCGTTGCCGCCGACGTTGAACTGAATGTAGTAGAGCGACGCCATCGGGTAGGCTTCGGTCTTCACGCCCGTCTTGCCTTTCAGCGCGGCGATCTGATCGGCGCCGAGGTTACGCGCGATATCCGCGTCGCCCTGCTCCAGCAGCAGACGGCGCGCCGCCGGCTCCGGCACGTTTTTAATCAGCACGTTTTTCAGCTTCGGCGCGCCGGCCGGCGAGGTCGGGTTAGCGCTCAGCAACACCACCTGATGCAGCACCACTTTGCGGATCTGATAGGGGCCGCTGCCCGCCGAATTCGTCGCCAGCCAGCCGTTGCCCAGATCGCCGTTCTTCGCGTTCGCCATCACGGTTTTTTCATCGACGATAGAGGAGACCGGCGCGGAGAGCAGGCTCAGCACGTAGGTCGGGCTGACGTTGGCGGTCCAGCTGATCTGCACGTGGTTGTCGTCGACTTTCTTCAGGAAGGTGTCGACGTTCTCTTTGGTCCAGCCGAGCTGCGTCAGGATAAAAGAGGGATCGAGGTTAAGCTTCACCACGCGGCCCAGCGAGAAGATAACATCTTCCGGACGCAGCGGATTGCCGCTGGAGAATTTCGCATCTTTGCGCAGTTCGAAGGTCAGGCTGCGGTTGTCGCTGCCCGGCTGCCAGCTGGTGGCGAGCGTTGGTTTCAGATCCGTCGGGTTTTGCGGATCGGACTGGACCAGGCGCTGATAGATATTGGTAAAGGCCTGCACGCTGGTCAGCTCGAATCCTTTGGCGGGATCGAAGCTGTCGGCGTCGTCGATAGACTGAGCGATCACCAGCGTATCTTTCGGCGTGGCGGCCTGCGCGGCAAAGGCGGCTGTCAGCGAAAGCGCCAACAGGGAAGCAGCGGTTTTTTTCATGGTAATTCCTTGCCTTATAAAGTAGTCACGCGAGTGTACGAGAGGGATTAAGGGAAGAATAGTCTATTATTGGCTAAACTTATGCGTAAAAGTTATAAGGGTGGCGCTCTGGTTATAAGAGACGCAAAGCGGCGTTAACTCAGTATAGAGAAACAGAACCTCAACGAAGCCAATTTAGTCTTAATTTATCTTTATCCTTTTTTCGCCGCGCTTATAATAGCGGCAACTTTCTACTGGAGAATTCACTTGGACAGTCATTCGATTTGGTTACTGACACCGGCAAGCTGAATTTCCATGCTGCTTGCCATCCGGCGGGCAGCGATCCTGTTTAATAACGATTGCTTCCTGGAAACGCTATTTATTGTAGGGCGATCGTTATGCCGTTTTTCATTCACGCACTTTTTCCTCCACCTCGCTCGCGTAGCTGACCGGCTGCGCCCTGCGCCTGCTCACCGCGTCGACAGATCCGTGCGGCGAGCGGTTCGCGCCTGCGGCTTATTCGCCCGTCACGCTACGCATCCCCTTTAATATTTTCTTTATTTACGCACGCTTTAATTCGCGTGCCGGGATTGCTTTGCCTGTTGCAGGGAGAATTCACCATGTCTGAATTAAAACTGGAAAGCCAGACGCTGACAAAAAATAGCCGTCGTGCCGCGCAAAGCGGCGCAAAACATTATTTAGTCGAGCAGGAAGCTGACCGCACGGTCGAGGCGACGCTGGCCCACTTGCAGAGTCAGGCGGACGGGCTGAGCCAGCAGGAAGCGGAACGCCGTCTGTCGCAGTTCGGCCCTAACGAAGTGGCGCAGGAGAAAGCGCCGCCCGCGCTGCTGCAGCTGCTGATGGCCTTTCATAACCCCTTTATCTACGTGCTGCTGGCGCTGGCGGCGGTGAGCTTTGTCACCGACTACTGGCTGCCGCTGCGCGCCGGGGATGAGGGCGATCTTACCGGCGTGATCATCATCTGCACCATGGTGACGCTGAGCGCGCTGCTGCGTTTCTGGCAGGAGTTTCGCACCAACCGCGCCGCGCAGGCGCTGAAATCGCTGGTGCGCACCACGGCGACCGTGATGCGCGACGGCGCGCCGCAGGAGATCGCCATGCGCGAGCTGGTGCCTGGCGATATCGTGCTGCTCAGCGCGGGGGATCTGGTGCCTGCCGACGTGCGTCTGATCCGCTCGCGCGATCTCTGCGTAAGCCAGGCGGTGCTGACGGGCGAGTCGCTGCCGGTGGAGAAAGTCGATCTCAGCGCCGAGGTGGCGGCGAAAAGCAGCGGCGGACGGTCGGCGGGCAAAAGCCTGCTGGAACAGGACAACATCTGCCTGATGGGCGTCAGCGTCTCTGGCGGCAGCGCCTGCGCGGTGGCGGTGGCGACCGGCAGTCAGACTTACTTCGGCTCGCTGGCGAAGTCGCTGGTCGGCAGCCGCGCCCAGACCGCGTTCGACCGCGGCGTCAACGGCGTCAGCATGCTGCTGATCCGCTTTATGCTGATTATGGTGCCGGTGGTGCTGCTGATTAACGGCTTCAGCAAAGGCGACTGGACCGACGCCGCGCTGTTCGCGCTGGCCGTCGCCGTGGGGCTGACGCCGGAGATGCTGCCGATGATCGTCAGCTCGAACCTGGCGAAAGGGGCGATGGCGATGGCGCGCCGCAAGGTGATCGTTAAACGCCTTAACGCCATCCAGAACCTCGGGGCGATGGATCTGCTCTGCACCGATAAAACCGGCACGCTGACGCAGGATGAGATCCAGCTGTCGCACGTCCTCAACTGCGACGGCGAAGAGGATGGACGCGTACTGCTGCTCGGCTGGCTGAACAGCAGCAGCCAGACGGGCGGCAAAAACCCGATGGATCGGGCGGTGGTGCGCGCGGGCGCGCGACGCATCAGCGAGGCGCAGCGCAGCCGCTACCATAAACTGGATGAGCTGCCTTTCGATTTCGCGCGGCGTCGCCTGTCGGTGCTGCTGGAAGATCTGCAGCAGGGCGAATCGCTGATGGTGTGCAAGGGCGCCGTCGAGGAGATGCTCGCCGCATCAACCCGCGTACGCGTCAACGGCGAATGCGTGCCGCTCTGCGCGGCGCGGCGGGCGGCGCTGCAAAAGCTGGCCGAAACCTATAACCAGCAGGGATTCCGCGTGCTGCTGGTGGCGACGCGCGAAGGGGATATCGCGCAGCCGCTGACGCAGGCGGAAGAGCGCGAGCTGACGCTAGAAGGGATGCTGACCTTCCTCGATCCGCCGAAGGCGAGCGCGGGCGAAGCGATTAAGGCGCTGCGTGCCAGCGGCGTGGCGGTCAAGGTGCTGACCGGCGATAACCCGACGATCACCGCGCGCATCTGCCGCGAGGTTGGTCTGGACGCCAGCGGCATGCTGACCGGCGATGAGATCGAGGCGATGAGCGACATCGAGCTGGCGCAGGCCGCCGAGCGCAGCAGCCTGTTCGCCAGGCTGACGCCGCCGCAGAAAGCGCGTCTGGTGCGGCTGTTCCAGCAGAACGGCCATACGGTCGGCTTCCTCGGCGACGGCATCAACGACGCCCCGGCGCTGCGCGACGCCGACGTGGGTATTTCGGTCGACAGCGCGGCGGATATCGCCAAAGAGTCCTCCGACATTATTCTGCTGGAGAAAGATCTGCGCGTGCTGGAAGCGGGCGTGCTGAAAGGGCGCGAAACCTTCGGCAATATCATCAAGTACCTGAACATGACCGCCAGCTCTAACTACGGCAACGTCTTTTCCGTGTTGATCGCCAGCGCCTTTATTCCGTTTCTGCCGATGCTGTCGATTCACCTGCTGCTGCAGAACCTGATGTACGACATCTCTCAGCTGGCGCTGCCCTGGGACAAAATGGACGCGGAGTTCCTGCGCAAGCCGCGCAAATGGGATGCCGGCAATATCCGACGCTTTATGCTGTGGATGGGGCCGACCTCGTCGCTGTTCGATATCACCACCTTCGCGCTGATGTGGTACGTCTTCGGCGCGGATCACGCGGGCGCGCAGTCGCTGTTCCAGTCCGGCTGGTTCGTTGAAGGATTGCTGTCGCAGACGCTGGTGGTGCATATGCTGCGCACGCAGAAGATCCCCTTTATTCAGAGCCGCGCGGCGCTGCCGGTGCTGCTGACCACCTTCGCCATTATGGCGCTCGGCATCGCTATTCCCTTTTCGCCGCTCGGCGCGATGGTCGGCCTGGTGCCGCTGCCGCTCGCCTATTTCCCCTGGCTGGCGGCGACGCTGTTCGGCTATTGCCTGGTGGCGCAGGGCATGAAGCGGATCTATATCCGCCGTTTCGGTCAGTGGTTCTAGGAGGGCGAACATGAAAAGAAGAGGGCTCGACCGGGCATTTATCGGCGTCGCGATTATCGCCATCGCGCTGATTCTGCTGACGGTGATAGTGCGCTAACACGCGGGCGGCGAGGCGACTCGCCGCCGTTTTTCTGCTACTTCAGCCGGGCTATAGATATTTTTGGTATTAATTTTCCGCCTGGCTCTTCTCTTCCAGCGATGCCGCTCTGGCCGCCCATCTCTATACAAAATTGTAAAATCCATTAAACAATCCGCCTGAAAATTCATCAGAAGAGAGTTGTCGGTAACCTGAATATATGGATAATACGCAGCCAGTTTTACTTAAATTAACATAATTTACGATTACTTTACGCGACAGGGACTGTCTGATGCATCTTCGGCACAAATCTATTCCGCTCTCTTTTTCTCTGCTGGCTGGCGCTTTTTTAACCGCGCAGGCCGCTGCCGCCGACGCGTTTCCTGACGCTAACGAACAGATCCGCCAGCAGCAACAGCGCCAGCAGGCGCTGGAGCAGCAAATCGAACCGAAGGCGCCCGACGTGCGGCTTTCGCCGCCCGCTTCCAGCTTCGGACGCATCGACTTTCCCGTTGAAAAACCCTGTTTTCTTATCGCGCGTGTCGAGCTGCAGGGGCAGCAGGCGCTGCCGCACTGGCTGCCCCTGCGCCGCATCGCCAGCCAGGCGCAGGAAAAATGCCTGGGCGCGCAGGGCATTAACCTGCTGATGAGCGCCCTGCAAAACCGGCTGGTGGATCACGGCTATGTCACCACGCGCGTGCTGGCGCCTTCGCAGGATCTCAACAGCGGGACGCTGCGGCTGGTGATCCTGCCCGGCTACGTGCAGGAGGCAGAGCTGACGCCGGAGAGCGATCGCCATCTCTGGCTCTACAGCGCTTTTCCCGCGCACGCCGGCAACCTGCTGGATTTACGCGATATCGAGCAGGGGCTGGAAAACCTGCAGCGGCTGCCGACCGTGGAGGCCGATATGTCGGTGGTGCCCGGCGAACAGCCGGGCGAAAGCGATATCCAGGTGCGCTGGAAGCAGCAAAAAATGTGGCGCGTCGGCCTGTCGCTGGACGACTCCGGCACCCGCAGCACCGGCCGCTACCTGGGCGGCGTCACGCTGTCGCTCGACAATCCCCTTGCGCTGAGCGATCTCTTTTACCTCTCTGCCACGCACGATCTGCAAGGCCAGGGCGGCAAGGGCAGCAAAAACTTCACCGGCCACTACTCGGTGCCCTTCGGCTACTGGATGTTCTCCGTAACGGGCAGCGATTACGACTATCACCAGACGGTCGCCGGCACGAACCAGGACTACCGCTATAGCGGAAAAAGCAAAAGCCTCGATCTGCAGCTCAGCCGCGTGCTGCACCGCAGCGGCTCGCAGAAAACGTCGCTGACCTATGACGTGCTGACGCGCGAAACCCGCAACTATATCAACGACACCGAGGTGCAGGTGCAGCGGCGACAGACCGCCGCCTGGCGTATCGGCCTGCAGCACCGCCACTATATCCGCCAGGCGACGCTGGACGCGGGCGTCAGCTATCAGCGCGGCACGCGCTGGTTCGGCGCCCAGCCCGCGCCGGAGGAGTATTTCGGCGAGGCGACCGCGCTGAGCAAAATCGTGCAGCTTAACGCCCAGTTCAACCTGCCGTTCCGCATCGGCGATCAGCGTTTTCGTTACAGCATGCAGTATCTGCGCCAGATGAGCAGCACGCCGCTCACGCCGCAGGAGCAGTTCTCCATCGGCAACCGCTGGACGGTGCGCGGCTTCGACGGCGAGCGCGCGCTCAACGCCAGCCGCGGCTGGTATCTGCGCAACGACATCGCCTGGAGCACGCCGCTGCCCGCGCAGGAGCTTTATCTTGGCGCGGACTACGGCGAGGTGGGCGGCGCAGGCAGCGAACTGCTCACCGGCCAGCACCTGGCGGGCGGGGTGGCGGGGCTGCGCGGGCAGGCGTTCAACACCGGTTATGACCTGTTTATCGGCACGCCGCTCTCTAAACCGGACGGCCTGCGCACCAGCAACGTCACGCTCGGCTTCAACCTCAACTGGAGCTACTGAGCATGCGCGCAGGGAACTATGAGATTAAATCGCCGCTGATCCTCGGCGGCGAAGAGAGCGAAGCGGAAGTGCTGGGCGCCGCGGTCTGGCTCTGGATGCACTCGCCGCTGCATCGCGACGCGCCGCTGCACGCCCTGCCGACGCTGCTGCTGCCGATCGTCAAAAGGCAGCAGTACGTGCTGGTCGCCGAAGCGGGCGAGCCGGTTTTTTTCTTTAGCTGGGCCTGGCTGAACGAAGAGGCCGAGGCGCGCTATCTCAGGCTGCCTGCGATCCATTTCCCGCCCGAAGACTGGAACAGCGGCGAGCGCATGTGGTGCTGCGACTGGATCGCGCCGTTTGGTCATACCGCGGCGATGAGCCGTCTGGTGCGCCGCGACCTCTTTCCTTACGCCTGCTGGCGGGCGTTAGATCATCGCGGCGAACAGCGCGGCAAGCGCGTGCTGAATTTTCATGGCGCCAGCGTCAGCCGCGAGGCGGCAAAAGCGTGGCGGCAGGAGCATCCGCTCGCCGTGGCGTTACCGCAAATCTGATAGGGACATTAGATGAACAGAAACCTCTACCGCATTATTTTCAACAAAGCGCGCGGCATGCTGATGGTGGTGGCCGATATTGCCGGTTCGGGCCGCGCAGGCGGCGCACGCGTATCGGGCCTGGGCCGCACGCTCAGCCGACTCATCGGCCGGGTTGGCGCGCTGAGCTTCAGCCTCTGGCTGGCGATGGGCGTCATCCAGCCCGCCAGCGCCGCCATCGTCGCCGACCCGCAGGCGCCGGGCGGTCAGCAGCCGACCATTATCAACAGCGCCAACGGCACGCCGCAGATCAATATTCAGACCCCTTCCGCCGGCGGGGTGTCGCGCAACAGCTATAGCCAGTTCGACGTCGGGCAGCAGGGCGCCATCCTCAACAACTCCCACAAAAACGTGCAGACCGAACTGGGCGGCATGGTGAGCGGCAACCCCTGGCTCGCCCGCGGCGAGGCCAAAGTGATCCTCAACGAGGTTAACTCGCGCGATCCCAGCCGCCTGAACGGCTTTGTCGAAGTGGCGGGACAAAAAGCGCAGGTGGTGATCGCTAACCCGTCCGGCATCACCTGCAACGGCTGCGGATTTATCAATGCCAACCGCGCCACGCTCACCACCGGCCAGGCGCAGATGAATAACGGCAACCTCACCGGTTTTAACGTCGAGCGCGGCGAGGTGGCGGTCGAAGGCGCGGGCATGGACAGCTCGCGCCAGGACTACACCGACATTATCGCCCGCTCGGTGAAAATCAACGCCAGCGTCTGGGCTAAAGATCTCAAAGTCTCTACCGGGCGCAACCAGGTGGATGCGGCGCATCAGCAGGTCGCGAAACAGGGCGACGATGCCGCTTCGCGTCCGCAGGTATCGCTGGACGTCTCCAGCCTCGGCGGCATGTATGCCGGAAAAATTCGCCTGATCGGCACCGAAGCGGGCGTCGGCGTGCGCAACGCGGGCAACATCGGCGCCCAGGCCGGCGCGGTAACCATCACCGCCGACGGCCGCATCGAAAACAGCGGCAGCATACGCAGCAGCGACGATCTGCAGGTCGCCGCCAGAGAGGACCTGAGCAACAGCGGCGCGCTCTTCGCCGGCGGCAGCGCCACGGTCGCCAGCGCAGCGGAGGTGCGAAACAGCGGCTCCGTCGCCGCGCGCAACAACGTTACCCTGCAGGCCGCTCGTCTCAACAGCGCGACGTCGGGCATCCTTGCCGCAGGCGTGCAGGATGACGGCAGGCTCGGTGAGACAGGCGATCTGACGCTTGCGGCCGATGGCGCGCTGAGCGCGCAGGGCGAGAACCTGGCGGGGGGCAGCCTGACCGCGCGCGGCCAGCGTCTGGATCTCAGCGGCAGCCGCACGCAGGGGAAAAACATCACCCTCGAGGCGCGCAACGGCGACATCGCTACGCGCGGCGGCACGCTCGTTGCGCAGCAGCAGCTCGCTGCCCGCACCGGCAAAATGCTGGATAACGACGGCGGCGCGCTGACCGCCAGCAAGCTCGATCTGCAGGCGCACGATCTCTCCAGCCAGCAGGGCCAGATTACGCAAACCGGCGGCGACGACCTCGCCATCGCGCTGCCGGGCAGCCTGAATAACCGCGGCGGACGCATCGCCAGCAACAGCGGCAGCCTGACCCTGAACGCCGATACGCTCGATAACCAGTCCGGCGAGATCGCCCATGCCGGCAGCGGCGCGCTGGCCATCGACGCGCGTAGACTGCAGGGCGGCGGCGGCAGGCTGCTTTCCAACGGTCAGCTCAGCCTGCGCGGCGGCGAGTTCGACCTCGACAAGGGGACCACCTCCGCGCAGCAGATCGACGCCGATGTCGACAGCCTGTCGAACCAGCAGGGCCAGCTGGTGCAGAGCGGCAGCGGCGAGATGCGGCTGCATACGCGCGGCGCTCTGAATAACCAGGGCGGCCAGCTGGCGGGCAACGGCAATATCGACCTCAAGGCCGCGGCGCTGGATAATCGCTCCGGCGCCATTGTCGCCGCACAGCAGGGCAGCCTGACGGCGCAGGTCAGCGGCGCGGTCGACAACCGGCAGGGCGAACTGGCGGCCAGCCGCGATCTCAGGCTGAACGCCGACCGGCTGGACAACCGCCAGGGCCGCGCGTCGGCGGCAACCGGCGCCGCCAGCCTCGCCACGCAGCAGGCGCTGGCGAATCAGGCGGGCCGTATTGAGGCGAAGGGCGATCTGACCCTCAGCGCCGACGGTCTGGATAACCAGCAGGGCACGCTGCTGGGCGATAACCTTCAGCTGGGGCTGGGCCAGCGCGCGCTGGATAACCAGCACGGCGTCATCGCCGCGACAGGCGCGCTGCGCAGTGACAGCGGCGCGCTCAACAACGACGGCGGGCTGCTGCAGGCGGGCGGCGATCTGCTGCTCGACACGCACGGCGCGCGCCTGAGCAATCAGCTGAGCGGCGACAGCGGCGGCATCCTGAGTGCCGGCGCGCTGACGCTGCGCAGCGGCGAGCTGGATAACCGCCAGGGGATGCTGGCGGGCGGCGGCGCTACCCAGCTAACCACGCAGGCGCTGAACAACAGCGGCGGCACGCTGGTGGGCAAACAGCAGCTGCGGATTGAGAGCGACGGCGCGCTGACCAACGACGCGGGCCTGTTGCAGTCGGGCGGTGACGCCCGTATCGACACGCACGGCTATGCGCTGAGCAACCGCGACAGCGGCAGCAAAGGCGGCATCAGCAGCCTGGGCGCGCTTACGCTTAACGCCGGGGCGATCGACAACCAGCAGGGCTTTATCGCCAGCCAGGGCGATCTCCAGCTAGACGGCGCGCAGCTGGATAACCAGCGCGGCACGCTCGCCTCGCAGGCGGCGCTTTCCGCCGCTGCGGCGAGCGTCAGCAACCAGAGCGGCGCCATCAAGGCGGGCCAGGGGCTAACGCTGGAGGCGGCGCAGCGGCTCAATAACCAGGGCGGCACCATCGGCGCGGGCAAGGCGCTGCGCGTCACGGCCGGCGAGCTGCTTAACGGTCAGGGCGTGCTGGCGAGCGGCGACACAGGTAGCCTGAGCGTCGACGCGCTGGATAACCGCGGCGGGCAGCTGGCGGCGCAGCAGGCGCTGACGCTGCGCGGCGGCACGCTCGACAACAGCGACGGCGGCCTTATCCAGAGCGGCGATGGTCTCGATATCGGCGTAGATACGCTGCTCAACCAGAACAGCGGCGAGAAAGGCGGGCTGACCAGCCAGGGCGAGATGCTGATCCGCGCCGGGCGGATGGAGAACGCGCAGGGGCTGGCCCTGAGCGGAAAAGCCTTGCAGCTGGCGGCGGGCAGCCTGAATAATGCAGCTGGCACGCTGGTGGCGCAGGATCAGCTTCGCCTCGATATCGCATCGCCGCAGGACGCGCTGCGCCTCAACACCACATCAATGCTAAACGCGCTGCGCCTCGATACCGCATCGGCGCTGAATAACCGGGCAGGCCTGCTGCAGGGCGGTAGCGTGCTCGTCGACAGCCACGGCCAGGGCGTCGACAACCAGAACGGTACCCTCTACAGCCTGGGCGATCTCAGCCTGCAAGGCGGTGATATCGACAATCAGGGCGGCACGTTGGGCGCGAAGGGCGACCTCAGCCTGCAAAGCGGCGAGCTGGATAACCGCAATGGCGGGCGCGTGGTGAGCGAGCAGGCGGCCAGCCTCACCACCGCGCATCTGGATAACCGCGGCGGGCAAATCCAGAGCGTCGGCGATCTGCTGCTGTCGAGTGCGCAGGGCGTTATTGATAACGCCGCTGGCCTTATCCGCAGCGGCGCGACCGCCGTGATCAACGCGCTGCAGCTCGATAATCAGGATACCCAGGGCGCGCAGCAGGGCATCGAAGCGGCAAACCTCAACGTCACCAGCGACAGCATCGCCAACCAGCGCGGCACGCTGCTGGCCGACCGGCAGCTGGCCATCAACAGCCGGGGCAGCGTCGACAACAGCCAGGGCGAACTCTCTGCCGGAGAGGATCTTTTGCTGCAGGGCGACGGCCTGGCGCTGACCAACAGCGCGGGCGGCGTCAAGGCGGGCCGATCGCTGACGATCCGTGCCGATCGCATCGGGGGCGATGGCCAGATCCTCTCCCGCGGCGATATCACGCTGGTCAGCCAGCAGAGCCTGAACAACAGCGGCGAGATGATCGCCAACGGCAGCTTCAACTTCACCACGCCGGGCGACGTCGTCAACAGCGGCAAACTGCTGGCGGGCGGCAAGCTGGATCTGCGCGCCAGCAATCTGCTGAACGCCGCCAGCGGCGAGATCAATGCCGGGCAGGACTGGCTGACCCTTAACGGGCAGCTCACCAACTACGGCCTGATCGACGGCAAGCAGACGCTACTCAAAGCCGGCACCTTAACCAACATCGGCAGCGGCCGGATTTACGGCGATACGGTCGGCGTGCAGGCCGGCACCTTCAATAACCTGGCGGAAAACGGCACCGCCGCCACGCTGGCGGGGCGCGAGCGGGTCGATATCGGCGTCCAAACGCTGAACAACCGCGATCACGGCCTGATCTACAGCGCGGGGGATATGGCGCTGGGCGGGCAGCTGGACGGCAGCGGGCTGGCGACCGGCAAGGCCGACACCCTTAACAACCACAGCGCCACCATCGAGTCGGCGGGCGATATGCAGATCGACGCCGGGCAGATCAATAACGTCAACGACCATTTCAGCACCGAGCTGGCGACCGTTTCCACTGAGGCGATCACCGAGTATCAGCATTCGGGCGACACTGTGCGCTGGAAAGCGGGCGAGCCAGGCGTGTTTGTCGATCGCAACTCCGCCGACTCGCTGCGGAACCTTAACACGCCCGGCAAAACCGGCAGCAACCACGACCGTTTTACCCAGTATGACTACACCCGCACGGTGCAGGAGACGCAGATCGCCGAAAGCGATCCGGCGAAGATCGTCGCGGGCGGCAATATGACGGTGAACGCCGATAAGGTGTTCAACGATAAGAGCCAAATCATAGCGGGCAACACGCTGACGATGAATGCGGGCGAGCTTGATAACGTCGAAGTGGCGGGCCAGCGCATCACCAACGACGACGGTAAAGTCACCAGCTACTACCGCATCCGCCATAAAGGCGGCGACAGCCAGGGCAAAAAACAGTCAGCCTATACGCCGCCGGAGGTGATTGAGACGATTGCGCTGAAGCCAGGCCAGCTGGTCGATCACGGCGACATTAGCGGCACGCCAGTCTCGCTGGCGCCGCAGAGCGCGCAGGGCACCGACGCGGCGATCGGCCATAGCGGCGGCGTCAGCGCCGCCGTGGCGGGCAGCGCGCTTGCGCCTGACTGGCAGGCGGTCGATACCGGCGCGCTGCCCGCTATCGCCGCCGCCGCCCTGAAGCCGGGGCAGCGTTTCGAAGTCGCCAGCAGCCTCGCGCCGCAGCAGGGCGAAGCGGCGCGCGTGATGCGCATCGTCGGGCCGGATACGCGCCTGCCGGACAACAGCCTGTTCAAAACCAATCCGTCGCCCGGCGGCAAATACCTGGTGGAGACCGATCCGCGCTTTACCCAGGAGAAGCAGTGGCTGAGCAGCGACTATATGCAGGAGAGGCTGACGCAGAACAGCGACAACGTCCTGAAGCGCCTGGGCGACGGCTACTACGAGCAGCGTCTGATCCGGGAACAGGTGATCAACCTGACGGGGCAGCGCTATCTGGACGGCTACAGCAACGACGAAGATCAGTACAAGGCGCTGATGAACAACGCCATCGACTTCAGTCAGGAATACCACCTGACGCTCGGCGTGGCGCTGACGCCGCAGCAGATGGCGCTGCTGACCAAAGATATCGTCTGGCTGGTGAACGCGCAGGTCAGGCTGCCGGATGGTTCCACCCAGACGGTGCTGGTGCCGCAGGTTTACGCGCGCGTTCAGCCTGGCGATGTCGACGGCAGCGGCGCGCTGATTGCGGGCCGCAACCTCAACCTGAACCTGGGCGGCGGCCTGTTCAACAGCGGCACGCTGGCCGGACGCGAAGTGGTGAAGCTGAGCGCCGACAACATCACTAACCTGGCGGGCACCATCAAGGGCGCCAGCGTCGATCTCGCCGCCCGCACCGATATCAACAACATCGGCGGCGTGATCCAGGGCACCGACGCGCTGCTGGCCAGCGCCGGACGGGATATCAACGCCATCAGCACCACGCGCAGCGTTGAGAGCCGCAGCGGCGACAACAGCTTTGCGCGCACCACCGTCGACAGCGTGGCGGGCATGTACGTGCAGGGCGACGGCGGCAGGCTGATCCTGCAGGCGGGACGCGATATCAACCTGACGGCGGCGCAGGTGGTCAACAGCGGCAAGTCGAGCCAGACGGTGCTTCATGCGGGCCGCGACCTCAGCCTTAATACCGTCACCACCGCAAGCCGCGACGATATCGTCTGGGACGGCGACAACAGTCTGAAGCAGGGCAATACGCAGGAGATCGGCAGCGAAGTGGTGGGCAAAGGCGACGTCTCGCTGCTGGCAGGCAACGATCTTAAGGCGCGCGCCGCCACCCTGTCGGCCGACCTCGCGCTGGCGCTGACCGCCGGACAGGATGTTACGCTGACGAATGGTGAGAACACCCAGGATCTGGACGAGCGGCATAAGGTGACCGGCAGCAGCGGCTGGCTGTCGAAGAGCACCACCACCACGCGCGATCAGATTGCGCGCCAGACGGCGCAGGGCAGCGCGCTGAGCGGCGACAGCGTCACGGTTGCGGCAGGCAACGACCTGCGCGTGCAGGGCAGCCAGATCGCGGGCACGCGCGACGTCGCGCTGCAGGCGGGCAACGACCTCAGCGTGGCGGGCGCGACGGAGCGCAACAGCGAACAGCATCTGGCGCAGGAGAAAAAGAGCGGGCTGTCGGGCACCGGCGGCATCGGTTTCAGTTACGGCACGCAGAGCCTGAAAACCACCGACACGGCGCAGGATGTGACGAACCAGGGCAGCACCGTCGGCAGCGTGAACGGCAACGTGACGCTGGAGGCGGGCAACCGTCTGGACGTGAACGGCTCCGAACTTATCGCCGGCAAAAATCTGACGCTGGACGGGCGCGACGTCAGCGTCACCGCGGCGGAGAACCAGAGCAGCCAGACCCACAAGGTGGAGCAGAAAACCTCCGGCCTGACGCTGGCGCTCTCCGGCACGGTGGGCAGCGCGCTCAATACGGCGGCGCAGACGGTGCAGGAGGCGAAGTCCGCCGACAGCGGACGGCTGGCGGCGCTACAGGGCACCAAAGCCGCGCTCAGCGGCGTGCAGGCGACGCAGGCCGCGCGCCTGGCGGCGGCGCAGGGCGACAGCCCGGAGAACAACAACGCCATCGGGGTCAGCCTCTCTTACGGCAGCCAGTCCTCTACCTCCATGCAGCGCAGCGAGCAGCGCACCGCCCAGGGCAGCAACCTGACGGCGGGGGACAATTTGAGCGTGGTGGCGCGCGGCAGCGGCGTGAAAGGCGCCGACGGCGACCTGACGGTGCAGGGCAGCCAGCTGCAGGCCGGCAAGGATGTGCTGCTGTCGGCCAACCGGGACCTGAACCTGCTGTCGGCCGCGAATACCTCCTCGCTGGAGGGGAAAAACGAGAGCCACGGCGGCAGCCTTGGCGTGGGCATCGGCGCGGGCCAGGGCGGCATGGGCATCAGCGTCTCCGCCAGCGTCAACAAGGGCAAAGGCAGCGAGCAGGGCAGCGGCGTCACCCACACCGAGACTCAGGTGAGCGCGGGCAGCCAGGTAACGATGGCGAGCGGGCGCGACACCACTCTTCAGGGCGCGCAGGTGAGCGGCGAGAAGGTGAAGGCGGAGGTGGGCCGCAACCTGACGCTGGCAAGCGAGCAGGACAGCGACCGCTACGACTCGAAGCAGCAGAGCGCCAGCGCGGGCGGCAGCTTTACCTTCGGCTCAATGACCGGCTCGGCCAGCGTCAACGCCTCGCGCGACAGGATGCACAGCACCTGGCAGAGCGTGGAGGAGCAGACCGGCATCTTCGCGGGCAGGGGCGGCTTTGACGTCAGCGTCGGGGCGCACACGCAGCTGGACGGGGCGGTAATCGGCTCCACCGCGGCGGCGGATAAAAACCGGCTGGAGACGGGGACGCTGGGGTTCAGCGACATCGAGAACCACGCGGACTATAAGGTGGAGCACCAGAGCGCGGGCATCAGCACGGGCGGCAGCATCGCCGGTCAGTTTGCCGGGAACATGGCGAACGGGCTGCTGGTAGGGGCGAACCACAGCGGCAGCGACAGCTCAACGACGAAGGCGGCGGTGAGCGAGGGCGCGATAGTTATCCGCGACCGGGATAATCAGACGCAGGACGTGAGCGGGCTGAGCCGGGACGTGGAGCACGCCAACCAGACGCTCTCGCCGATATTCGACAAGGAGCGTGAGCAGAACCGGCTGCAGGAGGCGCAGCTGATTGGGGAAATCGGCAACCAGGCGGCGGATATCGCCCGGACGGAGGGGCAGATAGCGGGCGAGAAGGCGAAGCGTGACCCGGCTGCGCTTCAGGCAGCAAAAGAGGCGCTGGCCGGGAAAGGCAATCTGAACCCAACCGCCGACCAGATAGCGGAGGAGGCGTACAACACGGCGATGGCGCCGTTCGGAACAGGAAGCGCGCTGCAAAAAGGCATGCAGGCGGCGACGGCGGCGGTGCAGGGTCTGGCGGGCGGCGTGGCCGGAGACGGCACGGCGGATGTGGTGGCCGGGGCGCAGGCGGGGAGGAATGCGGTTGAGAATAATCAATTGCATGAAGATGAGGCTCGTCAGCTTGAGAAAGAAATGCTGGACTGTAAAAAGACAGGCGGCGACTGTAGTAAGGCTGCGGAGAAATACATTGAAATTAGTAACAAAAACAGTCAAGAGCTTAAAGCTACCTGTACTGGCGGGGGCATTACTTGTGTGACATGGGAGGAGTTGATACAGGCCGATACCAATGTCGCCCGGGATGAAAACCCCAGCCAGTTTCGTCTAAGCGAAAAACTGAAAGATCCGTCTGCAGCAGCACTAGTGAATTATCTTAATGGAGCAGACCTTAAATTCCTTAAGGATAATATCAGTTCAGGAGATCGTGTTATGGCTGTGGTTATGGATCCGACTTCCTGGCCAACCATAGTCATGGGAGGGAGAGCAATATTGACTAACGCCGTTAATAATACTAAAGAGCAGCTTATTGCGGTAGGTGTGGGGGCCGGGTTGGGGGCAGGTATCCAATACGGAACAACGGGTGAAGTAAAATTATCAGACATGATTGGTACAAGCCTCATTGGTGCCATCACGGCAGGCAAAGGTTATAACCCCACAATGGCGTGGAACGCGGCAGGTGGGTATTATCAGGCTGAAATCAGCGGTGACGATCCTTTTATGGCAGCACTGCTGAGCAAGGCTGGTGCATCAGCTGGTTATGCGGCAGGTAACGTTATCAAAGTGCCAATGGATAAAATATTTAACCCTACCTCGAAACAGTATGAATGGGTGCCCACAGGCGTATGGACAATAACTAAACCAGTACCGCAAAGTCAAATACCATCAATAATGGGAAATTTAGGGGATACTTATGTTTCAGGTGCAACCGGAGATGTTTTGAATAAAACCTTATCTGGAGGTAAAAATGAAGAAAAATGAACATCGCAAATCAATAGGAGTGTTGTTTTTTTGTGCCTTTATACATGTATAGCTTTGGTTTTTATTGGGGCGTTTTCTTATCTTTTGCGAGGTTGGTTACTTCGGGATTTTAATCAGCCATTCCCTTTCGGAATGAATGAAATAGCCATAGTATTAAAGATTAGCTTACTGGGTGTTCCGACAGGATTTGTGTTTTGGTTTTTTGATATTCGTTAGGACTTTAATTAATTACGGCCATTGCAAATGTGGCGAAGAATCTGGCTAATGAACAGCAGGGCAGACAGGGGGATGTGTGCATACCAAGAAGATTAATATAAATCTGGGAAGCTATTCTGTTAATCCACGAGTACAATGTAAAAAAATTTAGCATATTACGCTGTATTATAAGTGTTGTTTAGTAATCGCATAAAAATAATGGGTTTTTATTATAAAATGGAGGTTTTATGAAGTTTGCAGCAGTAATCGCTTTTTCTTTAATTTTAACCGGTTGTGCAGGTAGGTGGGGGCAAGTACCCTATATACCACCATCAGATAACGATAAAAATATTGCAAAAATAAGGCTGATAGGAAATCCCGTTGGGTTTACCATTTCACAAAATGGTGAGAAAGAGGCTAATGTAGACAATAGTAAAGTTGTGGTATTTAAATCAAGTACTGATATTGGGTTGCCAAAATATCAAAGCTTTCCTGATAGATATAAAGAAACTTATTTTGAGACGAAGTTGCATGCGGGAATTCCAACAAGCATAGGTTATTACTTTGCCAGGTGTGGCATTTCTTATGCTTTCCTTCCACAAGCAAATGAAATATACGAATTCAGGATAAATTTCTCTGATCGTTCTGGTTATTGTATTTTATATGGTTCGCGTATGAAATACGATAAGGTAAACGATGTCTATGTCGAAGAACCGGTGGAAAGATTGAAGTGATTTTTATAACTCCCAGGAAAGTATTGGCATGTTTCATTTTTTTTGATGTTAACTGCTTGTGCTGGGGATATTGATCGGACAAAAGAAGGGGCAGTGTCAAGTTTTTCAGAAAAGCAAATCAAAAAAAGATTGTGGTTGGGCAATCTACAAAAAGAGATGTCTTAATATTAATTGGCCGACCAACTACACCTCTGGACTATAATGAAGGTGATAACTGGGTTTATTTTTCTGATATAAAAGACAGGAGGGTTTATTTTCTCTTTCCTGTTTTTTTAGATGAGAAAGTTGTGCTTGGTTTAAAGTTTAATAGCAATAATATTGTTGAGAAAGTTTATTATAGCAGAAAATAAGCTTTTCTAATGTTAGGTAAAATAGTCTTATCCAGAAACTTCAGCCTGGAAATGACTACTCACATGCTTCATCTTAAAGAGTGTGGCGTTAAGGCTAACAAAGGAGGTGTCTCGGGAGTGTGGAGCAGGCGACGCAGTCCGTCAATATCGCGCAGCTGGCGGCGGTATAGGGCCTGACGTGCGGCGTTCTGGCGCAGGCGGCGGCGCCTTACCTGGCGGAGGTCATCCACGACATAACCACCACGAAGGATGCGAACGGCAAAGAGGTGGTGAACGTCGAGGCGAACCTGATGGCCCACGCAGTGGTGGGCGCGGTAACGGCTTACGCGGCGGGCAACAGTGCGCTGGCGGGCGCCTCGGGCGCGGCGATGGGCGAGTATATTGCGCAGCAGATGTATCCGGGCGTGGACCGCAAGGACCTGACGGAAGAGCAGCGCCAGACGATAAGCGCGCTGGGTACGCTGGCGGCCGGGCTGGCGGGCGGCGTGACGGGCGAAGGCGCGTCGAAGAAGAGTGGGCGAAGTACAACGCGATGCTGACGGCGATGGACTGCTGTAAAGCCGCTCAGAAGCATTACTGAACCGACAGCGCCCTACCACCAGAGCTTTTCGGATGAACCAACCTAACTATCACTTACACTCTTTAAATCCTGCGGTTCTGTTTCTCTAACAGTAATCCTCAGCGTCTTCTCCGTTATCACATTACTATTATCAGGCAGGTCTTTATTAATAAATGACATAGCCCCAATCACCACGTTATCTCCAATAATAATCTGGTCAGCGATAATGCAGCTATTAGCACCAATGCTAACGTTATTGCCTATTCTGATTGAAATCGGCAGTTTAGAAGGATTACTGCCTGTTATTCCAATCGTGGTGTTCTGCCTGATACGAAACGAATGCCCAATCACGGCAGAGCCGTTAATGACGATCCCTTGATGATGCGAAATTACAAGGCCGGGCATTATCCTCGCGCCGAGTTCAATCTCTGTTCCGTATTTTAAAGTCAGCTTCCGGTTGATTCGCAGCGCGGCCTGCTTCAAGAAGCCTGTTTTGTTCTGATACCAGTAGGAGGCGATTCGCCACCAGAAATAGTAGCGTCGCCTGGGGCATTTGATGGCTTTGTGAATGACTCTTGGCCAGGAGAACGACTTAGCGTTCATCATCACTTCTTTCTGCAAACATTCCTTTAGTAGCAGAAGGCTTTTGTCCGTTTGAGCTTTCATCAGCATACCATTGTGAAGTCTTATTTTTTGTTAAAAGGGTAAGGATTTTGAGCATTATACGTTAGCTGCTTGTCTGAAGACGACATTTAACGAGGTGTTGATTGTCATTGTGGAAGCGCTATGGATAAGGACTTGAGTTCACTCCCTGAGGGGACTGTTTCAATCTGAATGGTGATGAAAAACGCACCTGCGAGGTGATTAGAAGTAAAACCTGGGGCAGAGAAATAGCTATGCATGAAGAGCTACAGACACAAAAAAGCCCGCAGGGCTTGCGCCGCGCGGGCTTCCAGGACTTCTACAGATGACTCTGGTAATCATCTTTAAAGAATTTTGGCTGGCGGGAATTGAACTCATCAGGTAGTGGACTAATTCATAATATAAAGCAATTTAACTTTCCAGGTTATCACTACCAGCTGTCCATACTTCACTGTTTACCGGGTAAAACTGCGTTTTTTCGCTATGTGGGATCGTGCTGGAAAAGTTCGGGGGCTACGTTTTGCTACGTGTTTTTGCACATCGTAATCGGATGCCGTCCGAAAATTGGCAAGATAGAAACTCACCTTCCCCGGTATTGCACGGATTGTACATTTTGCTACGTGCTCCTTGCACCTCAACAACTCTCAACATTTTGGCATGGCAAAACACGCGTATGCGCGAGTCCGCCTGGAAGTGGGTTAACATCAGGTCCAAAATTATAGGTGTGTAATTTTACTGAAAGGAGTTGAGGCAGGCGGTAAGGCGTTGCCGCTTTTCTCTCCGTCGAGATAGCCTCGACGGAATTTTTCTACATTACGGGCAGGGTGGGGGCAACTACGCAAGAAAAACGAGTTTTATTCAGAGCTTAACCCTTACGATATCTCCGTTTTCCTTCAAACGATAAATTCCCCCAATGACAATAAACGATACCCCCATGTTTCTGCTGTGATTTGCTGAAAAAACTCTATTTTTATCAATGCAATTTTTCGGTGGCGGCATATCCTCAAAGCATAACCTATCATAGCCATCAGTTTCTTTGTAACCATCACCGAATAGCCAGAAAATCACAGTAAAATTACCGTCTTTTTTAGGTTGCGGGATATTATATTTTTCCTTCAACATGTCCTTGTTTTTCAGCCACCAGCTTGTTTTTTTTCTATCAGTGAGCGGGAAGTTTTTTACCAGGACATCACTATAATTGCCATCTTGATGTACTGCAATAATTTCTACTGGACGCAACGATAACCAAAGACAATAACCGAAAATCACCACGGCAACCAATAACAGGGCATAAAGCGTTTTCTTAATTTTTGCTATCATTACGGCTCCCGGTAATTTCTATAGTGGCTTCCATATTGGTCATAAAGGGCTTAAAACCAAACTAGCCTCTGGCATACCTGGCTACTTATGCATGGTTGGTGCAAGCCGGGCAGGGGTATGATTTTATTGCATTCACTACGCGAGGGGTGCAAGTTTATTCATCTTTAATTTTTACCATTTCACCATTTTCCTTTGTACGATAGAATCCATCATGAACGCCAAAAAATATATGTTTACTCCTGTCATTCCATACAGTGAAAACCTTATCTTTCTCTATGCAATTTATCGGCGGCTTCATATCGTTAAAACATAAATTGTCATAGCCATCGGTTTCTTTATAACCCTCGCCAAAATTCCAGAAAATGACTTCGAAAAAGCCATCATTATCTGGAGCGGGAACGTCATATTCTTTTATAAGCATATCCTTATTTTTCAGCCACCAGTTGATTTTCCCCTTGTCCGTAATCGGAAAGTTTTTTACTAAAATTGAGCTATAGTTACCGTCTTTATGAACGGCAACAATTTCTACCGTTCGCAGCGACAGCCAGAGTACACATGCTAGCAGCAAGCTAACGGGGAACGATAGCGCAAGTAGAATTTTTTTGAGGTTAGCTTTCATTGCGTCCCCCGGTGATTTCAATTGTGGCTTCAATATTTGTCATGAACGGCTTAAAACCAAACTGGTCATATCGCTGTAACACAAATCAGATACGAAAAAAGCGGAACTGGTTGAACTTGAGTTTTGAAACATCGTCAACATCAAGGCCAAAGTGATCCTGGATTTTGTAATGCACCACCGCCCGGTAACGCTCATTATCAACCTGTAGCGATTTTATGGTGATATGCGTTGCCCAGGTGTCGTGTACAGTAATTCCCATGTCGTTATAATTATCCTGAAATCTGTCGGATTTGGGGAGTTTTCCGAATGCTATTGCTTTGCGTAGTTCATCTTTATTTTTGGTGGGATAATTTTTATTATCCCAGTAAATGAACGTATTAAATGCTTTCTCTAACCGCAATCGCGTACTGTTCTCTGTCGAATTATCTCTGAGAATTTGCTCCTTCAAAGCACTGTTCAGGTGCATACTAGTGAACGGTTTGCCATTATCGTACTGCATATGGGTGATCATCTTTTCGATCAGGTATTTGTATGGGCCATAAATCGAGAACAGGCGCGATAAATCGCGGAATTCATCAAACAAGATACTGGCGCATTGCTGTCGGGTAATCTTTTCCCCTTCTCCATGGGAGCCATGAAACATTGACTGTGGCTGAGTGAATGGCGTAATTTTCGTCAGAGTATAAGGGTTGGTCCTGGTAGAGACATCCAGCAAATGAAAATGCGTTTTTAACTGTGATTCTGATAAATCCCCACAGCGCATATCTTTAGCGCTGTAGTCGTCCATACGATTTTGGGTAGTAAATATGGTACAGGGAAACTGTAGTGCGGCCATCGTGACACATTCCTTGTGCTATCGTCCGTTGCGGTCTTCGCAGGGAATAATACGTGCTAGTGGGTTGAAGTGTAAACCTTGTCCAGCGCTTGCCCGTAATATTTTGCGGATTTAACTGATTATGGGTGTGGGCTGGTGGCGGGTTAATGGTCGATGGTTTGTCCATTGCTCAAACTTGAACGATGAATTTCTACCGCACAGGAAAGGAAATTATCTTTAATCCGGTAGTGATCCGTATTCCCCCAATGGGGCTGATGAATCCCCAGAAATGTGCGGGTGAAAAAAGACAGGCATAGAATTTCGTGATCTACTAATTGTGCAACAAACTCAATGAGATCGCCTCTGTGCCTGCCTTTTAAGTATGCCAGAAGTTTTTCCACCATTCTCTGATACAGTTCCACACATACCGTCAAAATGCATTGCTTGATGCCACTACTGGGGCATCTCTTTCATTGACGAGCAACGGACGATTTATGCCGGGTGGCACTCAGGTCAAAAATAAAATCAAAAGGGCAGACCGTCTGCTGGGTAACCAGGCGCTAAAGGTGTAGATATCAGTTGTCGAAGCAGACCTGGTTGTCTTGTTCGTAGGATGAACCGAAATACGCGCAGCTCTCAAGCTGGATAAGTTTGATTGAACCATTGCGAAATAACAGAAAGTTGCCCGTGATTTTCTTTTGTCAGAAGGTTCTTCTTTAGCTTCCTGCTCTTAGCCTCAATGATAAATCCTGCTTTCTGAGGAAGCACCCGAGGTATATCAGGCCATTGCCCTCTGTCGTCAAATCGTTCGGCGGTATACCCAGGCTTTTGTGCAAGATCCACCAACGCCTGCTCAAACTGATTTGCTGTGAAATTTGGATGTCACTGTGCGATCACATTCTCAAAACGGTTGACTAAACCTCGACGAGTTCAGTAACCGAATATCCGAGGTGCGTATTGTGGTTCCATCAGGACTACGGGTGGCGTGTGAAGCGGAGTGAAAAATATGATCGATTAAACCGATCGATTGATAAAAATTGATCTGCAAAATAAATTATCCGGCCCGGCAGAGTCTGTGAGCAACCCCTAAATATAATTCAACTTATTGTTTATTAATTTATTTCCTGTCTTCTGGCAGGCGTCCTTCTTTGTCCTGCGAGCACAGCACCGGAGTGCAACAGCAGCCCAAGACACCCGACTTCAATCAGGTTTTCTATCTGAGCATGGCACCGGAATCGGGCTGGTTCATCCGGCGCGCTCGCCAAAGCGTAAAAGAGAATGCCCTCATGATGGGCGCTCTTTTCTTTCAGGCGGTATACATGCCAGGCATGACGCTCAACGACGCCATCTGAGATATTGATGGCGGCGTAATGTCAGGCGTTCGCTTGCCACTTTTCCAGTGTTGCCCCCGCCCGACGTGCCGTAACGGGCAAGATATCGGCATCGGCGACGTAGCCATCCGGATCGAGGCAGCGGTTATGCGCTTTTGCCTGCAGCAGAACCTCCTCATCCCAGTAAAGACGTTTACGGCCGTCGCCTCGGGTGGTGAGGATAAATTCGGTGTTACCACCCACCGCACGGTAGCGTCGCCAGCTCTCTGCCGGAATGGATATCACCGAACGTTCAGGGGCGATGATGCTGACCTCTTCACCCGCCTCGTTCCATGTGACTTCCAGCTGTCCCTTAAAGACCATAATCACCTGAATATCGGGGCATAAATGTCGCCCTACGATGCAACCGTCAGCGAGCCGCAGCCACTCGACGGAAAAACCGTGTGGATCGGTAATAGCCGGAGAAGCGTCTCTGTCCTGTGAAATGCCAAAACCGATGACCGGCGCGATCTCGCCGCCGTGTCCCGGCAGCACCGAGTCCAGCAGCCCCCGTGATGACCAGCAACGCTCATCGCCGGTCACCGCGCGCCTGCGCATCTCTTCAACGCTGTAATCACGTAGCCCGGCCATGTACTCCTCTGACAGCGGCGTCAGCAGCGTTGAAGGGTCAGGTGGCGGGTCGCCTGCCTCCTGCGTAATCAGCATGTTATCTTTGCTCAAATACATTCCGTACTCGCCTGCCGCCGCCAGCACCGACGGGTGCCAGATGATTCCACCCGTGTTGTCGCCCCCTAAAACGGTGAACACCATGCCGCTGGTATCCTCTTTACTCACGTTGGTGAATCCCCGGAATATCCAGGTCGGAATGGAGAGGATTGCGGGGGCGCTGAATTCTGCCTCATGTTCGCCTTGCGCACCCCAGCGAAAACGCCATGTGCCTTCGTAGATCAGAAACACCTCCGCCGTGAAGTGAAGATGCAGGTTATTAGTTACCCCTTTTGGCATCGCCGCTGCGCCAATGTTGAAACCGTGCGGCTCGGGGATATTTACGATCTGCTCCGTGGACTGTGTAACGCCGGGGCCGATGAACGAATAGTTTTGCTTCAGATTTGAGCCCGGTAGCCTACAGTCAATAAAGGCAAGATTGCAGGAGACCATATCGTCAGGGGCGATTAACCGGCTTCTGGCCTGGCTTTTAGTAAGATGGATGGTTTTCATGTGTTCTCCTTTTAATAACCGGATGCGCCGGTTGCGGGGATGGCGTTGCCGCGCGCGAGGGCGATGGCTTCACGCGAGGCGCGACCCAACTGCATTACATCGTTTGCCGGCGTGACAAAATGGAACCCCTGGGCAATACGCTCTGCGGCCGCCGCCCCGGATGTACAGAAAATTCCGGCCATCTTTTGATGCTGGTGACAGCGTTCAATCACCTTATGTATGGCAGCAAGCATCTCCGGGTGTTGGGATTCCGCGCTGGCACTGCCCGTCAGCGTTAGTGAGAGATCGTTGGGACCAATAAACACGCCGTCCAGCCCGTCGGTATTGAGAATAGCGTCAAGATTCGCCAAACCTTCCCGGGTTTCGATCATTGCCAGCGTCAGGATTTCGTCGTTGGCGTACTGCGGGTAGTCGTTGCCGCCGTAGAGCAGCCCGCGTGCCGGGCCAAAAGATCGCACACCCAGCGGTGGATAGCGGCAGGCGGCGACAAAGCGGCGAGCCTGCTCTGCGCTGGAGATCATCGGGCAGATCGCACCGTATGCTCCGGCATCCAGGACGCGCATGATTTGCGCCGGGTTGTTATCGGCCACGCGGACCAGCGGGACGACTGGCGTGGCCGAAAGCGCCTGAAGCATCGTTAGCGCGCTGGCGAAATCAATCATGCCGTGCTGGAGATCGACGGTCACGGCGTCGTAGCCCTGATGGCCAATAATTTCCGCGCTGTAGCTGGATGGGATCGCCAGCCAGCCGTTAATGATGGGTGTGTTTTCCCGAAACGCGGTCTTTAGTCTGTTTTTGCGCACTGTATGCACTCCGTAATCCACTGGCGCAGCGGCGGTGCGACGTCATCCGGCGCTTCCAGCGGAACGAAATGCCCGCTGGCCTCCACCGTATGCCATGCCGCATTCCCGGCGCTGGCAGCCAGTAAGTGGTGATGATGGGGCGTGCAGATAAGGTCCTGCGCGCCGTTCAGGATCGCTATCGGGCAGGTGAGGGCGGCGAGCGCCGGCCGGTTGTCCTGCCGGTGAATGGCGATTTCCGTTTGCTGCGCGAAGGTTGCGATGCCGCACGCCTGCGCCATCCGGCAGATGACCTCCTGCAGAGTGCGATCGTTCAGGCGTGCTGGCGCCACGTAGCGCGGCCACAGAGTCGACATCAGCCAATCGGTAATGCCTTGCGCCTGAGCGGTGCGTACCGCTTCCCGGCGCGTCGCGGCATTTTCCGGCGGATCGGCAAGGGGATTGGCAGAAAGGAGCGCCAGGCCGTCGATCCTTTCCGGCGCGTCGGCGGCCATTTGTAGCGCGACAATGGCGCCGAGTGAAAACCCGGCCAGCAAAAAGCGTGGCGGCAGCACGTTCAGCAGCCGCTGCGACGCCTGATGCGCGGATCCCGCCCCCGCTAACGTGACGCACACTGTCGCCGTAACGTTTAGCCGCGCGATCACGGGCTGCCAGAGCCGGGCGTTACACAGCGTACCGCCGAGCAGCACCAGCGGCAGATCGGTGTTATCCAGCAAAGCATGTTTCATCGTGAGCCTCACGTTGCCGTCCAGCCGCCGTCTACCATCAGTGCGCTGCCGGTGATCATCCCTGCGGCCTCGGAGGCAAGGAACACCACCGGCCCCATAATGTCCTCAAGCCTGCCCAGGCGGGGCAGCTTGATGTTATCCAGCACGTAGCCGCGGAATTCGGGATCTTCAAGCGACGAGCGCGACAGATCGGTTTCGATGAAGGTCGGACATAGTGTGTTAACGCGGATCCCTGCATCGCCCAGCTCCAGCGCCATTGTTCGGGTTAACCCCTCCAGCGCAAACTTGGAGGCGCAGTACACGCTCCGGGCAGGGCCGCCTACGTGCCCCATCTGCGATGAAATATGAATTATCGACCCCGCAATACCGCCTACCCGCATGCGCCGCGCCACGCGCTGGCTGACAAAGAAGATAGCGCGCAGATTAAGCGCCATCACCGCATCGAAATCTTCCTCATTTACCTCCAGAAACGGCTGGTGGCGGGCCAGTCCGGCGCTGTTCACCAGAATGTCGATATCCGGCAGGGTCGCAAGGATGCGCTCTGTCTGGTCGGCGTCGGTAATATCCAGCGTCACCGGGTGGAGTGACAGCTGATGCTCTGCGGCCAGATTAGCGGCATGCGTCAGCGCCTGACGATCCCGGGCGGCAATCCATACCTCTGCGCCCGCCTCGGCGAGGGCAACCGCAGCGGCGAAGCCAATACCTCTGGACCCGCCGGTAACCAGTGCGCGCTTGCCGTGTAAAGAGAAAGAAGGCGTTTGCACAAGCGTCATGAGTTACACCTTTTCCCTGACCGGGGCTGGCGTGGCGTAGGGAACATTCGTCTGGCCGTAACGACGTACGCGAATATTGGCCTGCTCAGCGTGTCCGGCGAACCCTTCCAGCAGCGACAGGCGGGAGCAGTAGCTGCCGATTTCTGCGGTGGCTTCGTCGCTGAGGACCTTTTGGAAGGTGCAGGTTTTCATAAATTTGCCAACCCACAGGCCGCCGGTGTAGCGCGCGGCTTTTTGCGTAGGCAGCGTGTGGTTGGTTCCTATGACCTTATCGCCATAGGCAACGTTGGTGCGCGGACCAAGGAACAGCGCACCGTAGTTAGTCAGGTTCGCCAGGAACCAGTCGTCTCGGTCTGTCATCACCTGCACGTGCTCGGAAGCAATGCGATCCGCTTCCAGCAGCATCTCGTCGTAGCTGTCGCACACGATGATTTCACCGTAGTCCTGCCACGACTGGCGAGCGATTTCGGCGGTCGGGAGTTTTTCCAGCAGGCGCTCGATTTCGCGCAGCGTCTCTTTCGCAAGCATCAGCGAATTGGTCAGCAGAATCGCGGGGGTGGTTATTCCGTGTTCGGCCTGGCCCAGCAGATCCGTGGCGCATATTTCCGCATCAATGGTGTCATCCGCAATCACC
Source organism: Pantoea septica (assembly GCF_002095575.1). Lineage (GTDB taxonomy): Bacteria > Pseudomonadota > Gammaproteobacteria > Enterobacterales > Enterobacteriaceae > Pantoea > Pantoea septica. The sequence goes on along the minus strand of NZ_MLJJ01000028.1, from coordinate 20,937 downwards.
AGCGTTTCCGTCGGCCCGGCGAACAGGTCGATACCCACCCGTCCAAACAGCTGGCGTTTGGCTTCCGCGACGAAGGCATTACCCGGCCCTACCAGCATATCCACCGGCGCAAGCGAGTCGGTACCTAACGCCATCGCCCCAATTGCCTGAATGCCGCCCAGGGCATAGATTTCTGTTGCCCCCGCCATTTTTTGCGCCGCGACAATCGCCGGTGCAGGTTCGCCGTTAAACGGTGGCGCACAGCTGATTATTCGTGAACAGCCCGCCACACTGGCCGTGATGATCGACATATGCGCTGAAGCCAGCAGCGGGTATTTCCCGCCAGGCACATAACACCCTACGGCGTTAATCGGGATATTTTTATGACCGAGGATTACGCCCGGACGCGTCTCAATTTCCAGATCCCGCAGGCACGCTTTCTGTGCCCGGGCAAAATTGGCCACCTGCTGTTGGGCAAATTCAATATCCTGAATATCCTGTCGACTTAGCTGTTTAATACAGCGATCGATTTCTGCGGGCGTCAGGCGATAATCCTGCCGGTCATAGCGATCGAACTTAATGGATAATTCACGTATGGCTTTATTCCCACGCTTTTCAATATCGGCGAGTATGTGCTCAACCGTTTCTCTTATTTGCTGGTTGGCCTGCTGGCGCTCTTCGTTGGATTTACCGCTTTTTAATTTCCAGGACACACGCTTCTCCTTACCTTTTTAAGATGTCAGTTGTCCTCCGGGCGAACCGGGACAGGGTATTTAATACAGATGTGCTATTGATCCGGCGCGGCGGCGTAAGCCCCGTTTTTTAATACGCGAGAGGATTTTTGCGCCTTGCGGGCATATATCCATCGAGCGGACAGCGGCGTAGCAATGGCGGCAATAACGGACAGGGCGGCAATTAATAGATAACCGGACGACAGGTTAATGTGTTGCATCATGACGCCCATCATTACAGGGCCGACAAACATGCCGCAGGAATAAATGGTCTGGAATAATCCCATCCGCGTGGATTGTTCGTCCGAGGTGGTATTCACCACGCTAAGCGACATAAACGCGGCAAAGGCCATCCCGAATGAGAATCCAGCCAGCGCCTGCCACAGATAAATGACATAGATGTTGCTGGTGAAGGGAATGCCGAAGGTAGAGATTACCTGAAGGACGATACCGAGCACCGCCGTTTTTACCAGCCCAAGGCGCTGGTAAAACACCGAGCTGCACAGGGCGATGGCCAGCCCGTAAAACAGAAGATGAATGTTACCGAGTAGGGCGAGGATGCCTGCCCGGGCGCCAAGCTGCTCGGCGTAGACCGGCGTCAGCGTATCGCGGGTGGCAAAGGGCACCAGAATCACGATGGTCGCCAGAATACCGGCCAGCCAGATAGAGCGGTCAGCCAGCTGCTGGCGGGCACCAGTTATGCATGCCTTCAGCGTGGGTGCCTGCACCGGGTCGTGAACGTCCTGAATGCGGGTGGTAAGGATAAGCGCAATCAGCGCCGAGATACAGGAGACGAAAAATGAAATGTTGTTGGCGAAATAGTGAAACAGCACCGCGCCAATGCAGTTGCCGAGAAACACGCCGATGGGGCCGGCCAGCGCCAGCAGCGCGACGGCGGCAGGGGCTTCGCTGCGATCGAAATAACGCATGAACAGAATATTGTACAGCACCCAAGACGCCGCCGTGACGCCGTCGGCCGCTTTTGCCATATACAGCGTGATGGCGTTTGGCTCGAGCCAGGCAATCGGCCAGGCGATAATCGGCAGCAGCAGGCCAATCTGGATAAAGATCCTGCGGCTTTTCACCACGTCGGAAATAATGCCTAGCGGGAAACGGATGAGGAGGGTGGCCAGCCCGGACGCGCCCATGATGATGCCCATGATTTGCGGCTCGATGCCCTGGTTGATCATCATCGGCGCCAGAAAGGCATCAATACTGTGGATGCAGATAAAGAACAGGATGCTGATGATGAAAAAGAGCCGGGCTTCCCGACGGCGTAACAGTGCTCGAAACATGGTTTTGAACCTCTTAAAAAGTAATGGGTTATAACCAGCCAGGTACGACGTTTACCGGTTCAATCCATTGGGCGGCTCCTGTTCTCTCCGGTACCATTGACGGTATGAAACTCTTTGCATACGTATTCAATAATTGAAGTTACGAAAAGGTTTCTTGTTTGTAAAGTGATCTCGATCTTGTTGTGAGGATTTTAATTTTTTGTATTGCATACGCATGCAAAAGTGGTGTAAGTATAAAAAACACCCACTGGCTGAGATGTCCGGAGCAGGGCATAAGTGAGTAAGACGTTGATAAGGAATCAGGGGTAAATGAAACGTAAGACATTTGCAGCAGTCACATCCCAACAGGTTGCGCAGCTGGCGGGAGTATCGCAATCGGCGGTGTCGCGAACGTTCACGCCGGGGGCCAGCATTTCACCGACGACGCGTGAAAAAGTGCTGCAGGCGGCGCGCGAGCTGGGCTATCGCCCAAATGCGATAGCCCGATCGCTCAACACGGCACGCTCGCGCATTATCGGCGTGGTGATTTCTTACTTTGATAATCCCTTTTACTCTCAGGCGCTGGAGGCGCTGGCGCAGAAACTGGATACGCTGAACTATCACCTACTGCTGTTTGTCGGCGATCGCGAAGGCAACGTCGACCGTATTTTTGACCAGATCATGCAGTACCGGGTTGACGGCATTGTGCTGGCATCCGTCACGTTGTCGCTGGAGTTGTCCGAAGAGTGCCTTGCAGCCGGGATCCCGGTGGTGCTCTTTAACCGCAGCGAGGAGAGCGGAATAGCCTCCAGCGTCAACAGTAACAACGAAGCGGCGGCACGTCAGATAGCTGAATTTTTGCTGGCGGGGGAGCATAAGCGTTTTGCCTACGTGGGCGGCGTGGCCGATTCCCCGGTCAATATTGCCCGCCAACGCGGGTTTATCTCCACGCTGGAAGAACACGGCATCAACGAAGTGCAGGTGGTATACGGCAATTATGATGCTCAGCAAACGACCCGCGCGGCCTATGCCCTGTTTTCAGCGTCGCCAGCGCCGGATGCCGTCTTCGTTGTCAACGATCATATGGCCGTGACGGTGATGGACGTGGCGCGCTATGAGTTTGGTTTGCGCATTCCTGAGGAGCTCTCCGTTGTCGGCTACGATGATATCGGCGCTTCGGGCTGGCCTTCTTACGCGTTGACGTCCGCATCGCAGCCGGTGGGGGCGATGGTAGATGCCACGGTTGAGCTGCTCATGAAGCAAATTGAAAGCGGAACCATTGAGCCTGAACAGATTACGATACCCGGCACGCTGGTTATACGCCACTCAGCTCGCCGCCCACGTAGTGGCGTTATCGACAATGGCCTATCGCTATTTCAGTCTAAGGAGCTCAAATGACCCGATTGCGGGGCTTCAGCCCTCAGTTCGACTCCATTCAGCAATTCATTTTGACGCTGACGCACGTGGTGTGGGAGCAGAAAGATATTGGTCAGCTGGCCGATTTTTACGCCACGCCGGTTGTTTTCATTACCCCGGAGAAACAGCTGCATGAACTTTCCCAGTTTATGCGCCTCACGCTCGAGGCCATGCACAGCTTCCCGCAGCGTTCAGTGCTGACGGAGGATATTCTGTGTAGCAAGAATTCGGGAGACGAATACTATGCGGCGCAGCGTACCGTTGCCCGCATTCAGCATCAGGGAGAGGGCTTTTTCGGGCCGCCGACCGGGAAAAACGTCTGGGTACGCACATGGGCAGACCGTATCTGCGTCGACGGAGCCGTGCGCCAGGAGTGGCTGCTGCAGGACCGCGCCGCCATTGTGGCGCAGCTGGGGCTGGATATCCGTGACTTTGCCTTTAACCTGGCGACGATGCGCCAGCAGCTTGGTCTGGAGTCTGTTTCTGCCGAGATGCTGGATGCCTGCTGGGCGGGCGGGCCTGAAGGTGATGACGTGGAGGGGGCGTTGGCCGGTGTTGTTGAGCGCTACCTGATGATGTGGGCGGGCGGTAACTACGGCGTAGTGCCCGGTTTATATCATCCGGCGGCGACACTTTTCGCGCCGGGTCACTGCCTCTGTACCGGTGAACAGGAAATCGGCGCACAGCTTTCCGGCTACCGCGCCTCCTTTGCCGACAGCGAAACGCAGCTTCATCATCTGATTGTGCGTAAGGATCCCAATGAGCCGATTCGACTATCCCTGCGGTGGTCGTTGTTAACCTGGCATGACGGCTACGGCAAGTTTGGCGCGCCAACGCGTAAACCCGTTTCTATCACCGGTATCAGCCAGCTTGAATTACGTGACGGTTTAATTTTTCGTGAATATCTGGGAATAGATGAATTAGCGATTTGGTCGCAAATATTTAATTAACGGGGCGACAGCCCCTTAATGCTGGCTTCAAATAATATTCGCATTAAATTCACCCTCACTTACGGGTGCGGGTTCTTATTGTCTGAAAATAGAGCAGGAGTGGAGTTTATATGTCTTCTACAGAAGCAACAAATAAAGCACCAGCCGTACCCGAAAAAGGCAGCGTAAAACCGCTGAAGGATGAGCCCGTATTACAGATTGAGCGCCGTGATTTTGTCGATCTGGTACCGGAGAAACGTCCGCGCGTGCAATCATTAAGAGGCTTTGATGATTGCTATACCGATATTGTCGATTATATCGTTCGCTGTACTCATAAAATATGGGACGAGCGTGACGTCGGCTTAATTTATTCCCATTATACCCATAACTGTGTGCTGTATAACGCGCTGGGAACATTATATAACCGCGAGCAGGTGGTCCAGGATACGCTGCAGCGCTTAATTGCCTTCCCAGAGCGTCGCGGAATGGCAACCCAGGTCATCTGGAACGGGAATGATGTGGATGGTTTTTATACCTCTCACCTGGTAACGGGCAGCGGGCGGCATACCCAGCACAGCCATTTAGGCAAGCCGACAAACCGTACCTTCGTAACCCGCACCGTGGCGGATTGCATGATCCACGAGAATAAAATTTACCGGGAGTGGGTCGTGAGCGACAACATGTCGCTGATGAAACAGCTCGGCCTGAACACCGATCAAATCGCGTTTAATATGGCAAAAGAGCAGTTTGATAAAGGCTTCCGCGTCATGGATATCGGCGAAAACGGCCGCATGCTGGGGCAATATCCGCCGGAGATGGAGTGTGATGTTTCTATTGCTCACACCGATACGGAAGAGCAGTGCCTGCGCTGGCTACACGAGATCTACAACCGCCGGATGTTCGGCAAAATCAAAGAAGTGTATGCGCCGAACGTCCAGTGGCACGGCCCGCTGATGAAAGAGCTGTACGGCACCGCAGCGGTAACGCATCAGACGCTGGCGCTGGTGGGGATGATCCCCGACGGCGCGTGGCTGCCACAGCATATCTGTTCCACCCCGTGTGACGAAGGCGGCATTAAGGTGGCGGTTCGCTGGATTATCGAAGGGCATCACCTGGGCTATGGCGAGCTGGGTAAACCAACTGGGGAGCGGCTGTTCGTGATGGGCATGTCGCACTACCACATCCTTAACGGAAAAATTGTCGATGAGTGGGTGGTTTACGACCATCTTGCGCTGCTGGCACAAATTAAGCTCGGCCAGATGGAGGACGCGTAAATGTTCGAACAGGTGATTTGGATTAAGCGCCCACAGGGGCAGGACGCAGAGGCCGATCGTTCCCTAACGGAGAAGGTCAGCGCCATTATCGAACGCGTGAAAAGCGAAGGCGATGCGGCCCTCAGAGCGTATTCGCAGCAGTTTGATAAGGTCGTGCCGGCGCAGTTTGAAGTAAGCGAACAGGAGATCGCCGAAGCGGTGAAGGGGATGGATGCCCAGACGCGTCGCGACAGCGAGTTCGCCATTAATCAGGTGCGTCGCTTTGCACAGGCGCAGCTGGCTACCCTGCAGCCGCTAGAGGTCGAGACGCTGCCTGGCGTGCATCTGGGGCACCGGATTATCCCGGTGCAGACGGTGGGTTGCTACGTGCCGGGTGGGCGTTATCCAATCCTCTCCGCGCCGGTGATGTCGATCGTTCCGGCGACCGTTGCTGGCTGCGAACAGATTATTGCCTGCCTGCCCCCGGGGGCACATCCGTCGATGATTGCGGTTTGCCATCTGGCGGGGGCGCATCGCATTTTTAAAGTGGGTGGCGCGCAGGCCATCGCGGCCATGGCCTGGGCAACAGAAAGCATTCCCTCGGTGGATAAAATCGTCGGGCCGGGCAATGCCTTCGTTAATGAAGCGAAACGTCAGGCGTTTGGTAAAGTCGGTATTGATGCCCTCGCTGGCCCAAGCGAGATTTTCACCCTCGCCGACGACAGCGCCGATCCGCGTATTCTGGCCGCCGATATGCTGGCTCAGGCAGAACATGACGTGCACACGCGCGTCGGCCTGGCGACGACCAGTCGGGATATCGCCGAGCGTACCCTGGCAGAAGTTGAACGTCAGTTAGCCAGCCTGCCAACGGCGGCTACGGCGGGCGAGGCGTGGCGTCGACAGGGCGAGATCGTGCTCTGTGAAGATGAGGATCAGCTAATTGCTTTTGCTGACTATATGGCGACCGAACACCTGCAGGTACATACCCGCGATCCGCACGCCACGGCGGCGAAGATCCGCAACTATGGCTCGCTGTTTATTGGCCAGAATGCCAGCGTGGTGTTTTCCGACAAGTGCTGCGGCACCAACCATACGCTGCCGACTATGGCGGCAGCCCGCTATACCGGCGGTCTTTGGGTGGGGGCGTACATCAAAATCTGTACCCATCAGTGGATAGATGAGCAGGGCATCCCGGCGATTGCAGAACCGGCGATCCGCCAGAGCCGCACCGAAGGGATGCAGGGGCACCGACGGGCGGCGGAAATTCGTCTGCGCCCGCAGGAGATTGACGCGATTGTCACAGGTATGCGGGATTAAATTTTATGCCGGGCAGCCTCCTGCCCGGTGTTCAGTATGAGGGATCTGAGACTATGAAACGCCTGATACCGCCAGACGACTGCCCGGAGGAAATCGCCCGCCGTCTTGACGTCATGCAGCATCACCGTGCGCTCAACGCGATCCTCGGAGTTAACCCCGAGGCGATGACCCTGGCTGAGGAGTATCAGAAGCAGCGTCGACGCGGTGAACTTATCGGTCCTTTGCATGGCGTCCCGTTGATTATCAAAGATAATATTGCCTGCGTGCCGATGCCCGTTACCCTTGGTTGTCGCGCGCTGGCCTCCTTAAAGGCGACATCGGATGCGCGGGTCGTACAGCGACTGCGCAGGGCTGGAGTGATTGTTCTTGCCCGAGCTAATATGTCCGAGTTTGCATTCGATGTGCGCTCGCGAAGTTCACTAGGCGGGGATGTGGCTAACCCACTTTGCCCGTCGGTTACCGCCGGAGGCTCCAGCGGAGGCTGCGCCGCTGCGGTTGCAGCCGGAATAGCCGACGGCGCGATAGGCACGGATACAGGCGGTTCAATCCGTATTCCCTGTAGCTATACCGGGCTGGTGGGGCTACGGCCCGCCTTTCGACGCTCACAGCTGGACGGCGTTGCGCCGCTCTCGCTCAGCAAAGATACCGTTGGGCCAATGGTTCATAGCGTTGAAGATGCCGCCTTGCTGCATGCCATAATCCACGATCTTCCCCTGGTTCATCTTCCCGAGCGTTCTTTGAAAGGCATTCGCTTTGGGGTGATTACTGCATTACAGGGTGAGGATGAAGCGCAATTAGCCGTGTGGCAGAGGGCGCTGCATACGCTATGCCGGGCTGGGTCGACGCTGGTAGAGTTATCTTTACCATTTCTGAATGAAGTCAGAGAGGCGACCTGCCTAAGCCTGTATGAATTTCATGTGGCGATTAACGGCTGGCTTCAAAAGAAGCCGGGCGCGCCATCTGGGCTGGCGGACATCGTGGCGTCCGGAGCCTTCCTGCCGGAGTTCGCGTCGTTTCTCAGGCAAATGATGAGATACAACACCCTGAAAAATCCGCACTGGCTGGCGGGGCGGCACTTCCAGCGCCTGTTGCGGCAGAATTTGTGCCGGGTGGCAGAGGAACAATGCATCGACGGATTTTTGTATCCCACTGTACAACGTTTACCCGAAAGCCTGGCGAAGATGCCGCCCGGCTGTGCGCCGGAACTTGCCGCCATCAGTGGCCTGCCTGCGATAACGCTGCCATGTGGCATGAGCCTTAATGGCCTGCCGGTGGGAATGGAGATTTTGTCAGTGAATGAGGACGAGGCAGCGTTGATGACGCTGGCAAGGGCCTGCGAGGGGGCTTTTGTCAGGGAAGGTATCGTGGTATAGGCACAAAAAAGCCCGCAGGGCTTGCGCCGTGCGGGCTCTCAGGACTTCATCGGATGACTCTGGTAATCACCGATGGAGAGTTTTTGTGGGCTGACAGGAGATGGGTTTATCTTATAGTTTCTTGATTTAAAAGAAAAATTAATTCAGGATTTCAGGATTTAACTACCAAACGCACTACCAAAATGTTTTGGTGGAAAATTGCACATTACAGGGGAGGGGCTAATTTACTCTTTGCTAAGAGTAATACATACCGCTGTTATGCTTTTACGTGTCCAGCCTGTCCACTGTCCATATATAATATTAAAAATAAAAAACTATCATATTATACATATGGATAACCGTTTTTCATGCGCGTTCATACGTGGGCAACAGCATGGACAAAGGGTGGGCAGTGCTGTCCTGTCCATACTTTGCCGTTCGTCGGGTAAAAATGCATTTTGCGCTATGTGGGATCGTACTGGAAAAGTTCGGGGGCTACGTTTTGCTACGTGTTTTTGCACATCGTAATCGGATGCCGTCCGAAAATTGGCAAGATAGAAACTCTCCTTCCCCGGTATTGCACAGATTGTACATTTTGCTACGTGCTCCTTGCACCTCACCAATTCTCAACATTTTTGGCATGGCAAAACACGCGTATGCGCGAGTCCGCCTGGAAGCGGGTAGCGTCAAGTCAAAATCTTAGGGGGGTAATTTTACTGAAAGGTGTTGAAGCAGGCGGTAAGGCGTTGCCGCTTTTATCCCTATAGGGATAGCTTCTTTTGCACTTTGCTACTTCCGCCAGGTCGGGCAAGCCGTGGAACGGTGATGATTTTATTATTGTCTCTACGCGAGGGGGGCAATTATTTATATCTGGTTTTTACCATCTCACCACTTTTTTTTACTCGATATATTCCGTTATCGGCCCAAAAAGTCATACCGGTATTTTTACCATTTTTAACAGACATGAGAGAGTTTTTATCAATACAGTTTTTTTGAGGTTTCATATCTTTAAAATAAAGCCTGTCGTATCCATCAGTTTCTTTGTAGCCATCTCCGAAATCCCAAAAAATGACAGTAAAAGATCCATCTGACTCACATGCCCGTAATTTTTTGCGGATTCCGGACAGGGGGGAGTGGACGCTTTACGCTAGTAATCCATCATCAAAATGCCATGTGGCATCTTTCAGGCTTCCGGGGATCTCTTGCGCTATATCTTTTGTATCGGTGGCCTGCCTCTGAATCTCGATATTGTCGATCCGCACGTCTGTACGCTGTGAAACCTGTCGGGATGAATTGCTGATAGCGTTGCTGGTCATGACGGGTAATAGGATTGCTTGCCGCTGCCTGTAACTGCACCTGATCGACATGCGTCATATCCTGCGCTGGTGGCGCTGGCGTAACTCAATTGTGGATCGGACCGTTTGGCGCTAACTCTGCGCCAATGGGTAAAATACTTCTCCCTGGTGGGTGTAGCTTCTGGAATTCAGGTGTTTCCTTTGGGTACGAGGCTATAAATGCGCGATATTTATCGTCCACGAGCCGGGATAAAGCGGTTTTTGTTTGTTCGCTGCGTCCTTCGCTTTTATGGCGTTCGATAATGTCATTAGCCTATGCTCTGCACTTTAGTTGTTCTGGGTGGGGGTGTTATTTAAACTCGAATTCATCTGTGAACTTAACTATATCGCCGTTTTTTTGTAGCTGATATTTTCCATCATATGTTGTGAATATTACACCCAAGTTCTTGCTATTGCTGACAGAGAAAACAGCATCTTTATCAATACACTTTAGTGGTGGCGGCATATCATCAAAACATAGTCTGTCATAACCATCAGTTTCTTTATATCCCTCACCAAATAGCCAGAAAATAATAGTAAAAGAACCAGAGGATGATGGTTTAGGGATATTATATTTCTCTTTCAGGAAAGATTTATTTTCAAGCCACCACTTAATTTTTCCTTTATCTGTTGGCGGGAAATTCCTGACTAAAACATAGCTATGATTACCATTGTCATGAACGGCGACAATCTCCACCGGACGTAGTGATAGCCAAAGCCAATAACCAGCCAATACGCAGCCAGCCAGAGTGATAAAAGAAATAATTTTCTTAGTTTTTGCTTTCATTACGACCCCCGGTAATCTCTACATTGGTTTCCATATTGGCCATAAATGGTCTGAAACCAAACTGATTGTAACGCTGGAGTATAAACCAGATACGGAAAAATCGGAACTGGTTAAACTTAAACTTTGAGATATCGTCAACATCAAGGCCAAAGTGATCCTGAACTTTGTAATGCACCACTGCCTGGTAGCGGTCATTATTAATCTGTAAGGACTTTAACGTAATATGTGTTGCCCAGGTATCATGAATGGTGATACCCATACCGTTAAAGTTATCCTGGAATCTGTCAAACTTAGGGAGTTTTCCACTGAGAATAGCTTTTCGCAATTCATCTTTATTTTTTTCGGGTAATGTTTATTTGCCCAGTCAATATTCTCGATCAAAGCATTTTTTATTTTTGACAACGTACTATTCTCGGTTCTGTCATTAAGAATATGATCTTTAAGTGCTGAATCGAGGTACATACTGCGAAAGGGTGAACCGTTGCCATTTTGCATATGCGTAATCATCTGTTCGATCAGATGGCGGTATGGCCCATAAATCGAGAACAGGCGCGATAAATCGCGGAATTCATCAAACAAGATACTGGCGCACTGCTGGCGCGAAATCTTTTCCCCTTCTCCACGGGAGCCATGAAACATTGACTGTGGCTGAGTGAATGGCGTAATTTTCGTCAGGGTATAAGGGTTGGTCCTGGTAGAGACATCCAGCAAATGAAAATGCGTTTTTAACTGTGATTCTGATAAATCTCCACAGCGCATATCTTTAGCGCTGTAGTCGTCCATACGATTTTGGGTAGTAAATATGGTACAGGGAAACTGTAGTGCGGCCATCGTGACACATTCCTTGTGTTATTGTTCGTGAAGGTCTTTGCAGGGAATAATACGCCCTGGTGGGTTGAAGTGTAAACGTTGTACAGCCTCTGCCCGTAATTTTTGCGGATTTCGGGCAGGGGGGAGTGGACGCTTTACGCTAATAATCCATCATCAAAATGCCATGTGGCATCTTTCAGGCTTCCGGGGATCTCTTGCGCTATACCTTTCGCATCGGTGGCCTGCGTCTGGATCTCTATATTGTCGATCCGTACCTCTGTACGCTGTGAAACCTGTCGGGATGAATTGCTGATAGCGTTGCTGGTCATGGCGGTAATCGGATTCTGGCCGCTGCTTATAACTGCACCTGACCGACATACGTCATATCCTGCGCTGGTGCCGCTGGCGTAACTCGGTTGTAGATCGAACCGTTTGGCGCTAACTCTGCGCCAACGGGTAAAATAATTCTCCCCGGTGGGTGTAGCTTCTGGAATTCAGGTGTTTCCTTTGGGTACGAGGCTATAAATGCGCGATATTTATCGTCCACGAGCCGGGATAAAGCGGTTTTTGTTAGTTTGCTGCGTCCTTCACTTTTATGACGTTCGATAATGTCATTAGCCCATACCTCGCACATTAGTTTTATAGCTCCGTCATACTTTTTGCTACGGTTTATAGCGCCTGGTTGCCTGCGCTTTCTGATTTCGTCGAGATAGCCTCTGGCATACCTGGCTACTTATGCATGGCTAGTGCAAGCCGGGCAGGAGAATGATTTTATTGCAGTCACTACGCGAGGGGCAAACCTAATAGGATGCGACTTTTATAATATTACCATTTTGGTCTAAGCGATAATTATCACCATCGTAAACGGTGAACATGATGCCCATATTCCGGCTTTTATCTACAGAGAAAATAGCATCCTTTTCGATGCAATTTATTGGTGGCTTCATATCCTTAAAACAAAGCCTGTCATATTTCCCTTCTTCTTTATAACCATCGCCAAAATCCCAAAAAACAACAGTAAAATATCCAGAAGATGATGGTTTGGGAATATCATATTTTTCTTTCAACATATCCTTATTTTTTAGCCACCAGGCTATTTTCCCCTTATCTGTCGGTGGAAAGCTTCTAACTAAAACATCGCTATAGTTGTTTTCCTGATGAACCGCGACAATATCTACAGGACGTAAACACAGCCAAATCCAGTAACTCAGTAAAAGACAAACAGCCAGCAAAAACAGAATCAAGATTTTTTTATTTTTTGCTGTCATTGCGCCCCCCAGTGATTTCTACGGTTGCTTCCATATTGGTCATGAATGGCTTGAAACCAAACGGGTTATATCGCTGTAGCACAAACCAGATGCGGAAAAAGCGGAACTGGTTGAATTTGAGTTTTGAAAAATCATCAACATCAAGGCCAAAGTGATCCTGGACTTTGTAATGTATAACCGCCCGGTAGCGGTCATTATCAACCTGTAACGATTTTATGGTGATGTTCGTTGCCCAGGTATCATGCACGGTGATTCCCATACCGTTGAAATTATCCTGAAAGCGGTCAAATTTAGGGAGTTTTCCACGAGATATTGCGATCATTAATTCATCTTTATCTTTTTTCGGGTAATTATTGTCTTCCCATATTATGTGTTTTTTAAGCGTTCCTTCTATTCGTAAAAGCGTACTGTTTTTTGTCCTGTCATTAAGAATATGTTCCTTCAGCGCCCTGTCCAGATGCGTACTACTGAATGCTGAACCGTTGCCATGCTGCATATGGGTGATCATCTGTTCGATCAGATGCTTGTAAGGGCCATAAATCGAGAACAGGCGCGATAAATCGCGGAATTCATCAAACAAGATATTGGCGCACTGCTGGCGGGAAATCTTTTCCCCTTCTCCACGGGAGCCATGAAACATCGACTGCGGCTGGCTGAACGGGGTAATTTTCGTCAATGTGTAAGGGTTGACTCTGGTGGAGACATCCAGTAGATGAAACTGTGTTTTTAACTGTGATTCAGTTAAATCTCCACAACGCATACCTTTAGCGCCATAGTCGTCCATCCATTTCTGAGTTTTGAATACGGTGCAGGGAAACTGTAGTGCGGCCATCGTGATACATTCCTTGTATAACGGTCCATTGAAATCTTTACAGGGAATAATACGCGCTGGTGGGATGAAGTGTAAACATTGTACAGCTCTTGCCCATAATTTTTACCGATTCCTGGCAGGGGAGCACAGTGTGTGCATTACGCTCTCAAGGCATCATCAAAATGACAGGGGGCATCTTTCAGGCTGCCGGGGACCTCCTACTCTATGCCTTTCGCTCAAAACAATAAAGCTTTATGAGTGCCTGACAGAGTGCCTAAAAGGTTCGGATTTAATTAGTTGGCATCAGACTTCGCGGGACAAATTCAAGGCACAAAAAAGCCCGCAGGGCTTGCGCCTTGCGGGCTCTTAGGACTTCATCGGATGACTCTGGTAATCACCGATGGAGAATTTTGGTGGAGCTGGCGGGAGTTGAACCCGCGTCCGAAATTCCTACATCCTCAGTACTACATGCTTAGTCAGTCTTTACATTCGCCTGGCAGCTGCGGACAGACACGCCACTGACAGACTATCCTGATTAGATTTAACGCTTCAACCCCAGGCAAGGCATCCACGCGATCTCTTTTGGGTTTGACCTCTCTTGATCCCCGTCCTAAGAGCGGAGGCTAGGGAGAGAGGGCTCTAAGCAGGTTATTAAGCTGCTAGTGCGTAGTTTTCGTCGTTTGCGACTATTTTTTTGCGGTTTTTTAGCGAGGCCTACCGCACCTCGGCATGCACCTTGGGTTTCGCAAATCCCGTCGAATCCAGAATCAGCCCCAGGAACCAACTACTCTAGCAAAAAACTTCAAAACTATCCAGTGATTAGCGGTTGCGATTTTTCATGATGCGCGCTTTATCGAGCTTCCACTCGCGCTCTTTGATGTCGTCGCGCTTGTCATGCTCTTTCTTACCGCGCGCCACGCCAATCTTCAGTTTGCACCAGGCGTTCTTCCAGTAAAGCGACAGCGCGACGACGGTATAGCCTTCGCGGTTAACGCGGCCATAGAGCGAGTCGAGTTCGCGCTGGTTGAGCAGCAGCTTACGGTTGCGCGTCGGATCGCAGACAACGTGCGTTGAAGCGACGGCCAGCGGCTGGAAGGTTGAGCCGAACAGATAAGCTTCGCCATCGCGCAGCAGAATGTAGCTGTCGCTGATGTTGGCTTTACCCGCACGGAGCGATTTGACTTCCCATCCTTGTAGCGACAATCCCGCTTCGAATTCCTCTTCAATGAAGTATTCATGACGGGCGCGTTTGTTAAGGGCAATAGTGGCAGAACCGGGTTTATGTACTTTTTTCTTTGTCATAGTGCGGCGTATTTTACATCACTTAGGCGGCCATCGCACCCCTTGTCCAGCGGGGCACCGGGAAACGGGATATTCTAGCACACCTCTCAATGCGGGGAATTTTTGTTTGATCGCTGGAAATGCTACAATTCAGCGGTTTTGTGATGAACAGGAACCATTATGGCTCAGATTAGTCGTTCAGCGCTGGTGCCCTTCAGCGCTGAGCAAATGTACCAACTGGTCAACGACGTGGATGCCTATCCACAGTTTTTGCCGGGCTGTACCGGCAGTCGCGTGCTGGAATCCTCTGAAAATCAGATGACGGCCTCGGTAGACGTCTCAAAAGCGGGCATCAGTAAGACATTCACTACGCGCAACACGCTTACCGACAATCAGCGCATCCATATGCAGCTGGTCGACGGGCCGTTCCGAAAGCTGACCGGCGGGTGGCAGTTTATCTCGCTGGGCGACGACGCCTGCAAGGTTGAGCTTAGCCTCGATTTTGAGTTCACCAATATGCTGGTGGAAATGGCGTTCGGCCGCATCTTTAAAGAGCTGGCCAACAGCATGGTGCAGGCCTTCACTCAGCGCGCCAAAGAGGTCTACAGTGCCTGATATCTCCGTTGAGGTGGTTTACGCGCTGCCGGAGAAACAGTATCAGCGCGTCGTCACGCTGGAAGAGGGAAGCACCGTCGAGCAGGCGATCGTCGCATCCGGCCTGCTGGAGCTGCGCCGCGATATCGACCTCAGCCAAAACAAAGTGGGCGTCTTTAGCCGCCCGGTTAAGCTGGGCGATACGCTGCAAGAAGGCGACAGGGTGGAGATCTATCGGCCGCTAATCGCCGATCCCAAAGAGCTGCGGCGTCAACGTGCTGAGCGTTCAGCCGGCGGGAAAAAGTAATATCGGTCAGCACTGGCCAGCCAGAAAAGCGAAAGGCGCCAGCGGCGCCTTTTTTGTTGCGTGTTCGATCAATCCTTCGAGGCAGTCAGATTCGGCTTGTTGTCGATATTGGTCAATATGCCGTTGCTGTCGAAGGTCAGGGTCAGCGTCTGCTGCTTCACCTTTTCATGGCCTGGCTCCTGACGGAACACGTAATACCAGACGTTGCTGCCAAATGGATCGCGCATCATCGGCGTACCGAGCGTATAGGCGACCTGCTGCTGGGTCATGCCGTTGTGGATTTTCGCCACATCGTTGGCGACCAGGTAGTTGCCCTGGTTGATATCTGGGCGGTAAACCACGCGCTCAAGGGTGGAGCATCCGGCGGTCATCATCAACATTACCACTGCCGCGGCAGTCAGCGTTTTACAGCGCATCTCTACATTCCTTTTCTGGGGCCAAACGCCTTTTTCTCAGGCTGTTTTTTTGCCATCAAATTCTGAACTCTGCCTGCGGCAGGCTTTATTATTCAGGCGACATAAGTAGCCGATGATAATAAACCTTTTCGCTATTGGGAACCTCTACATCGACAGAGCAAGCATATGACCACGCAGCGGGAAGAAAGTGCGGCCGTTACGCCGCTAAAAGTTCTTTCGCGTTAGCGAGAGTATTACGTGTAACCTCACTGCCGCCCAGCAGACGCGCCAGCTCCTGCAGGCGCGCGCGCTTGTCGAGCGCCTGCATATGGGTCTCGGTCATCGCGCCGTCGGTCTCTTTGCTGACAAAGAAGTGCTGATGGCCGCAGCCCGCCACCTGCGGCAGGTGGGTAACGCACATGACCTGGGTCGATTCGCCCAGCTGGCGCAGCAGGCGTCCGACGACGGCCGCGGTCGGGCCGCTGATGCCGACGTCCACTTCGTCGAAGATCATCGCCGGGGTTTCCATCTTCTTCGCGGTAATCACCTGGATTGCCAGCGCAATACGCGACAGTTCGCCGCCGGACGCTACTTTACCCAGCGGCTGCAGAGGCTGGCCGGGGTTGGTGGCCACCTGGAAGTCGATACGCGTTGCGCCATCCGCCGTGAGGTGGTCGGGATTGAACGCCAGCGCAATAGTAAAACGGCCGTGCGGCATAGAGAGCTGGTGCATACTTTGCGTAATCAGCTGCTCAAGTTCGGTGCCATACTGCTGACGCTGCTGATGCAGATGCTCAGCGCTGCGCAGTGCGGCCTGATAGTGTTCGCTTACTAACTCTTGCAGGCTCTCCTGATCGCTCTCCTGCTGCGAAAGCAGCTCAGCTTCCGTGAGCAGCTGCTGATGCAGCTCCGCCAGACCTTCCGGCGCGACATGGTGCTTACGCGCCAGCGCGATATAGCGCGAGATGCGCTGTTCCAGCTCATACAGACGGTTGGGATCGAGATCGAGCCGGTCAACGTAGTGGCGCAGCTCGTCGCTTGCCTCGCTGAGCTGAATCGCCGCTTCTTCCAGCATATTGAGCACGCCGCTCAGCTTGTCGTCCAGCGTCACGACCTCGGTCACCATCTGACGCGCGGTGTAGAGCAGGCTGTTGAGGTTGCTGTCGTCGCCGTCGGCGAGCAGCTGCAGCGCCTGCTGGCTGGTCGAGAGCAGCTGACCGCTGTTGGCGAGGCGCTTGTACTCCTCATCAATTTGCTCGTACTCGTTCGCCTGCGGCGCGAAATCGTTGAGTTCTTTCAGCTGATACTGCAGCAGTTCACGGCGCGCCTCGCGCTCCTGCGACAGCTGCTGATGCTGCGCCAGATTGCGGCAGCTCTGATGCCAGGCCTGATAGTCGCTGCGCATCTGGCGCAACAGATCGTCATGACCGGCGTAGGCGTCAAGCAGGTGTTTCTGATGGTCGGCTTTAAGCAGCAGCTGGTGAGCATGCTGGCCGTGGATCTGAATCAGCAGCTGGCCCAAATCGCGCAGCTGCGACAGCGGCACTGCGGTACCGTTGATAAAGCCGCGTGAGCGGCCGTCGGCGCTGATGACGCGGCGCAGCAGACACTCGTTGCCGTCATCCAGCTGATTTTCTTCCAGCCAGCGCTGCGCAGAGGGCGAGGACTTAAGGTTAAAGCGGGCGCAGAGGTCGGCGCGCGCGGCGCCCTGACGCACCATGTCCGCTTCAGCGCGACCGCCAAGGCACAGACCGAGGGCGTCGATGGCAATAGACTTACCCGCGCCGGTTTCACCGGTAATCGCCGTCATACCGCGTTGGAAATCAATGTCGAGCTCACGAACGATAGCGAAATTACTGATGGTCAGCTGTGCCAGCATAGAATCACCTGTATGGAAAAACAGATATGGTTTTTCGTACAGTATAAACTGGTTTTTTATCCAGTAAAGAGGGCGGGCTGAAATTAGAACAATTTTTTCGACCAGCCTAGTTTTGAGCTTAGCGTATTGAAATAGCTGTAGTTTTTAGGGTGGATCAGGTTCAGGTGGTTCTCGCTGCGGCGGATCAGCACATCTTCTCCTTCCTGAATCGGCAAGGCGATCTGGCTGTCGCAGCTGATTTCGAGATCGCTGCGACGCGACGAAAAGCGCAGCCGGATGGTGCTGCTGCTGTTGATCACCAGCGGCCGCGCCGAGAGGGTATGCGGGAACATCGGCACCAGCGCGATGGCGTCGAGCGAAGGGGTGAGAATCGGGCCGCCCGCCGATAGCGAGTAGGCGGTCGAGCCGGTCGGCGTAGAGATGATCAGGCCGTCAGAACGCTGCGAGAAGGCGAACACCTCGTCGATATAGACCTCGAACTCGATCATATGCGCCACTTTGCCAGGATGCAGCACCACCTCGTTGATCGCCAGGCCGAGCCGCGGCGAGCACTCATCTTTGCAGACGCGCGCTTCAAGCAGAAAGCGGCTTTCGACGAAATAATTCCCCTGCAGCACCTCGTCCAGCTGCTGCTGCGCGTTATCGGGATCGAGGTCGGTGAGAAACCCGAGGTTGCCGCGGTTAATGCCGATCACTTTGATATCGTAGCGCGCCAGCACGCGCGCCGCGCCGAGCATATTGCCGTCGCCGCCGACCACCACGGCGAGGTCCGCCTGCTGTCCAATCTCCGCCAGCGTGCCGGTCTGGGCATCCTGAAGGTTGAGCTCCTGCGCGATCTGCTTCTCAATAATCACTTGATAACCTTTGGACGTCAGCCAGCGCCACAGCATCTCATGCGTGGTGAGAGCGGTAGGGTGACGCGGATGGCCTACAATACCAATGCAGTTAAAGTGTTTGTTCATTTGGTGGGTCTTTCCTCATAAGCCAAAACGGCAAGGCAATGTGATGGGTTCCCTTGAAACCGTCAAACCGATCCCCATAATAAGCGGACTGGCGAGATGAATGTGCAAAACGCGGAGAAATTCATGAGTAGTAAAGAACAGAACACCCCAAACGAGCAAGTCTCAGACGAAATTCAACAGGATCAGCAGCAACCTCAGGAAGCGGAGACGGCAGTAGAGGTGGATCCGCGTGATGAGCGTATTGCGCAGCTGGAAGCTGAACTGGCGCAGTTGCAGACCGGCGTACGCGACGCTCAGCTGCGCGCGCAGGCGGAAGTGGAAAATATCCGCCGTCGCACCGAAATTGACGTTGAGAAAGCGCACAAATTCGCGCTGGAAAAATTCGCCAACGAGCTGCTGCCGGTTATCGACAGCCTGGAGCGCGCGCTGGAAGTCGCAGACAAAGAGAACCCGGGGCTGGCATCGATGATTGAAGGGATCGAACTGACCCTGAAATCGCTGCTGGGCGCCGTGCGCAAATTCGGCGTTGAAGTGGTCGGCGACACCAACGTGCCGTTCAACCCGGAAATCCATCAGGCGATGTCAATGATGGAGTCAGACGACGTAGCGCCTAACCATGTGATGATGGTGATGCAGCGCGGCTATACCCTGAACGGTCGCCTGCTGCGTCCGGCGATGGTTGCGGTCGCGAAAGCGAAAAGCTAAGCAGTCAACGCACGTCAGACGGCCGCACGGTGATGCGGCCGTTTTTATTTGCGGCTCAGCTGACGGGCAGCTGCGGCATCCAGTCGATGGGCTGCTCGCCCGCCTGCGTCAGCAGGTCGTTGGCCTGCGCGAAATGGCCGCAGCCAAAGTAGCCGCGATGGGCGGAAAGCGGCGACGGATGGGGCGCCTGTAACACATGGTGGCGCTGCCGGTTGATAATGCTGCCTTTCTTCTGCGCGTGCGATCCCCAGAGTAAAAACACCACGCCTTCGCGATGTTCGTTAATCGCGGCAATAACGTTATCGGTAAAGGTTTCCCAGCCGAAGCGCGCATGGGAATGCGCTTTGCCCGCTTCCACGGTCAACACCGTATTCAGCAGCATCACGCCCTGTTTCGCCCAGCTTTCGAGGAAGCCGTGCTGTGGGCGCTTAAAGTCGGGAAATTCCTGCTCCAGCTCTTTATACATATTCTGTAAAGAGGGCGGCACCGGCACGCCGGGCAGCACCGAGAAGGCCAGGCCGTGCGCCTGATTCGGGCCGTGATAGGGATCCTGACCGAGAATCACCACCTTGACGTCGCCCAGCTCGGTAAGGCGAAACGCATTGAAGACATCTTTCTGCGGCGGATAAACCGTCACGCCAGCCGCCCGTTCGTTCGCCACCAGTTTCAGCGTTTCGGTAAAGTAGGGCTTCTCTTTCTCTTCGGCCAGCACGTCGTGCCAGGTCAGTTTGTCCGTCATGGTCTGCTCCCTTATAGATCGATGCCGTAGCTTAACGGTTCGCCGCATCAGGTTGAAGATAAAAAATATTTGAAATTTACAAAATATTTTTTAGGGAAAAATTTATCTGAATCAATTAATTGAAATTAGCAGTGAAAAGCGTGGCTGTGTAAATTGACCGAGGTCAAAACCTCTGCAAGAAGCGAGTGTTATATCAGGGCGATAATTTGATTTACTCACCGCGCCGAGCAGGATAGCGCCATGTTCTGGAGAACTAGTTATGATCACTGGCATTCAAATTACTCAAACCAACAACCCTGATTTAATGAACTCTTTCTGGCTGATCGACGACGAAAAAGCGGAAGCGCGCTGCCTGTGCGCGAAAGCGGGTTATGAAGAAGATCAGGTTGTCGCCGTGAGCGAACTGGGCGAATTCGCCTGGCGCGAAGTGCCGCTGGAAATGAAACCGCAGGTACGCATTGAAGGCGGTCAGCACCTGAATGTTAACGTGCTGCGCCGTGAAACGCTGGAAGATGCGGTTAAACATCCGGAGAAATATCCGCAGCTGACCATTCGCGTTTCAGGCTATGCGGTGCGCTTCAATGCGCTTACGCCGGAACAGCAGCGTGACGTGATTACCCGTACGTTTACCGAAAGCCTGTAATCTGGCAACTTTGGGCGCGTGCAGAAAAAGTACCCATCGTATTGTTAATGGCAGGTTATTGAAAATAGGTAATATTTAACTTTCCCGGCGCTGGCCGCGCAGTAACAAACCCGGCGCTTTGGCTGTTAACCTATATCTGAACGGGGTAAGCGCCGTTTTTACCCGCTTAAC
>NZ_MLJJ01000027.1 GCF_002095575.1 Pantoea septica | reverse complement strand
GGCTTATTGTGGGACAGATCCTGCACTGCGGCAGCTTTACCGTCTGCCATCTGGCGGCGATGCGTTTCATCGCCGCGCGCCGCGGCCCGGACGTGATTCGGCTGCAGTCGATCTATTCAGCGCTGGCGATGGGCGGCGGCATCGCGGTCATGACCATGATTTGCGGCGTGCTGTTCGCGCATCTGCAGGGCCATCTTTTCTGGGTAATGGCGCTGGTGGCGCTGCCGGCGCTCTTCCTGCGGCCGCGCGCGGTTTAAGCCTCCAGCAGCGCCCGGATACGCTGCTGCTGATGTGCGCTAAGCGGCAGCTCGGCGTGGATCAGCGGCGGCGAATAGAGCGGCAGCGAGGTAGCGTAAGGCGAGATCACCAGCGCGATTTCGCGCGGCGCGCCCTCGCGCTGAAAGTCGCTCATTTCCTGGTATTTGATATTTATCGGCAGCAGCGAGATTTCGCGGATCTGCTGCTCAATCTGCTGCTCAAGCCAGGCGTTATCGCCCGTCAGCAGTAGCACCTGTTTCTCCTGCAGCGCGTTCTCCTGCATCAGCCAGGCGCCGAAGATCACCGCAATCAGGCCCACCTCTTCCTGACTAAAACGCAAACCGTACGCGGTTTCGAAATCGCTCAGCGCCTGCTGCGTGGTGCGCAACAGGCGCGGATAAAGCCTGGTCACCTCCAGCGCCACGCTGTTATCGATACCGATGCCGAAATGAGCGCGATCCAGCGCCTGCGCCAGATGGGTATAAAGCTGCTCCGTCAGTTCCTCGGGCTCGTCAAAGCGCAGTTCGGCGAGCTGTTCGAAGGCGGCCACCAGCTGCCTGGTGGCCTGCATCAGCCGCTGGCTGGAGGGATGGTCGAGCGCGTCAGGCGCTGGCGCGTGGATTAGGCTAAACAGCAGCGTCCAGAATTCCGCTTCGCTGATATGCGGCGCCAGGTGGCAGCGCTTTTGCCAGTGCAGAACGACGTCCATCGCCGCCTCGCGCTCATACTTTTGCTGCAGCCAGGCAAGCTGACGTTCGTTGAACAGCGCGGGCTGACGCTGCATCAGGCCATATTTCATAAAGATTTGCAGGAACAGGCGATCGCGCGCGCTGAAGTCGCGACAAAGCTTCAGGCTGCAGTGCTGGATCAGCGCCTGCAGATTGGTTTCGTCATAGAGCGCTTTTTCTATTTTCATGGCTTTCAGCCGCTGGCGCAGCGGTGCGGCGAAGTGGTCGCGCACGAAGTTTTCCGACAAGCGCAGCCCGCGCCGCAGCCAGTGCAGCAGGCAAAGTCGCCGATCCAGCTCGGTGCCGTGAATGCGAAAGCTGCCGTCCACCATATGATGCAGTTCCAGCTGGTGATAACGCTGTATCTCATCCCTGACATCTTCGATATCCTGTCGGGCGACAGCGGCCTCGACCCCGTTCAGCTGACAGAGTTTTTCGAGCGTAAGCGCGGGAGTAGGCAAATACAGTAACAGCAGCAGATGACAACGACGCTGTGAACGGGTGAAGAGTGGTGCCGAAGAGGGAGCAGAACTCATCAGTCTAGATTCCAGCGGTCCGGTATTGCGCTAAGAATAGCCAATGGCGAATAAGGCCGCGGCTTTCGGCTGGTTTTTTGTGCAATGCTTCAGGACGGGTCACAATTTTTTTGTCATTCATCGGAGCATTTAACCTGGCATGTCTCTTTTTAACCTCACAAGAAGCGCGCTTTTTACCTTACTGATGGCCCTGAGCGCTGCTAGCTATGCGCATCCGCACAGCTTTATCGATATGCAAACCGAACTGCTTGCCGACGGCGATGCGCTAACCGGGCTGAAAATGCGCTGGACCATGGACGAGATTACCTCGGCCGATCTGCTTTACGATGCTGGCGATGCGAAGCCCGGGAGTGAAACCTGGAAAAAGCTGGCGGCGGAGGTGATGGCGAACGTGCTGGGCCAGCACTACTTTTCCGAGATCTGGCATAACGGCCAGCGCGTGAAATTCCTTAATCTGCCAAAGTCCTACGCGCTGTCGCGCAGCGGCAACAAAGCGGTGCTGGAGTTTGTATTGCTGCTGGCAGAGCCGCCGCAGCTGGCCGGGCAGCGCTTCGATATCCTGACGTTCGATCCCACCTATTTCGTCGATATGACCTATAGCGACGCCCGCGACCTGCGCCTGTCAGCCTC
Organism: Pantoea septica; assembly: GCF_002095575.1. Classification (GTDB taxonomy): domain Bacteria; phylum Pseudomonadota; class Gammaproteobacteria; order Enterobacterales; family Enterobacteriaceae; genus Pantoea; species Pantoea septica. The sequence goes on along the minus strand of NZ_MLJJ01000027.1, from coordinate 48,832 downwards.
GCTGCAGGATCGCTGTGAGGTGGCGCTGCAGACGCCGAAACCCGATAGCTCGCTGAAGCAGTACGCGCTGTCGCTTGATAAAGCCGACGCGCCGCCTGAGCAGATGGATTTGGGGCGTCAGTTTGCGCAAAAGGTGACGCTGACATGTCATTGACGCTTTCTCAACTGCGCGCACGTCGCGCCTGGCCGCTGTGGCTGCTGGCCCTTGCGCTGGCGGCGGGCGCGTTGGCGCTGTGGCAATACTGGCCGCAAATTATGCTGCAAAGCGCCCTCTGGCAGAAAGGGCTTCATCAACAGATGACCCAGCTGCTGCAGCAGGTTAAAACTTCGCCCGGGCAGGCTGGTGGCCTGCTGGTGCTCTTCAGCCTGGCCTATGGCGTGCTGCATGCGCTGGGGCCCGGCCATGGCAAAGTGGTCATCACCACCTTCCTCGCGACTCATCCGACGCGCCTTAATATCACCCTCAGGCTGACGCTGCTGGCATCGCTGCTGCAGGGCAGCGTCGCCATTGTTCTGGTGACGCTGATGCTGGTGGTGCTGCAAACCTCATCGCGCCAGCTGCATCTCAGCAGCTACTGGCTGGAGAAGGGCAGCTATCTGCTGGTGATCGGGTTAGGAATATGGATCGGCGTGCGGGCCCTGAAGACGCTGCGACGTCAGATGCGGCCGCGTGCGCCGATGAAGATCCGCGCCTTGCACGCCGCTCATCAGCACCATGCGCACTGCGGCTGCGGCCATGCGCATCTGCCGGACGCGCAGCAGGTTGCTGAAGCGGTCAGCGTGAAAACCCAGCTGCTGCTGGTGGCGTCGATGGGGCTGCGTCCCTGTTCGGGCGCGATCATGATGCTGCTCTTTTCGCGCGTTATCGGCGTTTATCTCTGGGGCGTCCTGTCGGCCATCGTAATGGCGCTGGGTACCGCGTTAACCATTTCCGCCATCGGCCTGCTGGTGCAGCGTTCGCGAGCGCTAGCGCTGCGGTTGGGCGATGAAAGCCGCGCGGCCACGACGGCGGCGATGGCGATGCCTTTGCTGGCGCTCATCGGCAGCGCGCTGCTGATCGCGGCGGGGCTGGCGCTATGGCAAAGCGCTGCGCCGGGCGTGGGCGGCGGTCTTCGTCCGTTCGGATAACAACCGCAACAGGGGACGCAAAAAATAGTAGCTTGCGTCCTTGCTTTATTCCGCTTTGCTTATCTCAAATATTCACGCTTCGCTAACTGCAATATATTGCTGCTTACTGTGGTGAAAATAGTTTTCTCGTCTACGCTAAATAACAACAACCACATGTATTGTCGCTTTATTAATATTGATTATTTAACGTTGTCTGTTGCGAGGAGAACCACCATGCACGAAACCCGGATTAATAATGGCCCAACAGAGACCATTACTGAAACGCACGCGGGATTACCGTTAAAGCGTATTTCATGGAGCGCCGTATTCGCTGGCGTAATTGGCGCGCTGATTGTGCATATTTTACTGACGCTGCTCGGAACCGCGATTGGCGCCACTACCGTCGATCCGCAGCAGGAGCAAAATCCGCTGCAGCATCTTGGCACCGGCGCCCTGGTCTGGACCGGTCTAAGCATGTTGATCGCCATGGCGGTAGGTAGCTATCTGGCGGGCCGTCTGGCGCAGCGTGAAGGCGCGCTGCATGGTCTGCTGATGTTTGGTCTCAGCACCTTATTTACTATCTGGCTGGCCGTTTCTCTTGCCAGCAGCCTGATCGGTGGCGCATTTAATATTATTGGCGCAGGCTTTCAGGCGGCAGGCAACGGTATTTCCGCAGCGGCCCCTTCTGTGACCGATTATGCGAAACAGAAGCTGCAGGAGAATAATATCAACCTCGACGACTTGCAGAATGAACTGACCACCACGCTGCGTCAGACCGGCAAACCTGAACTGCAGCCGGAAAATTTACAGCAGGACGCGAATAGCGAAGCGAATAATGCCGAAAACCAGGCGAAAAATACCGCGCAAAATCCGCAGAACGCCGATACCGATATTACCAACTGGATTAGCGGCGTAATGAATCGTCATGCCGATACCCTGCAGGCGGCTGACCGCGACGCGCTGAAAAATATCATCAAGGCGCGCACCGGTAAAAGCGATCAGGAAGTTGAGCAGATCGTTAGCCAGACCGAACAGAGCTATCAGAAAGCGATGCAGCAGTATCAACAGCTGAAGCAGCAGGCAGAACAGAAAGCGCGCGAGGCGGCTGAGCAGGCTGCTGCGGCTACCGCGAAAGCGAGCTGGTACGCCTTCTTTATGCTGCTGATTGAAGCGGTGCTGGCTGGCGTGATGGGCCGCATCGGTCGTCGCACTCAACCGCGTCAGGTGCTGAGCCACGAACGTCGTTAAGTGTGAGATTGAGCTAATAAAAAAGCGGCTGAAAAGCCGCTTTTTTTATGCAAATACGCACCGATTCTGAAACGGGGTAGGCATAAACCGAAGAGCAAAGCGTCCCGCGGCATGGACAAAAACGCCGGGAGCGTTTTTGAACAACGCAACGCGTTGCCCGCTTACGGGCGCGCCTCAGGGAAGAGGTGCGTAACTGCGCGGGCCGAGCGGTCAGGGATGACTCAAGCGACTTTGCGATCGGTTTATGCCAACCCCGTGGGCACGAAATCTGCCCGAGAAAAAGGCGGCTTAAAGCCGCCTTTCTCATCTTAGCGCTTCAGCGCTTCGCTCAGCTCGTCACGCATGCTGGAGAGCAGCGATTTCACCACGCGCGGGTTGCCCGCCACGATGTTGCCCGAGTGCATATAACCGTGACCGCCGGTAAAGTCCGTGACCAGACCGCCCGCTTCACGCACCAGCAGTTCGCCGGCTGCGAAATCCCACGGCTTCAGGCCGATTTCAAAATAGCCGTCAACGCGGCCGGCGGCCACGTAGGCCAGGTCCAGCGCAGCGGAGCCGGTGCGGCGGAAGTCGGCGCACTGGGTAAACAGCTTCGTGACCACATTCATGAAGGCCGGGGCGTGCTGCTTGGTTTTGAACGGGAAGCCAGTGGCGAGAATGGTGCCGTCAAGATCGCGAGCGGTGCTGCCGCGCAGACGGTAACCGTTAAGCTGCGCGCCCTGACCGCGCACGGCGGTAAAGAGCTCATTGCGCATCGGATCGTAAACCACCGCCACTTCGGTACGGCCTTTAATGCGCACGGCGATTGAAACAGAGAAATGCGGCAGGCGTTTGATAAAGTTGGTCGTGCCATCCAGCGGATCGATAACCCATTGAATATCCTGATCGTCGCCCGCCAGTTCGCCACTCTCTTCAGTAATGATGGAGTGCTGCGGGTAGGATTTGCGAATCACTTCGATAATCAGTCGTTCTGCATCACGGTCAACATTGGTAACAAAGTCGTTGCTGCCTTTCTGGTTCGCTTCGACCGCGTCCGGGGTTTCATAATTTTTGGCAATCAGGTTGCCGGCCTTGCGCGCAGCGCGCACGGCGATGTTGAGCATCGGATGCATCGGTATCTCTCACTGGATGTTAAAGAACGAGGAAAAACGGCGCGGAGTATAGCAGCGCATTCTTTAAATGTCTCGACTTATGTTAGCATGCTGCCCATCATTTCCTCACTGACGCCAACCTAATGCTGCAAAATATTCGAATCGTACTGGTGGAAACCTCTCACACCGGCAATATGGGCTCCGTGGCCCGCGCCATGAAAACCATGGGCTTAAGCAATCTCTATCTGGTTAATCCGCTGGTGAAGCCTGACTCGCAGGCGATCTCGCTGGCGGCGGGCGCCAGCGACGTGATCGGCGACGCGCAGATTGTCGACACGCTCGACGACGCCATCGCCGGCTGCAGCCTGGTGGTCGGCACCAGCGCCCGCTCGCGCTCGCTGCCCTGGCCGATGCTAGACGCGCGCGAATGCGGCGTAAAAAGCGTGGAAGAGGGGCAGCAGGAGCCGGTGGCGCTGGTCTTCGGCCGCGAACGCGTAGGACTGACCAACGAAGAGCTGCAGAAATGCCACTACCATGTCGCCATTCAGGCGAACCCGGAATACAGTTCGCTCAACCTGGCGATGGCGGTGCAGATCATTGCCTACGAGGTGCGTATGGCGTGGCTGGCGGCGCAGGAAAAAGCGCAGCCCGCACCGGTGTACGCCGAATCGCCTTATCCGCTGGTGGACGATCTGGAGCGCTTCTATCAGCACATGGAACAGATGATGCTGACCAGCGGCTTTATCCGCGAAGGCAATCCGGGACAGGTAATGAGTAAGCTGCGCCGCCTCTACACGCGCGCCCGTCCAGAGCGCGACGAGCTGAATATTCTGCGCGGCATGCTCGCCTCGTTTGAGAAGCGTAAAGGCGAAAAAGAGTAGTTGAGTAAATTACTTGGTTAAATAGTTGACCAAAATACTCGGGAATGTCAGACTTCGGCTATCTTTTGCTAATCCTCCGATAACCGGACGCTATTGAGGTAGTACGCTATGAGACTGACATCCAAAGGACGTTACGCCGTTACCGCGATGCTGGACGTTGCCCTGCATTCTCACCAGGGGCCGGTTCCGCTGGCTGACATTTCCGAGCGTCAGGGCATTTCGCTCTCCTATCTGGAGCAGTTATTCTCGCGTCTGCGTAAACATGGTCTGGTCGCCAGCGTGCGCGGCCCGGGCGGCGGTTATCTGCTGGGCAAAGCGTCCAGCGCGATTGCGGTAGGCGAGGTCATTACCGCCGTGGATGAGTCCGTCGACGCCACCAGGTGCCAGGGCAAAGAGGGCTGCCAGGGCGGCGAACGCTGCCTGACCCATGTGCTGTGGCGCGATCTTAGCGTGCGCATCAGCGATTTCCTGAACAACATCACGCTGGCCGAGCTGGTGAACAATCAAGAAATCCTCGACGTGGCGGACCGTCAAAATTCACAGGACAATCGTCGTTTCCAGAACAACCGCGTTCAGGAAATCAACGTCAATCTGCGCGCCTCCTGATCCCCTTTCTGCGCGGCCCTTACTGCTAACGCGGTGGGGGCCGAATCTGCTATAAAGACGTATGATTTTTGATACGGAGCTTTAGCGCAATGAAATTACCGATTTACCTGGATTACGCCGCGACGACGCCGGCCGATCCGCGTGTGGCCAGCAAAATGATGCAGTTCCTGACGCTGGACGGCACCTTTGGTAATCCGGCTTCGCGCTCGCACCGTTTCGGCTGGCAGGCGGAAGAGGCGGTCGACGTGGCGCGCAATCAGGTGGCGGAGCTGGTCAACGCCGACCCGCGTGAAATCATCTTCACCTCCGGCGCGACCGAATCGGACAACCTCGCCCTGAAAGGTGCCGCGCATGCCCAGCGCGCGCGCGGTCAACATATCATCACCAGCCAGACCGAACACAAAGCGGTGCTCGACAGCTGCAAACAGCTGGAAAGCGAAGGCTTTACGGTGACTTACCTGACGCCGCCCGCCAACGGCATTATTACGCCGGACGCCGTGCGCGCCGCGCTGCGCGACGACACCGTGCTGGTGTCGCTGATGCATGTGAATAACGAAATCGGCGTGATTCAGGATATCGCCGCCATCGGCGAGCTGTGCCGCGCTCGCGACATCCTTTTCCATGTCGACGCCACCCAGAGCGTCGGCAAGCTGCCGATTGACCTGAGCGAGCTCAAGGTCGATCTGATGTCGTTCTCCGCTCATAAACTCTACGGCCCGAAAGGCATCGGCGCGCTTTACGTGCGACGCAAACCCAAAGTCACCATCGACGCGCAGATGCACGGCGGCGGACACGAGCGCGGCATGCGTTCCGGTACGCTGCCGGTGCACCAAATCGTCGGTATGGGCGAAGCTTTTCACCTCGCGCGCGAGGCGCAGGAAAGCGAGATGGCGCGCCTGGCCGCGCTGCGCGCGCGACTGTGGCAGGGGCTGAGCGCGCTGGACGGCGTGCAGCTTAACGGCGATCTGGCGCAGAGCGCGCCCAATATTCTCAATATCAGCTTTGCTGGCGTCGACGGCGAGTCGCTGATTATGGCGCTGAAAGACCTGGCGCTCTCGTCGGGTTCGGCCTGCACTTCCGCCAGCATGGAACCCTCCTACGTGCTGCGCGCCATCGGCCTTGATGAGGCGCTGGCACACAGTTCGCTGCGCTTTTCGCTCGGCCGCTTCACCACCGAAGAAGAGATCGACTACGCCATTGCGCTGGTGCAAAAGGTGGTCGCTCGCCTGCGCGCGCCGGTGTCCGCCTCACGTTAACGGCTGCGCCCTGTTCCGGGGAAATCCGGAAACGGCGCGCCTCCAGCTGGATCCGCTGGCGTCACCCGGCAATATCTGTTATCAGGTCTGACGTTTAACGGCTAAAGCCTGCGCTTCTGGCTGGATGATACTTATAACGCATATGGAGTTTCGCGATGACAACACAACCGATGAACATTACGCTGAGCCACCAGCCCGCTGATGCGCGCTGGGGCGAAAAAGCGATTCTGACCAGCAACGACGGCGGCATGACCATTCACCTGCACGGCGCGGATCAGCTCAATACTATCCAGCGCGCGGCGCGCAAGATTGACGGGCAGGGCATTCGTAACGTCGCGCTGAGCGGCGAAGGCTGGGATCTGGAGCCGTGCTGGGCGTTCTGGCAGGGCTATCGCAGTCCAAAAGGGGAGCGCAACGTCGTCTGGCCGACCCTGAACGAACAGGATCAGGCGGAGTTTTCCCGCCGTCTGCGCATTATCGACTGGGTGCGCGACACCATTAACCTGCCGGCGGAAGAGCTGGGTCCGGAGGATCTGGCGCACGGCGCTATCGATCTCATCAGGGAGGTCGGCGGCGACGCGGTAAGCTATCGCGTTACGCGCGGCGACGATCTGCGCGCGCAGGGCTATCTCGGCCTGCATACCGTTGGACGCGGCTCCACCCGCCCACCGGTGCTGCTGGCGCTGGACTACAATCCGACCGGCGACGACAGCGCGCCGGTGTACGCCTGCCTGGTCGGCAAAGGCATCACCTTCGATACCGGCGGCTACAGCCTGAAGCAGAGCGCCTTTATGGACTCGATGAAGTCCGATATGGGCGGCGCGGCGACCCTGACCGGCGCGCTGGCGCTGGCCATTTCGCGCGGCCTGACGCAGCGCGTCAAGCTGTTCCTCTGCTGCGCCGACAATATGGTCAGCGGCAACGCTTTCCGCCTCGGCGACATCATCCGCTACCGCAACGGCAAATCGGTCGAAGTGATGAACACCGATGCGGAAGGGCGCCTGGTGCTGGCCGACGGCCTGATCGACGCCAGCGAACAGCAGCCGACGCTGCTGATTGACGCCGCGACGCTGACCGGCGCGGCGAAAACCGCGCTGGGCAACGACTATCACGCGCTCTTCACCTTCGACGACGTGCTGGCGCAGTCGCTGATGGGTAGCGCCACCAGCGAGAACGAGCCGTTCTGGCGTCTGCCGCTGGCGGAGTTCCACCGCAACCACCTGCCTTCGAATTTCGCCGACCTCAATAATATCGCCAGCGCGGCGCATTCGGCGGGCGCAAGCAGCGCGGCGGCGTTTCTGTCGCACTTCGTCACCCGCTATCAGGAAGGCTGGTTGCACATCGACTGTTCGGCGACCTACCGTAAAGGCGCGGTGGATCAGTGGTCGGCAGGGGCTACCGGCATCGGCGTGCGCACCCTGGCGAATCTGCTGCTCAAGTAAAGGATCCGGCGACGGCGTGCCCGTCGCCTTAGTGAGAAAGGCAAAACATGAACCGTCTTGAAGAGGTGCTGAAGCTGGCGGCAACCGAGCCGGCGCACCGTCCGGAATTTTTTCAGCTGTTGCTGGCCGCCGACGTCTGGGTGCCGGGCGAAAGTACCGAGACGCAGTTCGCGGCGGATACGCCGGTCGATCTGCAGCACTGGGAAAAAGAGGATGGCCGCAGCGTCATTCCGTTTTTTACCTCGCAGGAGGCAATGAGCGAAGCGATCGCGGGCGAGCAGGCTTATCTGCGCCTGCCGGTACGCACGCTGTTTGAGATGACGCGCGGCGAAACGCTGTTCCTGAATCCCAAACTGCCCGCCGGCAAAGAGTTCTCTCCGGCGGAGATCGCCCATCTGCTGGGCGAAGAGGGCGACGCGCTAAGCCAGCAAACCGTGCTGGAAGGCGGCCACGCGCTGCTGCTGTCGGAGGTAGAGACGCCGCCCGCGCAGATGATCGACTCGCTGACGCAGCTGTTCAGCAAATACAAACAGGTGCGCCGCGCCTTTATCGCCAGCATTCGCGAAAGCGCGGAGGAGCAGCCGAATCTGCTGATCGGCATCGAAGCGGAAAGCGATATTGAAGCAATTATTCAGGCGGCAGGCAGCGTTGCGACTGACACGCTGCCGGACGATGCGCCGATCGATATCTGCGAAGTCGTGGCGGACGAGAAGGGCATCAGCCACTTTTTCACCGCCCACATTACGCCTTTTTACGAGCGTCGCTGGGGCAGTTTCCTGCGCGACTTCAAAGGCAGCCCGCGCATTATCTAATCGGGTGCGGCGCGATGCCGCACCCGGGTTACTTCTCGATCGGCAGATCGTCCCGACTGCCCCATTCGCTCCAGGAGCCGTCATAGAGCGTGACGTTGCGCGCGCCCAGCACGGTCAGCGCCAGGATCACCACCACGGCGGTCACGCCTGAACCGCAACTCGCCACCACCGGCTCATCCAGCTTCACGCCCGCTCGGGCAAAAACCGCGCGCAGTTCGGCTTCCGGCTTCAGGGCGCCATTCGCCACCAGATCGTTCCAGGGGACGTTCAGGCTGCGGGGAATATGGCCGCGATGCAGGCCGGGACGCGGCTCATCGACTTCGGCCTTGAAGCGGTTCGCTGCGCGCGCGTCGACGATCTGCGCGCCGCCCTCATGACTGATCAGCAGCACATCGGTCAGGCGCCGGACCTGCGCCTCATCGAAGGTCGCCTCGAACTCGCCTTCAGGCAGCGCGACCTGGCCGGTCGCCAGCGGCAGACCCGCCGCTTTCCAGCCCTGCAGGCCGCCCGCCAGGATCGACACCTGCGTAACGCCGAACGCGCGCAGCATCCACCAGGCGCGCGGCGCAGAGAAGAGGTTGCCCTCGTCGTAAACCACCAGATGTTTGTCGCTATGAACGCCTAGTTCGCGCATCGCCACGGCGAAACGTTCGGCGCGCGGCATCATATGAGGATAAGGGCTGGTATGGTCGGAAAGCGCTTCAATATCGAAGAAAGGCGCGCCCGGCAGGTGGCCTGCCAGATACTCCGCCGTGATATTGCGCACGGCCTCCTGGCCCGGCGGCAGCATGCGGACGTCCAGCACCTGCACATTCTCGTCGGCGTAGTGTTCATTTAACCAGTCAGCGGAGACAAATATGGCTGTCATTGCAACCTCTTCTTATCGTCGGGAAAAGCCCAGTGTCGGGGAATGTGAAGGCTATCTCAAGGGCGGCATTGCTAAAATCGCGGGTTTGCGGTGAAATTGCGCAGCGAAATTAACCCATCCGGGACGGGCGAGGGATTTACCATGGAAAGAGTTATCAAACGTCTGCTCGCTGGCGTCGCGCTGGGCGCAGCGCTGCTGGGCGGCGGTACCTTTATGCTGGCCGCCGCAGAGCCTGCCGCGACGCAGCCGGCGGCGAAAGCGCTCTCGGTTATCGACTTCTCCGAGCTGCAGCTGGACGGCGCGGCCGCGCTGGTGCTTACCTTTAATACGCCGCTCGACGACAAACAAGATTTTGCCGCACGCGTCGCGCTTATCGACGACAAAAGCGGCAAGGTCGACGGCGGCTGGGAGCTGGCGCAGAACGGCAAGTCGCTGCGCTTTCGCCATCCGGAGCCCTCGCGCAAGCTGACGGTCAGCGTAGAAGCCGGGCTGCGCGCCGCCAACGGCACCACCTTAGCCACGCCCTTTAGCCAGTCGCTGACCACGCGCGATATTCAGCCGATGGTTGGTTTCGCCAGCCGCGGCTCGCTGCTTCCGCTGCGTCTGGCCCAGGGGCTGCCGGTACTGGCGCTCAACGTTGCGCGCGTCGACGTCGATTTCTTTCGCGTCAAAGCCGCCTCGATAAACGATTTTCTCGCCCAGTGGAACTACGGCAACAATCTCTCTTACTGGTCGTCGCGCGAACTGCTTAATCACGCCGACCTCGTCTACACCGGGCGCTTCGACCTGAACCCGGCGCGCAACACGCGAGAGAAACTGCAGCTGCCGCTGGCGGATGTGGCGCCGCTGAAACAGCCGGGCGTCTATCTGGCGGTAATGAAACAGGCGGGTTCCTATAATTATACGCTGCCCGCCACGCTGTTTACCCTGAGCGATATCGGGCTGTCGCTGCATCGTTTCCCCCGCGAAATGACGCTCTTTACGCAGAGCCTGGCGAGCGGCGCGCCGCTGGCTGGCGTCAGCGTGCAGCTTCTGGATGAAAAGGGAAAACAGCTCGCCAGCGGCGTCAGCGACGACAGCGGCTATTTGCGTCTGCCGACGCAGGCGAAAGGAAAAGTGTTAATCGCCACGCAAAAAGAAGAGACCTCGCTGATCGATCTTAATCTGCCGGCGCTGGATCTGGCGGAGTTTCCCGTCGGCGGCCCTCAGGGCTACGACAAGCAGCTATTCGTTTTCGGCCCGCGCGATCTCTATCGTCCCGGCGAAACGGTCATCGTCAACGCGCTGCTGCGCGATGCCGACGGCAAGCCGCTGCCCGCGCAGCCGCTGAAGGCGGAAGTGGTGCAGCCCAACGGCGAAGTGGCGCAAAGCTTTCTCTGGCAGCCGGAGAGCGGCTTCTACCAGCAGCGCTTTGCGCTGCCTTCCTCAGCGATGACCGGCGACTGGACGCTGCGCCTGAACAGCGGCGACAGCCAGCCGCGCAGCTGGACCTTTCACGTAGAGGATTTCCTGCCGGAGCGCATGGCGCTGACGTTGCAAAACAGCGACAGCCCGTTGTCGCCTGACGACGACGTCGTTTTCAATATCGAGGGCCGCTACCTCTACGGCGCGCCCGCGGCGGGCAACGAACTGCAGGCGCAGCTGATGCTGCGGCCGTCGCGCGAAGCGGTCGCCGCGCTGCCGGGCTATCAGTTCGGCGACGTGATGGAGCAGGAGAGCAAACGCAACCTGGACGATATCGACGACACGCTGGACGAAGAGGGCAAACTGCAGCTGACGGTAGAGAGCGAATGGGCGCAGATCCACTCGCCGCTTAACCTTATCCTGCAGGCGAGCCTGCTGGAGACGGGCGGGCGGCCGGTCACGCGCCGCGTCACGCAGGCGATCTGGCCTGCGCCCGCGCTGCCCGGCATCCGGCCGCTGTTCAACAGCGAATCGGTCTATGACTACCGCTACGATCGTTACACCCAGCAGCCGACGGTGCCGGAGAACAGCATTGCCGACTTCGATATCGTCTATGCCAACAGCAAAGGCGAAAAGCTGGCGGCGAAGGATCTCGAGGTGCGCCTGATCCACGAGCGGCGCGACTACTACTGGAGCTTCTCCGACAGCGAAGGCTGGCAGATGCGCCACGACGAGAAGGATCTGCAGGAGGACGCGCAGCGTATTTCGCTGGCCGCCGGCAGCAGCCGAAAGGTGAGTTTCCCGGTAGAGTGGGGCGCCTATCGTCTCGAAGTGCAGGCCGGCGAGAAGATTATCTCCAGCGTGCAGTTCCGCGCGGGCTACTGGTGGGAGGACAACACCAACGGCACCGGCGCGCTGCGGCCCGATCAGGTGAAGCTCAAACTGGATAAAACCGTGCTGCGGCCCGGCGAGACCGCCCGCGTTCAGGTGGAGTCGCCAGCGGCGGGCAAAGGCTATCTGATGGTGGAGTCGAGCAGCGGCACCCTGTGGCGGCAGCCGATCGACGTGCCTGCGGGCGGCGCGACTATCGATGTGCCGCTTGACGCCAGCTGGAAGCGCCACGATCTCTATCTCAGCGCTATCGTGGTGCGCGACGGCGATAAAGCCAGCGGCGCCACGCCGAAGCGCGCCGTCGGCCTGCTGCCGTTGCCGATGGCGACCGACGCGCGGCGCCTCGATCTGACGCTGGACGCGCCGCTGAAAATTCGTCCTGAGCAGACGCTGAAGGTGAAGGTCAAAGCCAGCCGCGGCGGCGAGCTGCCGCAGAATGTCCAGGTGCTGCTGTCGGCGGTAGACAGCGGCGTACTGAATATCAACGACTACAAAACCCCCGATCCCTGGGAAGGGTTCTTTGGCCGCAAGCGCTACAACGCCGATCAGTATGACGTTTTCGGCCAGCTTATCGAGGGCGGCGGACGGCTGGCGACGCTGCGTTTCGGCGGTGACGGCGATGACGAAGCGTCGTCGCGCGGCGGCAAAAAGCCGCTCACCGAGGTCAATATCGTGGCGCAGCAGCTTCAGCCGGTGACGCTGGATAAAAACGGCGAGGGCACGCTGGAGCTGCCGATCCCGCAGTTCAACGGCGAGCTGCGCCTGATGGCGCAGGCGTGGAGCGCCGACAGCTTCGGTTCGACGGATCGAAAAGTGGTGGTGGCCGCGCCGCTGATCAGCGAGCTGGCGACGCCGCGCTTTATGGCGAGCGGCGATCAGGCGATGCTGGCGCTCGATCTAACTAATCTCACGGAGCAGCCTCAGGCGCTGAAGGTCGACGTGCAGACCCAGGGCCAGATCGCGCTGAGCGGCGGCGCCTCGCACCGCGTTCAGCTGGCGAAAGGCGCGCGCGCCACCCTGCATATTCCGGTAAAGGCGCAGGGCGGTTTCGGCGAAGGCGCGGTGCAGGTGCGGGTCTCCGGCCTGGCGGTCGCGGGCGAAGCGCTGGCCGACAGCCAGCGCAGCTGGAAAATCGGCGTGCGCCCGGCTTATCCGGCACAAACGCTGAGCTTTGACGGCGTGATGCAGGCCGGGCAGAGCTGGCAGGTTCAGGCCGCCGCCCTTAGCGGGCTGCAGCCTGAAACGCTAAGCGGACAGCTCTCGCTCAGCAATCAGCCGCCGCTGAATATCGGCCGCTACATCAGCACGCTTTACGCCTATCCGTACGGCTGCCTCGAGCAGACCGCCAGCGGCATCTGGCCGTCGATTTTCACCAGCCAGGCGCAGCTCGCCGCGATGGGCATCAAAACCAGCAGCGACGAGGCGCGGCGCGCCGCCGTCGATACCGGCATCGCGCGCCTGGCGGGTATGCAGCGCGGCAACGGCAGCTTTGGCCTCTGGAGCAAAGAGAGCGAAGAGGAGTTCTGGCTGACCGCCTATGTTACCGATTTCCTGCTGCGCGCCAGCGAGGCGGGCTACAGCGTGCCGACGGAGACGATCGCGCGCGCCGACGAGCGCCTGCTGCGCTATCTGCAGGATCCGGCGCAGATCGAAACGCGCTGGAGCAGCAACGAGGAGGCGATGCGCTTTAGCGTGCAGGCCTATGCGGGCATGGTGCTGGCGCGTCAGCAGCAGGCGCCGCTCGGCGCGCTGCGCGCGCTCTATGAGAAACGCGACAAGGCCAAATCGGGACTGGCGCTGGTGCAGCTCGGCGTGGCGCTGAAGCTGATGGGCGATCCGCAGCGCGCGCAGCTGGCGCTGGCGCAAGGCGTCGGCCTGACGCGCGACGCGGACGGCTGGCTGGGCGATTACGGCAGCGCGCTGCGCGATGGCGCGCTGACGGTGGCGCTGCTGGCGGAAAACCAGCTGCTGCCGGAGGCGCAGCAGGCGCTGCTGCCGGAACTGGCGAAGGCGGCGTACGGCCAGGCCTGGTTCTCTACCCAGGAGAATAACGCTCTGTTCCTGGCGGCGCGTACGCTGCAGCAGCATAAAGGCGAAGCCTGGCAGGCCGCGCTGGCGGGCGACGCCCAGCCGCTAGAGGGCAGCGGCCCGCTGACGCGGGGCATGAACGAAAGCCAGCTGCTGCATGGCGTCACGCTGACAAACCGCGGCCAGGCGCCGCTCTACGGCGCGCTCAGCGTCACGGGCTATCCGCTTGCCGCGCCGAAGCCGATGCACAACGTGCTTAACGTGACGCGCGAATACTTCACGCTCGACGGCAAACCGGCGGATCTGGATAACCTCAGCAGTGGCCAGCTGCTGGTGGTGCGGCTCAAGGTCTCTTCCAGCAAGCGCGTCAGCGACGCGCTGGTGGTCGATCTGCTGCCCGCCGGTCTGGAGCTGGAAAACCAGAACCTTAGCGACAGCAGTGCCAGCCTCGGCGACGGCGCGGATGCGCTGAAGGAGAGCATGATGGATATGCAGCAGGCGGATATCCGCCATATCGAGTTCCGCGACGATCGCTTTGTCGCTGCGCTGGCGCTGAGCGGCTACAAAACCGAGACGCTGCTCTATCTGGCGCGCGCGGTGACGCCAGGCAGCTATCGCCTGCCGCCGCCGCAGGTCGAGTCGATGTACGTGCCGGAGTGGCGCGCCGTGGGCGCGACGCCGGAGAAAATCAGTGTACGTTAAGGCATGAAGCTGAAAGGCTGGCAAAAGCGGTGGCTCTGGCCGCCGCTTGTTTTTTTAGCGCTGGCGCTTTTCGGACTCGACCGGCTGTTTCCGCTGCCGCTGCGCGAAGTGCAGCCGGCGCGCGTGGTGGTTGCGGAAGATGGCACGCCGCTCTGGCGCTTCGCTGATAAGCAGGGCGTCTGGCGCTATCCGGTCACGATAGCGGAGGTCGCGCCCGCCTATCTTGATGCGCTACTCAACTACGAAGATCGCTGGTTCTGGCGCCATCCCGGCATCAATCCGATCGCCGTCCTGCGCGCGGCGGGGCAGAATCTGCGCGCTGGCGCCATCGTTTCCGGCGGCAGCACGCTGACCATGCAGGTGGCGCGCCTGATCGATCCGCAGCCGCGCACCTTCTCCGGCAAGGCGGTGCAGGCGTGGCGGGCGTTGCAGCTGGAGTGGCACCTGTCGAAGCGCGACATTCTGACGCTCTATCTTAATCGTGCCCCCTTTGGCGGCACGGTCGAGGGGGTGGGCGCGGCAAGCTGGATCTGGCTCGGTAAGCCGCCTTCGCAGCTGACGAAAGGCGAGGCTGCGCTGCTGGCGGTGCTGCCGCAGGCGCCTGGCCGCCTGCGCCCGGATCGCTGGCCGCAGCGCGCCGAGGCGGCGCGCAATAAGGTGTTGCGGCGGCTGGCGGAACACCGCGTCTGGCCGCAGCAGGAGGTCGACGAGATCCTGCAAGAGCCGGTCTGGCTGCCGCCGCGTCAGATGCCGCAGACCGCGCCGCTGCTGGCGCGCCGTCTGCTGCTGCTTTCTGCCGACGCGAAAATCGTCTCGACGCTGGATCTGTCGCTGCAGCGCGAGCTGGAGAATCTCGCCGCCGCCCTTAAGCCGCAGCTGCCGCCGCGCACCTCGCTGGCGATCCTGGTGGCGGATCACACCGATATGAAAGTACGCGGCTATGTCGGCTCGGTGGATTTTCGCGACGACAGGCGCTTCGGTCATGTGGATATGGTCGCCAGCGTGCGATCGCCCGGCTCGGTGCTGAAACCCTTTATCTACGGCATGGCGCTGGACGACGGCCTGATCCACGGCGAATCGCTGCTGCAGGACGTGCCGCGCCGCTTTGGCGACTACCGGCCCGGCAATTTCGACAGCGGCTTCCACGGGCCTGTCAGCGCCAGCGAAGCGCTGAAACGCTCGCTCAATCTGCCGGCCGTTCAGCTGCTGGACGCGCTTGGCCCAAAAAGCGTGACGGCGCGGCTGCGCAACGTGGGCCTGAATTTGCGCTTCCCGGCAGGCGCAGAGCCAAACCTGTCACTGGCGTTAGGCGGAACCGGCGCGCGGCTGGACGAGCTGGTGGCAGCCTATAGCGCCTTCGCGCGCCAGGGCAACGCCGCGCAGCTGCGCTACCTCGCGGATCAGCCGCTGCGGCAGCGTCGCCTGCTGTCGCCGGGCGCGGCCTGGATCGTGCGGCGCATGCTGGCGGGCGATGCGCAGCCCGCCGCCAGCGGCGCGACGAGCGACATCGTGCCGCTGGCGTGGAAAACCGGCACCAGCTATGGCTACCGCGACGCCTGGACCATCGGCGTCACGCCGCGCTATCTCATCGGCGTCTGGGTCGGCAGACCGGACGCCACCCCGGTCGCAGGGCAGGTCGGCTTCGCCTCCGCGGTGCCGGTGATGCATCAGGTGGCGAATCTGCTGGCGGGCCATATGCCGATCGGCGGCACGCCGCGCGATCCGCGTCCCGCCTCGGTCAGCGCGCAGAGCATCTGCTGGCCCGGCGGCCAGCCGCTGCCTGCTGGGGATGAGAATTGTCGCCAGCGCCGACAAAGCTGGGTGCTGAATCAGACCCTGCCGCCGACGCTGCTGGCGCCGGGACAGGAGGGGGTAAACGGACTGCGGCTGCGCTACTGGCAAAACGCGCAGGGGAGGCGGGTGGCGGCGGACTGTCCCGGCGCCCAGAACCGCGAACGGCTGCTGTGGCCGCTGCCGCTGGAGCCCTGGCTGCCCAGGAGCGAACAGCGCGCGCAGCGTTTGCCGCCGGTCGACGCCGCCTGTCCGCCGCTGCGCCAGGGCAATGCGGCGCCGATGGTGATAACCGGCGTCATCAACGGCCAGCATCTGCAGCCGCTGCCCGGCAAAGCCGTGCTGATCGTGCCGGTGGCGGTGCAGGGCGGTCAGGGCGAGCGTCGCTGGTGGTTTTTAAACGGCGAGCCGGTAGAGCAGGGCGAGGAGAACAGCCGCGTAGAGCTGGCGTTGCGCGATGCCGGCCCCTGTCAGCTGGTGGTGATGGATGAGGTGGGAGAGCTGGCCGCCGTTTCCTTTATCCGCGACTGAAAGCGGCGCAATGCACATTATTTGCCTGCCTGCATCGACAAATATCAATAATTTTCAATAAATCATACGATAGCTAATAGGCAACGCCCGTTGATCTCCCTATAATCGGCGCGTTTTCTTACCGGGAGCGGGTTCCCGGTTTCTTCAGGATGCTAAAGACAGAGGTCAACATGGCAATCGAACGTACCTTCTCCATCATTAAACCAAACGCCGTTGCTAAAAACGTGATTGGCGCCATCTACAACCGTTTTGAAAGCGCTGGCTTCAAAATCGTTGGCGCTAAAATGCTGCAGCTGAGCAAAGAGCAGGCTGAAGGTTTCTACGCTGAGCACCAGGGCAAACCGTTCTTCGACGGTCTGGTAGAGTTCATGACTTCTGGTCCGGTTGTGGTATCTGTGCTGGAAGGCGAAAACGCCGTTCAGCGTCACCGCGATCTGATGGGCGCGACCAACCCGGCGAACGCGCTGGCTGGCACGCTGCGCGCTGACTACGCCGACAGCTTCACCGAAAACGCCACCCACGGTTCTGACTCCGCTGAGTCTGCCGCGCGTGAAATCGCCTACTTCTTCGGCGAAAACGAGATCTGCCCGCGCACGCGTTAATCGCGTCGAGGCCAGCCGGAGCGCGCGCTTTACAAATTTCTCGCTAACGCGTCGCCCTCTACCCTGGCATCACACCGCAGATGTTGTACAATATCGCGCCCTTGTTGAGCTTGTCTCAGCAAGGGCGTCTTTTTTTTCTATCCTTAACCAGAGCCATAACGTGTAATAACGAGGCCAGAGAACATTATGTCCGAACTGATTGTGACGCCGTCGTCCGCTTCCCCCGTTGCTGTTGCCCCCAAAAGCGAAAAAATTAACCTGCTCGATCTCAACCGCCAGCAGATGCGCGAACTCTTTCTCTCGATGGGCGAAAAGCCGTTTCGCGCCGATCAGGTGATGAAGTGGATGTATCACTACTGCTGCGACGATTTCGAGCAGATGACCGACATCAACAAGGTGCTGCGCGGCAAGCTGAGCCAGATCGCGGAAATCCGCGCGCCGGAAGTGGCGGAAGAGATGCGCTCTAGCGACGGCACCATTAAATGGGCGATCCGCGTCGGCGATCAGCTGGTGGAAACCGTCTATATCCCGGAAGACGACCGCGCCACGCTCTGCGTATCCTCGCAGGTGGGCTGCGCGCTGGAGTGCAAATTCTGCTCGACGGCGCAGCAGGGCTTCAACCGCAACCTGCGCGTCTCCGAGATCATCGGCCAGGTATGGCGCGCGGCGAAAATTATCGGCGCCGCTAAAGTCACCGGCCAGCGTCCTATCACCAACGTGGTGATGATGGGCATGGGCGAGCCGCTGCTTAACCTCAACAACGTGGTGCCGGCAATGGAGATCATGCTGGACGACTTCGGTTTCGGCCTCTCGAAGCGTCGCGTTACCCTGTCGACCTCAGGCGTGGTGCCGGCGCTGGATAAGCTCGGCGATATGATCGACGTTGCGCTGGCGATTTCGCTGCATGCGCCGAACGACAAGCTGCGTGACGATATCGTGCCGATTAACAAAAAGTACAATATCGAGATGTTCCTCGGCGCGGTGAAGCGCTATCTGGCGAAGTCGAACGCCAATCAGGGGCGCGTTACCATCGAATATGTGATGCTGGACCACGTGAACGACAGCACCGACGATGCGCACGAGCTGGCGGCCCTGTTGAAAGATACGCCGAGCAAGATCAACCTGATCCCCTGGAATCCCTTCCCGGGCGCGCCTTACGGCCGTAGCTCTAACAGCCGCGTTGACCGCTTCGCTAAAGTCTTGATGGAATACGGATTTACCACTATCGTGCGTAAAACGCGCGGCGACGATATCGATGCGGCCTGCGGCCAGCTGGCGGGCGACGTGATTGACCGCACCAAGCGTACTATGCGCAAAAAAATGGCGGGCGAAGCCATATCTGTGAAGGCGCTCTGAAACCGGGAAGAGATCGGTTTGAGCGGGTCGCGACGCGTGGCAGGCTGCTGCCACGCAATCTCTCTTGCGGCCAGGAGAACGAAATGGGTAAAGGATTACCGGCCAGCCTGCTGGCCCTGATTGTTGTAACCGGGTGTGTCAGCCAGCCGCCGCATTCCGGCGCGGCGGAAACGCGTCTGGCGTTGGGAATGCACTATCTGGCGGCGGAGGATTACGCCAACGCGCGCCGCAACTTCCAGCGGGCGCAGGCCGCCGCGCCGCGCGACTATCGAATGGCCCTGGCGCTGGCGCGCCTGGCGGAGAAACAGGGCCGTCGCGATGAGGCGGCGCGCAGCTACCAACAGGCGCAGCGGCTGGCGCCGTCAAATGGCTTTGTCGCTAACAATTACGGTGCGTTTCTCTGCGCTTTAGGGCAGTATGACGAAGCGCATCAACAGTTTAAGCAGGCGATGAGCGCATCGGAAAATGAAGCGCGCATCGATGCGTGGGAACTGTCGGGATATTGCTATCTTCAGGCAGACGAGACGCTGGCCGCGCGAGCGGCGCTGAGTCGGGCGCTGGAGGCGGATCGCGCGAAAGGCGACGCTCTGCTGGATGAGGCGGAAAAACAACGTCTTCTCTCTCCGGCGCGTGCTCTACTGTTAACAGAGCTTTATCAGCAATATCTGCCTGCTACGGCGCGCAGCTTAGAGTTACAGATACGTTTCGCCGCGCAACAGGGAAACGCTGCTGACGTTACACGTTATGGCGACCGGTTGGCGCGAAGTTTTCCACAATCGATACAGTACCAGCGTTATTTAGCTAATGAATACTGAAGCCACTCAAGACAACTCTGCAGTACATTCCACAGGCGAACGCCTGCGTCTGGCCCGTGAGCAAATGGGGCTGACTCAGCAAAACGTGGCTGAACGCCTGTGCCTGAAACTTACGACCGTACGCGATATCGAAGAGGACAAAGCGCCTGCCGATCTGGCGTCGACCTTTTTGCGTGGATATATTCGCTCCTATGCGCGCCTGGTGCACATTCCTGAAGAGGAATTGCTGCCGATGATGGCGAAGCAGACGCCGGTGCGTGCGGCCAAAATCGAACCGATGCAGCACTTCTCGCTGGGCAAACGCCGCAAGAAACGCGACGGCTGGCTGATGATCTTCACCTGGCTGGTGCTCTTCGTGGTAGTGGGCCTGACCGGCGCATGGTGGTGGCAAAACCATAAGGCGTCGCAGGAGGATCTGGTTTCTATGGCCGATCAAAACGGCAGCAGCGGCGACGCGAGCCAGTCTATTCCGCTCGACGGCGGCGCCAGCGACGAGACGGCGGCGCCTGCCGCGCCGGACGAAACCAATAGTGCGGACGCCACCCCGGCGGCACCTGCTGCCAGTCAGCCGTCCAGCACCGCGCCCGCGCAGAGCGTCGGCAACAGCGCCGCGCCGGCCGCCTCTTCGGCGAACAGCGCCGTAGTATCGCCCAGCCAGGCGCCGGTCGATAACGCGGCCAGCCCATCCGCCACTGCCGGTCAGCTGCCGACCAGCGGCGCTGCCGTTGGCGAAGCGGCCGCCGATCCTAATACCGTGGTCATGAACTTCAACGCCGACTGCTGGCTGGAAGTGAGCGACGCTACCGGTAAAAAACTCTTCAGCGGAATGCAACGCAGCGGTGGTAAACTCAGCCTTTCCGGCACTGCGCCCTATCGCCTGAAAATCGGCGCACCCTCGGCGGTGCAGGTGCAATATCAGAACCAGCCGGTTGATTTAAGTCGTTTTATCCGTAATAACCAGGTTGCTCGCCTGACGTTGGGTGCGCAATAACGCTGCATCGCGCCCGGGGCAATTGTGGAGAAAGAATATGCATAACGAAGCACCCATTATCCGTCGTAAATCGACCCGGATTTATGTCGGCAAGGTGCCGGTCGGCGACGGCGCGCCTATCGCCGTCCAGTCGATGACCAATACCCGCACAACCGACGTAGACGCCACGGTCAACCAGATCAAAGCGCTTGAGCGCGTCGGCGTCGATATCGTCCGCGTCTCCGTGCCGACCATGGATGCCGCCGAAGCTTTCAAACTGATCAAGCAGCGCGTCAACGTGCCGCTGGTGGCGGATATCCATTTTGACTACCGCATCGCGCTAAAAGTCGCCGAATATGGCGTCGACTGCCTGCGTATCAACCCAGGCAACATCGGCAACAACGAGCGTATCCGCCAGGTGGTGGACTGCGCGCGCGACCATAATATTCCGATCCGTATCGGCGTGAATGCCGGTTCGCTGGAAAAAGATTTGCAGGAAAAGTACGGCGAGCCGACGCCGCAGGCGCTGCTGGAGTCAGCGATGCGCCACGTCGATCATCTCGATCGCCTCAACTTCGATCAGTTCAAGGTGAGCGTCAAAGCGTCGGACGTCTTCCTGGCCGTCGAATCTTATCGCCTGCTGGCGAAGCAGATCGATCAGCCGCTGCATCTCGGCATTACCGAGGCGGGCGGCGCGCGCGCCGGCGCGGTGAAATCGGCGATCGGTCTGGGGCTGCTGCTCTCAGAGGGCATCGGCGATACGCTGCGTATTTCGCTGGCGGCGGACCCGATTGAAGAGGTGAAGGTCGGCTTCGACATCCTGAAGTCGCTGCGCATTCGCGCGCGCGGCATCAACTTTATCGCCTGCCCGACCTGTTCGCGTCAGGAATTCGACGTTATCGGCACGGTCAACGCCCTTGAGCAGCGGCTGGAAGATATCATCACGCCGATGGACGTCTCGATCATCGGCTGCGTGGTTAACGGCCCTGGCGAAGCCACGGTGTCGACGCTGGGCGTCACCGGCGGCAACAAGAAAAGCGGCTTCTATGAAGATGGCGTGCGCCAGCGCGATCGTCTCGACAACGACGATATGATCGATCAGCTGGAAGCGCGCATCCGCGCCAAAGCGACCATGCTGGACGAAAATCGTCGCATCAACGTTCAGCAGCTGGAAAACTAAGCGTCGGCGCGGCCAGCGCGACTTTGTTCAATGAACCTGTGCGGTTTCATCCTCATAAGGTATGATGCCGGACAGGTTTTTTTGCATTAAGAGATTTTAACGTGGCGAAGAATATTCAAGCTATCCGCGGCATGAACGATTACCTGCCGGCGGATACGGCTATCTGGCAACGCATTGAAGGTACGCTCAAGCAGGTGCTGGCCAGCTACGGCTATAGCGAAATTCGCATGCCGATCGTCGAGCAGACTCCGCTGTTTAAACGCGCCATCGGTGAAGTCACCGATGTGGTCGAAAAAGAGATGTACACCTTTGACGACCGCAACGGCGAAAGCCTGACGCTGCGTCCCGAAGGCACCGCAGGCTGCGTGCGCGCCGGCATCGAACATGGCCTGCTCTACAATCAGGAACAGCGTCTGTGGTATATGGGACCGATGTTCCGCTACGAGCGTCCGCAGAAAGGGCGCTATCGTCAGTTCCACCAGCTGGGCGCCGAGGTGTTCGGCCTGCAGGGTCCGGACGTGGACGCCGAGCTGATTATGCTGACCGCTCGCTGGTGGAAAGCGCTGGGCATCGCCGATCACGTGCGTCTGGAGCTCAACTCCATCGGTTCGCTGGAGGCGCGCGCCAACTATCGCGAAGCGCTGGTGGCTTTCCTCGAGCAGCATAAAGAGACGCTGGACGAAGACAGCAAGCGCCGTATGTACACCAATCCGCTGCGCGTGCTCGACAGCAAAAATCCCGAGGTGCAGACGCTGCTTAACGACGCGCCGCAGCTGATGGATCATCTCGATGACGAATCGCGCGAACATTTCCAGGGACTGTGCGCCCTGCTGGACGACGCGGGCATCGCCTATCGCGTCAATCAGCGTCTGGTGCGCGGCCTCGACTACTACAACCGCACCGTTTTCGAATGGGTGACCGAGAGCCTCGGCGCGCAGGGCACGGTGTGCGGCGGCGGCCGCTACGACGGCCTGGTCGAGCAGCTGGGCGGCCGCGCAACGCCGGCGGTCGGTTTCGCCATGGGCCTGGAGCGTCTGGTGCTGCTGGTTCAGGCGGTGAATCCTGAATTTGAACCGACGCGCGTTGTTGATGTCTATGTTATCGCTTCGGGCCAGGGCGTTCAGTCCGCTGCGATGCAGCTGGCGGAAAAACTGCGCGACGAAGCGCCGGAACTGAAGCTGATGACCAACTTCGGCGGCGGCAACTTCAAGAAGCAGTTTGCTCGCGCCGACAAGTGGGGCGCTCGCGTTGCGCTGGTAGTTGGCGAAGACGAAGTAAAAGCCGGTCAGGTAGTGATTAAAGATCTGCGCAGCGGCGATCAGCAAACGCTGGCGCAGACTGAGGCTGCTGCTGCATTGCGCACGCTGTTAAAGTAAGCGTGGCACGGCACCAACCAGAGAAAGGAGAGGGATCGCGTGGAAGTTTATAGCAACGAAAACGAGCAGGTTGACGCGCTACGCCGCTTTTTTGCCAGTAACGGCAAGGCGCTGGCGGTCGGCGTGATTATCGGTATTGCCGCACTCGGCGGCTGGCGCTATTGGGCCAGTCACGAAGAGGGTTCGTCGAAAGCGCTTTCAGCCCAGTACCAGCAAGTGACGACCGCTATGAAAGCCGATCAGCCGGCCACGCTGGATGCGGTGGCGAAATTCGTCAGCGAAAACAGCAATACCTACGGTGCGCTGGCGGCGATGGACGCGGCGAAGCAGTATGTCGACGCCAACCAGCTTGATAAAGCGTCTTCCCTGCTGGAAAACGGTCTGAAGAATACCAAAGATGCCAATCTGCAGGCGGTTATTAACCTGCGGCTGGCGCGCATTCAACTGCAACAGAATCAGGCGGACGCCGCCCTTAAAACCCTTGATGCTGTCAAGGGCGATGGCTGGACAGCCATTGTGGCGGATATTCGCGGCGAAGCGCTGCTGAGCAAAGGCGATAAGCAGGGCGCGCGCGAGGCGTGGAGCAAAGGTGTCGAATCAGACGCTTCTCCGGCGCTGAAGCAAATGATGCAGATGAAGATGAATAACTTAAGCTAAGCCAGTCAAGAGAGAGCGCATGGAATTACGTAAATACCTGCTGCCAGGACTGATTTCAGTCACTTTGCTCAGCGGTTGTTCGCTGTTCAGCGGCGAAGAAGATGTAGTGAAAATGGCCCCGCTGCCAAAGGTGGAAAACCAGTTTAATCCCCAGGAAGTGTGGAGCACGTCGGTCGGCGACGGCATTGGCGATTTCTACTCTAACCTGCATCCGGCATGGCAGGACGATACCGTATTTGCGGCGGATCGTTTCGGCGTGGTAAAAGCGCTGGACGCCTCCAACGGCAAAGAAAAATGGAAAGTCGATCTCTCTGAGAAAACCGGCTTCTTCTCGAAAAACATCTCAGCTCTGCTCTCAGGCGGCGTGACCGCTGCGGGCGATCGCCTTTATATCGGCAGCGAGCGCGGTCAGCTGTTCGCCTTGAACAGCAGCGACGGCAGCATCGCCTGGCAGACCAAAGTAGCTGGCGAAGCGCTGTCGCGTCCGGTGGTGAGCGACGGCCTGGTGCTGGTGCATACCAGCAACGGCATGCTGCAGGGACTGGATCAGAGCAGCGGCGCGGTGAAGTGGAGCGTTAACCTCGACATGCCTGCGCTGTCGCTGCGCGGCGAATCCGCGCCAGCGACCGCGTTCGGCGGCGCAATTGTCGGCGGCGATAACGGCCGCGTCAGCGCGGTCATTATGAATCAGGGTCAGCTTATCTGGCAGCAGCGTATCTCACAGCCGAGCGGCGCGACCGAAATCGATCGCCTGAACGACGTCGATACGACGCCGGTTATCGTCAACGGCGTGGTTTACGCGCTGGCGTATAACGGCAACCTGACCGCGCTCGATCTGCGTTCTGGCCAGATCCTGTGGAAGCGTGAAATCGGCGGCGTGAAAGATCTGATCGTCGATGCCGGCCGCATCTATCTGGTGGATCAGGATGACCGCGTCATCGCGCTGAATGCCGACGGCGGCGTCGCCATCTGGCGTCAAAGCGATCTGCTGCACCGCAACCTGACTGCGCCGGTGCTCTATAACGGCTATCTGGTGGTAGGCGACAGCGAAGGCTATCTGCACTGGCTCAATACCACGGACGGTCGTTTCGTGGCGCAGCAGAAAGTCGACAGCGATGGCTTCCAGACCGAGCCGGTCGTCGCCAGCGATAAGCTGATCATTCAGGCCAAAGGCGGCGAGGTTTACGCGATTACGCGTTAACGCGCCACCGGGATTTGCCTTCCGTATAACGGCTCCTGACGCGTCAGGAGCCGTTTCGTTTTTAGTCAGGCATGATATTCTTAGCGCCTTCAGCCTGAACCCGGCGGTTAAAACCGTTATAATCACGCCATTCGGGCGATTAATTTTTTTATTGAGGCACTGTTATGATACCTGTGGTCGCGCTGGTTGGGCGTCCCAATGTGGGGAAATCCACGCTGTTTAACCGCTTAACGCGCACTCGTGATGCGCTGGTGGCGGATTTTCCTGGACTGACTCGCGATCGCAAATATGGTCGCGCCGAAGTGGAAGGGCGCGAATTTATTGTTATTGATACCGGCGGTATCGACGGCACTGAAGAGGGCGTCGAAACGCGTATGGCTGAACAGTCGCTGCTGGCGATTGAAGAGGCGGATGTGGTGCTGTTTATGGTGGATGCGCGCGCGGGCGTGATGCCGGCGGACAAGCAGATCGCTAACCATATTCGCTCGCGCCAGAAGCCGACGTTCCTGGTGGCGAATAAAACCGACGGCCTCGATCCCGATTCCGCGGTACTCGACTTCTACTCGCTCGGTCTGGGAGAGATTCACGCTATCGCAGCGTCCCATGGTCGCGGCGTAACCAGCCTGCTGGAAACCGCTTTGCTGCCGTGGATGGACGAAGTCGATCCGCGTGAAGTCACTGAAGAAGACGAGAACGAAGCCTACTGGGCGGCGCTGGCGGCGGAAGAGAGCGGCGAAGCGCCGGAAGAAGAGGAAGAAGAGGCGTTCGATCCCACCGGTCTGCCGATTAAGCTGGCTATCGTCGGTCGTCCTAACGTCGGCAAATCCACGCTGACCAACCGTATTCTCGGCGAAGATCGCGTCGTGGTTTACGATATGCCGGGCACCACGCGCGACAGCATCTACATTCCGATGCAGCGCGACGACCGCGAATATATCCTGATTGATACCGCGGGCGTGCGTAAGCGCGGCAAAATCACCGATACGGTGGAAAAATTCTCGGTCATTAAAACCCTGCAGGCGATTGAAGACGCCAACGTGGTATTACTGGTGATCGACGCGCGCGAAGGCATCTCCGATCAGGATCTGTCGCTGCTCGGCTTCATCCTCAACAGCGGTCGTTCGCTGGTGATCGTGGTGAATAAGTGGGACGGACTGACGCAGGAGATCAAGGACGAGGTCAAAGAGACGCTGGACTATCGTCTCGGCTTTATCGACTTTGCCCGCGTACACTTTATCTCTGCGCTGCACGGCAGCGGCGTCGGCAACCTGTTCGAATCGGTCACCGAAGCCTACGACTGTTCGACCAAACGCGTTAACACCTCTATGCTGACGCGCATCATGAACATGGCCGCCGAAGACCACCAGCCGCCGCTGGTGCGCGGTCGCCGCGTGAAGCTGAAGTATGCGCATGCCGGCGGTTACAACCCGCCGATCGTGGTGATCCACGGCAACCAGGTGAAAGATTTGCCTGACTCCTACAAGCGCTATCTGATGAACTACTTCCGTCGTTCGCTTAACGTGATGGGCACGCCGATCCGCATTCAGTTCAAAGAGGGCGATAACCCCTTTGCAGGCAAGCGCAACTTGCTGACGCCGACGCAGCAGCGTAAGCGTAAGCGTCTGCTTTCGCATCTGAAGAAGAACAAGCGTTAAACAAAAGGGACCGAAAGGTCCCTTTTTTATTTTCAGGTGCGGACAAGAGAGAACGTACTGTTAACGCATTTGCCTACTTTTGCGGTTAACCTCAGGCCTGCGCCACGGAGCATAAAAATTGAGCGGCTTAGCGCTGAGTTTGTAGCAAAAATGCTATTGCCACGTGTACTTCACGTTATAGATGTTCACCTCATAATGTACCAGGTGGTACAATCCTGCCCCGTATTGCGACGGGAGCGACCACGCCTCAGTGCCTCCTTGCTCACAATGCCTGCATCCCGGACATGGGTCCGTACCATTACGAATTGAAATAAAGCGATATCCGACGCATCAGACGTCGTCACGCTTCAGAAGGCTGAGGCGCGGTGGCTTTATTTTTTCAGGAGAGTAAGTGTTATGGCTGAAACATCTTCCCGATCCGGCAAAGGGTTGGGTATCTGGTCGATTTTGCTGGGGCTGGTGCTGCTGGCAATCGGCCTGTTCTTTGCTATTGGCGGCGGCAAGCTGGTCTCGCTGGGCGGTAGCTGGTATTTCCTGATTGCTGGCATTGTGACGCTGCTGTCGGCGATCCAGTTCTTCCGCCGCAAGTCCTCAGCCGTTGTGCTGTTTATTCTGGTCTTCGTCGGCACGCTGATTTGGGCGCTGGCGGACGCGGGCTGGTCGTTCTGGCCGCTGGTATCGCGCCTGATGGTGCCGTCGGGTCTGATGCTGCTGGCATTTCTGACCTGGCCTGCGCTGCGCAAGCGCGAAGGCAAATCCTCGCTGGCGAAAGTCTCTTATGCGCTTTCCGCCATCATCGCCGTCGGCATGGTCGGCACGCTGGTGCAGATGTTCCAGCCGCATCCCACCGTGGCCTTTACCGGCAAAGCGCTGCCGCTGATCCCGGTCGATAAGAGCAAACCGCAGCAGGACTGGAATAACTATGGCCGCACGCCGGGCGGCGACCGTTTTGCCGCCATCGACCAGATCACCCGTGACAACGTGAAAGATCTTAAAGTGGCCTGGACCTTCCACACTGGCGATACGCCGATCAGCCCGACCGGCAACGGAGCGGAAGATCAGCAAACGCCGCTGCAGATTGGCAACACGCTCTATCTCTGTACGCCGCACAACAACGTGATTGCGGTGGAAGCGGACAGCGGCAAGCAGATCTGGAAACGCGAAATCAACGCGCAGGCAGAAGTCTGGCCGCGCTGCCGCGGTCTGGCCTATTTTGACGCCACTAAACCGCTGGCGCAGCCGAGCAAGCCCGGCTCGACGCCGGTACCGGCAGTCAGCCTGGCGGCGGGCGACACCTGCCAGCGTCGTATTCTGATGAATACCATCGACGCGCGTCTGATCGCGATCAACGCCGACAACGGCGAGTTCTGCGAAAACTTCGGCGACCACGGTATCGTTAACCTGAAAGAGGGCCTGGGCGAAGCGCAGGATCCGAAATACCAGCTGACGTCAGCGCCAACGATGGCGGGCACCACGGTGGTAGTAGGCGGTCGCGTCGCGGATAACGTCCAGACGGATATGCCGGGCGGCGTGCTGCGCGGTTTCGATGTGATCACCGGCAAGCAGCGCTGGGCGTTTGACCCGGGCAACGTCGATCCGAACGCCGTGCTGATGCCGGGCCAGAACTACAAACGCAGCACCCCGAACTCCTGGGCGCCGATGTCCTACGATCCGGCGATGAACACGGTATTCATCCCGATGGGCAGCTCCTCGGTGGATCTGTGGGGCGCGAACCGCACCGAGCTGGACCATAAATATGGCGCGTCCGTTCTGGCGCTGGATGCGACCACGGGCAAAGAGAAGTGGGTCTACCAGACCGTGCATAACGATCTGTGGGACTTCGATCTGCCGATGCAGCCGAGCCTGGTCGATTTCCCGATGAAGGACGGCACCACCAAACCTGCGGTGGTGATCGGCGGGAAAACCGGCATGATCTTCGTGCTGGATCGCGAAACCGGCAAGCCGCTGACGAAAGTCGAAGAGCTGCCGATGCCGCAGGGCCATATCCCGAACGAGCAATACACAAAAACGCAGCCGCATTCGACCGAGATGCCGCAGATCGGCAACCAGACGCTGACCGAGTCAGACATGTGGGGCGCAACGCCGTTCGATCAGCTGGCGTGCCGCATCGCCTTTAAATCGATGCGTTACAACGGCCTGTTCACCGTGCCGGATACCGACAAGTCGCTCAGCTTCCCGGGTTCCCTTGGCGGCATGAACTGGGGCAGCATGTCGTTCGATCCGAACAACCAGTACATGTTCGTCAACGATATGCGTCTCGGCCTGTGGGTGCAGATGATCCCGGCTGACACCAACAGCATCTCTCGCGGCAGCAACGGCGGCGAAGCGATCAATACCGGCATGGGCGCGGTGCCGCTAAAAGGCACGCCGTACGCGGTTAACAAAAACCGCTTTATGTCGCCGCTGGGCATTCCTTGCCAGGCGCCGCCTTTCGGCACGCTGTCGGCGATCGATATGAAGACGCGTAAAATCGTCTGGCAGGTTCCGGTCGGTACGGTGCAGGATACCGGTCCGTTCGGTATTAAAATGCGCGCGCAGATGCCGATAGGCATGCCGACCCTCGGCGGTACCCTGGCAACGCAGGGCGGGCTGGTGTTTATTGCCGGTACGCAGGACTACTACCTGCGCGCCTTCGACAGCTCTACTGGTAAGGAAGTATGGAAAGCCCGTCTGCCGGTCGGTAGCCAGGGCGGTCCGATCAGCTATGTTTCACCGAAAAACGGCAAACAGTACATCCTGATCTCCGCAGGCGGCGCGCGTCAGTCGCCGGATCGCGGCGATTACGTGATTGCCTACGCGCTGCCGTAACGGCAAAGCGTTATCAACAAAACCCTGCGCTCCGGCGCGGGGTTTTTTATTTGGCGCACAATAAAGTGTAAGCGTGGCGGCAATTGCAGAAGCGTATGGGAAGCGGGTCGCTAAGTAGCGGCGTGCCGGTTGGGCAGGAAAGAGAAGCGGGTATAATCGCGACGGCGCTTGAGGTTTCTGCCTTGAGCGATCGGCAAGCTGATTGTGAGGCAGAAAAGAGAAAGCCCCGTAGTTAATTTTCATTAACCCACGAGGCTGCCCCACTGTCCGAACAACAGCAGGGTAGCCTCTTACCGCGCTCTGCGCAAGGAGGAGTGACCATGAAATTGCCACAGCTAACGCTGGTTTTTTTGCGTATTACTGGTGTGTCTCACACTTTTAATCTTTACCTGGCTGACGCGGAAATCGCTGTGCGAAATCCGCTACCGGGACAACCAGCGCGAGGTGGCTGCTTTGATGGCTTACGAATCTGGTAAGTAGCAACCGGAAGGCGGGGAGCGATCCCCGCCTTTACCGGCTGTTGGCTGGACAGGCCTGAAGCGCCTTCATAAGGCCGCCCTCTCTGTGGCGGCCTTTTTTATTGCGCCGGATCGTCGCCGTCGCGCCAGAGCGCCTCCAGCTCCGGCGGCGCGACCTGCTCCGGAATCAACAAGACGATAGTGCCGACTTCGCGATGCGTGGCATAGCTGATCTGTATGCGGAAGTAACGCTGATCGCTACGCCCGATTTCCGGCGCTTTCTCTTCAGGTTCGCCCAGCGGCAGCGCCCGTTCCAGAATCTGACAGACGCGCTGCT
Source organism: Pantoea septica (assembly GCF_002095575.1). Classification (GTDB taxonomy): domain Bacteria; phylum Pseudomonadota; class Gammaproteobacteria; order Enterobacterales; family Enterobacteriaceae; genus Pantoea; species Pantoea septica. The sequence goes on along the minus strand of NZ_MLJJ01000027.1, from coordinate 18,738 downwards.
TTTGCGGCTGCGGCAGCTGAGCCAGCGCGAAACGCCGCGCGCCGCGCAGGCCGGGAATAAAGGCCAGTCCGCCTTCGCGTTCGACTTCGATGACCGCATCGTCGGTCAGTTCAGGAAAGGAACTCATAGCACGCCAACCTCCTTCCACGCCTGTTCGATCGACTGCGCCACAGAACGGTCAAATCGGCGTTCGCCGTGCTGAATGGTTAACTGCGCGAAGGTGCTGAAATCGGCGTCCTGCGGCAGCGATTTGTCGCACACCGTGTCGTACCAGGCCTGGCCCGCCTGTTCCCAGGCATAGCCGCCCAGCGCTTTCGCCGCCAGGTAAAAGGCGCGGTTGGGTATGCCGGAATTCAGATGCACGCCGCCGTTGTCTTCACGCGTCTTGATATAGTGATCCATATGCGCAGGCTGCGGATCCTTGCCCAGCATCGGATCGTCATAGGCGGTGCCCGGCTCCGCCATCGATCGCAGTCCGCGTCCGTTAATACCGTTCGCCAGCAGGCCTTCGCCGATAATCCAGTCGGCTTTGTCGGCGCTCTGCTTGAGATGGAACTGTTTTACCAGTGAGCCAAAGACGTCAGACAGCGATTCGTTTAGCGCCCCTGCCTGCTCGAAATAGATCAGTCCGGCTTCTGTCTCGGTCACGCCGTGCGCCAGTTCGTGCGCCACCACGTCGATGGCGATAGTAAAGCGATTAAAAATTTCGCCGTCGCCGTCGCCGAACACCATCTGCTGTCCGTTCCAGAAGGCGTTTTGATACGCCTTGCCGTAGTGGACGGTGCCGAGTAGCTTCAGCCCCTGATTGTCGAGTGAGTTGCGCTGATAGTTTTGCCAGAAGAAGTCGTAGGTGACGCCAAGATAATCCTAGGCTTCTCGGGCGGCGACATCGCCGGTATCAGGCTGACCTTCGCTGCGTAGCAGCTCGCCTGGCAGGTTCTGGCTGTTTTTCGCATCGTAAATTTCACGCTCGACATGACCGCCCGTCGCCGTCTGCGGCGCGACCGGCTTTTGCCAGTTTTCCGCCATCAGATGCTGAACGTGCAGCAGCGTACGGCGCGCGTAGTCCTGCTGATGACTGGAACCGTGGGTCACAATGTTACGCAAGATATAGGGAGGAATAACGCTGTAAGACATACCCGACTCCTTGGCACAAGTAATGTGCCAAAAAGTATAGTCTTTGTTCAGGGGGCAGTTTTACGGCGGCGTTTTTTTTCCGGCAGGAGACTGGTTACCTGGCTTTCCACCCAGCCGTCGTCGAGACGCGTGCGCAGGGTATCGCCGCTCTGCAGCTGGGCGGTTTTTTTCACCACCTGGCCGGCGCTATCGGTCGTCACGCTGAAGCCGCGCGCCAGCGTCGCCAGCGGGCTGACGCCTTCCAGCTGCGCGGCAAGCGTTGCAAAGCGCTGCCTGTCGCGGTTAAGCATCTTTTCCATGCTCTGCTGCAGACGATAGCGCATCTGCTCCAGCTGGCGCTGCGCCTGAAACAGACGCGGCTGCGGCTGATGCGCGGCAAGACGCTGAGAAAGCCGATCCTGCTGCCGCAGGCTCTGACGCAGCCGGTTTTCCATCGCCTCGTTCAGCCGCTGCTGCAGGCGGAACAGGGCGGTCTGCTGCCGTGCCAGGCGGAGCTGCGGATGCTGCTGCTGCAGGCGATGATCGAGACGGGAGAAGCGGCGTTGTTGCTGCGCCAGATAGTAATCCATCGCCATTTCCAGCCGTTGTTGCTGCGAAAGCAACTGTCGCAGCAGCTCCGTCTGATTTCTGCTCACAATTTCAGCAGCGGCGGACGGCGTCGGCGCGCGCAGGTCGGCGACGAAATCGGCGATGGTGACGTCGGTTTCGTGGCCGACGGCGCTCACCACCGGAATACGGCTGGCGAAAATGGCGCGCGCGACGCGCTCTTCGTTGAAGCTCCAGAGATCTTCCAGCGATCCGCCGCCGCGGCCGACGATTAGCACGTCGCACTCTGCGCGCTGGTTCGCCAGCTCAATCGCGTGCACGATAGCGGCCGGCGCCTCGGCGCCCTGGACCGGGGTAGGATAGATAATCACCGGCAGCGAAGGATCGCGGCGGTGCAGCACGCGCAGCACGTCATGCAGCGCCGCGCCGGTCGCCGAGGTGATCACGCCGACCTGTTTCGCCGGCTCGGGCAGCGGCTGTTTATGCTGCTGGTCGAACAGGCCTTCGCTCGCCAGCTTCGCCTTCAGCAGCTCGAACTGCTGCTGCAGCGCGCCTTCGCCCGCCGGATGCATGCTTTCGATAATCAGCTGATAGTCGCCGCGCGGCTCATAAAGCGTAATAGTGGCGCGCACCAGAATCTGCTGGCCGTGCTGCGGCCGGAAGGTGACGCGGCGGTTGCTGTTGCGGAACATCGCGCAGCGCACCTGCGCGCCGTCATCCTTCAGCGTGAAGTACCAGTGGCCCGACGCGGGCTGAGAAAAGTTGGAGATCTCCGCGCTCAGCCACACCGATCCCATCTCCTGTTCAAGGAGCTGACGCACCGTCGTATTCAGGCGGCTGACGGTAAAAACATTGGCGACTGGCGGTAGCGACATGTGATGGAGATCAAATAGTAAATCAGAGGGTTAATTAACCGATACTACATGGCTGCTGGAGAGGATCAAGACTTTTTCTAAAATAATGCTGGAGGCAAACGATTACGGCCTGTATAATGCCGCGGCAATATTTTATCTGTTCTCATTCACCCCAGGTTGAGATATTGCCATGCTAAGAATCGCTAAAGAAGCCCTTACTTTCGACGACGTTCTGCTCGTTCCTGCTCACTCCACCGTTCTGCCTAACACGGCCGATCTCAGCACTCAGCTGACGAAAAAGATTCGTCTGAACATCCCGATGCTCTCCGCTGCTATGGATACCGTAACCGAAGCGGGACTGGCTATCGCGCTGGCGCAGGAAGGCGGTCTGGGCTTTATCCACAAAAACATGTCGATTGAGCGCCAGGCGGATGAAGTTCGCAAGGTGAAGAAACATGAAAGCGGCGTGGTAACCGAACCGCAAACCGTCCTGCCGACCACGACGCTGGCGGAAGTCAAAGCCCTGACCGAGCGCAACGGCTTTGCCGGTTATCCGGTCGTGAATGAAAGCAACGAGCTGGTCGGCATCATCACCGGCCGCGACGTGCGCTTCGTTACCGATCTGACGCAGCCGGTTACCGCGGTCATGACGCCGAAAGAACGTCTGGTTACGGTGAAAGAGGGCGAGGCGCGTGACGTCGTGCTGCAGAGAATGCACGAAAAACGCGTTGAGAAAGCGCTGGTGGTGGACGACAGCTTCCATCTGCTCGGCATGATCACCGTTAAAGACTTCCAGAAAGCCGAACGTAAGCCGAACGCCTGTAAAGATGCGCAGGGCCGTCTGCGCGTTGGCGCGGCGGTGGGCGCGGGCGCGGGCAACGAAGAGCGCGTTGACGCGCTGGTCGCCGCTGGCGTCGACGTGCTGCTGATCGACTCGTCGCACGGTCACTCAGAAGGCGTGCTGCAGCGCATCCGCGAGACTCGCGCAAAATATCCTGACCTGGAGATTATCGGCGGAAACGTCGCGACCGGCGCAGGCGCGCTGGCGCTGGCGGAAGCGGGCGTGAGCGCAGTGAAAGTCGGTATCGGCCCCGGCTCTATCTGTACGACCCGTATCGTCACCGGCGTGGGCGTGCCGCAGATCACCGCCGTTTCCGACGCGGTCGAAGCGCTGGAAGGCACCGGCATCCCGGTTATCGCCGACGGCGGTATCCGTTTCTCCGGCGACATCGCCAAAGCGATCGCCGCTGGCGCGGCAGCCGTCATGGTCGGCTCCATGCTGGCCGGTACGGAAGAGTCGCCGGGCGAAATCGAACTGTATCAGGGCCGCTCTTTCAAATCTTACCGCGGCATGGGTTCGCTGGGCGCGATGTCCAAAGGCTCTTCCGACCGCTACTTCCAGAGCGATAACGCCGCTGACAAACTGGTGCCGGAAGGCATCGAAGGCCGCGTCGCCTATAAAGGTCGCCTGAAAGAGATCGTTCACCAGCAGATGGGCGGCTTGCGCTCCTGTATGGGCCTGACCGGCTGCCAGACCATCGACGATCTGCGCACCAAAGCGGAGTTCGTCCGCATCAGCGGCGCCGGCATCAACGAAAGCCACGTGCACGATGTGACCATCACTAAAGAGTCGCCGAACTACCGTATGGGATCCTGATCCCGTAAGATTTATCGCCCGGCATAAGCCGGGCGCTTTCATTATCAAGTTACCCGCTCTGGAAACGCCTCAATGACGACGGAAAATATTCATAAGCATCGCATTCTGATTCTCGATTTTGGTTCTCAATACACGCAGCTGGTCGCGCGCCGCGTACGCGAGCTGGGCGTGTACTGCGAACTCTGGGCATGGGATGTCACCGAAGAGCAGATCCGCCAGTTCAACCCGAACGGCATCATCCTTTCCGGCGGCCCGGAAAGCACCACCGAACTCAACAGCCCGCGCGCGCCAGAGTATGTCTTCAATGCGGGCGTACCGGTGCTCGGCGTCTGCTACGGCATGCAGACCATGGCGATGCAGCTGGGCGGCAAAGTCGAAGGTTCTAACGAGCGCGAGTTCGGTTATGCGCAGGTGGAAGTGCTGACGCCGAGCGCGCTGATCCGCGACATCGAAGACGCCATCAGCGCCGCAGGCAAACCGCTGCTCGACGTCTGGATGAGCCACGGCGATAAAGTGACCGCGATCCCGTCCGACTTCGTTACCGTCGCCAGCACCGAAACCTGTCCGTTCGCCATTATGGCTAACGAAGAGAAGCGTTTTTACGGCGTGCAGTTCCATCCGGAAGTCACGCATACTCGCCAGGGTCTGCGCATGCTGGAGCGTTTCGTGATCGATATCTGCGAATGCGAAGCGCTGTGGACGCCGGCGAAAATTATCGAAGATGCGGTCGAACGTCTGCGCGAGCAAATCGGCAACGATAAGGTTATTCTCGGCCTGTCAGGCGGCGTGGACTCTTCCGTGACCGCGATGCTGCTGCACCGCGCCATCGGCGATCGCCTGATCTGCGTCTTCGTCGACAACGGTCTGCTGCGTCTGAACGAGGCGGAGCAGGTGCTGGATATGTTCGGCGATCACTTCGGCCTCAATATCGTTCACGTTCCGGCTGAGATGCGCTTCCTCGACGCGCTGGCGGGCGAAAACGATCCGGAAGCCAAGCGTAAAATTATCGGCCGCGTGTTCGTCGAAGTGTTCGACGAAGAGGCGAGCAAGCTGACCGACGTGAAATGGCTGGCGCAGGGCACCATTTATCCTGACGTGATCGAGTCTGCCGCCTCCGCGACAGGCAAAGCGCACGTGATCAAATCCCACCACAACGTGGGCGGCCTGCCGAAAGAGATGAAGCTGGGCCTGGTCGAGCCGCTGAAAGAGCTGTTCAAAGATGAAGTGCGCAAGATCGGCCTGGAGCTGGGCCTGCCGTACGATATGCTCTATCGCCATCCGTTCCCGGGCCCGGGTCTCGGCGTGCGCGTGCTGGGCGAAGTGAAGAAAGAGTATTGCGATCTGCTGCGTCGCGCCGATGCGATCTTTATCGAAGAGCTGCGCAAGGCGGATCTCTACAACAAAGTGAGCCAGGCGTTCACCGTGTTCCTGCCGGTGCGTTCCGTGGGCGTAATGGGCGACGGTCGTAAATATGACTGGGTCGTCTCGCTGCGCGCAGTCGAGACCATCGACTTTATGACCGCGCACTGGGCGCATCTGCCGTATGATTTCCTCGGCCGCGTCTCTAACCGCATCATCAACGAAGTCAACGGCATCTCCCGCGTGGTATACGATATCAGCGGCAAGCCGCCGGCGACCATCGAGTGGGAATAATCCCCAGGCGGGGTAAAGGATAGCCCCACCAGACAAAATAGCACCATTGAGCCCGCGATCTTGCGGGCTTTTTTGTCTTCTGGTATGAGAGTGACTGATAACCTTAAGCCTGTCCAGGCCCTCTTTTTCGTCACGCCAGCAAGTTATTTTGACCATTCAATGTGAAGAAAGGGTCTTCCCTGTGAGGTCTTCCTCCCGACAAACCTGAAGGATTCGAGAATGGGTGCACGTAGCAAGACTTATGATGAGCGGAATATTGAACTGGCCTGTTATGACCGCTGTCCCGAGCGTTACGGCAGGCTCCGTTTGCTACAGCAGGGGCCAGCGACATGCCTTGCGAAGAAGAAGCAGGAGTTTTACTGCCTGGACTGCGATGCTGGCCGCGAGGGCGGCTGGTGGATGTTGATCCATAACGTTCACTATGGAAAAGGCTGCCCTGTATGCGCCAGTGTTAATCAACTGATCGATGCGGCTGCAGCCAAGTGGCCAGACTATCGGCTCGTGATGCTGCCTACAACAAAGAACGCGCCGCAGCTCGAAGATATCAGGTATCAGATGGTGCCCAGTGATAATCCTCTTCCAGATTCGGTGGGGTGGAGCTTTACTCCGTTGATACGCGCGACAATCGTGCAAGGACTCGGGCGCAAAAAACACCCGGGAAGGGAGCAGGATGTCTCGTATAATATTGTCGTCAAAGTATACCGGGAATGGACTGATGTGTTCGGAAGCGAAGCCAGCATCCGATATGTCGGTAAGGAAAAGCCGGGCTTGAAAAGTCCGGGACCGTTTTTCACAGTCAATGCCGCACGATGTATGCGTTCGCCGATCGCGGAGTCTTATATGGCTGCCACAGGCGCGCTGGCGATTTGCAAGCAGGAGCGCAAGGATCGTAGACAGGATGAGTCATTGCGATTAGAAGCACAACGGTTCGGCGCCACGATCATTGGTTACGAGCACTCCACAAAAACTGGCGTCAGGATTCGATATAAGAACAGGTTTGGGCTCGATCGGTTGGATAGCAGGGAACGTGCAAGAGAGACGAATTGGGGGCAAACCAAAATGCGCAAAGGCGAGAGCCTTTGCGCAATCATTTTAGATCTGCTTTTCCCCTCAAATGACTGGCGGTCGAACAGTCGGCCCCTGTTCCTGACCTATAATGCCGCCGGTAAGGAACCATCACGACTTGAGCTCGACGGTTATTCAGATGCGCTAAAACTGGCTTTCGAATATCAGGGCGACCATCACTACCATTCCCGTGACGATGATACCGGAGCCAAACTGACGCTGGCAGACATTCAGAAAAGGGATGCCTTCAAGGTCAAAGTATGCGCGGATTGCCAGATTACGCTGCTTGTTATTCCCGAGATGGAGCTGGATCCGCAAGCCTTTCTTGAACATATTCTCGAAATTTGTGCCCGGCACGGTCGAATACCTACAGATCTTTCTTTGTCTGTGGATGCGATTTGGGAAAAGTGGAATGTATGGTGCGAAAATCCACTCGCCAAATTCCAAAATAAAGTTATGGAAAAGCTAAACGCACACCAGCTTATATCCCCTGTAAAAGAAAAAATTGGTAAGAAAACGCAGGTTCATTACAAATGTAGTAATTGCGGAAATGAACACAAAACAACTGGCAAAACTTTAAATGAAGGTCCTCTGCGACAAGGCTGTCCAGGCTGTAAGAATAAACTCGCCGGCAGGAAAAGAAGACATGATTCGCTGGATGCGTGGGGCGATTCGCTCGGCATGCCTGCAGATTTTATCGCTAACATAAAGGCTAATAGTAACAGCGCTGGCATTCGCTATGTCTGCGAGCAGGATGCTAACCATGTCATTGTCGTGCACGATCTGACATTTGCTTGGCACCACATAATCGACGGAGCCTTTATTTGTCCTGAATGCGAAGCGAAAAAGCTGGGGGTAAAGGCAAGTTCTGTGGCGCAGCAACGTCAGGGAAATAATTCGTTGAGGGACAATCTCAACAAGCTTGGGCTGTCGGTGATTGAGTTTAAACCGCCAAAAGACGGACAGGCAACGGCCTTGGTTAGATGTGACAAGGGTATGCATGAGTTTGAGGTGACGCGCAGCGAGGCGAGCGCGATGGTTAATAATAAGTGCTTGAACGACCGCAAGATTGTTCCTTCGGCTTGCCAGGCATGTTGTTATCCGGACGAAGAGGTTGTCAGCACTATAAAGCGTGCTACGATTTTCCATCGGCTGTACGTTCTCCGCGGCATGTACCCACGAGCGAGCTATATTGAGGGCTTCGATTCGAAAGGACAGGGAGAGGAAATCTATGCCTGTGGCAATACCCACGCTGATGGAACGCCTCATTCACCTGTGCGGATAAGTTACCGAAACATGCAGAAGGCGGCCAGGCGCTCGCCAGCAACGCACTTGTGTGTGGCATGTGGCCTGGAAAAAGGGCAGGTTGTCAAAAGCGGCAAAAATCTGGACGATCTGGTGGCCCTGATGCATGTAATGCGAGATGAAATCGCTCGCCATGCTCAGCTTCCCGATGGATTGCGTCCTCCAACGGTGCAGTTTTTGCATGAGCCGATATCTGACAAAGAGGAAATCAGCACAACCAAAACATACCTTAAGTTTTGCTGTGGCGTTCCCGGACATGCTGCGTTAGAGGCCACTAAAGACTACTACTTTAACCGCGCGAAAGGTCGGGGAGCGGGTTTTTGTCCTGAATGTGTGAAACTGTCAGGCAAAAAGAAAGCCCCGATTCCGGAGCCAGTGAAAGAAGATAGCGAATTGCGTCTGTGTGTCATGCGGAACGATTAGCCTGGTTTGTCAGCGCCACGCCCTCTTTATCGAATCGTAATAAATGTGGAATGGACGCAAATAATCTTCGGGCAGTTAAGATGCCCCATCTTAATGTCTTCTTGTTTGGAGCTGTGGATCATCAGACATAATTTCCGCTTACACTGAAGCGCGTTGTTTACTTCCTCGCCCGTCTGTCGTCAGAGAGGCTGGCGATTTTCTTTCCGCTTTTCACTCCAGGAAATATCTATGCTGTCACTCAAGGCCGTGAGCCTCTGCATTCTGCTGGTGATCCTGCTGTCGCTGGGCGCCAGCCTGGCGCAGGCGACGCGCCACGGCGACCTTTCCGGCGGGCAGGGCGGCTGGTGGTCGGCGCGGCGCGACTCCGCCGGCCTGGCGCCCAATCCGCAGCGCTTTGCTTCGCAGGCGATCGTGCAGGTCTACGCCGCGCCCACCTACGGCTGGAAAGGCGCGGTAGCGGTGCATCCGTGGATTATCTTCAAACGTGCAGGCGAGACGCGCTACAGCCGCTATGAGGTGATTAGCTGGGGCAGCGGCGATAAAGTGCGGCGCAACAGCAATCTGCCGGACGGCTACTGGTATGGCGCGAAACCGCGCCTGCTGGTGGAGCATCGCGGCGAGGCGGCGGAGGCGATGATCCCGCGCATCGAGGCGGCGATCCGCTCCTATCCCTGGCCGAATACCTATCACGCCTGGCCAGGACCGAACAGCAACACCTTTCTCGCCCATATCGGACGTGAAGTGCCCGCATTGAAACTCGACATGCCTGCCAACGCGCTCGGCAAAGATTACCGGCCGCTGTGGCGTCCGATTGGCTTGCCGCCGTCGGGGCGCGGCATTCAGGTTTCCGTACTGGGGGTCGCCGGCGTGACGCTCGGCGCGGAAGAGGGCTTTGAGCTGAACGTGCTGGGTCTGAACATGGGCGTGGATTTTACGCCGCTGCGCCTGCGTCTGCCGTTTATCGGCGGCATCGGCGGCGACAACGTGCAGCAGGACAATCCGCCGGGCTGACGCCCGGCGCAGGCGTCAGCAAACGCCGAAATCGCCCTCTTCATGGTAGAGGTTGACGCTGTCGGCCTTGACCTCAATCTCTTTTTTCGTCGCGTCATCGACGCGCGCGCACCACAACGTCTCGCCTTCCACGCGCAGCACCAGCATCTTCGGGCCGCCGGTTTTAGACTGCACAAAATCATCGGGTTTAAACATGCTTTTCTCCTTGGGTTTTAAGGAAGTGTAGGGCGCGCCACGCGCCTCTGCATAACATTTTTTGCGGCGCCTCTTCCATGCTTTTCCCTGAAATTTCCCGAATAAAATCGCTTCAGGCATGCTGCGCTACAGGCAATATTTTTCCGGTCAGGTTGTCATTTGACAACAAAATAAAGTCGGCTTAAGGTACAGGCAAATGGAAAGAAGACGGCATCCAGATAAAGGGATCGAGGCGGCGCTGCGCCATGCTGAAGCCTACGGCTGGCAGATAGTAACGATGGGACATCATGGCTGGGGCAAAATGTATTGTTCTACGCATTCGGCGGCATGCCGCTGCGGAGAGTTTTGCATCAGCGTGATCTGGAGCACGCCGCGAAATGCATTTAACCATGCGCGTGCGCTGCGCCGGGTGGTCGACAGATGTATCGCGGTGCGCAAACTGCACTAAGGAGCAATCATGGAATATATTTTTACGCTGCGTTTTCAGCTGCCAAAACCTGCTTTACCGGAAGAGGCGCTGCTGCAACGGCTTGTTGAAGCAGGGTGCGACGACGCGCTGGTGGGGCTGGGCGTGCCGGGAAAAGTGGCGCTGGAGTTTACCCGCGAGTCATCCAGCGCGAAGCGGGCGGTGCTGAGCGCCATCCAGCATGTGCAGAGCGCGGTACCAGACGCGCAGCTTATCGAAGCGGCGCCCGATTTTGTCGGCCTGACCGACGTAGCCGACATCATCGGCGTTTCTCGCCAGAATATGCGCAAGCTGATGCTGAGCCACAGCCCGCACTTTCCGCAGCCGGTGCACGACGGCAAAACCGCGCTCTGGCATCTGGCGGACCTGCTGGAATGGCTGGCGCAGCGCGGCAGCTATGCTATTCCCGCCGGGACGCGCGACCTGGCGCAGGTAACGCTGCGGCTCAACCTGCAGCAGGCGATGCAGCGCTATGCGCACTGCCTCGCCTCCGCCGCTGACGTCGGCAATCAGTGATGGAGCAGAAACAGCGTCGCCAGACCAAGGAAAATAAAGAAGCCGCCGGTATCGGTAATGGCGGTAATCAGCACGCTGGAGCCTACCGCCGGGTCGCGCTTCAGTTTGGTCATAATCAGCGGGATCAAGACCCCCATTAGCGCCGCCAGCAGCAGATTAAGCACCATCGCCAGCATCATGACGCCGCCCAGCTCCAGGTTGTCATACATCAGCCAGGTGATCAGCCCCATGGTACCGCCCCAGAACAGGCCGTTAAGCAGCGCCACGCCCAGCTCGCGCGCAATCAAAAAAGAGAAGTTGCCCGGTTCAACCTGATGCAGCGCCAGCGCGCGCACAATCATGGTAATGGTCTGGTTGCCGGTATTCCCGCCGATGCCGGCGACAATCGGCATCAGCGTTGCCAGCGCCACCAGCTGCGAGATGGTATCTTCAAACAACCCGATAACGCGCGACGCGATAAAGGCGGTGCAGAGATTGATCGCCAGCCAGGCCCAGCGGCGGCGCACCGCTTTGCGCACCGGCGCGAACACATCCTCTTCCTGACTGATGCCGCCCATGCGGCGAATATTGCTCTCATTCTCTTCGTTGACCAGGTCGACCACGTCCTCAATGGTGACGCGTCCAATCAGCTTGCCTTTGGCGTCGATGACCGCGGCGGAGATAAGGTTATAGCGCTCAAAGGCGCCCGCCGCGTCTTCGGCTTTGTCGTTGAGCTGAAAGGTGGTGGGCGAGGTGTTCATCACCTTCTCGACGCGCTTTTTCGGCTTATTGAGCAGAATATCGGTCAGTGAGAGTTCGCCCAGCAGCAGGTTGTCATCATCGGTGATGAAAATCTTGTCTGTGCCGTTCGGCATGCTTTTTCGGTGGCGCAGATAGCGCTGCACCGTCGCCAGGGTGACGTCGGCGCGCACCGTCAGGATATTGAAATCCATAATGCGCCCGACGCGATCGCGATCGAAATCGACCACGCTGAGCACGCGTGCGCGCTGGCCAGGCTCCAGCGAGGCGAGCAGACGGCCAGTCAGATCGCGCGGCAAATAGCGCGCCAGCCACACCTGATCGTCAATATCGAGCGGCTCGATGGCGCGCAGGATGTCGCGGTCGCTCATCTCTTCCGTCAGGCTGGCCCAGACGGTTTCCGACGCTTCGACCAGCACATGGCCGCGTTTCGCGACGGGCACCAGACGCCACAGCGCCTGGCGCGCCTCTTCGGGCAGCGCTTCGAGGATATCGGCTAAATCCGCTGCGTGCAGCTGAGCGATATCCTGCTCCAGCGCAGCCTGGCGCGCCGCATTTTCACGTTGCTGTTCAGGGCTGCGATCGCCGGATTTCTCCAGCAGCGCGTCCACCAGATCCGGCTCACTGAGCAGCAGCGTCAGAATGCGATGACGAATTTCACTTAAACGTTGAGTATGCGAGGCAGACATAACGAGTCCTTTGTGTCTGAAAGTTACAGCACGAAGTGTAGCGTTTCGCCTCGCAAAAGGACGCAAAAAAAGACGCGGTTATTCAGACAGCGTTGAGCTGGAAGAGGCAAAGGACATAAAAGGTTAACGGCTGTCGCGGATAGCGGTGCTCAGCGGGGCGGCGTCCGGCGCAGCTTTTTTTTGCTGATGATGTTCAAAAGCGGCAGGCAGGATAAAAATCAGGCGGCTGAAAAGAATAATAAAGCTAATCAGTAAAACGATCCGGGTAAAGGAACTGGTTTTGGCTCGTCTTCGGGAAGGGATGGCGCTGTTCACGCGAGGTGTTTCCTGTAATGACCCTTTTGGGCGATGGCAACATTTAGTCATAACGCTGCGTCGAAATCAATCAATGATTAAAAAAAGAGCAGGTTAAAGGGGCCGCGTGCGCAGCCCCGGCTTTACAGGCTCGCTTTTTGCGCCAGCAGCGTGGCAAAGCGGCAGCTGATACGGTTGCCCTGTTCGTCGCGCTTATGGAGCTGGCCGACGTGTTCGTTATATTTCAGGATGTGCCAGTTGCGGTAGTAGTGGCTCAGCTCGCCCGATTTAAAGGTAAAGGGGAACGCAAGCGGACAGGGGTAATCATCGGTGCTCATCGCCGCGACAATCAGGTTATGCCCGTCTCTTACCGTGCTCGCCTGCATATCGGCGATCAGTTGCGGAATGGTCTCCGGCTGCAGGAACATCATCACCACGGTGGAGAGCACGAAGGTGTAGCCGCCGTTAAAACGCGTCTGGTTGAGGTCGCGCTGCTCGGTATGAATATTGGTAATGCCTTCCTGAGCGACGATCTGCTCCAGACGCGCCAGACTGGCGGGATTGTGATCCCAGGCGGTGACGTCAAAGCCGTTCTGGCTCAGAAACAGGCTGTTGCGGCCGTTGCCGCAGCCGAGATCCAGCGCTTTGCCTGGATTCAGATGCCGCAGCGCCGCCAGCACTTCAGAGTGGGTCGGCGTCAGGCCATAGGTTTCGGCAAAATAGTTTTCTTTAATCATGGTTCGCTTTTATCAGAGGGGCGCAGGCGCCCATCATCTCAGGCCTCTTCTTCCAGCGTCAGCTTCCAGCCGGTGACCTCGGTCCAGTAGGTCTGCTCACGCTCCAGATCGAGCTGCACCAGGTTATTCTGGCTGAAATAGCCCGCCGGGAACGTCAGCGTCCAGTGGCCATCGTCGGTGGTCAGCTTAAGCGAGTCGGGACGCGTAGTCGCCTGACGCTGATTGTTGAGCAAGGTGCCAAGGCGCAGCAGGAACAGCAGCGGCAGAAACTGTTTTTTCTTGAACAGCGTCACGCGCGGCAGATCCTCGACCTTGACGGCTTTGCGATGAAAGCGTACCAGCGCCGCCAGCAGCGTTTGCTGATCCTGGTTAAAACCAGGCAAATTGGTGTTTTGCAGGATGTAGGCGGAGTGGCGCTGCATGCCGCTGTGGTTAATGGTGAGGCCCACTTCGTGCAGCATCGCCGCCCACTTCAGCAGCGCCGCCAGCTGCGGGTTCGCCAGCTTAGGATTTTGATCGCGCCACTGCAGATAGAGCTGATCGGTGGTGTCCAGCACGCGACGCGCCTGATCATTATCGATCGCATAATGGTTCGCCAGGCTCTGCGCCGTTCGGCTGCGAATATCCTGATGGCGGAAGCGGCCCTCCATCTCATAAAGCACGCCTTCGCGCAGCGCGCCGTCCGAGAGGCGCAGCTCGCGGATCGCCAGCGCGTCGAACACGCCGCAGATAATGGCCAGACCCGGCACGAATACCGATTTACGCTCTTCAGAAAGACCCGGCAGGCTCAGCGCGCTGAAAGATTTATGCTTCATCACCTCGTCGTAGAGCATATCCAGCCGCTCCGGCGTGATCATTTTCTCTTTCTCGCCCATCGCCAGCAGCACTTCGCACGCCGCCTTAATGGTGCCCGACGCGCCCAGCGCGTACTGCCAGCCGTGCAGGCGATACTGCCACGCCAGCGTCTCCAGCTTCTGCGTCGCCGCCAGACGCGCGCGGCGGAAATTTTCGCGGCTGATCTCGCCGTTAGGGAAGTAGAGCTGGGCGAAACTGACGCAGCCCATGCGGCGGCTCTCGACCAGCTGCGGTTCGAAGTTCTCGCCGATCACCAGTTCGGTCGATCCGCCGCCGATGTCGATCACCAGCTTGCGGCCTTTTTCCGGCTGGGTATGTTCGACGCCCATAAAAATCAGGCGCGCCTCTTCATGGCCGGAAATCACCTCAATAGGATAGGGGATCACTTCGGCCGCGCGCCGCAGAAACTCTTCCGCGTTCACCGCCTGACGCAGCGTGTGGGTGCCGACAATGGTGACGTTGCTGGCGCTGAAGCCCTGCAACCGCTCGGCAAACAGCGCCAGGCAGCTCAGCCCGCGCTCTATCGCCTCTTCGCTCAGGCGATTCTTGCTGTCGAGACCGTCAGCCAGATGCACGCGCTGCTTCAGACGGCCAAGCACCTGCAATGCGCCATCCACCACGCGCGCAATGACCATATGAAAGCTGTTTGAGCCAAGATCGATTGCCGCAAATTCTTGCGGTCTCGGCGTACTTTTATGAGAAATGGGCATAGATTATTCAGGCTGTTCCAGTTTCTTGATGTAATCATAAATCGCCAGTTGAGAGCGGACCTTACGACGATTGCCGCGCGGAACATAGCGGTTCCCCAACTCTTTATCAACGATACGCGCTTTCACCGTATCACTAAACAGAATAGCGATAATGTCCAGAATGCGTTGCTTCACGCGCGGATCGAGGATCGATACCGCCACTTCGATGCGATGATCGATGTTGCGCGTCATCCAGTCAGCGGAAGAAAGGAAGACTTTTTTGTCGCCGCCATTTTCGAAAATATAGACGCGATCGTGCTCAAGATAGCGATCAACGATACTGATCACGCGGATATTTTCGCTGATACCGGGCAAGTCCGGGATCAGCGAGCACATGCCGCGCACCAGTAGATTTACCTTCACGCCTGCGCCCGACGCCGCGTAGAGGCGATCGACCAGACCGTTATCCACCAGGTTGTTAATTTTCAGCGTAATCCCACACGGTCGACCCTGCTGCGCATTGGCGATTTCCGCATCAACCAGCTGATAAAGCATCTGGCGCGAGTTTTGCGGCGAGACCATCAGGTGCTCGAAGCTCACCGGGCGATAGGGATTCTCGATAAAGTTAAACACCCGGCGCACTTCGTTGGTGATGCGCGCATCGGCGGTGAGCAGCGAATAGTCGGTATAGAGGCGCGCGGTTTTCTCATTGAAGTTGCCGGTGCCGATATGGGCGTAGCGCACCACTTCGTCGCCTTCCCGGCGCGAGATCAGGAACAGCTTGGCGTGAATTTTCAGCCCCGGCGCGGAGAAAATAACGTGCACGCCCGCTTCGGTTAAGCGTTTGGCCCACGAAATATTCGCCTCTTCGTCGAAGCGCGCCTGCAGCTCCACCACCACGGTGACTTTTTTGCCGTTATAGGCGGCGTGTATCATCGCATCCATGATGCGCGAGCGCTTCGCCACGCGATAGATGTTGATTTTGATCGCCAGCACGCTTGGATCGAAGGAAGCCTGACGCAGCAGCTCCAGCACATGCTCAAAGGTGTGATAGGGGTAATAGAGCAGAATATCGCGGTCGCGAATGGCGTCGAAGCCGTTGCGGAAGCCGTCAAAGCCGATGTGACGGATCTGCGGCAGCGGCCGGTTGACCAGGTTGCTTTTGCCGACGTCCGGGAAGCCGATAAAGTCTTTGAAGTTATGGTAGCGGCCGCCCGGCACGATGGAGTCGTAGTTGGATATGGTCAGCTTATTGCGCAGCAGCTCCACCATGGCGTCCGGCATATCGCGCTGATAGACGAAGCGCACCGGCTCCGCGGTCAGACGCTGCTTCAGGCTAGAGGACATCAGCTCCAGCAGGCTCGACTCCATCTCCGTCACCAGATCGTATTCCGCGTCGCGCGTCATCTTCATCGAATAGGCGTTCAGCGCGTCGTAATCGAAGAAGCCTTTAAAGATATCGTCGAGGCAGTAGCGCAGAATATTGTCCAGCAGGATCATCGGCTTGCGTCGGCGCGGTGATTCAGCCGGCAGGTTGATGAAGCGCGGAACCTTATCAGACGGGATCTCCAGCAGCGCATAGCGAATATCGTCGCCGCGAATGATCTCCACCGCCAGATAGGTGTAATCATCCTTCAGGAACTCGGTGAGATCGGTGTCGTGATTAATCAGAATCGGCGTGATGTGCTGGCGTAATTCGTGTTTGAAATAGTGACGCAGCCACACCTGCTGGTTGGCGGAAAGCTGGCGTTCGTTAATCAAAAAGATTTGATTGCGCGCCAGCTCCAGCAGCAGTTCGTTATAGAGGCCGTCGAATTCCTGTTCCGACTTCATTACGCGCTGCTGGATTTTTTTCAGCAGATGGCGCGGCAGGCCTGGCGATCCCTGCTCCTCGCCGATCAGGATGCGGCGTTTAAGGTCGGCAAAGCGTACCTTGTAAAACTCATCAAGGTTATTGGAATAGATCCCCAGAAAACGCATACGTTCGATCAGCGGGTTGGTTTTATCGGCCGCTTCCTGTAAAACGCGCTCGTTGAAGGATAACCAGCTTAATTCTTTTTCTATATACAGCTTTTCCTGACCCATTCTGACTCCATATCGCGTTCGCAGGACTTAAAGAACCAGTGTCCATCATCATTATGGCGAGAGTATGGCAACCTTGTCCAACGTCAATAGTTGTCTTATCAACCAGCTACGGGCAACATAGCGGCTTAATACCGATCTCATTCAGAGCCGCATGAGCCTAAAGCATATTCCCGTCAACTTCAGCGACCGCCGTCGCCGCGCTATCGATCGCTTTACGCGGCGCATGGTCACGTCCTGCGGCATCGCTATTCTGCTGCTGATGCTGCTGCTCTTTTTCTGGTTGATTTGGGTGGTACTGCCGCTATTCGCGGCGCCGGGCCTTCATACGCAGGCCACGCAGCAGCTATGGGACAACCAGCCCGCGCTGATGGTCGGTAATCAGGGCGATCGGGGCTGGCGTATCGGACGCGACGGTGCGGCGCGCTTTATTCCGCTTAACGGCCAGCCCGCCGAAACGCCGCTGATGCTGCGTCCGACGCCGCAGCAGGCGGTGAGCAGTGCCGATGGCCGCACGCTGTTGCTGAGCGCGCAAAGCGGGCTGCTGCTGCTGCTCCCCGCAGAGGGCGACTGGCGCTTTCCGCTCGGGGATACGCCTTTAAGCCTGCCTGGCGGCGCGGTGAAAACGATGGCGCTGGCGACGCTGAATGAAAAGCAATGGCGTATCGGCGTGCTGACCGAGAAGGGCGTTAGCGTCCTGACGCTGGCATCTCAGCAGGCGCCGCGAACGGTCGATCTGCCGCAGGCGCATGCCGACCATTTGCTGCTGTCGCCGCAGGGGGATCTGCTTTATGCCAGCGAAGGCAATGTGCTGCGCGTCTGGCAGCTCGACGACGAGCGTGCGACCCTGCGCGAAACCGTAACCCTGGCGCAGCCGCCGCGCAGCCTGAATCTGCTGGCGGGCGGGCGAAGTTTGCTGATTCAGGATGGACGCGGCGTAACGCAGTGGTTTGCTATCGCCGGCGCGGAAGGACCGCGGCTGCATGAAATCCGCACCTTCGTCGACAGCAGCCCGACCGCAGCGGTCATCACGGAACCGCAGCGTCGCGTCTTCGCCACCCTGGAGCCTGACGGCGCGCTGAAGCTGTTCGCCAGCAAGCAGCCCGGCCCGATCCTGCAGCGTCAGCTGGCACCCGGCGTAACGCGCGCTGCCTTCTCGCCGCGCGGCGACGCGCTGCTGCTGGAGCGTGCCGGAAGCTGGCAGGTATTGCGTATCGATAATCCCTGGCCAGACGTCAGCTGGCGCAGCTTCTGGCAAAAAATCTGGTACGAAAACTATCCCGCGCCGGACTGGGTCTGGCAGTCCACCAACGCCGCAGACAGCTATCAGGCTAAGTTCAGCTTTATGCCGATGGTCGTCGGCACGCTGAAAGCGGCGGCGCTGTCGCTGCTGTTCGCCACGCCGCTGGCGCTGGCGGCCGCGATGTACACCGCCTGGTTTATGGCGCCAGGGCTGCGCCGCTGGGTCAAGCCGGCGATTGAAATGATGGGCGCGCTGCCCAGCGTGGTGATCGGGCTTATCGCCGGACTCTGGCTGGCGCCGCATATCAGTCAGGCGCTGCTCGGGGTCTTGCTGCTGCCGCTGACGCTGGCGGCCACGCTGCTTATCTGCGGCGCGCTTAGCCGACATCTGCCGCCGCGCTGGCGCCAGCCGGGACGCGAGGTGATGCTGCTGCTGCCGCTGCTGCTGGTCGTGACACTGGGCACGCTGATCGTCCCGACCTTTCTGATGCGCGACGCCGCAGAATGGCTGCCGCACTATGAGCAGCGCAACCTGCTGGTGGCCGGGCTGGCGATGGGCTTTGCGCTGGTGCCGCTGATTTTCA
>NZ_MLJJ01000026.1 GCF_002095575.1 Pantoea septica | reverse complement strand
CGCGCCGGAAACGGCTCGCCGGACGTCAGGAACAGCGGGATAGAGAGCACGCCCGCAAGGGTAATGGCGCCGCGCACGCCGGCAAAAGTGGCGATCAGCAGTTCACGCAGCGAGTAGTTGGCAAACTCCATCGGCTTCTTCTTCAGCACGCGCTTGCTGAGACGCTGCATGATCCAGAGCCAGCCGAAGCGCACCACCATCAGCGCACCGTAGACCAGGATAATGTCGGTAAACAGCATCCAGAGTTCGACGTTGGGATCGGCGTTGGCAGCGTCAATCGAGGTGCCGATAATATCCGGCAACTGCAAGCCGAGCATCAGGAACACCATGCCGTTGAAGACGAATTCCAGCATCTGCCAGACGCTGTTGGCGCGCAGGCGCATCGCCAGCGGCGCCTGACGAATAATGCCGGAGCGGGTAATGGTCATGCCCGCTGCGACCGCCGCCAGGATGCCGGAGACGCCGAGATGTTCAGCAATCAGGTAGGAGGCGAACGGCAGCAGCAGCAGCAGCACGGTTTGCGTCGCCGGATCGTCGCCGCTCCAGCGGCTCAGCAGACGCAGCGATTTGCCGTAGAGCCAGCAGACCGCCACGCCCGCAATCAGGCCGCCGATCGCCACTTTAAGGAACTCGACGCTGGCGCCGCCCCAGGTAAAGACCATAGTGCCCATCGCCACCGCAACGGCGAACTTCAGCGAGACCAGGCCGGAGGCGTCGTTCATCAGCGCCTCGCCCTGCACGATAGACATGATTTTTTTCGGGATGCGCCCCTCGCCGACGATGCCGGAGAGCGCCACGGCGTCCGTCGGCGACAGCACGGCTGCCAGCGCGAAGGCCGGAATCAGCGGAATGCCCGGCACCGTCCAGTAGATAAGGTAGCCGATGCCGACCACGGTAATCAGCACCAGCACCAGCGCCAGGCCGATAATTTCTCGGCCGTGGTGCAGAAACTCGCTAATCGGCGTTTTCCAGCCGTCGGCAAACAGCAGCGGCGGAATAAACAGCACCAGAAAAAGTTCCGGGTCGAAATCGACATGCAGGCCGAATGTCGGCCAGGCGAGCAGCGCGCCGGCGAGAATCTGCACCAGCGGCAGCGGGATCTGGAACGGCAAGATGCGCGCGGCCACTCCTGAGAGCGACACCACCAGCGTCATAATGAGAATAGTGAAGAAGATTTCCATGCTTTCCTTAGGCGAATCGTAAAGTCAGTAAAAATGTTGTGAGCGCTAAAGTGTAAAGCAAAGTGCGCAGAGAATGACAAGTCACGCGTGCGGCGCGGCAAAAATCAGAAGAACATTCCGGGCGAGGCGGCGCTCGCCCGGTTTTACAGCTAAATCGCCCAGCCGCCAGCGTAAAAAATCACCAGCGCGGCCGCAATCACCACCGTGCCGACGTTCAGCCTGCGCCACTCGCCGGCGAACAGGCGACCCACCACCAGCGTGGCGAAACCGAGCATGATGCCGGTGACGATATTACAGGTCAGCACGATAAAGACCGCGGTCACCAGGCCGGACATCGCATCGACGAAGTCGCCGAAGTCGATTTTCGCCACGTTGCTCAGCATCAGCAGGCCGACATACATCAGCGCGGGCGCGGTGGCATAGGCGGGCACCAGGTAAGCGAGCGGCGACATAAACAGAATCGCCAGGAACAGCAGGCCGACGACAATCGCCGTCAGGCCCGTCTTGCCGCCCGCCGCCGTGCCGGCCGCGGATTCGATATAGACCGCCGCAGGCGACGCGCCGACCAGGCCAGCGAACAAGCTGCTGACCGAATCGGTGGTCAGGGCGCGTCCGCCGTTGATGATCTGGCCCTTCTCATCCAGCAGGTTCGCCTGCCCCGCCACCGCGCGGATGGTGCCGGTGGCGTCGAACACCGCCGTCATCACCAGCGCCAGCACGCTCGGCAGTACCACCGGCTGTAGCGCCCCCATAATATCCAGGCTAAACAGCAGCGACTCGCCATGACTGTCGCGCAGGCTGGGCAAGGCGAACAGCCCCTGAAACTTCACCGCCGGATCGAAGATCAGCCCGAGAATCGAGATGGCGATAATGGTGAGCAGAATGCCGCCCGGCACCCGGCGCTTCTCCAGCCCGACGATCGCCGCCAGTCCCAGCAGCGACATCATCACCGGAAACGAAGTGAAGTGACCCAGCGCCACCGGCATGCCGGGCGCGGGATTCTTCACCACCAGCCCGATACCGTCGGCGGCGATCAGCAGCAGAAACAGGCCGATGCCCACGCCGGTGCCGTGCGCCACGCCCATGGGTAGATTGCGCAAGATCCAGGCGCGGATGCCGGTCAGGGAGATAAAGGTAAACAGCAGCCCCATCAGGAATACCGCGCCGAGCGCCACCGGCACGCTGATATGCTGGCCGAGCACCAGGCTAAAAGCGGTAAAGGCGGTGAGCGAGATGGCGCAGCCGATGGCCATCGGCAGGTTGGCCCAGAGTCCTATCACGATAGAGCCGACGCTGGCGACCAGGCAGGTGGCGACAAAAACCGCCGTAGGCGAAAAGCCCGCTTTGCCCAGCATGCCGGGCACCACAATGACCGAGTAGACCATCGCCAGGAAGGTGGTCAATCCCGCCAGAATTTCCTGCCGGACGCTGCTGCCGCGTGCAGAAACAGAGAACCAGGCGTCCAGCTTGCCAGCGGACGAGCGTGATTCGTATGACATAGTTGAGCCTCAAGAATTTTTTGTTGTGTGAAACGCCCTGCGTCGCTGCCTGCAAAATCCCTGGTTATCAACCCGGCACAATGGCGCGCCAGGCGGCAGGCAAACGTTTACTTCGCGGCGGATAACTCTCCGCTATGCGGAGAGATAAAAGGCAAGGGATTATCCGGCGTTTGGCAGCAGATTTTCAACTGCTTCCTCGCCTTAATTCAGGATAAAGAAGAGCGTCCATGGACGTTGCTGAAGGCTTGTGCGGCGTCGGCGCCCGGGCCGTCGCCGCGTTACTTGCTGATGCCGCGGCCTTTTTACGTCGCCTGCCCGCCTGGCATCACCTCGCCGCCCTGCTGAACGGCGCGCTGCCAGGCGGCGCGCTGCTGTGCGCTTTCAAGCCAGGCCGCCGTAGCGGGCATATCCTCCAGTCCGCCGCGCGACTGCAGCGCCAGCAGAGGAAAACTCATCTGGATATCGGCAATGCTAAAGCGCTTGCCGGCGAACCAGGGGTGAGCGGCCAGATGGTGCTCGATCATCTGGCGATGCGGCACCAGCTGCTTATCGAGCCAGGCCTTCTGCATGCCCTTGCCCAGCGCCGCCCCGCCGGACGCAGCAGCCAGGGCACCGGTGCCTTGCCGAGGCGGCCAAAGACCAGCTTCATCACCAGCAGCGGCATCAGCGACCCTTCGGCGTAGTGCAGCCAGTAGTTCGCCTGCAGACGCGCCTGCTCGTCGAGAGAGGTGAGTCGCTGTTCGCTGTCATATTTGCCTTCCAGATAAGAGAGGATGGCGCCTGATTCGGCCACCACCTGATTACCGTCGGTAATAACCGGCGACTTGCCGAGCGGATGAACCTTTTTCAGCGCTTCCGGCGCCAGCATCGACGCCTCGCGCTGATAGCGTTTGATTTGGTAAGGCACTTCCAGCTCTTCCAGCAGCCACAGCACGCGGTGCGATCGCGACTGCTCAAGATGGTGGACGGTAATCATAGTGAATTCCTGTTATGAACTTCAGGCAAGTATAGCGCTCATCTTCTTTAGCGCGGCGGCTCGCCTTTATCATCCTGTTCGGGATCGAGCAGTACCGCGCCGGACCCCTGCTGCGCCAGCCGGTCGCCGGGGTTGCGCAGCGGACAGTCGCGCATCGACAGGCAGCCGCAGCCGATGCAGCCGTCGAGGTCGTTGCGCAGGCGCGTCAGGGTTTCAATGCGCTTATCCAGCTCCTCGCGCCAGTGCTGCGTCAGGGCGTCCCACTCATGGGTCGACATGCGCTTGTTGGCGGGAATATGCATCAGGCTGTCGCTGACGGTGGCGAGCGGGATGCCGATGCGCTGAGCGATTTTGATAATGGCGACGCGCCGCAGCACGTCGCGGCTGTAGCGGCGCTGATTGCCGCCATTGCGCGTGCTGGAGATGAGCCCTTTGCTCTCATAAAAGTGCAGCGCGGAGACCGCCACGCCGCTGCGGCGTGCGACTTCGCCCGGCGTCAAAACCGGTTTGGGGTAGTTGCGATCTTTTTTCATCTGGCTCTTTACCTCAAGTTAACTTGAGGAATTATACTCGCCTCCGTCAAATAACGAATCCCTCAGAACTAAAGGACGAGATTATGATGCAAGAAGAGATCATTCACTCCCTGACGCGCTGGATCGATCAAAACCTGGATAAGACGCTGTCGATCGATGAAGTGGCGGCCAGGTCCGGCTATTCAAAATGGCACCTGCAGCGTATGTTCCGCACCGTGACGAAACAGACGCTAGGCGGCTATATTCGCGAACGTCGCCTGACGCTGGCGGCGGAAGCGCTGCGCCAGACGCAGCGTCCGGTATTTGATATCGCGATGCAGTACGGCTATGACTCGCAGCAAACCTTTTCCCGCGTTTTCCGCCGTCAGTTTTCACAGACACCGACCGCCTATCGCCACTATATGCGTCGCCAGGCGATTCAGCGTCCACGTATGCTGAGCTTCGACTGCAGCGAACCTGCGGCAAGCTACACTCAGCGCACGACCGGGGAATGCTGCCCAGTTCGCTAAGCCTCAGGCGCCCTCAGCGGGCGCACCTTTCCGCTTCCCTCGCCTGATGCCCGATTTTCTGGCCCGCGTTTCGATAAAAAAATTTCTACCATACCAGGTACAAATTTTGTTCAAAAAATCAAATCCAGTGATATAATGTGACTCAGCTCACATATTGCACCCTTTATGACGGCGAAAAGCCTTTCCCTGACCACGCTTTTCGTCGCCAGTAATGTCCGGTAACCGTCAGGGATAATCACTCAGATTCAGAGGCTTAAGTCGATGGCGACCATAACCACCAGCTTGATTGTCATGCGTTGGGAACTGCTCAGCGCAATCATGATGTTCTTTGCCAGCACCCTTAAAATTAAGTTCCGTCAGAGCAGCCATCACGTCATGGCGTTTATGTGCGGCGGCGTGGGTCTCGGCATGACCTGCTGGTTCGTAATGGGGCTGCTGGGCATCTCCCTGAGCATGGAAAACGTGCATCACTTTATGCTGGTGACCAAAGATACCTTTATTCAGGTGATGAGCCAGACGCCGCCCGACTGGCCGATGCCTTGATTTTCATTCAATAAAAAACCCCACATAACGGGGTTTTTTATTACAGGCGGTTTACGTAGCTGAAAATGGCAGGCATAGCCCGAAGAGCAAAGCGTCCCGCGCCAGGGACGGCGCGGGCCGAGCGAGCATGGATGCGTTAAGCGACTTTGCGATCGGGCCATGCCTGCCGCGCTAGCACCTTGCTTAAAGCCAATAAAAAATCCCGCATAGCGGGGTTTTTTATTTTGCTGTGTGACTCAAACTTTCTTCAACAGCGCAGGGATATTCACGTCCTGCACCGAAACGCCCGGTATCTGCGTGCCGCGGCGATCCTGAATCCACATATCTCCCATCATCTGGTTAAGTCCGCGATCCAGCCCTGTCACCAGACCTGCGCCCGGCGTAAAGGTCAGTTCGCCGAAGTAGATGCGGCCTTCATGGATATACCAGTCCACACGAACATAGTCGAAATCGCTCGCCAGCTTCTTGCTCAGATCGAGCGCGTGCTGCAGAGAGTCAGCGATTTTCGTCACATCCAGGCCGGTATCGCGAATCTTGTGAAACGCTTCGGTCAGGTTATTGACGTAAAAATTCATCGACAGCTGCGGCTGGCAGCGGTTGTAGATCACCTGCAGCACATATTCAAAGCGGCCGTCGCGCTTGTTGAACATATGGAACTTGTAATCGATCGGCGCCGTTTTGCCGTCGCCGATATATTTTTCGACCAGAATACGCGGCTTGATATAGCGATAGTGGATCTCGCGCGCCTCGTTGGCGAAGTCGGTCTTGAGCCACTTATAGCAGCTGTTGATAATCTGCTGCTTGCGCAGCGCGTCCGGCTCTTCCAGCAGGATCTCTACCATGTTGGAAGCGTGATTCGGCTTGATGACCGTGCCCTTCCAGCATTGCAGACTGTTCAACGATGCCGGATCGGTCGACTCATGCACCAGCGGAATCAGGTACTCGTTGCCAATTTTCTCAGCGATATAGTCGCGCACCGAATACTTGTCCGAAAGGCGGCCGTAAATCTGGTAGTCGCCATAGACGAATTTGCGGTACAGCACCTTTTCGTTGAAGACCTTGGGTTGACGCAAATTAGGCAATTTTTTGAACTTGTGGAAGTAGTAAATGCGGTCCTGGTACGCCCAGGGCATCTTCTTAATGAAGTACTGCACACTTCTTCTGAGTTCATCTTTCAACTTAAACATATCTGACCTCATTTGTAGGTTTTGTAGTTGAGTGAGGAAACCTGAATTCTTTGAATGACGCCGTTTTTGAAGAAGTAATTCATTACGGTAAGGGACAAGAGTTCCGACACGAAGACGCTCCATGCGGCGCCCATAATGCCGTAGCCCTGGATCAGCCACCATGAAAGCGGCAGGCTGATCACCATCAGGCAGATGATTTTCTTCAACAGATAGTTGAAACCACCCTCTTTCACCATGTAGCGGTAGGCTACGGTGCCCATAGCGGAGAAACAGGTCGCCATTGACAACAACGTAATGAGACTTCCTGACTGTGTGTATTCTGAACCGTACAAAGCGATGATGATTTTCTCGCCGAACAGCGCGATGACCAGCAACATCATCAGTGAAACTCCCATGACATAGCCGTTAAGCCGCGCTGCCAGCTTAATAGCCACTTCGCCGCGTTCCCTGAAGATTTCAGTGAAGCATGAAGTTATGAGCGCCACGGGGATAAAGATCCACGAAGCCGCGATAGTGTTGGCCGCCGCAAACAGCCCGAGGTCGCTTGCCGACGCGATGCCGGCTAAAAACATTTGCGCTGCTTTAACCTGCACTGAAATAAAAATGCTGGAGATCGCCAATGGCAGACCGGCGTACATCAAATAGCGCAGATAGGCGCTGCGTTTTTCCTGCGGCGGAGCAATATCCTGCGTTTCGCGGTAAAAGTTGTATCGCTTGATAACGTAAGGCACCAGCGTCACGGCCACGATAGAGAGCGTCAGCCATGCCGGATTCAGGCGCAGCCAGGCGATGACGAAGCTGATGGTAAAGCTCAGCAGCATGCCGAGCGAGTTCGCAACAGTATTGAGCCGGGAGGCGAGGCGCGCGTTGTTGTAAACGCTAAAGGTATCCTGCGTCACGAATACCGAGGCGACGAACGACGCCAGCGTGAACGCCAGAAAGTTTTGCGGCATGGTGAACCACACCCAGGCCAGGACCGGCGCCGCGGTGATCAACAGTAAAATCATGCGCAGCGTGCGCGCCACGTTCATCAGGCGCAGCCCTTTCGGCGCGCTTTTGCTGATCCGCTTAAACAAGATAGTTTCGGTACCGAAGATGGCGACGGTCTGGACCATTGAAAATAAAGAGGTAGAAAACGCCATCTGGCCAAATACGGTTGGCCCGAATGATTTCGCCACGTAGGAGGTCACAAATATGACGCCAAAAACCGAGACGATCTTCTCAGACATCATCCAGGCGGCATTAGACATTACGCTTAATTTCATTGACTCATCCTTTGCATTACTTACTTCAACCGCTTCGGTACAACGTCCCTGTAACGAATTAACAAGCGCTCAGTGGGCCTGGCGTTATTTAAAGATTTCAAACCAGGCTGGTCCGAAAAATGAGAATCAGAACACGATTCGGTGAATATTTTCAGGATAATTCTGATTAAATTTGGCTCAGAATGGCAAAACTGGAATCGATTTCACGATGAAAACAGAACCCATTCGCAAGCCATTTCCCTGCGAATTTAGCAAGCACGTTATGCTAAATATCAAATGTACGTAGAAATTTTTCGTATTTGGGATGGGAAGAATCTATAACAAAAATCCCTGGCCAGGAAGGTGCGCCCATCCGATAAGAATAAAATAAGATTTATCCCATGATGATATTTATTCTAAATATCTTAATTTAACCCACGCAATTCTAATCGCGCACTTTAATACTGCATTAATAGTTTATTTACAGTGCCAGATATTAATACAGTACATCTCATCCATTAATCGATAAGAAAGGTAAGAGCATTTATGAGAAAGTCACGATATAGCGAAGAGCAAATCACAAATGCCATTAAAGCTTCTGAATCAGGAGTTAAAGTCAGGGAGATTTGTGACGAGCTAGGGATCTCCGAGGCCACCTTCTATAGCTGGAAAAAGAAATTTTCCGGCCTCTCTTCAGAGGAAGGCAGAAGGATCAAGGAGTTAGAGGACAAACTACAGACACTTACCCGTGAGCTGCAAACGCTCAACTCAGATAAGGAGATGCTGCAAAGCGTATTGAAGAACTTCTTTACTACCAACGAAAAGCGTCAGGCAGTCAACTTCCTGCAGAGCACGTTTGACATCGGCACGCGCCGCAGCTGCCGCCTGCTCGATATTAGCCGCAGCGTTTATCACTATCCGTCAGGCTCGGAAAATCGATAAAACCAATAATACTGCCCTAAACTGACTTAGCGCTGAGATTGTTCTTACCAGAAGAGATGATGACACTTTAAGATACCATTCGTGGCTTTAATTTTCGCTCCATGCATTCCTGATGGGTTTGCAGCCGGATCGATTTTCATTTTTTGCGGTAATATTGATAAGCACCAGCAAAAGTCTCGCATTTCTCGCTACTTCTCCTCTCGCCCAATCTCATTTCGATGAGATTGGTGCTTCTTGCTTTTCATCAGGCATGTTAATGCACGGCGCTAAAATGCCTTCCTTTCATTAAGCCGCCCTGAACAGCTTTTCCAGCAGAGGTCACTTTTACTTCAACATAGACTGGCACTAAGCTTGCATCCAGTGGAGATTATTTAATCAACTTTGAATAAGCGAAGCGGTGAAAAAATGCCAGGAATTTTCCTAGCGGAATGGTTTATCAATACTTATAGCTTTTCTTATTCAGGTGCTCACTCATATAAGATTATTCAGCTTAAAGATCGCCAAAGCTAAAGTTTCGTAAATTTTCTCATTGGGAATTATTCTTAATAGCCATCTCCTTTCTGGAAAAAAAGGTGGTTTATCAGACGCTATTCTCAGGGCCAAATGCCAATAAAAACGCGCCGGCAGACGATAAATATGCAGCAAAATGGCGAATTGATCGCCACTGGGCAGGCCTTAATGCCTGTCTGGGATGGAATATGAGCCGTCTGAAGAGATAATTACGGCCTGCGAAAGAGGTGAAGCGCTGTTTAAAGAGAGGAAAAAATGCGATCGCGATCGCTTTTTATTGCGCTTATCACTCCGCCTTTAGCGATTTAATAGCAAAAGAGCGGCAAATTCTGCCGCTCCGCTCTGCGTATTATTCTTAAAACGGTGTGAAATCAACGGGTCAGCGCCTGTTAAATGGGGGGCTGGCCGGCGAGTTTAATGCTCAATCGAGGTCAGCATCGGCTCAGGCTTGATGCGCATCGCCCAGAGCACGCCGAAGATCAGGCAGAGAATACCGGTCAGCGTCAGCAGCGGCGGCCAGCTTTGTCGCCAGAGAAAGGTCCACAGCAGGCCGGACAGCGTTTCGAATACGATAAGCGGCCCCATAAAAACCGTCGGCAGTCGCTGGCTGGCGGCATTCCAGCAGAGGGTGCCGAGCCAGGAGCAGAGCAGCCCGATCATTAGCATCAGCGGCAGAAACAGCTGCGGTTGCGGGCCAAACGGCAGCGCAAAGCTCGGCTGCTGCCACGCTAGCTGGGCAGCCACCAGCGCATACATCATCAGCGCCAGCGGCAGCGTCACGATCCCCTGCGCCGTCGCCCAGGTGGCGGGCCTATGCTGCGGATGGGTGCGCAGCCAGCGCGCGTTGCGCAGCGGATACCAGGTCCAGCACGCCACCGCCAGCACCGCCAGCGCGATGCCGCTCAGGTAGCGGGTTAAATCCCACTCGCCCTCCTGCCCGCGCAGCTCGGCGATATTGACGCACGCCAGGCCGGCGCCGATTGCCAGCAGCGCAGGCGCCAGCCGACGCCAGGCGAGGCGTCCTTCAAGATGGCCGTAACAAAGATTGGCGGTAATCGCCATCACCACCGGCAGCGTGCCGATAATCATGGTGGATACCGGCGCGCCGGTGCGCTGAATCGCGCTGGCGAGAAAGGTGTAATAAAGAAGGTTGCCCACCAGCGACAGTTTTAGCGCCTCACGCCAGTCAGCCGACAGTAGCTTGCGCAGGCGACGGCGATCCAGCCAGGCGAGCGGCAGCGCGATCAGGCCAAACGCGACATAGCGTCCGGCAGACTGCAGCGCGCCAGGATAGTCCGGCACCAGCAGCGGCCCAACGAAAATCAGTCCCCACATCAGCCCCGCGGCAAGGGCAAACAACACGCCAGCTAACATTGTCTCTTCCTTTATTAAAGTGCGTAAGGAAGTGTGGCGTAAAAAGCAGAGAAAAATCTTGTAGCAGATTGCGGTTCGTTCTAAGCGCCGCGCACCTGTTTTTGATAGCGCACCGGCGTAATGCCGTAACGCTGGGCGAAGGCGCGGGTGAGATGCGCCTGGTCGCTCAGGCCGACGCTCGCCGCCACGCTGGCGGCTGACAGCCCGCGCGCCAGCAGCAGCTTGGCTTCGTATAGCCGATATGCCATCAGCATCTGATGCGGCGTAACGTGAAAGTGGGCGCGGAAGGCGCGCAGAAAATGCCACGGCGAGAGTCCCGCCAGCGAAGCCAGCTCTTCCAGCCTCACCGACTCGGCCAGGTTGTCGCGCAGGTAGTCGCGCACCTGGTCGAAGCGGTGACGCCCCTCTTCTTTGCCTTTTTGCGCCATGCGCGCCAGCGGCCGCAGCTGCGCCAGCACTTCGCCCAGCAGGCTTTGCCGCGCCAGCGGGCTGTCGGCGAGCCACAGCGCCGATAGCGCCTGCGATAGCGGCAGCGCCAGATGCGAGTCGGTGCGCAGCGCTTCGCTGAACCACCAGCCGCGGTCGCCGGTAAGCTGCGCCATTTCATCTGGCTGGATATAGATCATCTGGTAACGCCAGCCCTCTTCGCAGGCGGACTCGCCGGTGTGCAGCTCATCGGGATTCATCATGACCAGTGAATGGGTCGGCGCCGTGTACTGCGCGCCGCGATAGCGAAACCGCTGCGCGCCCGATTCGATAGTGCCGATGCCGAAAGCTTCATGCGTATGCGGCTCAAAAGCATAGCGGGTGATATGCGCCTGATAGAGTTCTACGCCTGGCAGCTCGGCAAACTGGCGAAACTGCGCGCGATCTTTTTCGCAGGGAAAAATAGCTGGAACGCCCTCCACCTCAATCTCCTCGTTAACCAGACAGGCTTTCAGCATGCCAGCGATGGCTGGCCAATTGCAAAAGAGTTTTGCCCTTTCGCCACGGCTGGTTGACACTGAAGCGCACCGTTCGCAAAGAGAAAGAATATGACCCAGCGAGTTATTGTTGTTGTCGATATGCAAAACGGCGTTTTCGCCACGCCGCGCTTCGATCGCGCCGGACGTATAGCGCGCATCAATCAGCTGACTGACGCAGCCGACAGGGCAATCTTCATTACTCACCGTGAAGGCGAGATGCAGCCAGGCACCCTGGCTTTTGAACTGCTGCCTGAACTGCGCCAGCCGGCGGGTTCGCTTTACGTGACGAAAACCGCATGCGACAGCTTCTGGCAAACCGGACTGGCCGCCGCCCTGACGCAGCTCGACGTTGATAGTTTCGTGATTTGCGGTTGCGCGAGCGATTACTGCGTCGATACCACGATTAAAGTCGGCGCGGGCTTAGGCTATCGCATTATCGCCGCCGCCGATGCGCACACCACGGCGGATCGCACTTACGCCAGCGCGGAGCAGCTGATTGGGCAACACAATGAGGTGTGGGCGGGTTTGTCTCTGCCGGGAAATGTGCCGCGGGTCGTCAGCACGGCGGAAATTTTAACCAGATGGGACGCTTAGCCCTGTCTCGGCAGGCGCGCAAAGGCTTCCCGCAGGCATTTTGCAGAGGCTTGCATGACGCTGACGATAGCGCCTTTGTCGCCGGTTGAGAGGCGAAAAAAAGCCCCGCGTAAACGGGGCCTGAGATCCTGATGCGATGGCGCAACAATCAGAACGGGATATCGTCGTCGAAATCCATCGGCGGTTCGTTGTTGTTGCTCGCCGGGGCGCTCTGCGGCTGGGGACGCGACTGCGCGCCGCCGCTGAACTGATTTCCGCCCTGCGGCTGCTGCGGCTGGCCCCAGCCGTTATTGTTGCCGCCGCTCTGCTGGCCGCCGCCCATCGGCGCGCCGCCTGCGCTGGCGCCGCCCTGCTGACGGCCGCCCAGCATCTGCATGGTGCCGCCGACGTTGACCACCACTTCCGTGGTATAGCGATCCTGGCCGCCCTGGTCCTGCCATTTGCGGGTGCGCAGCTGGCCTTCGATATAGACCTGCGAACCTTTACGCAGGTATTCGCCGGCGACTTCCGCCAGCTTGCCGAACAGCACGACGCGGTGCCACTCGGTGATCTCTTTGTTTTCACCGGTCTGCTTGTCACGCCAGCTTTCCGAGGTGGCCAGCGTAATGTTGGCAACCGCGCCACCATTCGGCATGTAGCGCACTTCCGGATCCTGACCCAGATTCCCGACAAGAATCACTTTATTTACGCCACGACTGGCCATGTTGCTCTCTCCCGATGAGTTGTTACTTAAGAGTCTAAACGATCAATTCTACCACGTCCTGCTAAGCGTTCCCACTTTCGAGCCGCCTCGCAGAAGCGCTCATTTTACCCCCAAAACGCAAAAAATACTGGATATTTAATCAGTCTATTTTTTGTGCCATAATACCCTGTTTACGCTAATCGTGTCCGCAAGACACGGGCGTGCTGCTCAATCCGGGAAAGGTGAATGGATAAGATCGAAGTTCGTGGTGCCCGCACCCATAATTTGAAAAACATCAACCTGATCATCCCTCGCGACAAACTCATAGTGGTCACCGGCCTGTCAGGCTCCGGCAAGTCCTCTCTTGCGTTTGATACGCTCTATGCGGAAGGTCAGCGCCGCTACGTAGAGTCGCTCTCTGCTTATGCGCGTCAGTTTCTTTCTCTGATGGAGAAGCCGGACGTCGACCATATCGAAGGTCTGTCGCCCGCTATCTCTATCGAGCAGAAGTCCACTTCACACAACCCGCGCTCGACGGTCGGCACGATCACCGAGATCCACGACTATCTGCGTCTGCTGTTCGCTCGCGTAGGCGAACCGCGCTGCCCGGATCATGACGTGCCGCTGGCGGCGCAGACCGTAAGCCAGATGGTGGACAACGTGCTGGCGCAGGAAGAGGGCCGGCGCCTGATGCTGCTGGCGCCGGTGGTGAAAGATCGCAAGGGCGAGCACACCAAAACGCTGGAGAACCTTGCGGCGCAGGGCTACATCCGCGCGCGTATCGACGGCGAAGTGTGCGATCTTTCCGATCCGCCGAAGCTGGAGCTGCAGAAAAAGCACACCATCGAAGTCGTGATCGATCGCTTTAAGGTGCGCGAGGATCTGGCGACGCGTCTCGCCGAGTCCCTTGAAACCGCGCTGGATCTCTCCGGCGGGACGGCGATCGTCGCCGATATGGACGACGCGAACGCGGAAGAGCTGCTCTTTTCCGCCAACTTCGCCTGCCCGATCTGCGGCTACAGCATGCGCGAACTGGAGCCGCGTCTCTTTTCGTTCAATAACCCGGCAGGCGCCTGCCCGACCTGCGACGGTCTGGGCGTGCAGCAATATTTCGATCCTGACCGCGTGGTGCAGAACGGCGAGCTGTCGCTGGCCGGCGGCGCGATACGCGGCTGGGATCGCCGCAACTTCTATTATTTCCAGATGCTGCGCTCGCTGGCCGAGCATCTCAATTTTGACGTCGAAGCGCCGTTCAACACCCTGAGCGAGAAAGCGCGCCAGGTGATTCTCTACGGCTCCGGCAAAGAGAACATTGAGTTCAAGTACATCAACGATCGCGGCGACACCTCAGTGCGTCGTCATCCGTTCGAAGGCGTGCTGCACAATATGGAGCGCCGCTATAAAGAGACGGAATCCAACGCGGTGCGCGAGGATCTGGCGAAGTTCATCAGCAACCGCGCCTGCGCCAGCTGCGAAGGCACCCGCCTGCGTCGCGAAGCGCGCCACGTGTTTGTGGAGAACACCACTCTGCCGACCATCTCCGATATGAGCATCGGCCATGCGATGGATTTCTTCCGCAACCTTAAGCTGAGCGGCCAGCGCGCTAAAATCGCGGAGAAAGTGCTGAAAGAGATTGGCGACCGTCTGAGCTTCCTGGTGAACGTCGGCCTGAACTACCTGTCGATGTCGCGCTCCGCAGAGACCCTTTCCGGCGGCGAAGCGCAGCGTATCCGCCTGGCGAGTCAGATCGGCGCCGGGCTGGTGGGCGTAATGTATGTGCTGGATGAGCCGTCAATCGGCCTGCATCAGCGCGATAACGAGCGCCTGCTTAGCACCCTGATCCACCTGCGCGATCTCGGCAATACCGTGATTGTGGTCGAGCACGATGAAGACGCCATTCGCGCGGCGGATCACGTGATCGATATCGGCCCCGGCGCCGGCGTGCACGGCGGCCAGATCGTGGCGGAAGGCACGGTGCACGAAATCATGGCGGTGGAAGAGTCGCTGACCGGCCAGTTCCTCAGCGGCAAGCGCGAGATCGCGGTGCCGCAGGAGCGCGTGAAAGGCGATCCGACCAAAACGCTGAAGCTCAGCGGCGCACGCGGCAACAACCTGAAAGATGTGACGCTGACGCTGCCGGTCGGGCTCTTTACCTGTATCACCGGCGTTTCCGGCTCGGGCAAATCGACGCTGATTAACGATACGCTGTTCCCGATCGCGCAGCGTCATCTGAACGGCGCGACCACCGGTGAAGCGGCGCCCTATCGCGAGATCAACGGGCTTGAACACTTCGATAAAGTGATCGATATCGACCAGAGCCCAATCGGCCGCACCCCGCGCTCCAACCCGGCGACCTACACCGGCATCTTTACGCCGGTGCGCGAACTGTTCGCAGGCGTGCCGGAAGCGCGCTCGCGCGGCTACAATCCGGGCCGCTTCAGCTTTAACGTGCGCGGCGGCCGCTGCGAAGCCTGTCAGGGCGACGGCGTGCTGAAGGTTGAAATGCACTTCCTGCCCGATATCTACGTGCCCTGCGACCAGTGCAAAGGCAAGCGCTATAACCGCGAGACGCTGGAGATTAAGTACAAAGGCAAGAGCATCCATGAAGTGCTGGAGATGACCATCGAAGAGGCGCGCGAGTTCTTTGACGCCGTCCCGGCGCTGGCGCGCAAGCTGCAGACCCTGATGGATGTCGGTCTCTCCTATATACGTCTCGGCCAGTCGGCGACGACCCTCTCCGGAGGCGAGGCGCAGCGCGTCAAGCTGGCGCGCGAGCTGTCGAAACGCGGCACCGGCCAGACGCTCTATATTCTGGATGAGCCGACCACCGGCCTGCACTTCGCCGATATCGCCCAGCTGCTGGAGGTGCTGCATCAGCTGCGCGACCAGGGCAATACCATCGTGGTGATTGAGCATAACCTTGACGTGATCAAAACGGCGGACTGGATTGTCGATCTCGGTCCGGAAGGCGGCAGCGGCGGCGGTGAAATCCTCGTCGCCGGCACGCCGGAAACGGTGGCGGAGTGCGAGAAATCGCATACCGCACGCTTCCTGAAGCCGCTGCTGGCGAAAAAGAGCGCGTAGCGTACATTTCCTACAAGCGGCTGGCGTAGGGCGAAGAGCAAAGCGTCCCGCGACAAGGACAAAAACGTTGGGAACGTTTTTGAACAACGCAGCGCGTTGGCCCGTTTACGGGCGCACCTCAGGGAAGAGGTGCGTATCCTCGCGGGCCGAGCTGGCAGGGATGCCGTCTTTTGCGTCTTTGCGATCGCCCTACGCTAGCCGCGTTAGTCCCTATCAAGTCCTCTCAGGCCCGCCGCAAGCGGGCCTTTTTTACTGCATATTCCATCCGATAAAAACAGAATCAGGCAAGATTCAGGCATGTATAGGCATAGCCGCGCTGGCCCTCTGTGACTATCCTT
This sequence comes from Pantoea septica, assembly GCF_002095575.1. Taxonomy (GTDB): domain Bacteria; phylum Pseudomonadota; class Gammaproteobacteria; order Enterobacterales; family Enterobacteriaceae; genus Pantoea; species Pantoea septica. The sequence goes on along the minus strand of NZ_MLJJ01000026.1, from coordinate 40,776 downwards.
TTAACGTTCCTCATTGGCGCGCCCTGATGGCTGCGCCCTCTTATCACGGCGCTCTGCGCGCCGAACTCAAGATTCTATTCACGACACAACGAACCTGGAGACACCATGAATATTACGCACGCCTATGCTGCTCAGGACGCGAAATCCCCACTGGCGCCGTTCGATTACAAACCGCGCGAGCTGCGCGCGCATGATGTACAGATTGAAGTGTTGTTCTGCGGCGTTTGTCACTCTGACCTGCACCAGGCCCGCAACGAGTGGAAAAACACCCTTTTTCCGGTCGTGCCGGGACATGAAATCGTCGGCCGCGTGACCGCTGTCGGCGGCCACGCCAGCAAATATAAAGTCGGCGATCTGGTGGGCGTCGGCTGCATGGTCGACTCCTGCCGCAGCTGTCCGAGCTGTCAGGAAGGGCTGGAGCAGTATTGCGAAGTCGGCTTCGTCGGCACCTATAACGGTCAGGATCGCGAAACCGGCGATGTCACCTACGGCGGTTACTCAACGGCGGTGGTCGTCGATGAGAACTTCGTGCTGCGCGTGCCGGAAAATCTGGATCTGGCGGGCGTCGCGCCGCTGCTGTGCGCAGGCATCACCACCTATTCGCCGCTGCGCCACTGGAACGTCGGTCCGGGGAAAAAAGTCGGTATCGTCGGCCTGGGCGGACTGGGCCATATGGGCGTGAAAATTGCGCACGCGATGGGCGCGCATGTGGTGCTGTTCACCACCTCGCCGTCGAAAATCGAAGACGGCAAGCGCCTGGGCGCGGATGAAGTCGTGATCTCGAAAGATGCGGATCAGATGGCGCAACACGCTAACAGCTTCGATTTCATCCTGAATACCGTAGCGGCGCAGCACGATCTCAACCCGTTTATCGCCCTGCTGAAGCGCGACGGCAATATGACGCTGGTCGGCGCGCCGGAGCACGATCACCCGGCACCGCAGGTATTTAACCTGATCATGAAACGCCGCAGCATCGCCGGCTCGCTGATCGGCGGCATCGCCGAAACGCAGGAGATGCTCGATTTCTGCGGCAAGCACGGCATTACTTCCGATATCGAACTGATTGCGATGAATCAGATTAACGAAGCCTACGAGCGTATGCTGAAAAGCGACGTGAAGTACCGCTTTGTTATCGATATCAATACGCTGCGCGACGAAGCGGCGGCGTAAGCGAAACCCCGGCGCGCGGCTTCAGGCCGCGCGCTTCTCTCAGACGCCCGCCGCGCGGGTCGCGCCAGCCTGCTGATAAGAGGCATCCACCAGATAGTAGATCTGCGAATCTTTCAGCGATCCGTCCAGCAACAGCGTGCTCCAGTGCGTCTTATTAAGATGCGCGCTGGGAAAGACGTCGCTGTGCTCCTCGCGCAGCAAGTCCGCCAGCGCAGGCGTCGTTTTCAGCGACACCGCCGGACGCCCTTCAACTTCATGCACCATGGCGAACAGCACGCCGCCGCTTTTAATTTGCGTCGCTTTCCAGTCGCTGTGGACGCTCTGCTCCGCGTCCGGTTTGCTCATGCAGTAAGTCAGCAGATCTGACGTATTCATTTCGACTCCCCTTGTAAAGTGGCGACAATGCGCCGCGCGCCGCCGTGGATGCGGTGTTCCCCTAACCAGATGCCCTGCCAGGTGCCCAGCATCAGCCTGCCGCGCTGAACCGGCAGCAGCAGCGATACGCCCAGCGTGGAGGATTTGATATGGGCCGGCATATCGTCGCGGCCTTCATAGTCGTGCTGGTAAGGCGCCGCTTCCGGAACCTGACGCATAAAATGGTTTTCCATATCGCTGCGCACCGTGGGATCGCAGTTTTCATTTAGCGTCAGCGACGCGGAGGTGTGCTGCAGCAGCAGGTGCAGCAGGCCGGTCTGCACCTGCGCCAGCGCCGGAATTTGGCCGACGATCTCGTCAGTGACCAGATGAAAACCGCGTGATTTCTCACCGAGCGTGAGCGTTTGTTGATGCCACATGCCTTGTTCCTGAGTTGGTTACACCGTTTAAGTGTGCAATAAGTCGCGGAAAGGTAAACCTGAAGGCGAAAAAAAACCGTCAGCCTGAGCGGACGGTTTACTTTTGAAACAAGCCAGGGACGCTTTGCTCTTCGGCTCCAGTCACCCGCTTGCAGACATCATCGCTGCATCACATGACGGCGGCAAACGCCTGCGCGACCTGCTGCACGTTATTGCTGTTAAGCCCGGCGACGCAGATACGGCCGCTGCCCACCAGATAGATGCCGAACTCTTCACGCAGTCGATCGACCTGCTGCGCGCTCAGGCCGGTGTAGCTGAACATGCCGCGCTGCTTCAGCAGGTAGTCGAAGTTTTTGCCGGGCAGCGCCGTGCTGAGCACATCCACCAGGGTTTTGCGCATGGCGATAATACGCAGGCGCATCGCCTCGACTTCCGCCAGCCAGTTCGCTTTCAGAGCATCGTCGTTGAGCACGCGCGCCACCACCTGCGCGCCGAAGTTCGGCGGGCTGGAGTAGTTGCGGCGCACCGTGGCTTTCAGCTGGCCCAGCACGCGTCCCGCCTCTTCGGCGCTGTCGCACACGATAGAGAGGCCGCCGACGCGCTCGCCATACAGCGAGAAGATTTTCGAGAAGGAGTTGCTGACCAGCGCCGGCAGGCCGGCGGCGGCGATAGCGCGAATGGCATAGGCGTCCGCTTCCATTCCCGCGCCGAAGCCCTGATAGGCGATGTCGAGGAACGGGATCAGCTCCTGCGCCTTCAGCACCTCAACGGTTTGATCCCACTGCGCGTCAGTGAGGTCGGCGCCGGTCGGATTATGGCAGCAAGGGTGCAGCAGCACGATGCTCTGCTTCGGCAGCGCTTTCAGCGCGGCGAGGAAGGCGTCGAATTTTACGCCGTTGGTCTCTGCGTCGTACCACGGATAGCTCTTCACCTCGAAACCCGCGCCGTTGAAGATCGCCACGTGGTTATCCCAGGTCGGATCGCTGACCCATACGCTGGAGTTTGGGAAGTAGCGCTTGAGGAAATCCGCGCCGACTTTCAGCGCGCCGGAGCCGCCCAGCGTCTGAATCGAGGCGATACGGCCCGCCTTCAGCATAGGGTGGTCAGCGCCGAACAACAGCGGCGCAATGGCGTTGCGATACGCGTTGAGGCCTTCCATCGGCAGATAGAGCGACGCCTGCTGCGGCTCCGCCTTGAGCTGCTCTTCTGCGGCGGCGACCGCCTGCAGCTGAGGAATAATGCCCTGCTCGTCATAGTAGAGGCCGATGCTGAGATTCACTTTATTCGCGCGCGGATCCTGTTTAAAGGTTTCCATCAGCGACAGAATCGGATCGCCGGCGTAGGCATCAACGTTTTGAAACACGGTGCAGATCTCCATGTGTGGTCGTAAAAATCAGAGGTGTATGCAGCATTAAACCATGTACCGTCCGGGACGATGGTTCATGGCGATAATCAGGTTAAGGATCACTGCGCCCGCGACCGACGCCAGCAGCATCGGCCCGCTGACGACGAACAGCGACGCCAGCACGACGCAGGTATCGACGGCCATTTGCAGTTTGCCGGCGCGCAGCCCAATGCGATCCTGCAGCCACAGCGCCAGGATATTGATTCCGCCCAGGCTGGCTTTATGACGAAACAACACTATAAACCCAATGCCCATGATCACGTTACCGAACAGTGTCGCATAAAAGGGATTGAGCGCGGAAAAGTGGACAAAGAGCGGATGCAGATGGGTGAAGAGCGACACCAGCCCCACCGCGCAGAACGTTTTCAGCGTAAATTCCCATCCCATGCGGCGCACCGCCAGCCAGTAAAACGGCAGGTTGATCAGAAAAAAGGCGCTGCCGAACGAGAGCGGCGACAGGTAGCTAATCAGGAAAGCGATGCCGGCGGTGCTGCCGGTTAGCGCGCCCGCCTGTTTCAGCATAATGACGCCAAAGGAGACCATCAGCGTGCCGAGCACAATCGCCAGCGCGTCTTCTATGCGCGAATGGGGAATGCGGGTAGGTTCTACGACGTTATCCATAGGTAATCTTATTGCACTCTAAGGGAAGAAAAGCGTGGCTTTTAGATGCAAAAAACGCACCATACCGTCGGCTTATAGCCGCCTTCGGCAGGTGCCAGTGATTATCCAGTTGATAACTAAGGCGCTTTTGTTGCTTGTTTTGCGCACGCCTTGCGGATAAACCGTCAATTCATGCACAAATTCTAATTCTTACGCATATCTCTTGCATTATCTGGCGCACTATTGCACCAATTAAGCACATCACGCACTCTTTTGGCGCATTTTGTGCGCCGGCGCCATCATGAGTCCGTTCTCTTTCAGGCGGCCCAGCACCACCGAGGTTTTCACATGCGACACGCTTTGATGGCCCGCTACCAGCTGGCTTATCAGCGCGCTCAGCGAAGCGAGATCCGCTACGGCGACTTTCAGCAGATAATCGGCGTCGCCGGTGGTCTTGTAGGCGTCGACGATCGCCTCTTCCTGCTCCACCATGCGGTGAAAGCTGTCAACGTATTCGGCGGTGTGGTTAATCAGCCGCACCTCGATCAGACCAACCATGCCCAGCCCGATCGCATCAGGTGACAGACGCGCATGATAGCCAAGAATCAAATTCGCCTGTTCAAGGTTGATGCGGCGGCGCGAACATTGCGATGCCGACAGGCCCACTAAATCGCTCAGCTCCTGATTGGTCAGGCGGCCGTTAGATTGTAATAAAGTCAGTATTTTCAGGTCGTAATCATCTACGTGAGTCATGCTGCTTCCAGTGCGTAATCGTGCGCTGTGATACAGATAACCCGATTAACGGCGGGGTTGTCCAACACTATTTTCTGATGATGCGAGGCGGCATGCACAGATCGTGCATGCCGGCAGAGGCGGTTATTCGTCGTCGTAAGCCGGACCGGCATAATTGTCGAAGCGCGACCACTGGCCGTTGAAGGTCAGGCGCACCGTACCGATAGGACCGTTACGCTGCTTACCCAGAATAATTTCGGCGATGCCTTTAAGATCGCTGTTCTCATGGTAAACCTCGTCGCGGTAGATAAACATAATCAGGTCGGCGTCCTGCTCGATAGAGCCGGATTCACGCAGGTCGGAGTTGACCGGACGCTTATCGGCGCGCTGCTCCAGCGAGCGGTTGAGCTGCGACAGCGCCACTACCGGCACGTTAAGCTCTTTCGCCAGCGCCTTGAGCGAGCGAGAGATTTCGGCGATCTCCAGCGTACGGTTGTCGGAGAGCGACGGCACGCGCATCAGCTGCAGGTAGTCGATCATGATCATGCTCAGCCCGCCGTTTTCGCGGAAGACGCGCCGCGCGCGCGAGCGCACTTCGGTCGGCGTCAGGCCGGAAGAGTCGTCGATATACATATTCTTCTTCTCCAGCAGGATGCCCATGGTGCCGGAGATACGCGCCCAGTCTTCATCGTCAAGCTGGCCGGTACGGATGCGCGTCTGATCCACGCGCGACAGCGACGCCAGCATACGCATCATAATCTGCTCGCTGGGCATCTCCAGACTAAAGATCAGCACCGGTTTGTCGTGCAGCATGGCGGCGTTTTCGCACAGGTTCATAGCGAAGGTGGTTTTACCCATCGACGGACGCGCCGCGACGATAATCAGATCCGACGGCTGCAGGCCGGCGGTCTTTTTATTCAGGTCCTGATAGCCGGTGTCGACGCCGGTCACGCCGTCGTGCGGCGTCGAGACCAGGGATTCGATACGCGAAACCGTGGCTTCCAGCACCTCCTGAATGTTCTTCGGCCCTTCATCTTTGCTGGCGCGCGACTCGGCGATTTTAAAGACGTTGGACTCGGCAAAGTCGAGGAGTTCGTCGCTGTTGCGCCCCTGCGGATCGTAACCGGCGTCGGCGATCTGATTCGCTACCGAGATCATTTCGCGCACGACCGCGCGTTCGCGCACGATATCCGCATAGGCGCCGATGTTCGCCGCGCTGGGGGTGTTTTTCGCCAGCTCCGCCAGATAGGCGAACCCGCCGGCCATCTCCAGCTCGCCGCGCGTTTCCAGCGACTCGGAGAGCGTGATCAGGTCGATGGGCTGGCCCGCTTCCAGCAGACGCTGCATCTCGGAAAAGATCAGACGGTGCGAGCGGTTGAAGAAATCTTCCGCCACGACGCGTTCGGAGACGTTGTCCCAGCGTTCGTTATCCAGCATCAACCCACCCAGCACCGACTGCTCCGCTTCAATCGAATGCGGCGGCATTTTAATACCTTCCAGCTGCCGGTCGGGCGTGTCGTTCGATTTGTTGGTGGGTTTATTTCCTGCCATAGTGAATGCAATACCGATCTTCTGAGGGGACGCGCCAGTATACCTTATGGCGGCGCGCCTCTCACGCCTCATGTTGAACAATCACAGGAGTAAAAATGGCAAAGCGTATTCAGTTCACCGCGCAGGGCGGGCCTGAGGTTTTGCAGTGGATGGATGTCGATCCTGCCGATCCTGCTGAACGCGAAGTGCAGGTAGAGAACCGGGCCATCGGCATTAACTATATCGACACCTACGTGCGCGGCGGCCTTTATCCTGTTCCCGCGCTGCCGTCGGGCCTCGGCACCGAAGCCGCGGGCGTGGTGAAGCGCGTCGGCAGCGCGGTCACGCGCTTTAAGCCGGGCGATCGCGTGGTCTACTGCCAGGCGACGCTGGGCGCCTACAGCGAGCTGCACAACGTGGCGGAAGATCGCCTGATGCTGCTGCCGGACGCCATCAGCTTCGAACAGGCTGCCGCCAGCTTTTTGAAGGGGCTGACCGTGCACTATCTGCTGCGCCAGACCTACCAGGTGAAGCCGGACGAGACCTTTCTGTTCCATGCGGCGGCGGGCGGCGTCGGCCTGATCGCCTGCCAGTGGGCGAAAGCGCTCGGTGCGCATCTTATCGGCACCGTCGGGTCGGCGGAAAAGGCGAAGCTGGCGAAAGCGGCGGGCGCCTGGGCGACCATCAACTACCGGGAAGAGAATATCGCCGAGCGCGTCAGCCAGCTGACCGACGGCAAAAAAGTCGCGGTGGTGTATGACTCGGTAGGCAAAGATACCTGGGAAGCGTCGCTGGATTCGCTGCGTCGTCAGGGACTGATGGTGAGTTTTGGTAATGCTTCCGGGCCGGTTACCGGCGTGGATTTGAGCATCCTCAACCAGAAAGGCTCGCTGTTCGTCACGCGTCCTTCGCTCTACGGCTATATCACCAACCGCGAAGAGCTGGAGCGGGCGAGCAACGATCTCTTCTCGCTGCTTGCCAGCGGCGCAATTAAGGTTGAGGTGCCGGAGCAGCAGAAGTTCCCGCTGAAAGAGGCGGAGCGAGCGCACCGCGCGCTGGAAAGCCGCAGCACCCAGGGATCGAGCCTGCTTATTCCCTGATGCCTGAATGCAAACGGGGCTTCCCGTAGGAAGCCCCTTTTCTTTTTATCGTTCGCGCTGGTGTAGGGACAGCGGCGATGAATTCATGTCGACTCAACGGCGATCATCCTGGCAGAAAACATAAGTAAAAAATATGTTTAATTGCGAAACTGGCATAAGCAATCTGTCAGTCTGTGATCGCCCCCGCAATTAATAGCCGCGACGTCGTTCTAACTTGCTGATTTTCCGACGCAGCCTGCGGCGCGCTCGCTCGCGGCTGTCGCCGCAAAAGTTGCGATACGCCCAGGCGGCAACCAGCGCCAGCACTAGCCACGGCAACAATTTGATTACAAGCGCAAAAAGGCCACCGATAAACATTACCGCAGTCGCGACCACCAGCGCCGCCAGCACGCCCAGCAGCGAGACGCCCGTAACCAGAAGCATCAGGAAAAAGCCCAGCACAAATAGAATTTCCACGTTGTTACTCCTCTTGTTAGTTCTACAGCTTTATTACAAGAAGCGTGCCAGAATGTATCTCGTTGAATTAACGCAAAAATAGCCATGCTGAACGCCATAGTAATGGCGAATTTCATCGATTTTTGGCGTAAAAAAAACCAGCGCTCAGGCTGGTTTTTTTCCGCTGCCGCAGGTGGTCAGGCTTCCTGCGGGATCTTATCCGCTACCAGCGCCAGCGCGGCTTCCAGCACGCGTACGTCGGCGCCTGGCTTATGCGCGTTTTCACTCAGATGGCGACGCCACTGACGCGCGCCGGGAATGCCCTGGAACAGGCCGAGCATATGACGCGTGACGTGACCGAGATAAGTGCCTTTCGCCAGCTCCGCCTCTATATAGGGATACATGCTGCGCACCACCGCGACCGGATCCGCAGCCGGAGCGTCACGGCCGAAAAGCTCGCGATCGACCTGCGCCAACAGGCCGGGGTTCTGGTAGGCCTCGCGCCCCATCATCACGCCATCGAGATGCTGCAGATGCGTTTTGGCCTCTTCCAGCGACTTCACGCCGCCGTTAATGGCGATCGTCAGCTGGGGAAAATCGCGCTTCAGCTGATAGACGCGCGGATAGTCGAGCGGCGGGATTTCACGGTTCTCTTTCGGGCTCAAGCCGGAAAGCCAGGCTTTACGCGCGTGAATGATAAAGGTGTCGCAGCCGCCGCGCTGCGCGACGGTGCCGACAAAATCGGTCAAAAATGCGTAGCTGTCCTGCTCGTCGATGCCGATACGGGTTTTTACCGTCACCGGAATCGACACCACCTGACGCATGGCGTCGATGCACTCGGCCACCAGCGACGCTTCCGCCATCAGGCAGGCGCCGAAGCGTCCGTTCTGGACGCGATCGGAGGGGCAGCCGACGTTGAGGTTTACCTCGTCGTAGCCACGCTCTTCCGCCAGCTTCGCGCACTGCGCCAGCGCCGCCGGATCGCTGCCGCCAAGCTGCAGCGCGACCGGATGTTCCGCCTCGCTGTAGGCCAGGTAGTCGCCCTTGCCGTGAATAATGGCGCCGGTGGTCACCATTTCAGTGTAGAGCAGCGTGTCGCCGGTCAGCTGACGATGGAAATAGCGGCAGTGTCGGTCGGTCCAGTCGAGCATCGGCGCGATGGAAAAACGTTGCGAGGAGAAAGAATTGCTCATGAAGCGCAGAAAATCCGTTAAGGGTGATGATAATCTGCGCAATGATAGCACATTAACACGGTGCCGGGCGACTCCGCATCGCCCGGTTTAGAGCCGGCTGAGAATCGCCGATCAGAAGTTAAACCCGAGCTGCATCATCGCGCCCCAGGTATTGTTGTCGCCTACCGAACCTGCCAGATCCAGATGCACCGCATTGTTGAACGGCGACACGCCGAAGCCGGCGGTGAAGACATTTTCGTCGTTGGATTTCATATCCGCGCGGTAGCCGGCGCGCAGCGCCAGCCAGTCGAGCACGCGGTATTCGCCGCCGACGCCGGCGTACTGGCTGCTCTCTTCCGATTTAAAGCGTTTCGTTTCGGTAAGATCCACATCCAGCGCGGCGGTAAAGGGGCCGCCGTTCCACGACAGGCCAGAGGTCACCAGCGGACGGATCTGGTAGGTGTCGCGATAGCCGTTGGTCTCTTTGGTCTTCAAATCGCGCGACACCAGGTTCTGTCCGGTGACGCCCAGCGTCCAGCTGTCGCCCAGCGGCGTCGCTAAACCGGCGTCGACGTTGAAACCGGTATTGTCGTTGCGGTAGCGGCTGCCGTTGAGGTCGTTTTTATCGTAGTTGTAGATGCTGGCGGTGTAGTTATAGAGCCAGGTTTTCTGGATCTTCGGCGTGACGCCGACCGAAACCGGATGTCCCGCTACGCTGAACTCGCGCGCTACGGCGATGCCGTAGTCGGTGACCAGCGCCGCCAGTCCGTTTGCGCTGGAACGCAGGTTATTCTGGTCGCCCGGAACGGGAATAACGGTGCCGTTCGCCACGCCGTCAAGATAGGCGATGTCGCTCTGCGCCACGTTGGCGCGCAGGTGCACCGTGCCGTACGCCTTGGTAATAAAGGCGAAGGGCAGCGTTTCGTTGGGAACGGTTACCGCCAGCGCGACGCCCGCCGTGCCGTTGGCTTTGTTGCCGCGCAGGTCGCGCAGCTGGTTCGCCACATCGCTTGATGCCGCCTTCAGCTGAGGATAGCCGTTCAATAAATCGCGGGGACCCAGATTGTTAATAACATTCCGATAGCGGTCAACGGTATCGCTGATGTCATCGACTTTATCGACCATTTTGTCTTTATCGGTAATCTGCAGGCCAGCAGAAGGAAAAATAATGCCGACGTTATCGTCCGGCTGCGCGCGCGTCATTAGCGCCGGGTTCGCCAGCACGGCGGAGCTCCACGTAGAGGACGCGACGCCTGTACCGCCCATCGCGTCGTTGCGCGCGTCATACCAGGTCCCCGCAGCCATAGCGGAAGAAGAGATAAAGAGCGCGTTTAAAACAGCAGGATATAAAAGCGCAGAGCGCCGGGTGGTTTTGTTCGCCATTTGTCTGCCATCACCTTGATCAGGAAAACATTCATCATCGGAATTTGTCGTTAGCGCTATTGTGAATCTCGGCTAACGGTTCATTGCTGTGAATTCAGTCGAAACAGCACTGTTATTCGCCGGATTGGATGTTTTAGCTACAAATCGGCGCTTTTATTATTTAGCGGGGTAGTCAAAAAGGATATTAAGGCCAGCAGTTGCTTAAGGCCTCATGAACATTAGTGCTTAACCTGGTGAGTTGTAAAGCAAAACCATATTTTTGTTATTTTATGTCTCACTGACGTTGGCACTGATTAGCGTCAAAGAAACACATTTATTCACCCTGTATCAGCCTAATGCTTTGATATTAATGGGTCATGACAGGCACTGTGCTGAAAGCGCGCAACTTAAGCGCAAGCGCGTCTGCTGTGATAAGATAACATCTCGTTTTCAGCGGAGAATCACCATGTCGACAATGACGCCAGAAAAAATCATGACTCAGGCGGAAAAACTCTGCCTGCAACGCGGCGTGCGACTGACCGCGCAGCGCGCTGAGGTGTTACGTCTGATGGCGGCGCAGCATGGATCGATTAGCGCTTACGACCTGCTGGATCAGCTACGCGCCAGCGAGCCGCAGGCGAAGCCGCCGACAGTGTATCGCGCGCTCGATTTCTTGCTGGAGCAGGGATTTATCCATCGGGTGGAATCAAACAATAGCTACGTGGTTTGCCATCATTTTGAGGCGCCGGCACATACTTCGGTGATGCTGGTATGCGACCGCTGCGCGGCCGTCACGGAAAAGCAGGCGCAGGGCGTCGAGAATATTATTGCCGATTTGGCTGGCGAAGCGCGCTTTACGCTACGGCATAGCGTGATTGAGGCGCATGGGCTCTGTACCCGCTGTACGGAAGTCGAAGCCTGTACGCATCCGGATAGCTGCAGTCACGATCATGATTCTGAAGGGAAAAAGCGCGGAAAAAGAGGGTGAGCGGCACTTCCCTGTGCCGGTCGCTCAGGTCAATCCTGAGCGAAGGGATTACCAGCGGTAATCTTTATTCTGGGTTTCCCAGTCTGAGACTTCTTTCTCTGCCTCATCCTTAGCGTAACCGTAGCGTTCCTGGATTTTGCCGACCAGCTGATCGCGTTTGCCTTCGATAACCTGCATGTCATCGTCGGTCAGCTTGCCCCATTTTTCTTTGAATTTGCCTTTGAACTGCTTCCAGTTACCGCTCGCTTCGTCTTTGTTCATGTCAGACCTCCACGTCATCCTTAGTTTTACATACCACCCTATATTGGCAGTACGACAATACAAAGCGCTGCTGTGTCGCGCTGTTGTAAGATAATTATAGTAGACGAATCGGCAACTGGCGGGTAAATACAGAATAATCCGTCAGGCGCAGCGCTTTACGGCAGCCGCTGTGCGCGTAAATTAACTTTGAAACCAGCGGTTTAAGCGCCATTCACGCCGCCAGATCAGCCAAAGCGAAACGCCACGCAGCGCAAGAAAAACCGTAACCGCCAGCCATAAGCCGTGATTGCCTAACCAGGGGAGAGTCAACAGCGTCAGGAAGTAGCCAAGCGCGGCCATCGCCATACTGTTGCGCATTTCGCGTCCGCGCGTCGCGCCGATAAACAGGCCGTCCAGCAGATAACACCATACGCCCGCCAGCGGCAGAACGATCTGCCAGATGAGATAGCGATCCACCAGCTGCCGCAGCGACTCCAGCGAAGTAAGCATTGATACGATAGCGTCGCCGCTCGCCGCGTAGATGAGCGCAAAGGCCAGCGCGACCATGCCCGCCTGTCGGCAGGCGGCGTGCCATACCGACAGCAGTCGCTCTCCGTCGCGCGCGCCATAGGCCTCGCCAGAGACGGCTTCCACCGCATAGGCGAAGCCGTCGAGCGCATAGGCGGTAAAGGTGATGAACATCAGCAGAACGGCGTTAGCGGCGACAATCTCCGGCCCCAGCCGCGCGCCGATAAGCGTCAGCGATGCAAAGCAGAGCTGCAGCAGCAGCGAGCGGAGCATAATGTCGCGATTGAGGCGCAGCAGGCGGCTGATATCGCCGCGCCAGCTCTCTTTCAACATGGCTATCGAGATGCCGCGTAGCTTCAGTACGCGCCACACCATCGCCAGTCCAACCGCCAGCGTGACATATTCCGCCAGCGCCGTGGCGCTCGCCGCCCCTGCTACGCCCCACTTCAGCCCGAGCACCAGCCAGAGATCGAGCAGAATGTTGACCGCGTTGCCCACCACCAGCAGCACGACCGGGGCGCGGGCATACTGTACGCCCAGCAGCCAGCCGAGGATCACCATGTTCGCCAGCGTCGCCGGCGCGCTGAGCCAGCGGATATTAATAAAGATCGCGGCCTGCTCCTGCACCTGCGGATCGCCGCCCGCCAGCCGACCTGTCAGCGCGCTGAGCGGTTCACGCAGCAGGATAAACAGCAGGCCCGCAAACAGCGCCATCAGTAGCGGCTGCGTCAGGGCACGCGCCAGCGCCTGCGTATCGCGCGCGCCAAAGGCCTGCGCAGTAATGCCGGTGGTGCTCATGCGCAGAAACAGCAAAAGCATAAAAACGAAGCTGGTCGCGGTCGCGCCAATCGCGACGCCGCCAAGGTAAACCGGACTGTCGAGATGGCCGATAACGGCGGTGTCCACCAGGCCAAGCAGCGGCACGGTGATATTGGAGAGGATCATTGGCAGCGCCAGCCGCCAGAGTTGTCGGTCGTCAGCAGAGAAGAGACGCATCAGCCGGTCCATGCCTGAAAACGTAAAAAGAAGCGAGGCGGCCCCGGCGCGACGTTAGCCGCAGGAGGCGCGTGAAAAGACTATCGTACAGACGCCTGACGAAGGGATGCAGGCGTCTGAAGGCCAGCGGTCAGAGCCACTCGCCGTTGCGCACCACGCCTACCGCCAGACCTTCGACGGTCAGCGACTGCGTGCGGGTGTCGACGATAATCGGCTCGAAGTCGTTGTTCTCCGGCAGCAGATGAACCACGGTGCCCTGTTTTTTCCAGCGCTTTACCGTAACTTCGTCATCAATGCGCGCCACGACGACCTGACCGTTACGCACATCCTGCGTTTTATGCACAGCCAGCAGATCGCCATCCATAATGCCGATATCTTTCATCGACATACCGGCGACGCGCAGGAGGAAGTCAGCAGAGGGCTTGAACAGGTCGGGATCGACTTTGTAGTGCGTTTCAATATGTTCCTGCGCCAGCAGCGGCTCGCCGGCGGCGACGCGGCCGATTAACGGCAGCCCGTTGGACTCTTCCTCTTCCATCAGCAGGCGAATGCCGCGCGATGCGCCGGAAACGATCTCGATAACGCCTTTACGCGCCAGCGCTTTGAGGTGTTCTTCGGCGGCGTTGGGGGAACGGAACCCCAGCTGCGAGGCGATCTCCGCACGCGTTGGCGGCATGCCCGTCTGGTTGATATGGTCGCGAATCAGGTCATAAACCTGTTGCTGCCTGGTGGTTAATGCTTTCATCCCGCCCCCTGGTTGTTTATACAGTCGCTGTGAGTATATACAGGTATTGGCGAAATGAAAACCAAAACCCAGGGAAATAACAGCCGTTTGGGCAATTCTGGAAAGGCTACCGCAAGTGGGTCCAGAGCAGCGCGATCCAGACAAACAGCGCCAGTATGATAGCGAGCAAGACGGCGGCGGAGCCCATATCTTTCGCCCGCCCCGCCAGCGGATGACGCTCCTGGCCGATGCGGTCGACTACCGCTTCAATGGCGCTGTTGAGGATTTCGACGATGATCACCAGCACCACCGATCCGATCATCAGGATGCGCGCGACGGTGTCGACATCCAGCCAGCAGGCGATGACGATCGCGACGATGGCGGCCGTGGCTTCCTGACGAAACGCGGCTTCATGCTGCCAGGCGGCGCGTAGCCCCTGCCATGAGTAGCCTGCCGCTTTCACTATCCTGAGTAAGCCGGTGGTATTACTTGCCATTGCGAGGGAACCCTTTTAGTTGTTTGACGTCAATGTCTGGGCCAGGTGCGTTTGGCACCACCACAGATCTTCGCAGCACTTTCTGATATGCTTGCGGCGCTTTGCTAACAAGAGGCTTCATGTTGTCTATGTCAGGTTGGCGTAAACTTTATTATAAATTGTTGAATTTACCACTTTCCATTCTGGTAAAAACGAAGGCTATTCCGGGCGATCCCGTTTCCGAACACGGACTCGATCCGACGCGGCCGATTATGTACGTGCTGCCATACGATTCCAAGGCGGATTTGCTGACGCTGCGCCAGCAGTGTCTGAAGCATAATTTGCCCGATCCGCTGTCGCCGCTGGAAATCGACGGCGCGCTGCTGCCGCGCCACGTGTTTATCCACGACGGCCCGCGCGTATTCCCCCATTTCGGGCCGAATACGGAATCGGTGAAGATTTTCCACGAGTACCTCGATCTGCACCGCAACAATCCTCAGCTCGATATCCAGATGCTGCCGGTATCGGTAATGTTCGGTCGCGCGCCTGGCCGCGAGGTTCAGGGCGACGATGCGCCGCATCTGCGCGAGCTTAACGGGGTTGAGAAGTTCTTCGCTATTATCTGGCACGGCCGCGACAGCTTCGTGCGCTTTTCTCCGACGGTTTCGCTGCGCTGGATGGCGACGCAGCACGGCACCGATAAATCGATCGCGCAGAAACTGGCGCGCGTGGCGCGAATTCATTTCGCGCGCCAGCGTTTAGCCGCGGTCGGCCCACGTCTGCCGGCGCGTCAGGATCTCTTCAACAAGCTGCTGCAGTCCAAGGCGATTGAAAAAGCGGTGGAAGAAGAGGCGCGCAGTAAAAAGCTTTCCCATGAGAAGGCGCAGCAGAACGCCGTCGAGATGATGGAAGAGATCGCCGCCGACTTCTCCTATGAGGCGATCCGCGTCACCGATCGCGTGATGGGCTGGCTCTGGAGCCGTCTCTATCAGGGCATCAACGTCAACGGTGGCGAACGCGTGCGCCAGCTGGCGGAAGATGGCCATGAGATCGTCTATGTGCCCTGCCACCGCAGCCACATGGATTACCTGCTGCTCTCCTACGTACTTTATCATCAGGGTCTGGTGCCGCCGCATATCGCCGCGGGCATCAACCTGAACTTCTGGCCAGCCGGCCCGATCTTCCGCCGCCTGGGCGCGTTCTTTATTCGCCGCACCTTCAAAGGCAACAAACTTTACGCCACCGTGTTCCGCGAATATCTCGGCGAGCTTTTCAGCCGCGGCTATTCGGTCGAGTATTTCGTTGAAGGTGGGCGCTCACGTACCGGTCGTTTGCTCGATCCGAAAACCGGCACGCTGGCGATGACGCTGCAGGCGATGCTGCGCGGCGGCAAACGCCCCATTACGCTGGTGCCGATCTATATCGGCTATGAGCACGTGATGGAAGTGGGCACTTACGCCAAAGAGCTGCGCGGCGCGGCGAAAGAGAAAGAAGGCTTTATGCAGATGGTGCGCGGCCTGCGCAAGCTGCGCAATCTGGGCCAGGGCTACGTTAACTTCGGCGAGCCGCTGCCGCTGGTGAACTACCTTAATAAGCAGGTGCCGGAGTGGCGCGACGCCATCGATCCGATTGAACCGCAGCGTCCCAGCTGGCTGACGCCAACGGTGAACGATATCGCGGCGCGTCTGATGGTGCGCATCAACGAAGCGGGCGCCGCCAACGCCATGAACCTGTGCGTGACCGCGCTGCTCGCCTCGCGTCAGCGTTCGCTAACCCGCGAGCAGCTGATCGAACAGCTTGAGTGCTATACCGAGCTGCTGCGCAATGTGCCCTATTCGCCGGAATCGACCGTGCCGCCGCTTTCAGCGGAAGAGCTGCTAAATCATGCTATGAGCATGAACAAGTTCGAAACCGAGCAGGACAATATCGGCGACATCATCATTCTGCCGCGCGAGCAGGCGGTGCTGATGACCTATTATCGCAACAATATTCACCATATGCTGGTGATGCCGTCGCTGATTGCCGCCATTATTCAGCAGCACCCGAACCTGAGCGAAGCCGAACTGCTGCGCCAGGTGCGTCTGATTTACCCGATGCTAAAAAGCGAGCTATTCCTGCGCTGGGAAATCGACGCGCTGCCGGCGCTGCTGAGCGCCCTCTGTCAGGAGCTGGCGCGTCAGGGGCTGATTACGCTGCAAAATGGGCAGCTGCGCCACACCGCCGCGCGTTATCGCACGCTGCAGCTGCTGGCCGCCGGCATCCGCGAGACTCTGCAGCGTTTCGCCATCACCTTCTCGATCCTCAGCGCGAAGCCGACCATCAACCGCGGCACGCTGGAGAAAGAGAGCCGTATGCTGGCGCAGCGTCTTTCGGTGCTGCACGGCATTAATGCGCCGGAGTTTTTCGATAAGGCGGTGTTTACCACGCTGGTGCTGACGCTGCGCGATGAGGGTTATATCAGCGACACCGGCGACGCCGACGTCGAGCGTACGCAGGCTACCTGGCATATTCTGGCCGATCTGGTAACCAGCGATGTGCGGCTGACCATCGAAAGCGCGGTGGCGCACGAGTAGCCCGCCGCGGGCAGCAAAAACAGAGGGCGACAGAGATGTCGCCCTTTTTTGTTGCCTGGACGGTGCCTGCGCGGTGGGCATGGCCCGATCGCAAAGACGCAACAGCGGCATCCATGCCAGCTCGGCCCGCGTCATCTCTGACGCGGGACGCTTTGCTCTTCGGGCCATGCCCACCGCTTGTTTCAGCATGGGTGCCCGTTAAAAAACGGCGTTCAAAACAGCTGGCTAAACGGCGGCGTATTGAGCACTACGCCGATAAATACCACCAGGCCGACATAGTTATTGTTGAGGAACCCCTGAAAACAGGCGTCGCGCTCGCGGCGAACGATCAGCTTTTGCTGGTAGAGAAACAGCGCGGCGGCGGCGAGCAGCGACCAGTAAAAGAAGGCGTTAAGCTGCATCAGCAGGCCCACCAGCGCCAGCAAGCCTAGCGTTGCGAGCTGCAGCAGGCCGATAATCAGCTTGTCGTAGCGGCCGAACAGAATCGCCGTCGATTTGACGCCGATCTTGATATCGTCATCGCGATCGACCATGGCGTACTGCGTATCATAGGCGACGGTCCAGCAGATATTGGCCAGGAAAACCAGCCAGCACTCGAGTGGTAAGGACTCACTAACCGCAGCCCAGGCCATCGGAATCGCCCAGCCGAACGCCGCGCCTAATACCACCTGCGGCAGATGGGTATAGCGCTTCATAAAGGGATAGCACCAGGCCAGCGCCAGGCCGCCGAGCGAAAGCAGAATCGTCATCAGGTTCATGGTCAGCACCAGCGCGAACGCCAGTAAGCCCAGCAGCACAAACAGGATTTTCGCCTCTTTCTCGCTGACCGCGCCGCTGGGCAGCGGACGGCCTGCGGTGCGCTTCACGAAGCCGTCGACCTTGCGGTCGGCGAAATCGTTAATCACGCAGCCCGCCGCGCGCATCACAAACACGCCGAGCACAAACACCACCAGCACCGACAGCGGCGGCACGCCCATATCCGACAGCCAGAGCGCCCACAGCGTCGGCCACAGCAGCAGCAGCGTGCCGATCGGTTTATCAATACGCATCAGGCGGCTATAGGCCTGAAACTTACTCATCTGTACGCTTTTTTCCACGTTCAATCGTCCTCAGGCCAGGTCGCGGTAGAGCGGCGAGGCAGGTAAAAACAGTTCCGTCAGCAGCAGCGGCTTGCCCGACAGCCGCAGGCGCGAGCGGCGCCCCCAGAGCGCCCCAACGCTGCCCGGTTCGATAAAATCGCGGCTTAACGTCGAAGAGGAGAAAAGATAGCGGCCAAGCGGGCGCGTCCCGAGCTGTTGCAGCATCTGCTCCGGGCCGTTGAGCGTGCTTTCCGGCACCAGCGTGCGGCCGATAAGCCAGGGTTCGTCATCGCCGCACAGTACGATCTCGCGCAGCCAGAAGCGCGCATCGTCCGGCAGAAGCGCCCTTTCATCGGTGAGCTCATCGGCGTTGATAAAGCCTTCGCGCATCGGCCGCACCGTCACCTGCCGACAGTGCTGCTCGAAACGGCGCGTCATGGAGTCCTCCTCCATCAGCCAGTCCAGCAGCGGCGCGGTTAGCGTCGGATGCGTGGATGGCAGCCAGTTGAGCGCGCGTAATAAGCTGAGCGCCTCTTGCGACATATCACCACTCCCGTCAATTTTGAGGGCAACAGTGTAGCGCAGAGGCGCGGCGGGCACACCTGGCGGCAGCTATTCGCGCTTCAGGCGGTTGCTGTTCGCCAGCCACAGGGTCACCACCAGAATCAGGATGGCGCCAGAGTAGCAGAGCGTATCGAAGGGGTTTTTATGGTCGACGATGATCAGCCGGATAATCGCCGTAATGCCGATATAGACAAAATAGCGCAGCGGAAAGTGATAGCCAGACTGGAAGTATTTAACGATCAGCGCGATAAATTCGAAGTAGAGGAAATAGATAACGATCCCCTCAATCAGCAGATAAGAGGAGGCCTGCTCCCCAACGTTCAGCAGCACGTTGGCAAGGTGTAGCGTCTCTTTGCCCAGAAACACCGCCAGAATAACCGCCAGCGCCAGCAGTCCCAGGTTCAGCACCCATTGCAGCGCCAACGCGATGTACTGACCGCCAGTGGGTTTAACGTTCATGTTTTGCCTCGATAATGGCTTTTTAGTAAAGGATCGCCATCATGCTGTAATGTGATGTATATCACAAGATACCGCCGACGCTCCCCTCGCCGCTGCGGACAAAAATCCAGCATGGTTCCCCTTCCCGTATCAGCGAACTGGTCTACAGTTAAAAGGTCGGCAGCGCGCGCAGGTCGCTTAAAATTCAGGAAAAATTGCGCTCGTCCGGCCGTTCGTTTCGCAGATTGCTCTTTCCGTCAGGCTGGCTCTCTGCTGCTTTTTAGCCTGACGGTTATGGAGTGGCATGACGTGTTGACCCTGCTTAATCTTCTCTCCGCCGTTGCCCTGCTGGTCTGGGGCACTCATATCGTGCGCTCCGGCATTATGCGCGTCTTCGGCGCCGACCTGCGCCGCGTGCTCAGCCGCAGCATCGAAAAGAAACCCATGGCTTTTCTGGCAGGCATCGGCGTAACCACGCTGGTGCAGAGCAGTAACGCCACCACGCTGCTGGCGACCTCGTTTGTGGCGCAGAAGCTGATGGGCCTGACGCCTGCGCTGGTGGTGGTGCTGGGCGCCGACGTCGGCACCGCCATCATGGCGCGTATTTTGACCTTCGATCTCTCCTGGCTGTCGCCGCTGTTTATCTTTTTCGGCGTGGTCTTCTTCCTGTCGCGCAAGCAGACGCGTATCGGCCAGATGGGCCGCGCCAGCATCGGGCTGGGGCTGATTTTGCTGGCGCTGCAGCTGATTGTCAGCGCTGCCCGGCCGATTACGCAGGCGGCTGGGGTACAGGTGCTCTTCTCCAGCCTGACCGGCGATATTCTGCTGGATGCGCTCATCGGCGCGGTCTTCGCCATTATCAGCTACTCCAGCCTGGCGGCGGTGCTGATTACCGCCACGCTGACCGCCGCAGGCGTGATTTCGTTTAAAGTCGCGCTCTGTCTGGTAATCGGCGCCAACCTCGGCAGCGGCCTGCTGGCGATGCTGAACGCCAGCGGCTCCAACGCCGCCGGCAAGCGGGTGGCGCTCGGCAGCCTGCTTTTCAAACTGCTCGGATCGCTGGCGGTGCTCCCCTTTATCAACCTGCTGGCGCCCTGGCTGGATAAGATGCCGGTCAACGACGAAGAGCTGGTGATCTTCTTTCACGTCTTCTACAACCTGATCCGCTGCCTGATTATGGTGCCCTTCGCCGACCCGATGGCGCGGCTCTGCACCCGCCTTATCGGCGACGATGCCGAGGCGGAGATGGCGATGAAGCCTCGCCATCTCGACCGCAGCGCGCTGGATACGCCGACGCTGGCGCTGGTCAACGCCGCGCGCGAGACGCTGCGCATCGGCGACGTGCTGGAAATGATGCTGGAGGCCTTCAATAAAGTGGTGCACGGCGAAGTGCGCGAAGAGCGCACGGTGCGGCGGCTGGACGATGACGTAGACGTGCTCTATACCGCTATCAAGCTCTATCTGGCACGTATGCCGAAAGAGGATCTGTCGGAAGAGGATTCGCGCCGCTGGGGCGAAATTATCGAGATGTCGCTAAATCTTGAGCAGGCGGGCGACATTATCGAACGCATGAGCGGCGACGTGGCGGATAAGGCGCTGACCCCGCGCCGCGCCTTCTCGGCGGAGGGCATCCAGGAGTTGGAGACGCTGCATGAGCAGCTGCTGGCGAACCTGCGCCTTAGCCTGTCGGTGTTTCTCTCGCGCGACGTCACCAGCGCGAAACGGCTGCGCCGCGCCAAGCATCGCTTCCGCATTCTGATTCGCCGCTTTTCGCATGCGCATGTCGAGCGACTGCATCAGAAGAATGTCCAGAGCATTGAAACCAGCTCTCTGCATCTCGGACTGCTGGGGGATATGAAACGCCTGAATTCGCTGTTGTGCAGCGTGGCCTATACGCTGCTGGAGCAGCCGGACGACGAGCGGGACGAGGAGTGAAGCGGGGGCGCAGGCCCCCGCTCTGTTACTGCTTGTCGACCGGTTTGCCTGACCAGTAGCCAGCCAGCAGCGAACCCGAGAGATTGTGCCAGACCGAAAAGAGCGCGCCCGGCAACGCGGCCAGCGGTGAGAAGTAGAGCTTGCCCAGCGTCGCCGCCAGACCGGAGTTCTGCATGCCCACCTCCAGCGCCAGCGTGCGGCAGGTCGACTCGTCGAAGCCGAACAGCTTGCCGCCCCAGTAGCCGCCCAGCAGGCCGATGGCGTTATGCAGCACCACGGCGGCGATCACCATCAGGCCGACCGAACCGATAAAGCTTTGGCTGCCCGCCACCACGGCGCTGATGATCAACAGAATGCATACCATAGAGAAAGCCGGCAGATAAGGCTCGACCCGGCGCACCACGCCGTTAAAGCTGTGATGGACGATCAGCCCCAGGCTAATCGGGATCGCCACGATCTTCACGATGCTGAGCAACATGCCCACGACGTCCACCTGAATATGCGTATCGACGTAGAAGCGCGTCAGCAGCGGCGTCGCGAAAACGCCCACCAGCGCGGAAACCGAGGAGATGGTCACCGACAGCGCGACGTCGCCCTTCGCCAGATAGATCATTACGTTCGAGGCGGTGCCGCTGGCCACGCTGCCTACCAGGATCATGCCTGCCGCCAGATCCGGTGGCATCTGGAACAGCTTCGCCAGCGCCCAGGCGGCAAGCGGCATCACCAGATAGTGCAGAAAGGTGCCGGCGATGACCGGCGCCGGACGCACCAGCACGCGTTTGAAATCATCGATATTAAGCGTAACGCCCATACCAAACATAATCAGCATCAGCAGCCAGGAGACCCAGGGTCCGATGCCGAGAAAAGTGCCGGGCGAGTAGTAGGCGGCCACCGAGAGCAGCACGGCCCACAGCGGGAACAGGCGGGTTAATTTGGCGAGCATAGCCAGACTTCCTTCTTTGAATGTTGTGTTTTTTCGCGGGTTTGCCATAGAGAAACGCGACGCAGGAACGGGTGCGCCAGCGGAGCGGGATCATAACATTTCGTTATCGCAAGGTGAGGCCAGAAGGGAAAATGGGGATCGACTGCTGCCGATCCGCCAGATAGTGCCGGAAATACGCTGGCTTTTACGCTAAAAAGCGGTCGATCGCACCAGCCGGATCCGATCCGGCCGGGCGGATCGTTATTCGAACAGGTTTTTATGCAGCGCGCGCACGACGCTTTCCGCATCTTCGCCCGGCACCAGGAAACAGAGGTTGTAGCTGCTGGCGCCGTAGCAGATCAGGCGCAGGTTAAAAGGCTCAAGCGTGCCGAACACCTCTTTGCCGACGCCGCGCGCTCGGGAGAGGTTATTGCCGATGATCGCTACCAGCGCCAGGTTCTCTTCCACTTCGACGCGGCAGAGCGACGACAGCTCCGTCAGCAGCGCCTGGGTCAGCAGGCTGTCGCCGGTGGAGGTCGAGCCGGTGGTGTCGAGCGTCAGCGCCACGCTCACTTCCGAGGTGGTAATCAGATCCACGGAGATATTATGGCGCGCCAGAATAGTGAATACTTCGACGAGGAAGCCGCGCGAGTGCAGCATGTTCAGGCTGTGCAGCGTCAGCAGCGTCTGACGACGACGCAGCGCCAGCGCGCGGAACAACGGCGGGTTGGCGGTTTCGCGATGCACGCGCGTGCCGCCGGCGGCGGGATCTTTGCTTGAGCCGACAAACACAGGAATGTCGCTGCGCACCGCCGGCAGCAGCGTCGCCGGATGCAGCACCTTGGCGCCAAAGATCGCCATTTCGGTCGCCTCTTCGAAGGTGATGTCGTCGATACGCTTCGCGGACGGCACTACGCGCGGGTCAGTGGTGTAGATCCCCGCCACGTCAGTCCAGATATCGACACGTGCCGCTTTCAGCGCCTCGCCCAGCAGCGCGGCGGTATAGTCGCTGCCGCCGCGTCCCAGCGTGGTCGTGCGGCCCTTTTGCTCGCTGCCGATAAAGCCCTGAGTAATCACCAGCGACTGCGCCAGACGCGGCGTCAGCAGCGCGGCGGCCTGGTCGGCCAGCGTCGCGATTTCCGGCTCGGCGCGGCCGAAACGGTCGTTGGTGCGCATCACTTTACGCACGTCGAACCACTCCGCCTCTACCTGACGCTCGCGCAGAATCTCCACGAACAGCAGCGTGGACATCAGCTCGCCGTGGCTGACCAGTTCGTCGGTAAGGGCGTTGGAGGTCGCCAGCGAGGCGGCGTCGGAAAGCATGGTGATGTTTTCGATCATGCGGTCGATTTCATCACGGATAACGGCCGGGTTTTGCAGGCGTTCGACAATCGCATACTGGATGCGGCGAATTTCATCCAGCAGGTAAGCGCGCTGCGCCTGCTCCTGGCCTTCCGCCAGCGAGACCAGCAGATTGGTCACGCCCGCCGAGGCGGAGAGCACCACCAGACGCGTGTTGGCATTGGCCAGCACCACATCGGCGCTGCGGTTCATAGCATCGAAATCGGCAACGCTGGTGCCGCCAAATTTCGCCACGATCAGAGTTTGAGACATGTACGACCTCGTGTCAGGTTATCTTCTCCCGCGTGTATGGGACGGGAGACATTGTATCAGCCTTGGCACAAGGGAAGAGCAGAATTGGGCAGACAAGATCAGGAGACGAGTCACCCAGAAGCACTTCACCTTGCGAAGCGACCGACTGTGGACGCCTCTGGTGACAACCCAGGGGATTCAGCCCCTGCAGCCGACAGGCAACACTCCGTGTGTTGACCACCTCGGCGTCGCTCCCCCTGATGTGTTATCCCCGGATACGGTTCCTCCAACACACTGCCTGGGCGACGCGCCTCTTCTGGCTTGCGCACGGGTGCGCAAGTAGCCGCATAAAAATACCGGGTCATAAGGTTGCTGTCTACGTCTGTCGGCGATTTGCTGCGCCCGCAGAGCTAAATGGCCTCTCTCAGACCGGTTTATTCTGATTCGGCACAAGGTTCGACGGCGATATTAGCGGCACAATACGCGCCGCCTGAACTGAAAATCGCCCGCGGCGACAGGCTAAAACGGCGCGCGGTTTCCGGCGCGCGATCCGCTGTCGCCTGCCGCAAAGGTGACGACGCCGACAAAATTTTTCCTTTCAGCGGACACTATTGTCATACTGAAACGCTATACGGGTGTGGTTGCCCACGATGGAATGACGGTTCTTAAATCAACAAGAGTGTTGCCATGAAAAATATCAATCCGACCCAAACCGCAGCCTGGAAAGCGCTGCAACAGCATTTTGAACAGATGAAATCGGTGACTATCGCCGAGCTGTTCGCCCAGGATGCCGATCGTTTTGCTAAATTCTCCGCCACCTTTGACGACCAGATGCTGGTGGACTTTTCGAAAAACCGCCTTACCCAGGAGACGCTGGACAAGCTGCAGGCGCTGGCGAAAGAGACCGACCTGAGCGGCGCGATTAAGTCGATGTTCTCCGGCGAGAAGATCAACCGCACCGAAGATCGCGCCGTGCTGCACGTCGCGCTGCGCAACCGCAGCAATACGCCGATTCTGGTAGACGGCAAAGATGTGATGCCGGAAGTAAACGCGGTGCTGGAGAAGATGAAGCACTTCTCCGAGCGCATTATCGGCGGCGAGTGGAAAGGCTATACCGGCAAAGCGATCACCGACGTGGTGAATATCGGCATCGGCGGGTCGGATCTGGGTCCGTTTATGGTGACGGAGGCGCTGCGCCCCTATAAGAACCACCTCAATATGCACTTCGTCTCCAACGTGGACGGCACGCATATCGCGGAAACCCTGAAAGATCTCAGCCCGGAAACCACGCTGTTCCTGGTGGCGTCGAAAACCTTCACCACCCAGGAAACCATGACCAACGCCCACAGCGCGCGCGACTGGTTCCTGAAAACCGCCGGCGACCAGCAGCACGTGGCGAAACACTTTGCCGCGCTCTCCACCAATGCGAAAGCAGTGGGCGAATTCGGCATCGATACCGCCAATATGTTTGAGTTCTGGGACTGGGTCGGCGGCCGCTACTCGCTCTGGTCCGCCATCGGCCTGTCGATTATCCTCTCTATCGGCTTCGACAACTTCGAGCAGCTGCTGAGCGGCGCGCATGCCATGGACCAGCACTTCTCCACCACGCCAGCCGAGCAGAACCTGCCAGTGCTGCTGGCGCTGATCGGCATCTGGTACAACAACTTCTTCGGCGCCGAGACCGAAGCGATTCTGCCTTACGATCAGTACATGCACCGCTTCGCGGCCTACTTCCAGCAGGGCAATATGGAGTCTAACGGCAAGTACGTCGATCGCGACGGCAACCCGGTGGATTACCAGACCGGCCCGATTATCTGGGGCGAGCCGGGCACCAACGGCCAGCACGCGTTTTACCAGCTGATCCATCAGGGCACCAAGCTGGTGCCGTGCGACTTTATCGCGCCGGCCATTACCCACAACGCGCTGGCGGATCATCACCAGAAGCTGCTCTCTAACTTCTTCGCCCAGACTGAAGCGCTGGCGTTCGGCAAGTCGCGCGACGTGGTAGAGAAAGAGTTTGCCGATGCCGGCAAGTCTGCCGAATCCGTCGCGCATATCGTGCCGTTCAAAGTGTTTGAAGGCAATCGACCGACCAACTCGATCCTGCTGCGCGAGATCACGCCCTATAGCCTTGGCGCGCTGATTGCGCTTTATGAGCACAAGATCTTCACGCAGGGCGCGATCCTGAATATCTTCACCTTCGATCAGTGGGGCGTAGAGTTAGGCAAGCAGCTGGCTAACCGTATTCTGCCGGAGCTGGAAAACAGCGACGATATTACCAGTCACGACAGTTCCACTAATGGCTTAATTAATCGCTATAAATCCTGGCGTTAATCAAGTCTCAATCCTGTAAAGGCGGCCGTGCGGCCGTCTTTTTTTTGCCGTTGCGAACAAAATAGCGGCGCTAGCGCAGAGAGCATGCCCGATTCAGACGGGATAATTCTTAAATTTAAGTGAGATTCTTCTGAAGCTGCAGGAGGAAACCCCGCCTCTCTCGCGTATTAAATGGACCTTATTCATCCGCTGGCAATAGCTTTCCGTATGTTTTTTAAGGCAATTCTGTTTTCAGGCAGCCCGGCAAATTCTGATAATTTCTTTTCCGGTCCATTCATTAATAAAAAAGCGTAAAACGCTTTGCATTTAATTTTCGACCAGCAATAAATCCTGACCTCTGGTAAATCTTACCAATAAAAAGGATGTTATCGCTGTTTAGCCCTCTTTTTAGCCAAAATAACCCCCCCTCTGCGACCGCTTTTTCCCACGCTGAACTCTGGTAATTTGTTGCCCTATACTGAACGCGCCCGAAAACGGGTACATCCTTCATTCACTCAATGCAGGACAAGCTGTATGAAAAAAATCATGGTTGCCGGAGCAGCCGTACTATACGTCGCAGCGCATTCCGTGGCTTTTGCCGCTCCGGAAGAAGCGGGTGCCGCAGCGGGCGCGCAGGCGGGAGCTATCTCCGCCGGCACCTCGACCGCTGTTGGTATCGGCGCGCTCGGCGCATTAGTCGGTGTCGGCATTGCCGCTTCTGGCGGTGGTGACGGCGCGAATACCGGTACAACAACCACGACCACAACGAGCACCACTCGTTGACGTAGCACCTTTAAACATAACCACACGGCCGTGTGGTTATTTTTTGCTTTGGCTTCTTTTACAGGGACACACAGTGCGCCAACTTCCTTTGTTGCTGGCTTGCCTGCTGCTGCAGGCCTGCACGCAGACGCAAAAAGGGCTGGAACAGACCGTCATGATGGCGGTTTCCGGCCCCGATGACGTCATCAAAACCAGCCAGCAGATCGCCGATTTGCCCTACGCCAGCCTCTACGCGCGGATTAATGAAGGCCCGCAGATTTTCGTGGTGCTGGGTTATAACGAAAATGGTCAGCAGAAGTGGATCACCCAGGACCATGCCATGCTGGTGACCAGGCATGGTCGTCTGGTGAAAACGCTCGGCCTGCCGGATAACCTGCAAGAAGTGAGCAATCTGCCGCAGGATCCGCTGGCGGATGCGCTTCATCTGCGCGACGGCGCCAGCTGGACGCGCATCGCGCAGTGGACCGAACATGGCGAGACGCGCGCCGCGACGGTGAGTTCGCGCTTTACGCGCGGCGCTGACGAGGTACTGACGCTGGCGGGCCGCCGCGTCGCCTGCCGCGTCTGGATCGAGCAGGCGCGCATCGAGGCTACCGGCCGCGCGTGGGAGAACACCTTCTGGATCGATAACAGCAGCGGCGATGTGGTGCAGGCGCGCCAGATGCTGGCTGCGGACGACTTCCCTGTTGCCACTACCCTTCTGAAGCCGGCGAAATCATGAAAACAACACTCTTATTGCTGGCCGCCCTGATGATGGCCGGCAGCAGCGCCGCGTGGGCGGCGGGTCAGGTTACGGTACATAGCGCCCAGGGCAGCGCCACGCTCGAAAACGTGCAGGATCTGGCGCAGCTGACGACGCAGCCTGCGCTGATGGACGCCGTCTGGTGGCGCGGCGCGGTTATCGCGGAGCGAAACGCCAGCGCCGCCGCGCAGCGCCAGCAGCAGCAGACGCTGGCCGATCTGCGTGCCTGGCAGGCGCAGAGCAGCGGCGATCGCGCCGCCGCCATCGGCGAGGTGCTGCGCCAGCTTAGCGCCGTCAAGGTCGCTGGCCGCCAGTTCGTCTCGCTCGATCCCGACGAGATCCGGCTCAATCCCGAGGGCAACCGTCGGCTGGAAGGCCGCTACGACCTCTGGCTGACGCCGCCGTCCGACGGCGTATGGCTGCTGGGCGCGCTGCGCGGCGCAGGTAAAGTCAGCTGGCAGCCGGGCCAGACGGTGCGCGGCTATCTGGCGCAGCATCAGCCTCTTTCTGGCGCAGAGAACAGCTACGCCACGGTGATCGCGCCCTCCGGCGAAACGCAGCGCGTACCGGTGGCTTACTGGAATCAGCGCCACAGGGAAGTCGCGCCCGGCAGCATTATCTGGCTGGGCTTCTCCTCCTGGAGCCTGCCTGACGCATATAACGATTTGAACCAGCGCATGATTTCTGTTCTGACTCACCGGGTGCCAGAGTGATGAATAAACGACTTCTTTTCAGCCTGCTGGCTGTTTCCGTGGCCGCCGCATGCCAGGCGCAGGCCGATACCTTTCCCGATCCGGTGGGTCCGTCGCAGTCTGACTTCGGCGGCGTCGGCCTGTTGCAGGTGCCGACCGCGCGCATGGCGCGCGAGGGCGAGTTCAGCCTTAACTTCCGTGATAACGATCAGTACCGCTACTACTCCGCCTCGCTGCAGC
The DNA here is from genome assembly GCF_002095575.1 of Pantoea septica. Taxonomy (GTDB): domain Bacteria; phylum Pseudomonadota; class Gammaproteobacteria; order Enterobacterales; family Enterobacteriaceae; genus Pantoea; species Pantoea septica. The sequence continues at coordinate 12,651 of NZ_MLJJ01000026.1, read as the reverse complement.
TGCTGCCCTGGCTGGAGACAACGGTACGCTACACCGACGTGCGCACGCGACGCTACAGCGCCGTAGAGAGCTTCAGCGGCAACCAGAGCTACAAAGACAAGGCGTTCGACCTTAAGCTGCGCCTGCTGAAAGAGAGCTACTGGCTGCCGGAGGTCGCTCTAGGCTCGCGCGATCTCGGCGGCACAGGCCTGTTCGACAGCGAATATCTGGTGGCGAGCAAAGCCTGGGGACCCTTCGACTTTACCCTCGGACTCGGCTGGGGCTATCTCGGCAACAGCGGCACGGTTAAAAACCCCTTCTGCTCCTACAGCGACAGCTACTGCCAGCGTCCCGGCGTCGGCGAAGCGGGCTCCATCAACGGCTCACAAATGTTTCACGGCCCGTCGGCGCTGTTCGGCGGCGTGGAGTATCAGACGCCGTGGCAGCCGCTGCGCCTCAAGCTGGAGTATGAAGGCAACAACTATCAGGATGACTTCGCCGGCAGGCTCGAGCAGCGCAGTAAGGTCAACGTCGGCGCGATTTATCGCGTTACCGACTGGGCCGATATCAACGCCAGCTACGAGCGCGGCAACACCTTTATGTTCGGCGTGACGGTGCGTACCAACTTCAACGATCTGCGCCAGACGCATATCGACAGCGCGAAGCCCGAATACCGCCCTCAGCCGCAGGAAAGCATGCTGGAGCCGACCGTGGTCGCCAGTCAGCTGAGCGATCTGAAGTACAACGCCGGACTGAGCGGGCCGCGCATTCAGACCCGGGGCAGCACGCTGTTCGTCTCCGGCGAGCAGACCAAATACCGCGACACGCGCGAAGGGGTCGATCGCGCCAACCGCATCATCATGAATAACCTGCCGGCGGGCATCGAAACGATCGAGGTAACCGAGTCGCGCTTCAATATGCCGCAGGTCACGACGCGCACCGACGTCAACAGCCTGCGCAACCAGCTGGCGGGCTATCCGCTTGGCCAGGAGCAGCCGCTGCGCCAGACGCGCGAGAACCCGGTGGATGCGGGCGAGACCGAGCAAGGCTTCTTTATTCGTAAAGAGCGTCTCAACTACAGCCTGTCACCGGTGCTGAACCAGTCGGTCGGCGGCCCGGAAAGCTTTTACATGTATCAGGTCGGCGTGATGGGCAACCTGGACTACTGGTTTACCGATCATCTGCTGGTGGGCGGCAGTCTGTTCGGCAACCTCGCCAATAACTACGACAAATTCAACTACAACGGCGCGCCCGCCGACTCGACGCTGCCGCGCGTGCGCACCCATATTCGCGACTATGTCGAGAACAACGTCTACGTTAACGATCTGCAGGCTAACTACATGGGTTACCTCGGCAACGGCTTCTACGGCCAGATGTACGGCGGTTACCTTGAGACCATGTACGGCGGCGTCGGCGGCGAGATGCTCTATCGACCGATCGACAGCAACTGGGCCGTTGGCGTCGACGCCAACTATGTGCGCCAGCGCGACTGGGACAACATGATGCAGTTCACCAACTACAAGGCGCCGACCGGCCATGTAACGGCGTACTGGCGTCCGTGGTTTATGCAGGATCTGCTGGTGAAGGCGAGCGTCGGACAATACCTGGCCAAAGACAAAGGCGTGACGATCGACGTGTCGAAGCGCTTTGACAGCGGCGTCATGGTGGGCGTCTATGCCACCAAAACCAACGTCTCGTCGGAACAGTATGGCGAAGGCGATTTCACCAAAGGTTTCTACCTGTCGATTCCCATGGATCTCTTTACCGTCACCCCGACGCGCGGCCGCGCGCAGGTGAACTGGGTGCCGCTAACGCGCGACGGCGGGCAGATGCTGGGACGTAAGTATCAGCTGTATGACCTGACGTCCGATCGCGACGCGCGCTTCAACTAACCCCGGTTTAGCTGAAGCGATCGCGCTTTTTAATCCGCGTCATACCCGAGGTTGGGCGCCAGCCAGCGCTCAACCTCGCTCACCGCCATGCCTTTACGCGCCGCATAATCCTCTACCTGATCGCGCTGGATCTGCGCCACCGCGAAGTAGCGGCTATCGGGATGGCTGAAGTACCAGCCTGAAACCGACGCGCCCGGCCACATGGCGAAGGATTCGGTGAGCTTCATGCCGGTGTGGGTTTCCACATCCAGCAGCTGCCAGATAGCCGCTTTCTCGGTATGCTCCGGACAGGCGGGATAGCCCGGCGCGGGGCGAATGCCCTGATAATTTTCGCGGATCAGCTCCTCGTTGCTCAGATTCTCATGGGCGGCAAAGCCCCAGATCACCTTGCGCACCCGCTCGTGCAGATACTCGGCGAAGGCTTCCGCCAGCCGATCGGCCACCGCTTTGACCATGATTTTGTTGTAGTCGTCGTGCTGCGCGTCATACGCCTCCGCCAGCGCATCCTCTTCAAGGCCGCCGGTTACGGCGAAAGCGCCCAGATAATCCGCTTTGCCGCTCCCTTTCGGCGCGACATAATCGGCCAGACAGTAGTTGGGAAAATCGGTTTTCTCCGTCTGCTGGCGCAGATGATGGCTGACAGCGACCACCTCGCGGCGGCTCTCGTCGCGATAAATCTCGATATCGTCCCCGACGCGGTTAGCCGGGAAAATGCCCACCACGCCGCGCGGCGTCAGCGCTTTTTGCGCGCTCAGCCTGTCCAGCATGGCGTTGGCGTCAGCAAACAGACGCTTCGCCTCTTCGCCTACCACCTCATCTTCCAGAATGCGCGGATATTTGCCTGCCAGCGACCAGGTCATAAAGAACGGCGTCCAGTCGATATAGTGACGCAGCGTGTCGATGCCGACCGCTATCTCGCTGACGCCGAGACGATGCGCCGCCGGCGGCGTATAGCTTTCCCAGTCGATGGGGACCGCGTTATCGCGCGCAGCCTGCAGCGATACCGGCGGCGTGCGCGGTTTTTTTCGCGCGTGCTGGATGCGCACGGTCTCGTACTCTTTCCGCGTGCGCGCCACGAAATCCTCTTTCAGCGTCGAGGAGAGCAGCGACGACACCACGCCCACGGTGCGGGAGGCGTTCTGCACATAGACCGTCGGGCCGCTGTAGTTTTGCTCGATCTTCACGGCGGTGTGCGCCTTCGACGTGGTCGCGCCGCCAATCAGCAGCGGCAGCGTAAAGCCCTGACGCTCCATCTCTTTGGCGACGTTGACCATCTCATCCAGCGACGGCGTAATCAGGCCCGACAGCCCGATAATATCGGCCTTCTGTTCGATGGCGGTTTTCAGGATCTTATCGCTCGGCACCATTACGCCGAGATCGATAATCTCGTAGTTATTGCACTGCAGCACCACGCCGACGATATTTTTCCCGATGTCGTGCACGTCGCCCTTTACCGTCGCCAGCACGATTTTGCCGTTGCTGCGGCCCGCCTCTTTGCTGGCTTGAATATAGGGTTCAAGGTAGGCGACCGCCTGCTTCATCACGCGCGCCGACTTCACCACCTGCGGCAGGAACATCTTCCCTTCGCCGAACAGGTCGCCCACCACGTTCATACCCGCCATCAGCGGTCCTTCAATCACCTCGATCGGCCGCGCCGACGTCTGGCGCGCCTCTTCGGTGTCCTGCTCGATAAACTCGGTGATGCCTTTTACCAGCGAATATTCGAGACGCTTAACCACGTCCCAGCTGCGCCATTCCGCCTGCTGCTTGTCCTCGGCGCCGTCGCCTTTACTGGCGCGATACTTCTCCGCCAGCGCCAGCAAACGCTCGGTGCCGTCGTCGCGGCGGTTAAGGATCACGTCCTCTACCGCATCGCGCAGCTCGGCGGGGAGATCGTCGTAAATCGCCAGCTGACCGGCGTTGACGATGCCCATATCCATGCCGTTGCGGATGGCGTAGTAGAGGAACACCGCGTGGATGGCTTCGCGTACCGGATCGTTGCCGCGAAAAGAGAACGACACGTTAGAGACGCCGCCGGAGATCATCGCATGCGGCAGCTCGCGCTTGATATCTTCGCAGGCGCCGATAAAGTCCATCGCGTAGTTGTTATGCTCGTCGATGCCGGTGGCGACGGCAAAGATATTCGGGTCAAAGATAATATCTTCCGGCGGAAAGCCGACCTGTTCGGTCAGGATTTTGTAGGCGCGGCGGCAGATCTCGATTTTGCGCGCGCGCGTATCCGCCTGCCCCTCTTCATCAAAGGCCATCACCACCATCGCCGCGCCGTAGCGGCGCACCAGCCGCGCATGGTGGATAAAGATCGCCTCGCCCTCTTTCATCGAGATCGAGTTAACGATGCCTTTGCCCTGAATGCACTGCAGTCCCTTTTCAATCACCTCCCATTTCGAGGAGTCGATCATGATCGGCACGCGCGCGATATCGGGCTCGCCGGCGATCAGGTTAAGGAAACGCACCATCGCCGCTTCGGCGTCGAGCATCCCCTCATCCATATTGATGTCGATAACCTGCGCGCCGCTCTGCACCTGCTGCAGTGCCACTTCCAGCGCCTCGTTGTACTTCTCTTCTTTGATCAGGCGCTTGAATTTGGCTGAGCCGGTGACGTTGGTGCGCTCGCCCACGTTGACGAACAGCGTGTCGCCGCTGATGTTAAGCGGCTCAAGCCCGGAGAGACGACAGGCGACCGGCAGTTCAGGCAGTTTGCGCGGCGCCACCCCGGCGACGATATCCGCCATCGCCCTGATATGCTGCGGCGTGGTGCCGCAGCAGCCGCCGATAATATTGAGAAAACCGGCGCGCGCCCATTCGCCGATCTGATCGGCCATGACGTCGGCATCGAGATCGTATTCGCCGAAGGCGTTGGGCAGTCCGGCGTTCGGGTGCGCGGTGACATAGCACTCGGCGATGCGCGACATCTCCGCCACGTACTGACGCAGCTCGTCCGGCCCGAGCGCACAGTTGAGGCCGAACGACAGCGGTTCGGCGTGGCGCAGCGAGTTATAGAAAGCTTCCGTGGTCTGGCCGGAGAGCGTACGGCCAGAGGCGTCGGTAATGGTGCCGGAGATCATTAGCGGCAGGTTGACGCCCAGCGCTTCCATCTCGGTCTGCACCGCGAAAATCGCCGCTTTGGCGTTCAGCGTGTCGAATACCGTTTCGATCATGATGATATCGGCGCCGCCTTCGACCAGCGCGCGCGTCGATTCGCGATACGCCTCCACCAGCTGATTAAAGGTGACGTTGCGGTAAGCGGGATCGTTGACGTCCGGCGAGATCGAGCAGGTGCGGTTGGTCGGGCCGAGCACGCCGGCGACGTAGCGCGGACGATGCGGGGTTTTCGCCGTCCATTCGTCGCAGCAGGCGCGCGCCAGCCGGGCGGCCTCGAAGTTGATCTCCGCCGACAGCGCTTCCATCTGGTAATCCGCCATCGCAATGGTGGTGGCGTTAAAGGTATTGGTTTCCAGAATATCGGCGCCCGCTTCCAGATAGGCGTGGTGGATCTCGCGGATCACTTCCGGCTTGCTGAGCACCAGCAGATCGTTGTTGCCTTTGAGATCGCAGGGCCAGTCGCCGAAGCGGCTGCCGCGAAAATCCTGCTCCTCCAGCCTGTAGCTCTGGATCATCGTGCCCATGCCGCCGTCCAGCACCATGATGCGTTGCGCGAGCTGCTGATGCAGCGCTTCGATTCTGTTGCTCACTCTTGCCTCGTTTAGCTCAATATGCTGGCTAAAACGCCAGCGCCTCATACTGTCATAACTTACGCAAGGGAGAAAGCCGCAGCAGGTGAGACATTTTCAGGCAGACCGCGTAACAGATCGGACCAGAACGCATGGGTTTGCAAATTGCGCAATTAAGCTGAAAATGATTTCCACTTTGCGCAAGGAGATACCTCAATGGTTACGCCCGTTCCCGCTAAACGCGGCAAAAAACCGCGCGGCACCCCCGCCGCGCCGCCGGCCAGCGGTCAGGTGCAGTCTCTGCAACGCGGCCTGCATCTGCTGGAGCTGATCGCCGACTCCCACGGCAGCGTGGCGCTGACCGAACTGGCGCAGCAGGCTGGCTTGCCTAACTCCACCACGCACCGTTTGCTGACGACGATGCAGCAGCAAGGCTTCGTGCATCAGACGGGGGATCTCGGGCTGTGGACCATTGGCGCGCACGCCTTTGTGGTCGGCAGCAGTTTTTTGCAGAGCCGAAATCTGCTGGCGCTGGTTCATCCCGTGCTGCGCACGCTAATGGAAACCTCTGGCGAAACGGTCAATCTGGCCGTGCTGGATCTCAGCGATTATCAGGCGGTGATCATCGATCAGGTGCAGTGCACTCAGCTAATGCGCATGTCGGCGCCGATCGGCGGCAAGCTGCCGATGCACGCCTCTGGCGCGGGCAAGGCTTTTCTGGCGCACCTGAGCGATGAGCAGGTCACCGCGCTGCTGCATCAGAAAGGACTGCATTACTACACGCCCAATACCCTGATGTCGCCGCAGAGCCTGAAGGCCAATCTGGCGCAGGTGCGCAAAGGCGGTTTCGCCTTTGACGATGAGGAACATGCGCTGGGACTGCGCTGCGTCGCCGCGCCAATCTACGACGAGCACGGCGAGCCCTTTGCCGCCCTGTCGATATCGGGGCCAATCGCGCGCATGACGGACGATCGCATAACCGAACTGGGCGCGCTGGTGATCCGCGAGGCGCGTCAGGTGACGCTAGCCTACAGCGGCCGCTAAGCCAGCGCGCGGGCGTACCGCACGCTGAAGCGCTGCGCCTGGCGCCAGGCAATCACCTCTTCCACATGCCCCTGCCGGATGCGCTGCTGCTGTGCACGCCACCAGCCCGCATCGAAGAGTTCAGGATGCAGCTGTTGCAGCAGCGCGCCGGTAGCGGCTTCGCTGCACAGCGCATAGCGAAAGGTTTCAGGGAAGACGTCGTCCGGGCCGACGCTGTACCAGGGTTCGGCGCTCAGTTCATCTTCGTCGTAGCGCGCCTGCGGCACGTCGCGAAAGTGCAGCTCATCCATCGGCCGGATTTCATCGTAGTCGTAAAACACCACGCGTCCGTGCCGCGTCATGCCAAAGTTTTTAAACAGCATATCACCAGGAAAAATATTGGCCGCCGCCAGCTGTTTGATGGCGTTGCCATACTCCTCAACCGCGTGCCGCCGCTCTTCGCTGTTCGCCTGCGCCAGATAGAGGTTAAGCGGCTGCATACGCCGTTCCAGCCACAGATGGCGGATAATCAGGCGGTCGCCGTCGATATGCATCTTCGTGGCAATGCTGGCCTGGAACTCCGCCATCAGCGCAGGCGGGATACGCGCCAGCGGTAGCGCAAACTGCTCGAACTCCAGCGTGTCCGCCATGCGTCCGACGCGGTCGTGCTCTTTGACCTGCTGATAACAGGCGCGCACCTGCGCCTCCGTCACCTCTTTCTGCGGCGCAAAGCGATCGCGGATCACTTTGAAGACGCGATCGAAACCGGGCAGCGTAAAGACCAGCATCACCATGCCGCGCACGCCGGGCGCGATTTCGAATGCCGCGTCGCTGCGCGCCAGCGCATGCAGATAGTCGCGATAGCTTTCGGTTTTGCCGTGCTTCTGGCAGCCGATCGCCATATAGCGTTCAGAGAGCGTTTTGCCTGGCAGAATCGGCTGAAGCCAGGCCACCAGCGCAGCGGGCACCGGCGCGTATACCATAAAATAGGCGCGGGCGAAGCCGAACACGATGCTGGCGTCGTTGGCATCCGTCAGGCAGGTATCGATCCACAGCTCGCCCCGGGCGGTGCGCTGAACCGGTAGCAGGCAGGGAAAAATGGCGTGCGGCAGGTGCAAACGCGCCACAATCCAGGCGGTTTTATTACGGAAAAAGAGCTCGCTGGCCACCTCCAGCCAGCCGCCATCTAGCCTGAAATGCTGTTGCAGATGGCGCAGAATATAGCCGGCGTCGCGCGCGCGGTCCTGCCAGGGCAGCGTCAGCGTGGTATCGCTCAGCACCTGCTCCAGCATCGCCTGCCAGCCGCGCTGCGGCTGGTAGCGGCGCGCCAGCGGTCGTGCAGGCTGCGCGGCGCGCTGCTGGGCCGAGAAGATGAACAGCCGCTTCGGCTGCAGGTGGGTATGCCCATGCAAACGGCAGTAGACTGAATTGAAAAAGCTTTCGGCTATTTCCGCGCGCGGATAGTCCGGCAGCAGCGCTTCATAATCCTGTTTGACCTGTAGCCAGAACGCATCGTCCCAGTGCGCCGCGTCGTTGAGGATGCGCAGCTGATCCACCACCAGCGCGACGTGGCTATCGTAAAGGCGGATGCGCGTTTTCATCGCCTGCTGTACCGCCTGCCAGTCCGCCTGTTCAAAGCGCTGCTGCGCGCCGGCGGTAATATCAAGAAAGCGGCCATACTGCGCGTCAAAGCCCTGCAGGATGGTATGAGCAATTAAGGATTCGCGTGGTGGCACAGGCAGCTCCCAACAGAAGCCTGCCCTAACGCGCAGGGCAGGCAATCTGATATGAGGTTAAAACTGGTGCTGTTCGGTCGAGCCGGTCAGCGCCGTCACTGACGAATGGCCGCCCTGGATCAGAGTGGTGACGCGATCGAAGTAGCCCGTCCCTACCTCCTGCTGATGGGATGAGAAGCTGTAGCCTTTATCACGCGCCGCAAATTCCGGCTGCTGCACTTTTTCCACATAGTGGCGCATGCCCTCTCCCTGGGCATAGGCGTGCGCCAGGTCGAACATGTTGAACCACATGCTGTGAATGCCCGCCAGGGTGATGAACTGGAAGCGATAGCCCATCTCGCTCAGCGCCTGCTGAAACCCTGCAATGGCGCGATCGTCGAGGTTCTTTTTCCAGTTAAAGGAGGGCGAGCAGTTATAGGCCAGCAGCTTGCCGGGATAGCGTGCGTGAATGGCTGTGGCGAAGCGCTGCGCCAGCGCCAGATCCGGCGTCGAGGTTTCGCACCACAGCACATCAGCGTAGGGCGCATAGGCCAGCCCGCGGCTGATCGCCTGCTCAATGCCCGCGTGCGTGCGAAAGAAGCCTTCTGCCGTGCGATCGCCGCGAATAAAAGGCCGGTCATACTCGTCACAATCGGAAGTAATCAGATCGGCCGCATCGGCGTCGGTGCGCGCTAACAGGATGGTCGGCACATCCATCACGTCAGCTGCCAGCCGTGCCGCCACCAGTTTCTGTATCGCTTCCTGCGTCGGCACCAGCACCTTTCCGCCCATATGGCCGCACTTTTTCACCGCCGCCAGCTGATCTTCGAAATGTACCGCTGCGGCACCGGCGCTAATCATCGCTTTCATCAGCTCGAAAGCGTTGAGCACCCCGCCAAATCCCGCTTCGGCATCAGCGACAATCGGCAGGAAATAGTCAATGTACTCCTCATCGCCCGGTTCAGCGCCGTTCGCCCACTGAATCTGATCGGCGCGCTGAAAAGTCTGGTTGATGCGCTGTACTACTTCCGGCACCGAATTCACAGGATAGAGCGACTGATCGGGATACATCTGCCCGGCAAGATTGGCATCCGCCGCCACCTGCCAGCCGGAAAGGTAGATCGCTTCAATGCCCGCTTTCGCCTGCTGCAACGCCTGGCCACCGGTGAGGGCGCCGAGGCTGTTAATGTAGCCTTTGCGCGCTGCGCCGTTGAGCAGCGTCCAGAGCTTTTCCGCGCCGCGCTGCGCCAGCGTGCAGGCCGGATTCACCGAGCCGCGCAGTTTAACGACCTCTTCAGCGCTGTAGGGACGCGTGATGCCTTCCCAGCGCGGTGCACGCCAGGCTTGTTCAAGCTGCTGAATCTGTTGGGTACGAGTCATGGCAACGGCTCCTTTTTCAGGGGATCAGGCGATAGCCCGGCAGAGTAAGAAATGAAACCAGTTCGTCTTCAGTGGTGATTTGCGCCATTAGCCGCGCCGCGTCGTCGTAACGCGCATCGTTGAGCTGGCATCGTTCTTCATCCAGCATGCGCAGAAAGCTTTCTGCGCTGACGGGCTGACCGTCGCTCAGGGTTTGCTGATGATGGATCCACTGCCAGATGGAGGTGCGCGCAATTTCCGCCGTGGCGGCATCCTCCATCAGACCGTCGATCGGCACGCAGCCGTTGCCACCCAGCCAGGCTTCCAGATAACGCAGCGCGACGCGGATATTCGCGCGCATACCGGCTTCGGTGCGTTCGCCTGCGCAGGGTGCCAGCAGCTGTGCGGCGTCGACAGGCGCATCGTTTTCGCGCAGCACGTCGAGCTGGTTTTGCCGCTCGTCGAGTGCGGCGTCAAAGACGGCCATTGCCGTATCAGCCAGTCCGGGATGGGCTATCCAGGTGCCGTCGTGACCGTTATCCGCTTCACGCTGTTTATCCTCGCGCACGCGCTGCAGTACCCATTCATTGCGCGCGCGCTCTTTGGCTGGGATCAAGGCCGACATACCGCCCATCGCAAACGCACCGCGACGATGGCAGGTTTTCACCAGCAGTCGCGAATAAGCATCCAGGAAAGGCTGCGCCATAGTGATCGACTGGCGATCGGGCAGGATACGGTCGCCATGCTGACGCAGCGTTTTGATATAGCTGAAGATGTAATCCCAGCGGCCGCAGTTAAGGCCGACAATATGGTCGCGCAGGTTCCACAGGATTTCATCCATCTGGAATACCGCTGGCAGGGTTTCGATCAGTACCGTGACTTTAATGGTGCCGCGCGGGAGCTGGAAGCGATCTTCAGCGAAGCAAAAGATCTCGCGCCACCATGCTGCTTCCTGCCAGCTTTCGCTTTTCGGCAGATAGAAGTAAGGCCCGCTGCCTTTGCTGAGCAGCGCAGAAACGTTGTGGAAAAAGTAGAGGGCAAAATCGAATAATCCGCCGGGGATCGCTTTGCCCTGCCACTGCACATGTTTTTCATCCAGATGCAGACCGCGTACGCGACACATAAGCACCGCAGGAGCGGCGCGCAGCTGGTAGATCTTCCCGCTTTCGCTGGTAAAGCTGAGCGTCCCTTTCACCGCCTCACACAGGGTTTGCTGCCCCTCCATCAGCTTGTCCCACTGCGGCGTCAGCGAATCTTCAAAATCCGCCATATAGACCTTCACGTTAGCGTTCAGGGCGTTAATGACCATTTTGCGTTCCGGCGGACCGGTGATTTCCACGCGCCTGTCCAACAGGTCATCAGGTATGGTGCCGATACGCCATGCACTTTCACGAATGGAAGCAGTTTCCATATCGAAATCGGGAAGCTGGCCGGCGTCATAACGCTGCTGCCGCCGCTGCCTGAGCACAAGCAGCCTTTCGCGCTCAGCGGAGAAATGAGTGACAAGCTCGAGCAAAAACTGCTGAGCCTCTGGAGTTAGCAGCTGCTTTTCCGCATGGGAGAAGGGTTGTGTGAAGGTAAGATCGCTATGAATTATCGTGTCGGTCATGCGAGATCGCTCCTGTCGCCGATCGGATCCTGTTATAGCGATCCGGTTAAAGGATAATTTTTGAGCTACAGGATCCAAGCATATACTCGCCATTTTCAAAATCAAAAACTATTTCCATTTTTAGTAAAATGTTCAACTAACCATATGATTAAAAATAAATTAAAGTTTTTTATCTAAAGAGAGTCGTTTTCGAAATGAGGCGGGTATAAAAAAACCGTGACAGCTTTGCAGCTGGCACGGTAAGGACAAACGAGGAAAATGATTATTCGAGCGTGGGATTCATGCGGCGCAGATCGAATGGCGTAATCTGGTAAACATAGTAATTCAGCCAGTTAGAAAACAACAGATTGCCATGACTGCGCCAGGTGGCGCGTGGCGGCAGCTCCGGGTTGTCCTGCGGGAAGTAGTTGAACGGTAGCTCCGGCTGCAGGCCCGCCTCGTAGTCCCGATGGTATTCGCCTGACAGGGTCAACGCGTCATATTCAGGATGGCCGGTGACGAAGACCAGACGCTTGTCTTTGCTGGCCATCAGATAGGCGCCGGTCTGTTCAGATTCGGCGAATAGCTCCAGATCGGTGTAATCGGTGATGAGCTGCGTCGGGAAATCGGCGTAGCGCGAATGGGGCGCCAGAAAGTTGTCGTCAAAACCGCGCGTCAGCAGCGCGTGCGGATGCAAAATTTGATGTTCATAAACGCCCGACAGTTTGTTTTGCCGGGTCTGTTTCGGGATGCCGTAGAGAATATTAAGCGCTGCCTGCACCGCCCAGCAGACAAAGAGCGTCGAGGTAACGTGCTCTTTCGCCCAGTGCAGCACGCGCTGGATCTGCGGCCAGTAGGCGACGTCGTTGAAATCGACCAGGCCCAGCGGCGCGCCGGTGACGATCAGCCCGTCGAAGTTATCGTGCTGGATATCGTCAAAATTGCAGTAGAAGTTGTTGAGATGTTCTGTCGGCGTATTACGCGATTCACGGCTGTCAATGCGCAGCAGCTGAATATCGATCTGTAAAGGCGAGTTGGACAACAGACGCAGGAACTGGTTTTCCGTCTCAATCTTTTTCGGCATCAGATTGAGTACCAGGACTTTCAACGGACGGATTTCCTGAACACTGGCGCGCGATGAGGTCATGACGAAGACGTTCTCATCACGCAAGAAATTTACTGCCGGTAATTCGTCGGGAACCCTGATTGGCATGTGGGACTTTCCTCTTTACAACCGTATACACGTTTAGACATCCAGATGCCCAACAATAGCCTGGCGTCCCGATGATGTCGAGTCTTCATGCGATTTATGAAAATCTTTCAACTTTAAATGGCAAACAGGAGAGGAAGAATAAAAAAGGCGATAAAGAGAGGATCTGAGGCGTTTTTTTGTGGCCTGAAAT